>NZ_JBUESO010000001.1:0-859254 GCF_055502545.1 Bacillus sp. CZDM1 | reverse complement strand
TCGTCGTTGTTAAACATTGTAGCCAAGTAGGATAAAAATGACCCCTTTTCTTTTTACACAATTATACGGACTTAATCGCTCGGGTACTTAACCTGATCCCCAAACTGATAAGTGCGGCCCCTCTTGATCCTAGATATAGGAATCAGCAGCTTTGTATCGACCAGATTATAAAGATCAAAAAAATTGGTACTCAAAACGGCACAGCAAATGACAGAGGTATTATATATAATGAGGTCAATTGCTATGTCAAATTTAATGATATTTCGTAGAAACCTTGATAAATAAAGAAAAGACTTCTCCCAATTCCTACGTTAATTCTTGTGTCTTTTAATAAGAGAGCACCCTAAAACGTAACCCGTTAATGTCTTACAGAAGGTTTCTTTTTATAAGAAAGTGAAAATAAAGTGAAAATGAGAACAAATATCATTGCGACTTGCTTGTTCTTATCGTATGATTAAATACATATAAAAAAGTTTGTTTACTATATCACAATGACTAAATTATTGAAAATGCTGTAAAATAAAAGAAAATACGTATCGTGTTTAAGGAGAGTGTTAACGTGAATATAACAATTTATGATGTTGCCCGGGAAGCAAATGTTTCGATGGCAACCGTTTCACGTGTAGTCAATGGAAATCCAAATGTAAAACCTGTTACTCGAAAAAAAGTTTTAGAAGTCATTGATAGACTTGGCTACCGCCCTAATGCTGTCGCAAGGGGATTGGCTAGTAAAAAGACTACGACTGTTGGGGTAGTCATTCCCGATATTTCAAATATCTTTTTTGCAGAACTGGCTCGTGGGATCGAAGATATCGCTACCATGTATAAGTACAATATTATTTTAAGCAATTCCGATCAAAACTTAGAGAAGGAATTACACTTATTAAATACAATGCTGGGGAAACAAGTGGATGGGATTGTATTCATGAGTGGAAATATTACAAAAGAACATGTGGAGGAATTTGGAAAGTCACCAGTTCCGATTGTTTTAGCTGGATCGATTGAAGAATCGGAACAGATTCCTTCTGTTAACATCGATTATGAACAAGCTGTTTATGACTCAGTGAATGAATTTATTGAAAAAGGTCATAAGCATATCGCCTTTGTAATAGGTCCATTACAGGAGCCAAGAAATATCCACAAAAAACTAAGGGGATATCAGCGGGCACTTGCAAATGCAGGAATAGATTTTAATGATTCACTTGTTGTAGAAGGTGATTACACCTATGACTCTGGATTAGAAGCATTCGATAAATTATTAGAGGCTCCTAATAGACCAACAGCAATACTAGTTGGCTCCGATGAAATGGCACTTGGTGTCGTTCATGGTGCCGAGGATAAAGGATATAAAATTCCTGAAGACTTCGAAGTAATCACATCAGATAATACAAGGCTTTCATTAATGGTTCGCCCCCAGCTGACCACAATCGTTCAGCCTTTATACGATATCGGAGCGGTGGCTATGCGTTTACTCACCAAATTAATGAACAAAGAAGAGGTAGAGGAACAAACCGTTGTGCTTCCACATCGCATCGAACACCGTCAATCAACGAATTAAAAAAAAGCGGGAGCGCCTTGATCATAGCGCTTCCGCTTTTCTTTTTAATCTTCCATTGTAGACAGGTCACCTGTTGGTAAGTTAAGTTCCCATGCCTTTAAGACACGTCTCATAATCTTACCACTTCTTGTTTTCGGAAGCTTATCTCTGAAATCAATTTCCCTTGGTGCTGCATGTGCAGCAAGACCTTTTTTAACAAAATTCCGGATTTCTTCCTTAAGTTCATCTGTAGCTTCATAGCCGTCTCTTAGCGCAATAAAAGCCTTAATAATTTCGCCGCGGACAGGGTCAGGTTTTCCAATTACTCCAGCCTCTGCAATAGCAGGGTGCTCAATAAGCTTACTTTCTACCTCAAATGGTCCAACGCGTTCTCCAGACGTCATAATAACATCATCCACCCGTCCCTGGAACCAGAAGTATCCATCCTCATCCATATAGGCGGAATCGCCAGAAAAATACCATCCGCTAGGCATAAAGTAGGAATCATATTTTTCAGGATTATTCCAAATGGTGTACATCATGGATGGCCAGCCTCTCTTAATAGCAAGATTCCCCATGCGGTAAGGTGGAAGTTCATTTCCTTGGTCGTCAACAATCGCAGCCGCTACACCTGGAATAGGTTTGCCCATCGAACCTGGTTTAATTTCCATACATGGGTAGTTGCTAATAAGCTGTGCACCTGTTTCCGTCATCCACCAGTTATCGTGGATTCTTTTGTTAAAAACCTTCACGCCCCATTTTACTACCTCAGGGTTTAGCGGCTCTCCAACACTTAGTACATGTCGCAGACTGCTTAAATTGTATTTCTTAACAATTTCATCCCCTGCGCCCATTAACATCCGGAATGCGGTCGGAGCACTATACCAAACGCTGACACCGAAGTCTTCAATCATTTTGTACCAAGTATCAGGGCTAAAACGACCGCCAACAATGACGTTTGATGTTCCAGTTAACCATGGTCCGAAAATACCGTAAGATGTCCCTGTTACCCAGCCTGGGTCTGCTGTACACCAATAAACATCTTCTTCTTTCAAATCGAGTATCCATTTTGCTGTTTGATAATGTTGGATCATTGCATTATGTACATGCAGTACCCCTTTAGGCTTGCCTGTTGAACCAGAAGTATAGTGAAGAATGAGACCATCTGTACGGTCCACCCATTCAATTCTCAACTTGTTGCTTGCATCTTCGAACTTTTTCAAAAAGTCAATATAAGGTCCTTGTTCATCAACATTTTGGCCGATAAGGAAAATATGCTTTAATGATGGCAGCTCATCGACAGGTACACGTTCTAACAGTTCAGGGGTAGTGACCAAGACCTTTGCTTCACTATCTTGTAAACGATCCCTAACGGCACCCTCCATGAAGGCTTCAAATAACGGCCCGACAATCGCACCAAGCTTAATGGCACCCAATACAGTAAAATATAGTTCAGGTGAGCGAGGCATAAAAATAAAAACACGGTCTCCTTTTTCTACATCGCCATATGTTTTTAAAACATTTCCAGCTTGATTTGAAAGCTCTTTCATTTCTTTAAAAGTATACTTTTCATTTCTGAAATTATCGCGATAATAAAGGGCTACCTTATTTTTACGAAAAGTTTCTGCATGGCGGTCAATCGCTTCGTATGCCATGTTAACAAGTCCTGTTTCATGCCAAGAGAATTCCTTTTCAGTCTCCTCCCAACTAAAATTCTTATACTTCTCATCATAATTTGCTAAATTATGCTCTCCTTGCATTACTGGCAGCTTTTCCACTTTCATTCCATTTCCCCCTTATGCTAGTATGAGATAATTATAGTACAAAAAGTAATTATTCTCAATTTTAAAAAAAGTTTTATCAATTTCGGTAAATTGTCACATCATTTTCTAATTAAACAGAAAATTGTGGGAAGAGGCTAAAAAGCGATAGAAATTATGTATAATAGAATTAGATATGCGAATGATTTTTCAGGTGGTGTAGGGATGGAACACAGAAAAACGTACAATGCTAAAGAATTAAAAACTTCCCATGGAAACTTAATTATCGAAGGTCCTATTTCCTCAGATAAACTTGCTGGCTATGAGTTTCACGAACATCTTACCGCTTTTCGTCCCCCAGAGCAGCAGCATAAAGCGCTAGTAGGGATCGCACAGCTTGAAGAGGGAAGAATTATTATCGCTAGGCATCATCATACCATTGTTGGTTATGTGACCTACCTATTTCCAGATCCTCTTGAAAGATGGTCGGAAGACAAAATGGATAATTTAATTGAATTAGGTGCTATTGAGGTAATTCCTCAATTTAGAGGATGTGCGGTAGGAAAGAATCTCCTCATTGTTTCTATGATGGATGATGCCATGGAGGATTACTTAATTATTACGACAGAATATTATTGGCATTGGGATTTAAAAGGAACAGGTTTAAATGTTTGGGAGTACCGGAAAATCATGGAGAAAATGATGAATGCTGGGGCCCTCCAATGGTATGCAACGGATGACCCTGAGATATGTTCACACCCGGCAAATTGCCTTATGGCTAGAATTGGCAACAGAGTCGATGTAGAGACAATTCAACGGTTTGACCGGCTTCGTTTTATGAATCGATTTATGTATTAATACGAAATTTAGGTTGAGGGGGGCTTTTGGATGATAGTAGAGGAAATAATGAAAACGGAGATTGTTACCGTTACACCAACAGTTTCAATTGCTGAGACAATGAGATTAATGGAAACGAAAAAAATTCGCCATATTCCTGTTATTGATGGAGAACAACAACTTGTTGGTATTGTAACTTTATCTGATATTCGCGATGCTGCTCCATCTATATTCCGTGCTAACGAACATGTAGAGGACTTGCAAAACCCTGTAGACACCATAATGAAAAAGGACGTCATCACGGGTCATCCGCTTGATTTTGTAGAGGAAATTGCAGCACTCTTTTATGAGCATAAAATTGGCTGCCTGCCGATTACAAACGGTAGAAAACTAGTTGGAATAGTGACTGAAACTGATTTACTCCGAACGTTAGTTGAGTTGACAGGTGCCCATCAACCAGGTTCTCAAATTGAAATTAGGGTTCCTAATCTTGCAGGAAAGCTTAGTGATATTACTAGTTTGATAAAGAATCGGAAAGCAAATATTTTAAGTGTACTCGTTTATCCTGATAAAAAGAATGACCAATACAAAATACTTGTCATCAGATTGCAAACGATGAATCCTACTTTGCTTATCCAGGATTTAAAACAATCTGGCTATGACGTACTGTGGCCAAATCTGCCAGGTGTTTCCCTATGACCGATCGATGTTCATTTGTATTTTCAGAAGAACTGTTAAAATATAAATTCAACAGTAATCATCCATTTAATCAGTTTCGACTTAAACTTACTGTAGATTTATTACATAGATTAAATGTCCTGGACAATCATCAGGTAGTTCCTCCGAGAATGGCAACAGAGGAGGAACTTGCCCTTGTTCATGATCCTAGTTACATTGATGCTGTAAAGATGGCAGGGGATGGACAACTTCCACAGCATGTGGCTGAGAACTATGGGATAGGTACGGAGGATACTCCGATATTTCCTAATATGCATGAAGCAAGCGCTTTTTTAGTTGGAGGAACACTTACGGCTGTCGATCAAGTTATGACAGGACAGGCAGTTCATGCCCTTAACCTGGGAGGTGGATTGCATCATGGATTTCGCGGAAAAGCTTCTGGATTTTGTATATATAATGATAGTTCAGTAGCCATTAAATATCTACAAAATAAATATAATGCAAGAGTTCTATATGTTGATACCGATGCCCATCATGGAGACGGTGTACAATGGTCCTTTTACGACGATCCCGATGTCTGTACTTTATCCATACACGAAACGGGAAGATACTTGTTCCCTGGTACCGGTAATGTGAACGAGAGAGGCCAAGGAAAGGGATACGGTTATTCCTTCAATATTCCTTTAGATGCATTTACAGAGGACGAATCCTGGCTTCATGCTTATACTCAATCGCTAAAGGAAGTAGCTGAGTTTTTTAAACCAGATGTCATCCTGACTCAAAATGGGGCTGACTCCCATTATTATGACCCTTTAACCCATTTATCAGCGACGATGAAAATCTATCGTGAAATTCCTAAGCTTGCACATGAAATTGCCCATCAATATTGCGGTGGTAAATGGATTGCAGTCGGCGGAGGGGGATATGATATTTGGAGGGTCGTTCCAAGGGCTTGGGCACTTGTATGGATGGAAATGACTGAAAACTCAAACTGTTATGGAAGTTTACCACTGGACTGGCTGGATTATTGGCAAGAAAAAGCACCAGTAAATCTTCCTATTACCTGGGATGACCCAGAGGATATGTATAAACCAATCCCTAGAAAAGCAGAAATAACAGAAAAGAATTTACTTACTCTTGAAAAAGCACTCTATCCAATTAGAAGTAATAAAAAAAGCGAATCAAAAAAATAAAGGGCTTGGATTCATATCCAAGCTCCTTTATTTTGCTTTATTGAGGTGCAGGAGTAGGAGTAGGAGTAGGAGTAGGTGTAGGTGTACTAATAACACCTGCCTCTACTTTATTCGAAGCCGCGGATTCCTTCCCTGCGATATCTACAGCTGTTACATGGTATGAACCGTTAGAAGCTGTAAAGGAAAGACTGGAACCATTTTTGATGCTCGCGACCTTCTTTCCATTTTGATATACTCGATATCCAACAATATCATTATCACCTGGTGCGCTCCAAATTAAATTGTTACCGGAAAGTGATAGGGTCACGCCGTCTGGCGCTTTTCCATTATCTACAATTTTATCATTAGGAACAAGAATCTTACCCCAACGCTCCATCTTAGGAATTAGCTGGCTTGGATTGTTGAAATTCTTTCCAACCATTTGTGAAATAAAGTCAGGACTTAGGATAACCCCTTGCTCTGAAAATTCCGCTGGTGTTGAATCTAATGCAAGATACTTTTTATCGCCAATTTTCACATAATTTCCTGCAATTAAGCTATCATCTCGCTTTGTCGGTACATTCTCCGCATTAAAGTAATCACTTACAACTAAACCTGCCTTTGAGCAGGCATCCGAAGGTAATAAACCTGAAACGGCGCAAAATGAGCGTTTTACAATTCCAGCTGGTACAGGAAATTGTACATTTGGGTTTATTAACTCTGGTTTAATATCATAAGCTGCATTTATTAATTCAGCCCATAGGTTGTTCGTTCTTGATGAGTAAGACTTATTTAATGATTTTGGCGTGTCATAGCCTGTCCAAATCCCAAATGATACGCTTGGATTGGTAGCAACAAACCAAGAGTCAATGAACTCGTTTCCTGTTCCTGTTTTACCTGCCCAATCTGCTCTAAACTTCAATTTACTATTTATAGCAGCTGCGGTACCGCCAGGTCCGATTACATCCCGCATCATATCAAGCGTTAAAAATGCCGTTTGTGGTTTAAATACATCGACAGGCTTCACTTCATGTTGATAGATGGTTTTACCGTTTTTATCGACGATTTTTTCAATCATGTAAGCATCAACAAATTTACCTTCATTTGCAAAAGTAGCAAACGCATTGGTATTTTCTTCAACGGTTACACCATTTTTCAATGACCCAATAGAGGTGGAGAGATTGGTATAATCCTCACTTCTTAGAGATGTAAAACCCATTTTTTCAAGATATTTTGCAGGCTGCTGGTCAATGATATCTTTGTAAAGTTTAACTGCAGGAACATTATAAGATTTTTTTAGTGCATGTCTTGCTGAGGTGATACCACTGTATCTTTTATCATAGTTGAGAGGCCAAGGTCTTGAAATGGAAGGCTCGAGCCTTAAAGCTACATCCGGTAAAGGTGTCCCTGGTGATGCTTTCCCCAATTCAATGGCCGGTGCATAAACTAGTAAGGGCTTCATCGTCGAACCGTTTTGGCGGACAGCGCTAGTCGCATGATTAAGCTCCTGTTTATTATGGTCTCTTCCACCTACAAAACTGATGATTTTCCCTGTTTTATTCTCGATTAGCATAGCACCGACTTCAACCGGCTCCATGACAGTAATGGTTTCCCCAGTTTCTGGATCCTGTTTCTCTTCAGGTTTATCAGGTCCGTAGTTAGAGTAGTTATTCTTTACAACTTGAAAGACATCATAGATATCTTTGTTAATGGTTGTGTGAATTTCGTATCCATTTTGTCTTAAGTTTTGCTTGGCTAATGTTTGGTATTTATAATAAAGATTTTCATCTTCCTTTAAATCTTTTTCTTCATAACCTTCGTTTTTCGCCAATACATTCGTCAGTACGTCAACCGCACGCTTTTCAATTTCAAATGATAAGTATGGATATTTTTCAAGCGGGTTGATCCCTGCAGGAATAAAATCCTTTGTGATATCGTAGGATGAGGCTTCCGCATATTGCTTTTCATCAATATGACCGCCATCATACATTCTTTTTAGTACCGTTTTCATTCGGGAAAGCCCAGGTTCTAAATTATTTTTCACAGTACCCTCTCTTGTAAAAGGGGTATACCCAAAGGGGCTTTGTGGCAAACCTGCAATAAAGGCTGCTTGTGGAAGGGTCAATTCGCTGGCATTCTTTCCGAAGATTCCTTTTGCCGCTGCTTGAACACCGCCGATATTCTTACCGGATGAGTTTCTGCCAAAAGTTGAAACGTTTAAGTAAGCTTCTAGTATTTCTTTTTTGCTAAAGAATTTCTCTAATCGAAGGGCGAGCAAAATTTCATTTGCTTTTCTTGCGAATGAGACTTCGTTTGTTAAAATTTGGTTTTTAATTAATTGCTGTGTTAATGTACTACCGCCAGTTTGATTAGCAGAGTTGGTTACTTCTTGGAATAGTGCACGAAATACTGCTTTTGGCACAACTCCTTTGTGTTTATAAAAATACTCATCTTCTGTTGCAATTACTGCTTTTACCAGATAATCTGATACTTGGTCTATTTTCACTTCTTCTCGTTCAAGATCTGTACGCAGTTTTCCAAGATAGACATTCTCAGAAAAATATAAGTCCGATGTTTCCGTATAATTATAAATGTCTTTCTTCATACTGTCATAAGATCGGACAGGTTCGTCTTTTACAAGCGAGGCAAAATATCCTGCGCCCACACCACCTGCAAATGCTCCCCCAAGGATAACGACTGTCATTAGCAGCAGTAAAAGGTTCCAAAAGACATGGTACGTTATACGTGCACTTTTTACTGTTTTTTTATGGGTAAACAAGTTGGTTATGGACTTTAATTTCTCTATCCACGCTTGAAATTTATCATTCATAGAATCACCTCTTTTAAAATCACATATATTATAGCATAATGACGATTGCAAAAATGACAAACTTCTACATTTTCTGATATTACCAGTTCTTGTTTGACAGCAGGTATAAAATATGGTAAAAATTCTATAAGTTATAAATTTCATAATCAAGCTATGAAGGGAATCTACTGTAGGTCTTCTATCCCTGTTTTAAGAGAGTCAGCGGCTGGTGAAAGCTGACACAAATAGAAGAGTGAATTACGTCCCAGAGCTTTCTCCGTGAAAAAGAAGTAGCGGGGAACGGTCTAAACCGTTAATTTTTACGAGTTGGAGGATTCATTCCTCAAGCCGGGTGGTACCGCGCGTATATGCGTCCCTGCATTTTTTGCAGGGGCGCTTTTTGTTTTATTTTTTTGATGTGCTGTGATAAAAAGTTCGCAAATCAACAGCCTAGTTTAACACAGCCTATTTATTAGAGAATTTGGAGGGAATATGCAAATGGATTTATTACAAGACTTAAAATGGCGCGGCCTCATCTACCAGCAAACAGATGAAGAGAGCCTTAAGGATTTAATTAGTAAGGAGAAAATCTCTCTATATTGTGGAGTAGACCCAACAGCAGACAGCATGCATATCGGACATATGGTGCCGTTTTTAACACTTAGAAGATTTCAGCAGCATGGACACCGTCCTGTTGTTCTAGTTGGCGGTGCAACAGGGCTTATCGGAGATCCAAGTGGTAAAAGTGAAGAACGTAATCTGCAAACCTTGGAGGCTGTACAGAAAAATGTTGAAGGGATTCAAAAGCAGCTAGCAGCTATTTTTAACTTTGATGGTGAAAATGGTGCTGTCATGGTGAATAACTATGATTGGGCAGGGTCGATGGATATTGTTACGTTCTTACGTGATATTGGTAAGCACATTGGCGTCAATTACATGCTGGCTAAGGATACAATTGCTTCACGACTTGATTCCGGGATCTCGTTTACCGAATTCACGTATACGATTCTTCAGGCTATGGACTTTAATCACCTTTACGAGAATTTCAATTGTAAATTACAAGTGGGGGGAAGTGACCAATGGGGCAATATTACTTCCGGACTTGAACTAATTCGTAAAATGCAGCCAGAAGGTTCGAAGGCATATGGAGTAACGATTCCACTTGTTACAAAAGCGGACGGTACAAAATTTGGGAAAACAGAAGGTGGAGCCGTTTGGCTAGATGCTAAGAAAACGACCCCTTATGAATTCTACCAATTCTGGATTAACGCAGCGGATGCAGATGTAGTGAAATACTTGAAGTACTTTACTTTCTTGTCTCACGAAGAAATTGAAGCGTTAGAAAGGTCTGTTGAGGAAGAACCACATTTACGCAAGGCACAAAAGGCCTTGGCTGAGGAAATGACTCGTCTGATTCATGGTGAAGACTCTTTACAGCAGGCGATTAAAATTACGCAAGCATTATTCAGCGGGGATGTCCAAAGCCTGTCTGCTTCAGAAATCGAGCAGGGTTTCAAAGACGTTCCATCCTTTAATGCTACTGAAGCCGATGCTAACTTAGTTGATCTATTAGTTGCAGCGGAAATTTCTCCATCCAAGCGCCAAGCTCGAGAAGATATCACAAATGGTGCGGTTACAGTGAACGGGGAACGCATAACCGATACAACCTATGTATTGCAGGACACTGATCGAATTGAAGGTCAATTTACGATAATTAGAAGAGGTAAAAAGAAATACTCACTAATTAAATATTAATCAATAGCAAAACCGGTCTCATAAATATAATGAGGCTGGTTTTCTTTTATCCTAAAGAGAAATTTTTTGCAGTTTAGGTGCAAAAAATACAAGGTTAGTGCCAAGAAATTTTGCATATTGACTTCACAAATAGTTAGCAAATAGGCGTTTTTAATATTGGCACAGTAATTGCATTGTGTTAAGTGAAAAAAGGATTTGGAGAAATATGTAATATTATACATTTTTAGAAGCCAAGCCTTTTGGTTAATGATAATTCCTATTGAATTATATGAGTTTTCCTTTTAAAAAAATTAATACGTTCACAATCATCAAAGGGGGATTAACAATGAAAACAGGTACGGATCGTGTAAAAAGAGGCATGGCTGAAATGCAAAAGGGCGGCGTCATAATGGATGTTGTTAATGCTGAGCAAGCAAAAATAGCAGAGGAAGCAGGAGCAGTAGCTGTAATGGCATTGGAGCGCGTGCCTTCTGATATCCGTGCAGCTGGCGGAGTGGCAAGAATGGCAGATCCACGAATTACAGAAGAAGTTATGAAGGCTGTTTCCATTCCGGTTATGGCAAAAGCACGAATCGGACACATCGTTGAGGCCCGGGTTCTTGAAGCAATGGGCGTTGATTATATTGATGAGAGCGAAGTTTTAACACCGGCTGATGAAGAGTACCATCTAAATAAAAAAGTTTACACTGTTCCATTTGTTTGTGGTTGCCGTGATCTTGGCGAAGCAGGTCGCCGTATTGGTGAAGGTGCATCCATGCTTCGTACAAAAGGAGAGCCGGGAACTGGTAATATCGTAGAAGCAGTTCGTCATATCCGTAAGGTAAATGCACAGGTAAGTAAAGTCGTTTCAATGAGTGAAGATGAATTGATGACAGAGGCTAAGCTGCTAGGAGCTCCGTATGAACTTCTACTTGAGATTAAGCGTCTTGGACGCCTGCCTGTTGTAAACTTTGCAGCTGGTGGAGTAGCAACACCTGCTGATGCTGCACTTATGATGCAGTTAGGTGCTGATGGAGTATTTGTTGGTTCAGGAATCTTCAAATCTGATAACCCAGCAAAATTCGCTAGAGCTATCGTGGAAGCAACAACCCACTACCAGGACTATCAACTAATTGCAGAGATTTCAAAAAATCTTGGAATTGCAATGAAAGGTATTGAGATTTCAACTCTGTCTCCTGAAGCGCGTATGCAGGAACGTGGTTGGTAAAAACTTCAAATAATTAGTTGTAAGATCTTTATCGGTATTGAAAGCGCTTTAACTTTTTTAAAAATTTAAAATATTCGCATTGACATTGTTTATTCTAACCCGTATACTCGTGTTAGAAAGGTGTTCAGTGGGTTTTTGAAGGGTGGATTAGGGCATGCAAACACTGGAAACGGTGATTGTTACAGGATATGCAAAAGCTCCACAGGGAACTTCCATGTATGAAATGTATAAGCATGCTGGAATTGTCCTCGAAGTGAATCTAAAGGATCATAAGATTATCGGCGCTGAATTCACATTCGTAACTGAACTAACAAAAAATTATTTTCAAAAACTGCTGATAGGCTACTGTCTTGAAGACGGTGTTGAGCAGCTGATTAAACGAATTCAAAGTTTTTATTTTGCTCCATCCCAGCAAGCAATCATTGTGGCTTTTCAAGCTGCAGTTCAACGTTACTGGGATAATGTGAAGCAAATGAATACATAACGTTTGGTTATAATAAAGTGGGAAGATGACCTCTTCCCATGGTCTTATTAAAACCGGGCAAACATGAACTCTGTGTAAGAAATGTTCGTTGAAACGACATTTTTTATAGAGATTTATGTTTTGCTCGGTTTTTTATTTTACCAAACGGTTAACACCCACAAAAGTCGATGGAGAGGCAGGGATAAAAAAACATGAGCAAGCTGATAACATGCGCAGAAGCCGTAAAAAAGGTTAAAAGCGGCTCTCGAATAATGGTAGGTGGATTTGGTCTTATAGGAAGTCCACTTAGTTTAATTGCCGGTTTGGCTCTATCGGAAGTGATGGACTTAGAGATTATTAGTAATAACCTAGGTGAACCGGGCAGAGGTCTTGGAGTTTTAGTACGGCAAAAGCAAGTAAAAAAAGCAATAGGTTCGTATTTTACATCAAATCCAGAAGTGGTTAAAGCTCATCAGGATAAAGAATTAGAAGTGGAGCTTCTTCCACAAGGAACGATGTCTGAAGCCATTCGAGCGGGCGGTGCGGGATTAGGAGGGTTTTATACACCAGTCAGCGTAGGAACGAAAATCGCTGAAAACAAAGAAGAGCGTACCCTTAATGGTAAAAAGTATGTATTCCAAGAGCCTCTTAGAGCCAATTTTTCACTAATTAAAGCGAAAAAGGCAGATAAATTAGGAAATCTCATATACAACAAATCGGCAAGAAACTTTAATCCGATGATGGCAACAGCTGCGGATGTGGTTATTGCAGAGGTGGACGAGATTGTTGAGGTAGGCCAAATTTCTCCTGAGGAAATTGTGACTCCTCATTTATACGTTGATTATCTTGTTGTGAAGGGGGGGGGACTAGCTTGAATATGAAACAATACATTGCACAAAGAGCAGCAAAGGAATTGAAGGATGGCGATATCGTCAATTTGGGGATAGGGATTCCAACACTAGTGGCTGATCATATTCCATCAGATGTTAACGTTTTTTTACACTCGGAAAACGGCATTCTTGGTGTAGGTCCTACGCCAGAACAAGAGCATATTGACCAAAATCTTGTCAATGCGGGGAAACTGCCTGTCACAGTTTTGGAAGGAGCATCCTTTTTTGATAGCGCTTCCTCTTTTGCGATGATTCGCGGAGGGCATGTAAGCGTTTCAATCCTTGGGGTGTTACAAATTGATCAAGTTGGGCGGATTGCCAACTGGGCCGTCCCAGGAAAAAGTGTTCTAGGTGTAGGTGGGGCGATGGATTTATTGGAAGGCTCCAAAAAGGTCATCGTAACAACAATGCATACATCTAACCAAGGAGATTCAAAAATCGTCAAGGAATTAACTTATCCGGTCACATCGGAACGAAAAGTGGATTTAATTATTACCGATTTGGCGGTGTTCGCTGTAAAGGAAGATGGACTTCATCTTATTGAGCTCTCCCCTGGAGTTTCCCTTGAGGAAATTCAACAGAAAACGGACGCACCCTTCCAAATTGCTGAATCTTTCAATATAGGCAAAGAGGTGACTGTATAGTGGTTGTAATTGTAAATGCATTTCGGACGGCTATTGGAAGCTTCGGTGGATCACTGGCAGATACTCCCCCCGAAGTGCTCGTTTCCCTCATCATGAAAAATAATCTTTCTGCTTCTGGTTACGGTGCCAATATTATTGATGAAGTCATCGTTGGACAAACAAAGCAAAGTGCGCATGCTCCGAATATTGCAAGAGTCGCGGCATTACAGGCACATTTTCCCGAAACGATTCCTGCTTATACTGTTCATCGCCAGTGCGGTTCAGGCATGCAGGCTGTCATTAACGGAGCGATGTCCATTTTGACTGGTCAGGCTGACGTCGTTTTAGCAGGAGGCGTCGAAAACATGTCACAAGCACCTCATTATACGGTTGGGACTCGATTTGGGAACAAGATGGGTGATATGACGCTGTATGATTCAAATACGGAGAGTCAGCCAAAATCGCAGCCAGAGGAGATATACGGTCGTTTTACGATGGGGAAAACAGCTGAGTGGCTGGCTGAAAAATATAACATAAGCCGCCGCGAACAAGATGAATTTGCTTTCAGGAGTCAGCAGAAAACGAAACGTGCAATTGAAAGGGGTCATTTTGAAGAAGAGATCATACCTGTTCCGGTAAAGGAAGGAAAAAAGGGGATTAGACACTTTGCGATAGATGAATACCCAAGATTGACGGACATTGAAAAGTTAGGAACACTAAATTCTGTGTTTCAAAAGGATGGTACGGTAACAGCTGGAAACTCATCTGGAAGAAATGATGGAGCTTCGATGCTGCTGTTGATGTCAGAAGAAAAAGCGATACAGCTTGGAGTGGTCCCGATGGCAAGGATTCGTTCCTTTGCTGCAGCGGGTGTATCACCAAAAGAAATGGGTATCGGTCCGGTTCCTGCATCCCAGATTGCGTTGAAAAAAGCGGGTCTTAGTTTGGAAGATATCGATTTAATTGAATTAAATGAAGCATTCTCCGCTCAAAGCCTTGCTTGTTTAAAAGAATGGGACATAAAAGGAGACAACGTGAATGTAAACGGTGGGGCGATTGCCTTGGGCCATCCCCTTGGATGCTCCGGTGCAAGGATCGTCACTACATTATGTCATGAGCTTGAAAAACAAAAACGGCAATATGGCCTTGCGACGATTTGTGTGGCGGGTGGATTAGGAATGGCAATGGTGGTGGAAAGATGGATGGAATAAAAAAGGACTACGTGTTTCATCGTGATTTAAAAAAGGAGTATCCGATTATTACCCACGGTGCAGGGGTCTATCTTATAGATGAGAACGGGAAAAAATATTTGGATGCTTGCTCGGGAGCGGTTGCAGCTAACTTGGGCCATGGGATTACTTCTATAGGAGAGGCCATGGCAGAACAAGCAAAAAAAGCAGCTTTCGTCCATACCATGCGCTTCGAGACGAAAGCGTTACATAAGCTGGCTGAAACAATTGGAAAAATGGCTCCAGACCATTTAAATAAAGTGTATTTTACAACCGGGGGCTCCGAAGCAAATGAAAGCGCTTTGAAGCTGGCGAGGCAATATCATCGGGACGGCGGCAGACCCCAAAAACACATTGTGATCGGGCGATGGCAATCGTATCACGGAAACACCATAGGTTCTTTATCCGCAGGAGGAGACGTTAAAAGAAGGCATGCATACACTCCTAATCTTTTAAACTATGCCCATGTCTATTCTCCATACTGCCACCGATGTCCATACGATCGTCAAAAAGATGATTGTCTCTCTAAACAAAACTGGACGTGTGTAACGGATATTGAAAGAACCATTTTTGAGCTAGGTCCTGAGAATGTGTCGGCATTTATTGCCGAACCGATTGTTGGAAGCCAGCAAGGGGCTGTTCCGCCGCCGCCGGGTTATTTTGAGAAAGTTCGAGAGCTGTGTGATCGATACGAAATCGTCTTAATTATCGATGAAGTGATGACTGGCTTTGGCCGTACTGGTACCAATTTTGCGACAGAACAAATTGGAATCAAGCCTGATATTATCACATTCGGAAAAGGGGTATCAGCGGGATATGCCCCCCTCGCCGGAATGATCGTTCATGATCGGTTAATCGACGGACTCATTCAAAACAGTGACGGGAAATTCATTCACGGTTACACATATAGTGGGCATCCTGTTGCTGTTGCAGCCGGTATTGCTGCATTGGACGTTTATGAGCGAGATATGGTGCTGGAAAACGTCAAAAAACAAGGTACCTACCTTGTCAAACGTCTAAAGGAACTGAAGCAAAAACATTCTTATATATCTGATGTTCGCGGCAGAGGGCTTTTAGTAGGTATAGAGCTTGTGAAGGATTATGGCCAGGACCTGTTGTTCGATCCATCCGAAAAAGCTGCAGAAAGATTGAATGGAATTGCGATGGAACTTGGTGCGGTTTTTTATCCTGGTTCTGGTTCAATTGACGGCACAAAGGGGGAGCACCTCATCATCAGCCCTCCATTAAATGTTACGAGAACAGAAATTGATGAGATTGTAAGAATTTTAGATGATTCATTCGCGATATTCAAAGGTCGATTAAGAAAGGATGAGATTTATGAAATTACAAAATAAAACAGAAGAGATTAAAGAAAAGGCACAAAAACATTTATCACCGGTTATGACAAGGGTAACGGAGCTTGTCATTGAAAAAGCGCATGGAGCCAAATTTTGGACGACAGACGGAAAGGAGTATATCGATTTCGTTTCCGGAGTGGCTGTCAACGCTGTCGGGCATACCAACGGGAAAATGGTGGAAGCCATTAAAAAGCAAGCTGAAGCCTTGATTCATCTTGGATTGAACTATGGTTATTACGAAACAGCAGCAAATTTGGCGGAAAAGCTTGCTCATATTACACCAGGAAATCTAGACACTGTCTTTTTCTCCAATTCGGGAGCGGAAGCTATTGATGGTGCACTCAAACTAGCGAAAGCGTCTACAGGCAGACCTGCCATCATAGCTTTTGAAGGATCGTTTCACGGCCGCACATTAGGAGCAACAGCGATTACGGCATCGAGCTCTAAATACCGTCGTTATTATGAACCGATTTTAGGAGAGGTGTATCACGTACCATATCCGTATCCGAGCCAGCTGAAAAACATTAGAGAAGAAGAAGCTGAAGAGTATTGCTTAAATCAGCTCCAAAAATTGTTCGATTTACGCGTGGACCCTTCACGTGTAGCGGCAATCATCATTGAACCTGTAATGGGTGAAGGCGGCTATTATCCGGCACCGCCAAGCTTTTTGCAGGAGTTAAGAAAGATTACAGAGGAACACGGCATTTTGCTTATTTTTGATGAAGTACAAACAGGATTTGGCCGTACAGGCAAAATGTTTGCGGCAGAGCATGCGAATGTGACCCCTGATATTTTAGTATTGGCAAAAGCTCTCTCCGGCGGCATGCCTCTTGGTGCTATTGTAGCAAGTCGTGAGCTTCATGAAAAATGGCCGACGGCTGGTCATGGTTCGACATTTGGAGGAAATCCAATATCTTGTGCTGCGGCATTGGCAAATATAGAGGTCATTGAGGAAGAGAAGTTAGTAGAACGCAGTGCTAAACTCGGTGCCGAGATTGTCGGCCGACTTCATAACTCTGTAGGACATTTACCAGGCATTGTTGAAGTTCGAGGAATCGGCATGATGATTGGTATTGAATTCGATTCGGAATCTGCTGCTTTCTTTGTACCGAAAATTAAATTGAAAGCACTGGAAAATGGATTGCTCATTATGAACTGTGGTGTAAGCGGGCAAACAATCCGATTAATGCTGCCTCTTAATATTCAAGAAGATGTGCTAGATATAGGATTAACGATTTTAGAAGATGTGATAACAGAAACTATATCCGGAAACTAATTTTTGATTACTAGGTATACAACGAAAAAGGAGGTCAAGTTTATGTCCAGCCAAATCAAAACAGAAATTCCTCAGGGAGATCTTTATATAAATGGAAAATGGGTAAGTGCTCCCGATCAGTCCTACTTTGAAAGCTTAAATCCGGCAACGGGGGAACTTGTCGGCATATGTGCGGCTGCCACAACAGAGCAAGTGGATGAAGCTGTCACAAAAGCGAATGAAGCGTATTCACAATGGAAAAACACCCCCATACCAGAACGAGCGGCCTATTTAACGAAAGCAGCACAATTGTTTGAGAGACGAAAAGAGGAACTTGCTAGTGTCATGACAATGGAGATGGGAAAAGTACTGCCAGAATCTTTAGGCGAAGTTGGAGTGGTCATCGCGACTGCTCAATATATGTCAGGTGAAGGACGACGCCTCTTTGGAGAAACGGTCCCGACTGGCTTCCTAGATCGGAACGTAAGAATGGTCCGTGAACCTCTTGGAGTTGCGGCGTGCATTACCCCCTGGAACTTCCCGGTTGCGCTTGCTTCCTACAAAATCTTTTCAGCCCTGATTTCTGGTAATACCGTCGTATGGAAGCCGGCTTCAGAGGTTGCGCTATCAGCAAAGATATTTGTGGAAGTGTTAGATGAAGCTGGATTGCCAGCAGGGGTTGTGAACTTAATTACCGGTTCAGGAAGAACAGTTGGTCAAACACTCGCAGAGCATGCAGATATTAAAATCATTTCGTTTACGGGCTCAACAGAAGTCGGACAAAAGCTGGCTGAAATGAGCAGTAAAACGTTAAAACGTATTTCATTGGAATTGGGTGGAAAAAATGCAGTGATCGTCTTGAAGGACGCGGACTTGGACAAGGCGGCAGACGGAATCGTAAAATCAGCGTTTACGACGACTGGTCAGCGCTGTACAGCGGCAAGTCGAGTAATCGTTGAACGTCCAGTAAAGGAACTGCTCGTACAAAAAGTAGTTGAATTAACAAAGTCTATGAAAATAGGAAATGGACTTGAAGAAGGGAAACAAGTGGGCCCTCTCGTAAATGAAGACCAGCTTCATACAGTCGAAAAATATGTAAAAACAGCGATTGAAGAAGGCGGAAAAATTGTGTCAGGCGGGCAGCGTGTCAAAGAATTAGGCGGTTATTACTATGAGCCGACCATCATCGAGAATGTGAAACCGAATGATACTATTGCACAGGAAGAAATCTTTGGTCCTGTTCTTGCCATCATTGAAGTAGATTCATATGAGGAAGCCATGGAGGTAAATAACGGAACGATTTATGGGTTATCGACTTCCATTTATACTGAGAGCCTTCACTATGCGAACCGTGCTGCAAAGGAAGCGGTAAGCGGACTTGTCTATATTAATAACGGAACATCCAATGCCGAGATGGGAGTGGCGTTTGGGGGGATGAAAATGTCCGGAAACGGTCACCGTGAAGTTTCCCATCATGTATTTGATGTCATGACAGAGTGGAAGTCAATATATACGAACTATTAATTGACGGACAATATCTATTATTAGGTGGGAGAACATGAGAAAAAATCGTATCGGTATTGCATTCTTTTACCATGAATCCCACAGTTTCAGCCCGATGAAAACTGAAATCCAGCAGTTTCGAAATGAAGGTTACTTTATCGGCGATGAAATTTATGATGCCTATAATGGTACGAAAACGGAAGTGGGCGGGTTTTTGGATGTATTGAAACAAGAAAGGGATGTAGTAATCGTACCGCTGCTTTGTGCGGCTGCGATTCCCTCGGGAGTGGTATCAACAGAGGCGTACTCCATCATCGAAAAAAAAATGCTGGAGTCCATCCAGCAGGCGGGAAGGCTCGACGGATTATTGCTGGCACTGCATGGGGCAATGGTGGTGGAGAACCTCTTTGACCCGGAAGAGCATTTACTCGGGAAAATTCGCGAGCTGATTGGACCGAATGTCCCGATTGCGACAACACTGGATATGCACGCCAATTTAAGTGAAAAAATGGTTCATTACACACCACTTCATTTTGGATTTAAAACCTATCCACATGTTGATATGTATGAACAAGGCGTTCATGCGGCATTGGCTTTATTGAAGCAATTAAAGGAAGATGTACTTTATTATGCTTCTTTTGAAAAATTGCCGATGATGCCTCCCTCTATCAATATGAGAACGGCAGAAGGGCCGATGCACAAAATGATAGAGTGGGCGAAACAGGCCGAAGAGGAAGAAGGAATTTATAATGTGTCCGTATTTGGCGGCTTTCCGTACTCGGATATTCCCATGGTCGGTGCCAGTGTACTTGTGGTTTCACTCGATCCACAAAAAGGAAAAGAGACTGCCCAAAAGATGGCATCCTTGTTCTGGAGTGTCAGAGAAGAATTTATCATGGAATTGCCAAGTGTAAAAGAGGGGCTCGATTTGGCGATGTCGATTGAAGATGACAAACCGGTCGTGCTGGCGGATATCTCGGATAATCCTTTAAGCTGCGGGAGCGGGGATACAACAGCGCTGCTTCGGGAGATGGTGAAGATGAACATTTCTGACACGCTGTTTGGAGGACTCTACGATCAAGAATCCCTCGAGGCTTGCCGCAAAAAAGGGGTCGGAAAAAAGGTATTATTGTCCCTAGGAGGGAAAGTATCACCTGAATTTGGGGAGCCCGTTCATGTCGAAGCAACGGTCGTGGCCTTATCAGACGGTGTATTTCACAATTCTGGGCCGTTCAATCAGCATTTAAGAGTCGATTTAAAAGGAGCGGCACACATTCGTGTTGGCAAGATGGATATACTCCTCATTGGAAGGCCGATGTCAGCGAATGATCCGGAAATGTTTCGTCATATTGGCCTTGAGCCGCAGGCAAAGAGAATTCTTGGGTTAAAGGCTAAAAATCATTTTCGGGCTGCGTTTGAGCCGATTGTTGGCCGTATCATTTATGTGGATGCACCTGGTGTTGCCTCCAATCGTTTAACAACTTTTACGTATCGATACATTCCTAAGCCAATTTGGCCGCTGGATGATATCCAATATGAAGTAGAACAGGGGGGGACGGAAAAATGGAAACATTGAACAAAACCTATTATGTCGAAGTACCACCTTCATTGAATCCAGAACAACTGAAAATGATGATGGAGCTTGAGCAAGATGCATTTCCAGGATTAGGAGCAGTAGATGAACAAGCCCTTGTCCCGCTCACACGCTACGGGAAACTTATTCAATACCGGCAGCAAAATGATCCAAGGCCGATTGCGATTTGCGAATTGATGAGAGCTTACAATGATATTCATAAAGCCTACATTTTTGGGTTTTATGTCCGCTCCGACCAGCAAGGGAAAGGAATAGGAAAATTATTCTTTGAGGAAATTTATCCGATTTTAAAACAAGATGGATTTCATAAGGTTTGCTTAACCGTCAGTACTCAAAACAAGGCAGCCGTCAAGTTATATGAAAAATTAGGGTTTGTCATTCAAGAGACGAGATTCGATGAATTTGGTCAAGGGGAAAATCGCTACTATATGGAATACTCCATTTCTTAATAAACAGAGATTTCATTAAAGGGTATAAAAAATCAACTAATTTAGGGGGAGTTTAATCATGAGAAACACTTTATTCAAACCGAAAAGGCATTGGAAAGAAATCGAGCTTTGGAAGGATGTAACGGAGGAGCAATGGAATGATTGGGTTTGGCAGCTGACGAATACAATCAAAAGTTTAGAGGACTTAAAGAAAGTTGTTAACTTAACACCTGATGAAGAAGAAGGTGTTAAAATTGCAACAAAAACAATCCCATTAAACATCACCCCTTATTATGCATCGCTTATGGATCAAGATGATCCAAGATGTCCGGTTCGTATGCAGTCAGTTCCAATTGGCCAGGAATTGCATAAAACAAGATATGATTTAGAGGATCCCCTGCATGAAGATGAAGATTCGCCGGTACCTGGGTTAACGCATCGTTATCCCGATCGCGTGTTGTTCCTAGTAACAAACCAATGCTCCATGTACTGCCGTTACTGCACGAGAAGACGCTTCTCCGGACAAATCGGAATGGGCGTACCAAAGAAACAGTTAGACACAGCGATTAATTATATCGCATCTAACCCACAAATTCGAGATGTGTTAATTTCTGGAGGAGACGGGCTCCTTATTAATGACAATATTTTAGAATATATTTTAAAGAATTTACGTGAGATTCCGCATGTAGAAATAATCCGTATCGGTACAAGGGCACCTGTTGTGTTCCCGCAGCGAATTACAGAAAATCTTTGTAATATCTTGAAAAAGTATCATCCAGTTTGGTTGAATACACATTTCAATACATCTATTGAAATTACGGAAGAATCGAAGCGTGCATGTGAAATGCTTGCAAATGTTGGGGTACCGCTTGGTAACCAATCGGTTATTTTAGCAGGCATTAACGATAGTGTGCCGATTATGAAACAACTAATGCATGACCTTGTTAAAATTCGCGTTCGTCCATATTACATTTACCAATGCGATTTATCAGAAGGGATTGGCCATTTCCGTGCACCAATCAGCAAAGGATTGGAAATTATGGAAGGACTCCGCGGCCATACATCGGGTTACGCCGTTCCTACATTTATTGTTGATGCCCCGGGTGGAGGCGGTAAAATTCCATTGCAGCCGAACTATATCATTTCTCAAAGTTCTAATAAAGTAGTATTACGTAATTTTGAAGGTGTCATTACATCTTATCCGGAGCCAGAAAATTATCAGTCAGGCAGTGCAGAGAATTACTACAAAAAAGTATATCCTGAGGTGTTTGAAAAGTTTGAAAGTAATGGAGTTCTATCCATTATTGATGACACGAAATTTAACCTTACACCAGAAGGCTTAAACCGTTTAGATCGTCGCAAAACATATAAGGAAAATCCTGAGCATAGCTCTTTAAAGGATAAACGTGACAAACGTGATGAGTTAAAGGAGAAGAAATTCCAATCGCAACTGAGTAAGTTTGAGACAGTTGGAGCGAGGGAGGAGTAGTTATGATTTGTCAATGGTGCGAATCTGACACAGCGCGTGAAACAAGCAACACGGTATATTGGGAACTTCCAGATGGTACACAAGCGATTGAAATTCGGGACACACCCTCCGTTAACTGCTTGGAATGCGGAATGACCTATCAAACAGATAATACGGTGAAAGAAATCGAGGATCATCTATTTTTAATTGATTGCTCAAAGCTCGGAAAAAGTATGAACTATGACACCCTAATGGCTGCTCCGCGCTTATTGAAGCGAAACTACTTTGATTTTTCGAAATAAATAGCGAGCCGTCTCCCATTTTTCGATAATTACCTGCAATGAACTTCTATTCCTATGGACAATTTATCCCTATCACTTCAAAAAGGGATAAATTGTCCTAAACAATCTACAATGATAGATTCCTTATAGTTAGATAGATACTTATAGTTCAAAATTGAAGGGAGACAATGCATGGAAGCAATCAAAAGCTATACTAACAACGAAAATAATCAGAATAATCAGAATCACAATGGGAGTAAAGAGCAAATTAAACGCAATCTAAAAGCACGTCACTTGACGATGATTGCTATTGGCGGATCAATTGGGACAGGATTGTTTTTAGCGACAGGTGCGTCTATTCAAACAGCTGGACCCGGTGGGGCGCTAATAGCTTATGGAGCTATCGGCATCATGGTCTACTTTTTGATGACAAGTCTCGGGGAAATGGCTACCTTAATGCCGGTTTCAGGATCCTTTTCAACCTATGCCAACCGTTTTGTCGACCCGGCATTTGGTTTTGCGCTCGGGTGGAATTATTGGTTTAACTGGGCTGTTACATTGGCGGTTGAAATCGTTGCATCAGCTATTATTATGAAGTTCTGGTTTCCGGATGTACCGAGTATCGTATGGAGCGCACTGTTTTTAGGACTAATCTTCTTATTGAATGCATTGTCGGTTAAAAGTTATGGTGAGTCGGAGTATTGGTTTGCCTTAATAAAAGTAGTGACAATCATCGTTTTCATTGGAGTAGGCTTGCTCACCATTTTCGGTATTCTGGGTGGACAGTTTATCGGGTTTAAGAACTTTACTATAGGAGATGCCCCAATCAGTGGCGGCATTTTATCCATCTTTAGTATTTTTTTCATCGCAGGTTTTTCTTTTCAAGGAACGGAACTCGTGGGAATTGCTGCAGGAGAAAGTGAAGAGCCTGAGAAAAACGTACCAAAGGCGATTCGACAAGTATTTTGGCGTATTCTTCTATTTTATATCGCTGCCATTGCTGTCATTGGCCTTATTATACCTTATACCAGTCCTGACCTGTTAGGCGTGGATGTCGACAACATTGCTGTCAGCCCTTTTACCCTGGTATTTGAGAAAGTGGGTATTGCGTTTGCGGCATCTGTGATGAATGCTGTCATTTTAACATCGGTCTTATCAGCGGGAACATCCGGTTTATATGCATCGACACGTATGCTTTGGTCCATGGCAAAGGACGGACAGGCACCTAAATTTTTACAAAATGTAAATGATCGCGGGATTCCGATGAATGCCCTTGTCACAACGACAATTATCGGAGGCATGGCCTTTTTAACGTCCATTTTTGGAGATCAAGTGTATACATGGTTATTAAATGCGTCAGGTTTAACTGGGTTTATTGCATGGCTTGGGATTGCAGTAAGCCACTACCGTTTTAGAAAAGCATATATGGCCCAGGGCAGGGACTTGAATGATTTGAAATATAAAGCGAAATGGTTCCCGCTCGGTCCGATTCTCGCTTTTGCAATGTGTGTTATTGTCATTCTCGGCCAAAATTATCAAGCTTTTTTAACTAGTGAAATTGATTGGTATGGTATAGCCGTTTCCTATATTGGTTTACCAATCTTTTTGGTATTATGGCTCGGGTATAAACTCATTCATAAAACGAAGGTCGTTCCACTAAAGGAATGTTCTTTTGAAGATATGTCATCTAAATAGAGATATCGTGATTCGTTTCCCTCCGCCACTCATTATTAGCCAATAGGTTGTAGCTTGTGCAATTGAACGAATTCAAAACTAGATTTCCCTTAGAAGCAAAAAGATCTTGCATATCATGCAAGGTTTTTTTGCTTCTAATAGTAAGAAAAAATAAAGATCAGGAGAATACAAAAAACTACATAGCAGAGTAAAAGTAAAAAAACCCTAGAAGCGTTATATCAACGCTTCTAGGGTTTTTGTTATTGCTGTTTAATAAGGAAATCAATTAACGTGAGTAGAACTCGACGATAAGAGTTTCGTTAATTTCAGCAGGTAATTCAGAACGCTCAGGTGAACGAGTGAATGTACCTTCAAGCTTGTCTGCATCAAAAGTTAAGAAGTCAGGAACGAAGTTGTTTACTTCGATAGCTTCTTTAACAGCAGTAAGATTACGTGATTTTTCACGAAGAGTGATAGTTTGACCAGCAGCTAAACGGTATGAAGGGATATCTACGCGAGATCCATCAACCATAATGTGACCATGGTTTACTAATTGACGAGCTGCACGACGAGTACGAGCTAAACCTAAACGGTAAACTACGTTGTCAAGACGTGATTCAAGTAGGATCATGAAGTTTTCACCGTGAACCCCACCCATTTTGCCAGCTTTGTCAAAAAGGTTACGGAATTGACGCTCAGTTACTCCATACATATGACGAAGTTTTTGCTTTTCTTGTAATTGCAATCCGTATTCAGAAAGCTTCTTACGTTGGTTTGGACCATGTTGTCCAGGAGCGTAAGGACGCTTTTCTAATTCTTTACCTGTGCCGCTTAGAGAGATTCCAAGACGACGAGAGATTTTCCAGCTTGAGCCAGTATAACGAGCCATGAATGACTCCTCCTTAGTGTTTTTATTTTGGTAAAATAAAAACCGTTATGAAACATCAATGATAGCCATTTTGTTTTCATGCACCTTCGCCCTAGCAGCAGAGGGTTACAAGATACACCATCAGAAGAGTTCGCTGACTCTTGAGGAACAAAATGAATCCATTCAAGTGTTCACATAGGCTGCAGTTATTTTACACAAATGATATTATATAATTTTATTCAACAATGTGTCAAGTTAATTTCAGGAAAATCCTATCCATAAATGAATAGTATATAGAAACAGATAAAAAAAGTAAGCGTTTTAAAATAGGAGGAGTCAGAGTGGAAAATAAAAATTTACGGTTTGAAACGGAAACAATTCATGCTGGGTACAGTTCAGAAGAACACCAAGGAAGCTTAGTTCCTCCCTTGTATCAAACTTCCTCGTTTACCTTTGATAGTGCGGAGCAAGGAGAAAGGAGATTTGCCGGGCAAGAAGAAGGATTTGTTTATTCCCGTCTAGGAAACCCAACAGTAAAAATCCTTGAAGATAGAATGGCAAAGCTTGAACAAGGGGAAGCAGCCTTAGCCTTTTCCTCAGGGATGGCAGCAGTATCTGCTGTGTTGACGGCTTTAACTAAAACAGGTGACCATATCTTGTGTTCGCAAGGTGTATATGGCTGTACGTTCGGTTTGCTGCAATTATTAAAAAGGAAATATAACATTAGCCATGATTTTTCAGCAATGTCTACAATAGAAATGCTGGAAAAAGACCTCAAACCTAATACAGCCTGTATCTATATTGAAACCCCGATCAATCCCACCATGAAACTTATTGATCTAGAATTAGTTGCAAGTGTTGCAAAACAACGTGGTATTCCCGTTGTGGTGGATAATACATTTTGCTCTCCGTATTTACAGACGCCTATCAGCCATGGCTGCGATGTTGTTCTTCATAGTGCGACCAAATATATTTGTGGTCATGGCGATGTCATTGCAGGGATTGTAATTGGTAAAAGTGAGTTTATCCAAACAGTATCAAGAACCACTCAAAAAGATATGGGCGGTATTATTTCTCCATTCGATGCTTGGCTTTTACTGCGGGGATTAAAAACATTGCCAGTTAGGATGGATCGTCACTGTGAGAATGCAAGCCTGCTCGTTGATTTTTTACGAAGTCATCAAAAGATTGAAACCATCTACTTTCCTGGTAATAGTGACTATGAAGAAGATCATTCAATCATGCATAAGCAAATGAAAAAACCAGGCGGATTAATTTCATTTGCAATCAAAGGAACAAAACAGACAGCTCAATTATTTATGAATCAGTTACAATTAATAAAAATTGCGGTGAGTCTAGGAGATGCAGAAACGTTAATACAGCACCCCGCTACGATGACGCATGCTGTCATACCAGAACTAGAACGAAGAAAAATGGGTATAGAAGATACATTGCTCCGGCTTTCTGTGGGTCTTGAAGCATGGGAAGATATAATGGAAGATATCGAGCAAGCGCTTGAGAAAATTTAAAAAACTCGCTGCGGCGAGTTTTTTGAATTTACAAATGTTCAATAAGAATGGCGGTAAGTCCTTCTAATTGCTCTTGGTCCAATTCGTCAAAACGATTTTTCTCTGGCGAGTCAATATCCAAGACACCCAGTAATTTTCCGTCTTTTATTAGGGGAATGACGATTTCAGAATTGGAGGCAGCATCACAGGCAATGTGTCCAGGAAATTGATGAACGTCTTCCACCCGGAGTGTTTCTCTAGTTTTGGCAGATGTACCGCATACACCTTTGCCAAGTGGAATGCGAACGCATGCTGGGAGACCTTGAAAGGGACCCAGTACTAGCTCATTGTTTTCATCCATTAAATAAAAACCTACCCAGTTTATGCGATCAAGAAACTGGTTTAATAATGCTGAAGCATTGCTAAGATTAGCGATCTGATTTTTCTCGCCATGGAGAAGGGCCTGGAATTGTTTTTTTACTAAATCGTAATTTTCCTGGCGGCTCCCTTTGTGCATTTCGACATTAAACATGGTTATTCTCCCATCTTTTTATTGTATTCTTATTTATTTTATCAAACTGACAAGAAAAAGAGCATACTTTGTCGATAAATTAATAAAGGAATCAACCCTGATAACAAGAATTGTTATAGTAAGGATAAAAGTAATTGATACAGGAGGTGTAGGATGAAAAAGGATTCTAAGGAAGAAATAGTAAAGGCAGCGATATCGCTTTTTAATTCAAATGGATATAGTGGAACGTCAATACGTGATATTGCAACCGTAGCCAGAGTGAACTCTGCAACCATCGCCTACCATTTTGAAAATAAGCTTGGATTATTAGAATATTGCTTTACTTACTTTTTTGAGCAATATCTTAGCATTATTGAAGAAAAGTTTACTTCAATGGATACAGGTGTAAAGGATTGTTTAAAACGAATTACTGCTGATTTGCTCCACTATCAATGTGAAAATATTGAACTTACAAGCTTCGTGTATCGAGAACTGTCAATGGATTCTCAGATGGTCAGAGAAATTATGTCCACCTATGCAGTAAAGGAAAAGTATTATTTTCAAAAGATATTTGAAAAAGGGTTTGAAAGGAAAGAATTCCGTCCACACTCTATCGCTTATCTAATTATCCAATACAAGGGTTTACTTATGATGCCGTTTATTAATGCTCATTATTTACGAGAAGTACTTTATATTTTTCCAAACGAGAGGTTCTTTGAACAAAAGTATTTAAAGGAAATCAACAATTGGATTGACAATACCTTAGGAACAAAATTAATAGAAAAGAAAGAGGCTATTTTATAAATTGAAACAAATAAACGGATTCTTATATGCTAAGCACTAGCTGGGAAAACAAATTTCCTTCAAGCAAGTGCTTTTTAGTTTGGATATTTATGGTAATGTGTGTTTTTAGGTGGGATTTGTCATAAATTAGTAAATTAAAATTTCTTTTACAAAAAAAATGAAAATAATAGTCAAAAAATGTCGTTAACATGGTATCATAGAGGCATTGAACTTACCAACAATTATAATTTATTTATAGATTAGTATCTAATGCTTTGAGGATTTAAATGAAGTGTTTGAAACAGGGGGCTTGAACGTGAAGTATTTTATTGGATTTATCATCCTGCTACTAGCCTTATTTGTATTGGGGTATTTTATAAAGAAAAAGTATTTTAAAGAGATGGATAGGTTAGAAGCCTGGAAAATTGATTTGTTTAATCGACCAATAATGGATGAAATGTCAAAGGTAAAACAATTGAATATGACCGGACAAACCGAAGAGTTATTCGAGGGCTGGCGTAACCAATGGGATGATATCGTAACCGTTAAATTACCTGATTTGGAAGAGATGTTATTTGACGCCGAAGAATATATAGACCGCTATCGCTTTAATAAGGCGAAAGGTATTCAACAGGAAATCAATAATAAATTGCAAACAACAGAAAATGAAATTAATAAAATTGTTGAGGAACTACATGAGCTTGTTGGTAGCGAAGAAAAAAACAGAACGGAAATTGAGCAGTTAAAGGAATTGTATCGGGAAACAAAAAAAACGCTGCTTGCTCATCGTCATAGTTTTGGCAAATCCGAAAAACATTTAGAAACCCAATTAGATGACGTAACGAAAAAGTTTCATGAATTTGATGAGAAGACTGTGAATGGCAACTATCTCGAGGCCCGTGAACTCGTACTGTCAATTCATGATCAGTTAGCAAATGTTAAAAAAAGTATGGAATTAATTCCTCAGCTTTTAATCGAGTGTCATTCACTTATACCAGCCCAATTAACTGATATTCTTGAAGGACATAGAGAGATGACTGAAAAAGGTTATTACTTAAGCCATATTCAGTTAGAAACTGAAATCGATAGTTTAAAAGAAAAATTGGTTGAGTATTTAGCCTTTATTGAAGAGACGAAAATTGAAAATGCACTAGAAGGAATTGGTGAGGTTAAAGAACGGATTGACATACTTTTTGACTTATTGGAAAAAGAAGTGAATGCCAAACATTTTATCCTCCAAAACGAAAAAGGTATGAGTGGACTCTTAAGTTCTGTACTAGAAGAACATGATCATCTTTCAAATGAAGTAAAGCATGTTCAAGAAAGCTACCATTTAACTGACAGTGATTTTGAAATACAAAGACACTTGGAAAAACAACTTGCCTCTGTTACAAAACATTATGAGATCTTAATGGAAAAAATGAATATGAATGAATCGGCATTAACGGTACTCTGTGAAGAATTGAAGGAAATAAAAACTCATATCGAAATGATTCAGGAAGAACAGGAAAATTTCGGACTCAAGCTTCAAGCGCTAAGGAAGGATGAGTTCGAAGCTCGAGAAACACTTAAGGACCTAACAAAAAAAGTGGGAGAAACGATTCGTTTGGTTTCCAAAAGTAATATTCCTGGATTACCAGAAGATTATCAGTACTTATATGAGGATACCAATGAGAGCCTTCAAAATGTAAGGCTGCAGCTTCAAGAAAAGCCGCTTAATATTTCCGCATTAAATCAATACTTAGAAATTGCAGTTTTAACGGTTGATAAATTGTCTAATACGACAGTCGAATTGATTGAGAATGTATTGCTTGCTGAAAAAGCAATTCAATATGGAAACAGGTATCGAAGTCAATATCCAACGGTTGCCAAAGGACTAAATGATGCAGAAACAGCATTTAGACATTTTGAGTACCAGGAAGCATTGGAACAGGCAGCGGCCTCCCTTGAATCCATCGACCCGGGAGCCTTAAAGAAAATTAAAGCTACTGTAGGAAAATAATGGAATGATTACTAAAAACCGATTCAGCCAACAATGGTGAATCGGTTTTTTTATCTAAACACAAACCTTTTTCAATTGATTAAGTTTGTGGTAAGATTTAGTCCTGCAAAGGTGAGGTGTAAAGATATGATTTATTTTGATAATAGTGCAACCACAAAGCCATATAAAGAGGTAGTAGACTCTTTTGTGAAGGTTTCCAGTGAATTTTTTGGCAATCCATCTTCTCTCCATGGATTAGGTGTTCAAGCTGAGAAACTTCTTACTCAGGCGCGAACCCAAGTGGCAAACCTTCTAGCTGTAAAACCAACTGAAATTTACATTACCTCCGGTGGTACAGAAAGTAATAACCTGGCTATTAAAGGGAGTGCTATTTTACATAAAAATAAAGGAAAACACTTGATTTTATCTAGTATCGAGCACCCTTCAGTCCGTGGAGCAATGGAGCAGCTGGAGAAGTTAGGATTTGAAATTACCTATTTGCCAGCTGATCATAATGGAAGAGTGAAGGTAGAGGATGTAAAAGCTTCTATTCAAAAGAATACAATACTTGTATCTGTTATGCAGGTGAATAATGAGGTTGGAACCATACAGCCTATTACTGAGATTGGTGAACTCTTGAACCAATACCCAAACATTCTCTTTCACGTAGACGCTGTACAAGCTATCGGTAAGGTTCCATTAAACCTAATGGAAAATAGTGTGGATTTATGTTCATTTTCAGCACATAAGTTTCATGGATTAAAGGGCACTGGTGCACTCTTTGTTAAAGAAGGTGTTAGATTGGACCCTCTGCTTTCGGGCGGCAACCAAGAATGGAAAGTAAGAAGCGGCACGGAGAATGTAGCAGGTGCTGTCGCAATGGCTAAGGCTTTAAGGATGACGATAGGGAACAGTGAAACAGGATTAGAAAGAATGAAAGTGGTTAAATCACTTCTGAGAAAAGGGCTAGGCAGGATTGATGGCGTTACAATCAATACACCGCTTGAAAATTCTGCACCGCATATTCTAAACTTTTCAATCAGAGGTGTTAAAGCAGAAGTTTTAATCCATACTCTAGAGCAAAAAGAAATCTATTTATCGACAACAAGTGCCTGTTCTTCTAAGAAACAATTACCTAGTCAAACACTCTTAGCGATGGGGGTTCCAGACGATTTGGCTGACAGTGCGTTTAGAATAAGTTTATCCTACGATAATACGGAGGATGAGGCACAAAAGGTAATTATGGCGATTGAAGAAGGTGCCAAACAACTAAGAAAGGTTATGAATTAATATGATATATGATCGTATCCTGATTCGCTATGGTGAAATCTCTACCAAAGGCAGAAATCGGAAGAAATTTGTAGACAAGTTAAGAAAGAGCGTACGAATCGCATTGGCTCCTTTTCCAAAGATAAAGATACGGGCTGAGCGTGACAGGATGTACGTTCTTGTAAATGGCGAAAACGTTCAAGAAATCATCAAGTCTTTGAAAAATATTTTTGGTATTCAGTCCCTTAGTCCTGCAATAAGAGTTGAACGAGACCTTGAACAAATGAAAGAGGCTGCCCTTTCCTTAGTTAAAAGTCTGTACAAAGAGGGGCAAACCTTTAAAATTTCTCCTAAACGTTCTGATAAATCTTTTGAGTTGGATACAGCTGGTATCAATCATACATTTGGCGGGCATATTCTCGAAAATATACCAGGCATAAAGGTTGACGTGAAAAATCCTGATATAAACTTGAAAATGGAGGTTCTAGCTGAGGCCATCTACATGTCATGTGAGAATATCTTAGGAGCTGGCGGACTGCCAGTTGGCTCTAGCGGTAAAGCAATGTTGATGCTGTCAGGTGGAATTGATAGTCCAGTTGCAGGCTATTTGACCATGAAACGAGGGGTAGAAATTGAGGCTGTACATTTTTTCAGTCCCCCGTATACAAGTGAAAGATCTAAAGAGAAAGTAATTGATTTAGCCAAAAAACTTTCTGAAATTTTTGGTTCAATGAAGCTTCATATTGTCCCATTTACGACAATACAGCAAACCATAAAGGAACAAATTCCTGAAAATTATTCGATGACCACAACAAGAAGGTTTATGCTTCGTATCACAGATGAAATTAGAAAAAAACAAGAAGCTCTAGCGATCATTACCGGTGATAACCTTGGGCAGGTCGCAAGTCAAACATTGGAAAGCATGTATGCCATTAATGAGGTAACGAATACCCCAATCCTAAGGCCGCTGCTGACAATGGACAAAAATGATATTATTAAAATCGCCAAAGACATTGATACCTATGATATCTCAATCAGACCCTTCGAGGATTGCTGTACAATCTTTGTCCCATCCTCACCAAAAACAAAACCAAAAAGAGAAAAAGTCCAACACTACGAAAGCTTCCATGACTTTGACTCCTTAATAGAAGAAGCAGTACAAAAGACAGAAACCCTAACAATCAAACCAGATACAAAACAAGTAACTGATGAATTCGAGGATTTATTTTAAATAAATTGTGATATGTTCAGCCAATCAACATTCTCGTGAACAGTATCTGTAAATATGAAAAATGTGAAGTATTTGTGAACAATTACCAATTATAAAAAGGAATACTGCCATGTGATTCTACACATTCTATACTCACAAGGAGGTGATATCACATGGCTAGTAACAACAACTCAAATCAATTACTTGTACCTGGTGTAGAACAAGCTCTTTCTCAAATGAAATACGAAATTGCTACTGAATTTGGTGTACAACTTGGTGGGGATACTACTTCACGCGCTAACGGTTCTGTTGGTGGTGAAATCACTAAGCGTTTAGTCGCAATGGCTGAGTCTCAATTAGGCGGCGGATTTTCACGATAACAAATAAATAAGATGGCTACAGAGAGTGGGATTTTTCCCACTCTCTTTCTTTTGTACAAAAAAACTATTTTTAGAATAATAATTTTAAATTTTTGAATAATTTTGTATAATAGAATTTGTGATAATGCTTTTTAATTTGAGTGAGGGGGAGAAACATGAACCGCGAAGAATTAATTGCACCAGAAAAGTATAATCTTGTATCGGAAGTAGAACGTTTTGCAAAAGATCCAGAAAGATTAGCATTAAAATGGGAAAATGAATTAGGGGAAACAAATCAGGTTACATATGAAGAGTTATTAAAAAAGGTGAATCAAGCGGGCAATGTTTTCACACAAAATGGTCTAAAAAAAGGCGATGTTGTCCTAGTCATCATTCCAAGACTAATTGAGGCCTATGTTGTTTACTTAGCGGCGTTAAAAGCTGGACTAGTTGTCATTCCAAGCTCAGAAATGCTCCGTGAAAAGGACCTTCAATATCGCATTACCCATGGTGATGTAAAAGCGGTCATTAGTTATTATCCGTATGTTGATCAATTTGAAAATATTTCCAGTGAAGAACCCCTTGTGAAGATATCAGTTGGAGAAAAGCAAGATGGATGGATCTTTTTGGAGGAAGAAATGAAAGCGTCATCACAAGAGTTTGAGTTTGCTGAAACACTTCGTGATGACATGGCATTTTTATCGTATACATCAGGAACAACCGGTAATCCAAAAGGGGTTGTACATACACATGGATGGGCATTTGCACATTTAAAAACAGCTGCACCAAAATGGCTTTGTATTGAAGATGGTGATACCGTTTGGGCAACTGCTGCGCCAGGCTGGCAAAAGTGGATTTGGAGTCCATTTTTATCGGTTCTTGGTTCAGGCGGAACTGGGCTAGTGTATAACGGCAAGTTTGATCCTCAAAAGTATTTAAGCCTTCTAGAGAAATATTCCGTTAATGTCCTTTGCTGTACACCAACTGAATATCGGATAATGGCAAAGGTAGAGAATCTAGGAGATTACAAATTACCTAGCCTGCATAGTGCTGTTTCTGCTGGGGAACCGCTTAATCGTGAGGTAATTGATACGTTTAAAAGACATTTTAATGTGGATGTCCGTGACGGCTATGGTCAGACCGAAAATACTTTATTGGTTGGAATAACAAAAGGAATGGAGCTTAAATCAGGTTCTATGGGCAAACCAACTCCGGGTAACAGGGTAGAAATCATAAATGAAGAAGGCGAAATTTGTTCAATTGGAGAAGTTGGGGATATCGCCGTGCACATAGAAACTCCTGCCTTATTTAAGAACTATTATAAGGATCCAGAAAGAACGGCAATGCAATTCCGTGGTGAATACTATATTACGGGTGATAAAGCAAAGAAGGATGAGGATGGTTACTTTTGGTTTGAAGGGCGTGGAGACGATATTATTATCAGTTCAGGCTACACAATTGGACCTTTTGAAGTTGAGGATGCACTTGTAAAACATCCATTTGTTAAAGAATGTGCAGTAGTGGCCAGCCCAGATGAAATTCGCGGCTTTATTGTAAAAGCGTTTGTCGTGTTAAAAGAGGATGTCAATGCAAATGACCCTGAATTAACCAAAAACCTTCAGGAGCATGTTAAGACACTTACAGCACCATACAAATATCCAAGGAAAATTGAATATTTGTCAGAACTTCCAAAAACAACATCAGGAAAAATCCGCCGAATCGAACTTCGCCAGCAAGAGTTACAATCCGTGAAACAATAATAATGAAAAAAGGCTGTCGTTCCCCAGACAGCCTTTTTGCTATTAAAGAAAGGTTCTTTTTACTTTTTCCCAGAAGGAGTTATCTTTTAACTTCAGGGTTTTAATCTTTTTATCACTGAGTTTAATTTGGACTTTATCAACATGCTGGATACTTAAAGCCTCATTGTCTAATCCCATAGTAGGATGCTCATTGCCCTCAGCAGAAATAATTTTAAGCGTAAGTGTGCGTTCGCCTCCAATAACAAAGGGAGAACCTAAGGTGCGGTACTTGTTATTATTAATGGATGCCACTTCACTTATTTGCATACACGGAATTAAGGGGTCAACAACAGCGCCATTAACAGATTTATTATAAGCTGTACTTCCAGTTGGAGTAGCAACGATTAAGCCATCTCCACGAAAGGTTTCAAAATGGAGGTCATTAATAAATACATCAAATTCAAGTGTTTTTATGATGGAGGAGCGAATACTAAACTCATTAAGACAGGGAAAAGTTCCTTGCCCGTCAACCATTACCTCTATAAATGGATAGCGGCGAACTTTTAACTGTTCATTTGAAACTGCCTCTATCATCTTAGAGGATTCATTGATTTTGAAGTCACAATACATACTTAAACTATCCTTGATTGTGATTCCACCGTAAAGAACATCATCCCTAAACCCAGTTTTCCTGACAGCTTGCAGGAATGTTCCATCATCACCAATGCTAGCAATGATATTGGCTTGACGGTGGTCCTTTACAATTGTTAGACCGTACTGCTCTGCCATTCCTTGTAAGTCTCCAACCTTTTCCAACATTTCATTATCTAAGTGGTGATAAAAAAAGATATTGCGTCTATGTCCCATGGTACCCTCCAGATTTTGGTTATTAATTTGTAAAAATAGCCCAATAAACTTTTCATTTTTGATAAACTAAGGTAGTCCTGCATTAATTTTAGCATTATCTTGAAACAATATTAAATTATGTAAGAAAAATTTTAATGAATATACGAGGAGGATTCTTAACATGAATGGGAAACGATGGGCCGCTCTTGGAATTGCTGCGGCATTATTTTTTGTATCCGTTATGATTAATTTTTTATCTGCATTTGCTTTTAAAGGTGTTGAAACAGATATTAGTGAGCTTTTTGCGGCATCAGAGCTTCCTTTTACAGAAGAAGTTATTCAGGAAGGGAATGAAATGAAAAAGATTGCTGTGCTGGACGTCAATGGTGTTATTCAGGATACAAATGACGCAGAATCATTATTTCAAGCAGCAGGATATAATCATCAAGGATTTATGAAAAGGTTAGAATTCATTAAAGAGGATGATAGCGTAAAAGGGATTATTCTTAAGGTTAACTCACCGGGTGGCGGAGTTGTTGAAAGCGCTGAAATCCATGATAAACTGCTAGAAATCCAAAAGGAAACAAAGAAGCCTGTATATGTCTCAATGGGTTCTATGGCTGCTTCCGGCGGTTATTATATTTCCGCGGGTGCAAAAAAAATCTTTGCCAGTGAGGAAACAATGACTGGTTCTCTAGGGGTAATTATGCAGGGAATCAATTATGAAGGATTAGCCGAAAAGTATGGAGTGGATTTTGTCACCATTAAAAGTGGTCAATTTAAGGATATTATGAGCCCGACTCGACAAATGACGGAGGAAGAGCGGCAAATCCTCCAAAAAATGATCGACAATTCCTATGAGGGGTTTGTTAAGGTTATTTCTGAAGGCAGAAAGATGACAACTGAGCAGGTGAAAAAGATTGCGGATGGAAGAATCTATGATGGAAGACAGGCGAAAGAGCTGAACTTAATTGACGGCTTTGGATACTTAGAAGATGTAATCAATCAGATGATGGAGCAGGAGAAGCTAAAGGATGCAAAGGTTGTCCGCTATACCGAGCAAATAGGGTTTGGTTCGTTATTAAATTTAAAGGTTCAAAAATTTATTGGTGCTGATAGTGAAATGGCTGGACTTATGGATATTTTATCAAGACCCAATTCTCCACGTCTAATGTATTTGTATGCTGAGTAGGGGGGAACTGTAGATGGAAAATGAAAATCAAATAAATTCAAATGAAATAGTAAAAGTCGATGAACAAGTAACCACTCATGAACCTGATACAACCTCCATTCGTTATGCAGGTTTTTGGATGCGGTTCTGGGCTTACCTGCTGGATTTGATTGTTGTAGGGAGTATAGAGCGATTAATTATTAATCCTCTATTTCGGGCAATTGACATTCCAATAATGGAATTTAATATGTTTGCCCCTATTTCCATTGCTTCCGCAATCGTATTTTATTTATATTTCGTGTTAATGACAAAATATTTTAATCAAACGCTTGGAAAAATGGTATTTGGTATAAAAGTAATTGATTTGAAGAATGACAAATTATCATGGGGAACCATTCTTTTTCGAGAATGGATTGGCCGATTTATCTCTGCAACAGTGGTTATTGGATATATCATTGTCGCCTTTTTACCAAAAAAACAAGGACTTCACGACCTCTTTACAGACACCTCGGTTATTCATGTAGAACGATAATTCTGGCCCGCTAACAATTCGTTAGCGGGTTTATTTTTCCTTCTTCAGGTGATACTAATAGGCTGAAAGGAGTGAAAAATTTGGTTTGGCTGTATATAGCTCTCATCGCTATTATTTTATTATTTCTACTAATTATTTTTTCGAAGCTGACAATCCATCTTAATTTTTTTCATCATAATGATAATGATGAATTAAGTGTAGTGTTTAAACTCTGGTTTGGATTAATTAAATACACACTAAATGTCCCTCTCATAAAAATTGATGATAACTCTCCGAGTATTGTCCTAAAGGGTAATACAAGTATGGGAGATTCAGGTGAGAGTGAATCTTCCAGCAAGGTCCAACAAGTTGGCAAGGATGACATTGTGACTAAATTGTCAGATGCCAAAGAACTGATACAGCATGTTGTTAACATGCATGTGATCGTAAGTAAATTTATGAAAAGAATAGTCATTAAGCATTTTGAATGGCATTCATTAGTTGGTGTAGGTGATGCGGCACATACTGGCATTATTACGGGTGCACTTTGGACTCTCAAAGGAAGTGTTGTTGGCATGCTCAGTAACTTTTTGAGACTAAAGGAAATGCCTGTTTTATCCGTTACGCCCCATTTTCAAATGGCTATTATCCAAACCCGGATTACATGTATTATTCAGTTTCGTATCGGGTATGCTATTTTAGCAGGATTAAAACTAATAAAATTCTGGAAGGGCGGACGCCCAAATCTCAAAATGAACACAGCGTATTCGAAGGAAAAAACTAAAACCGTGTAAAAGAGGAGGAAACAGCCATGTCTGAACATCCAATTCAAGGTTTAATGACGACTGCAATGGAAAGCTTAAAAGAAATGATTGACGTAAATACGATTATTGGTGATCCTGTTGAAACTCCTGACGGAAGTGTTATTCTTACCGTTTCAAAGGTTGGTTTTGGATTTGCTGCAGGTGGTAGTGAATTTAAACTAGATAGTGGTTCTCAGCAGCAATCAAAAGGTCAGGAACAAGGTCAAAGTCAAGGTCAATCAAAGCTTCCTTTCGGAGGCGGTAGCGGTGGAGGAGTCTCCATTACTCCAATTGCCTTTTTAATTGTGAATTCTCAAGGAGTAAAAATGCTTCATCTTGACGAAAGTACTCATCTTTATGAAAAGATTTTAGAAATGGCTCCACAAGCTGTGGATAAGATTCAGCAAATGTTCTCAAAGAAAAATGAGCAGCAGAGTTCAGGGCAAGGTTCGCAGCATTCCACACAGAACCAACCACAAAAGCAAGAATTTGATATATAGGTGTAAAAGTTAACTTCCACATATAAAGGGAGGTTAACTTTTTTCATGAAAGTGAAAGCCTAAATCATTGCAAAAAAAATGCTGAAAAGATATATTTACACTGTACATAATTATGTTGAAGGCGTAATTTATTTCGCTTTTGTACGGAAAAAGGAGGATGTTTAAATGGCAAACGTAACTTTCAAGGGGAACCCAGTAACATTGCTAGGCAACGAAGTAAAGGTGGGCGACAAAGCTCCTAATTTCAGCGTCTTGGCGAATGATTTATCACCTGTAACACTAGAGAATACAAAAGGACAGGTTCGTTTAATCAGTGCCGTTCCTTCTTTAGATACTGGCGTGTGTGATGCAGAAACACGTCGTTTTAATGAAGAAGCAAATAGCTTAGGAGATGTTAAAATCCTAACTGTCAGCGTAGACCTACCATTTGCACAAAAACGCTGGTGCGGAGCAAACGGTATTGAAAATGTCCAAACTCTATCAGACCATCGTGACCTTTCTTTTGGAGAAGCATTTGGTGTGGCAATTCAGGAACTGCGTTTATTGACTCGTGCTGTATTTGTTGTAGATTCTAATGATACTGTTACTTATGTGGAATATGTAAGTGAGGCAACAAATCATCCGAACTATGAGGCGGCACTTGAAGCTGCTAGGAATGCAAAGTAATTTAGATGACGATAGAAGGCCTCGTCAATGGATGAGGCCTTTTTCTTTATTTTAGGAGGTGCAGGGTATGAAAATGGCTCCAGTCGAGCAGCTTTTCACGTTATTCAATGAAACTGCTCTAGTTTTACAGGAAGAACTAGCTTGTACATATTTAGAAGCATTAGCCGAAACCGGTGAGAATTTATTTCATGGATCTGTTCTTCAGGATGAAGTAAGTGAAATAACTGAAAAAAGACTCCAGAAACAATACCAAGAAATACATTTAAGCAGTTTTACAAAGGAAGAAATTCGTAAAGCCTATCAGCTTGTCATCTTAAAAGGGATGAAAGAAAATGTTCAGCCTAACCATCAAATGACGCCTGATAGTGTGGGGATGTTAATGAGCTATCTAGTGGATAAATTTATTGAGCAGCCAGCACTCCGTTTGTTAGACCCTGCGATTGGAACAGGAAATTTAGTAACTACTGTATTGAATCAGCTGCAAAAAAATGTCCAAAGTATTGGGATTGAAATAGATGACCTGTTACTTAAACTTGCTTACGTGAATGCAAATTTACAGGAGCACCCAATTGAACTTTTTAATCAAGATAGTCTTGAACCTTTATTTATTGACCCTGTCGATGCAGTAATCGCCGATTTGCCTGTTGGATACTACCCCAATGATGTCCGGGCGTCAGATTATCAGCTAAAAGCGCCAGAGGGGCACTCCTATGCGCATCATTTATTTATTGAACAAAGTGTCAACCACACAAAGCAGGGAGGATATTTATTTTTTATCATTCCAAATGGTCTTTTTGAAAGTGATCAGGCACAACAGCTTCGTGAATACTTTAAGGAAGAAATCATCGTTCAAGGGGTATTACAACTTCCTATAAGTATGTTTAAGAATAAAAATGCAGCAAAAAGTATATTAATCCTGCAAAAGAAGGGTGAAGGGATAGCGGCGCCTAAACAAGCCTTACTTGCCAATCTTCCAAGCTTATCTAGTGCAGTTGAGATGGACAATATCTTAAAAAAAATCGATAAATGGTTTCTAGATAATAAGCGTTAAAACCGGGTTTCACAGCGGTTTTATCGCTTTTTTATTAGTTGAGAACAATTAGAATAATGTGAATAAATTTTCATTTCAGCGGTAACCGTTTCCATCCAATTTCCTCCTTGAAATGTAATTTATACAGTGATTAAATGAGGTGATGAAAGCAATAAACGGTGTCTGTTTGAGCAAAATAACCTTGTACGAAAAAAAGGAACTTCTTGAACCGATGTTGTTTTATAAAAGGAGCGGTAAACGAAATGTCTAAAATAATTGCAATTAATGCAGGCAGTTCTTCTTTGAAGTTTCAACTATTTGAAATGCCTACTGAAGAAGTTATAACAAAAGGACTAATTGAAAGAATTGGCATAAACGATTCAATATTTACCATTTCGGTTAATGGTGAAAAAGTTACAGAAACAACGGATATTCCTGACCATGAAGTAGCTGTAAAAATGCTGCTTGATAAGCTTACTACTTTAGGTATTATTCAATCACTAAGTGAGATTGAAGGGATTGGTCACCGTGTGGTTCATGGTGGGGAGGCATTTAATGACTCCGTTTTAATTACTGATGAAGTATTAAATAAAATTGACGAACTATCAGAATTAGCACCTCTGCATAATCCTGCGAACGTTACGGGAATTAAGGCTTTTAGAGGTGTTCTTCCAAATGTTCCTGCTGTTGCAGTATTTGATACAGCCTTTCACCAAACAATGCCAGAAAGTTCATATCTCTATAGTCTTCCATATGAATATTATGAAAAATATGGTATTCGTAAATATGGATTCCATGGTACGAGTCATAAATATGTTTCACAGCGTGCGGCTGAACTTTTGGGTCGTCCAGTTGAACAGCTTCGCCTTCTTTCCTGCCATTTAGGAAATGGAGCGAGTATCGCTGCCATTGAAGGTGGAAAATCAATTGATACATCAATGGGCTTTACACCTCTAGCTGGGGTTACAATGGGAACTCGTTCAGGTAATATCGACCCTGCATTAATTCCATTCATAATGGAAAAAACAAATAAAACAGCAGAAGAAGTACTTGATGTGTTAAATAAAGAGAGCGGAATGTTAGGGGTTTCTGGTTTCTCAAGTGATTTAAGAGACATCGAAATTGAAGCACGTAATGGAAATGAACGTGCTCAGCTTGCATTGGATGTTTTTGCTAATCGTATCCATAAATATATTGGTTCATATGCCTCACGTATGTATGGGGTTGATGCCATTATCTTTACAGCAGGTATTGGCGAGAATAGCGATGTAGTTCGTGAACAAGTCTTAAAAGGTCTAGAATTTATGGGTGTTTATTGGGACCCTGCATTAAATAAAATCAGAGGTGAGGAAAGGTTTATTAACTATCCACATTCACCTGTAAAAGTAATCGTTATTCCTACAAATGAAGAAGTAATGATTGCACGTGACGTTGTACGTTTAGCACAATAATTTTTTCCTATAAGGCAGGATGTCCTAGAGACAGCCTGCCTTTTTGCATTTTTTAAGTATATTTCTTTGTGATATACTGGAAGGAAAAGAGAAGTGAAGTGAGGAGGTAATGCCAATGCCATTAACTGAACGGGAAATAGAGGTATTGAATGAAATTAGAGAGTGGGAAAAGCATTTATTAAATTACGAGGCAAATGATTTACAGCTTACGTATGAAAAATATTTAGAGCGCTCTTTCTCTCTATTACCTGAAAATATTCAACACCAGTTTTTTTCGGTTCTTGATACCTGGTTGTTCCATTTACACGGAATGATACAAGGCTCTCAGATACAAATGGATGCAAAGGAAAGAATCCTTTCTTCAGGTCGTGTTTTTAATAAGGAATTGTACCAAATTGAGGATTTAAGGAATTTGAATATTGATCAGTTAGAGTACATAGCCATGCAGCAAATTGCAAGGCACCGTCTATACTCCTTTGCGCAGGGAGGCTTAGCGGGAACGGGTGGACCGCTGCTGTTAGGTACAGACATTCCGGCAATGGCCGTAATTAATTTAAGGGTGGTACAACTAATTGCCATGACATATGGTTTTGAGGTAAATACTCCTTACGAAATGATGAGTTCTCTAAAGGTCTTTCATACAGCAACACTGCCAGTTCGACTTCAAAAAGAGGGTTGGTCTAGTTTGAGGAGTGAAATGAGCTCGAGCGATGACCATTATTTTTATGAAGGAAATGAAGAAATCTCAGATGTGACCTGGCTAGAGCAGCCCATTCAACAATTACTAAAAGCAATGGTGATAACTATATTCCGCAAACGGCTCATTCAGGGAATGCCGGTTGTAAGCATGGCCATTGGTGCAGGGACAAATTATCAATTAACAAGAAAAGTTACAGAATTTGCCCATAACTATTACAAACTGAGATACCTAAATCAGAAAGAGGAAATTTGAGATGAGTACTACCGAACACAAGCAAGGGGCTCCAAAGAAAGTTAATTGTAAAGTGATTACTGTAAGTGATACAAGAAATAAGGATACCGATAAAAGTGGCAAGGTAATGATGGAAATGCTAGAACAAGCTGGGCATGCTATTGTTGATTATGTCATCGTCAAGGATGAAGCAGCTCCTATAAAAGAGGCCATTTTAAATGGCTGTGAACGTGAAGATATTGATGTCATCCTAACAAATGGCGGTACGGGAATAGCCAAACGTGATGTAACGATTGAAACCGTTCAGGGAATGTTGGATAAAGAAATCGTTGGTTTTGGAGAATTGTTTAGGATGTTGAGCTACCAAGAGGATATCGGCTCAGCTGCTATTCTTTCACGGGCTATTGCAGGAGTAGTAAAAAATAAAGCTGTATTTTCTACTCCAGGTTCTACAGGAGCGGTAAAACTTGCTATGAATAAGTTAATCCTTCCAGAGATTGGTCATGTAGTAAGAGAAATAAAAAAAGATTTATAGGTAAAAGAGCTCCTTTGCTAGGGAGCTCTTTTAGTGTCCAGCTCCAGGCGCCATCGGCTCGAGGTCAGAAGCCGATAGGCGGGCGCCTTGTGCTTTTCTTATTTAATTATGCATTTTTTCTGAAACTGTTTGGTTGGCTCTGTACCAAAGCCATAAATCATTGATGATGGAAGCAAGTTCAGCTATCTCACTGTTTAATTCACATGATTTTTTAAAGTTATTTTCATTAGAAAGCTGTGCTTGCTTTTGATTAATCGTATTTTCAAGTTCAGCAATTCGATCAGGAATGGAACCTCGAATTTTTTCCCAATGAAATAGGATAGCCTCCTGTGTTTCCTCACTATTATGTGCCCATTCCATTTCTAGATTGGGAATCGAAATGCCAAGCCGTTGATCAAAGGAAAAATGTTCTTTCATGTGACAGCCTCCAAGACAAGTTATTCTTCTATTTTACAACACATCTAGAAAGCATTCACGGTTTTATTTTTGTGAACGGACAACGAGGACATCACATGGGGAGTAACGGGTAATATGTTCAGACACACTGCCAATCAAGAATCTCTCAACTGCATTCATGCCAGTAGCACCGCAAACTATTAAGTCAATATTGTGCTTTTTAGCTATTTCCTTAGGGATTTTAACTTTAGGTGAGCCGTATTCAATTTCAAATTGAACATGCGGAACGCCTGATTCTATTGCTTGGGTTTGGTATTTTTCCAGCATGTCTATGGCAAGTTTGTTTGCGCGATCAGCAATATCTGGATCATAAGTATCAATTACCATAAATGACCTTGTGTCTATCACATGTGCTAATAACAATTTAGCGTTGTTCCTCTTAGCAATTTCAATCGATTTTTCTAGTGCCCACTCGGATTCTTTTGAGCCATCTATAGCAACTAAAATATGGCCATATCGAACTCCCATGATAATCCCTCCTTACCTAAATTATACAATAATTTCTAGGAATAAATGTTTCAATTTTTCGAAAAATAAAAGAGTAACCATACATGGAAAGGAGATTAAAAGATGTTAAAACAAGACCCAAATAAATTTACATTTGAATTTAATGAAAATGGTACAAATGAGGTAAGCGAGCAAATCATGGATTCCTATAATAGCGGATATATTGGACAAGAGATGGAACAAATCAGCAGTGAGACTTATCAAAATAATGAGGAATAGCAGAAAAACTCGCTTTCAAGCGAGTTTTTCTATGCAAATGTCTACTTAAATTTTTATACTCAGGGACATATACCCAAGAAACCAATTTCTTATGTGCATATTCTTTAGTGTGAGAAGTATAAATTGAGGAGGAAAAGATTATGCACATGAATCAAAATGACATGAGATTTGGCTTTGGTTTTGGTCGACCAGGCTTCGGTTTTGGCCGTCGCAGGTTTGGATTCGGATTTGGGTTACCATTCCTAGGAGGATTAGCACTAGGTGCAGCATTAAGTCCAGGACCTTATTATTATCCTTACCCGTATCCATACTATCCGCCATACCCATACCCTTACTATCCTTACTATTAATTATTCATAGCCTTGCAGGTCTAATACCTGCAAGGCTTTTTAAGTAAAATTATTGTTATAAACCCAATTTTGATAATAAATAAGTTGGGATTCCACTTTATATTTGGTAAAATGAAAGTGCTTTCATAGTTATATCTTTACTTGGGGTTTTTGTTATAATAAAATCATCCTTGGTTCTTTTACTATGACAATATTAATTGGGGGTAAGTACATGCGGATCGGTGTTCCTAAAGAGATAAAAAATAATGAAAATCGTGTTGCCATGACACCAGCTGGTGTTTTTAACCTTTTGAAATTTGGGCATGAGGTTTATATTGAGAAAGGGGCAGGACTTGGCTCTGCTTTTACCGATGAAGATTATACAACTGCAGGTGCAAAAATAGTAGAAACTGCTTCAGAAGCTTGGTCAATGGAAATGGTTATGAAGGTTAAGGAACCTCTGCCAAGTGAATATCAATATTTTCGTGAAGGATTAATTTTATTTACATACTTACATTTAGCTCCTGAACCAGAACTAACAAAGGCCTTAATTGATAAAAAAGTGGTTGGAATTGCTTATGAAACAGTCCAGTTACCAAATAATTCTTTGCCGTTATTAACCCCAATGAGTGAAGTAGCAGGAAGAATGGCTGCGCAAATTGGTGCTCAGTTCCTTGAAAAAGTTCATGGCGGGAAAGGGATTCTCTTATCTGGGGTTCCGGGTGTACAAAGAGGATCAGTAACCATTATTGGCGGTGGAGTTGCGGGAACAAATGCTGCTAAAATGGCAATTGGACTCGGAGCAAAAGTTACAATTATCGATCTTAATCCTGACCGTCTTCGTCAACTGGATGATATCTTTGGTTCTGACATCACCACATTAATGTCTAATCCTTATAATATTGCGGAAGCTGTTAAAGAATCTGACTTAGTGATTGGTGCGGTCCTAATTCCAGGTGCAAAAGCTCCTAAGTTAGTCTCCGAAGCAATGATTCAATCGATGACACCAGGAAGCGTCGTAGTGGATATTGCAATTGATCAGGGTGGTATCTTTGAAACAACTGATCGAATAACAACACACGATAACCCTACCTATATTAAACATGGAGTTGTTCATTATGCCGTTGCCAATATGCCAGGGGCAGTTCCAAGAACTTCAACTCTTGGCTTAACCAACGTAACCGTTCCATATGCAATCCAAATTGCAAATAAGGGTTATCGACAAGCATGCCTCGAAAATGAAGCACTGCTAAAAGGTATCAATACCCTTGGCGGCTTTGTAACATATGAAGCAGTAGCAGAAGCACATGGTCTTCACTACTCAGATACAAAAACATTACTTGGACAAATGTAAATAGAAAAGCTACAGCCCCTAGGCGCTATAGCTAGACAAAAAATAAAGCCAGCTTCATTAAGAAGCTGGCTTGGTTATTTCATAGATTATATAGCCGCATTTGCCGTACCTCATATAAGAAAGTTTTAAACCACCACTCCTCAAAGTGGGTGTTCGCAAAAGCCCTCCTGCATGTCCTCCATGTCGTATAGACAGAGGCGTGTCATTACAGCTTCGATAGTAAAACTCCCTTTTACAGCTTAAAGGTTAAAACTTTATTATCACTACGAGCAACGCAGCTTGTATTTGTATATTACTGCAAATTCTTCTACACTTCAATGGTAAAAAAATCTAAATCGCTTATCGAATGATTTGTAGTTCTTTAGGGAATTTAGTTAAGACTTTAGCTCCGTCAGCAGTAATATAAATATCATCCTCAATACGTACTCCTGCTACATTAGGAACGTAAATACCTGGTTCAATGGTATAAACCATACCTTCTTCGATTACCAGTTGATTGGTTTCTGTCATGGAAGGATACTCGTGAACACTGATCCCTAATCCATGTCCAAGTCGGTGCGGGAAGTAATCCCCATAGCCAGCTTCAGCAATGATTCTTCGTGCCGTTAGGTCAACTTCAGCTGCAGTTGCACCAGGTTTACTTGCCGCTATTGCCGCTAATTGTCCTTTAAGCACGGTATCGTAGATTTCTTTTTGTTTATCATTAATATCACCATAGGCTACAGTCCTTGTAATATCTGAACAATAACGATCTACTACTACACCTAAATCAAATAAGACCAAATCGCCCTTTTGAATTTTTGTCCTGCCTGGATTACCGTGAGGGGACGCAGCATTTGCACCCGTCAAAACCATAGTTGTAAATGACATTTCCGTTACACCTTTTTGCTTAAGTGCATACTCAACCGCATTAAGGACATCTAATTCCGTTCTTCCTTCTTTTATTTCACTGCAGCCCACCTCAATGGCATAGTCAGCTAAGGCACAAGCCTCTTCAATAACCTTTAATTCCTTGGCATCTTTAATCATCCGCAGCTTTCTTAATTTTTCTTCAGCGGAAACAAACGCTGCGCTAGGGAATAAAGCCGTTAGCTGTTCATATCGTTCCACATTCATATGTTCCTTTTCAATCGCGACTTTTTGTACTCCATTAAGTCTTTTATTGATCGAAGTATGTACTAATTCCCATGGATTTTCGATATCACTGTAGCCAATGATTTCCTGGTTCCAGCCGGAGCTTTTGACATCATGGACTTCCATCCCAGGACATACAAGGAACGGCTCTTGCTCTTGGAAAATAGCTAAGGCAAGTAAACGCTCATGGGGATTTGAGAAAAACCCGCTTAAATAAAATACATTTTCAGAAGAAGTGATGAAGCTTACTTCAATCCCATTTTCCTTCATCCATGCTTGAAGCTTTTGTAATCGTTGGTTCATAACTTACGCCTCCTAAAATAAACATCCTTCTTGAGGTTATCAATTTTAAATCGATGTGTAAACAATCTTACTTTAGGATGTGCTAAATCACTCCATTTATGGATATAAATGAGGAAGGAATTTAGAAATTATTATTGAAATACATACTATAAAAGTTTTTGGAGGAGATGGAAGATGAAAGTATCATATCATGGACATTCGGTTGTTAAAATTGAACTCAATGGAAAAAGAATAGTGATTGATCCATTTATAAACGGTAACCAATTAACTGATTTAAAAGTGGAAACTCTTAATCCAGATGTAATTATTATAACTCATGGTCACAATGACCATGTCGGAGATACGGTAGAGTTAGCCAAAAGAAACAATGCACTGGTAATCGCCAATCATGAGATTTCAACATTCTTAAGCTGGCAGGGTGTCAATACCCATGGCATGCATATCGGCGGCGAACATCAATTTGATTTTGGGAAAGTCAAATTAACACAAGCTTTTCATGGGTCAAGCTATATGACGGAAAATAATGAAATAATCTATTGCGGAATGCCAGCAGGAATTCTTTTAATGGCAGAAGGTAAGACCATTTATCATGCTGGTGATACAGGGTTATTTTCAGATATGAAGCTAATTGGTGAAAGACACCCGATTGATTTAGCTTTCTTGCCAATCGGTGATAATTTCACAATGGGTCCAGAAGATGCAGCTTACGCAGCAAAATTATTAGGAGCAAAAACCATTGTTCCGATCCACTACAATACATTTCCGCCAATTAAGCAGGATCCTAAGCAATTTATTGAAATGCTTGAAAATAAAAATGGAAAAGTGATGGAGCCCGGAGAATATATAGAATTATAATACTTTTTTATCCCTTCTTTGCATAAAGTGAAACAAGCAGTTCGTTTTGAAGGGGGACAGAAGAATTGAAAAAAAATCGATATTTACTTTGCCTTTTGCTTTGTGGATTCATGCTTTATTTTGCTGTTCCAAGGCTCTCGGTATTTGCAGAAGGTCTAAAAGGGGTCTTCGCTCTATCTTGGCTTGTGCTTGCCTTAATTGTTTTAGCAGGAAATCTGACCGCCTTATTATATAGTCCAAAAAAGGCAGAAAAAAAACGCCAAAACCTTCGAATCAACAAAAAATCAAGATCTTTTTATTAATCACCACACTGCAAGGGGAGCCTGTATAAGGGCTCTTTTTGCGTTGGTTTATTATTCGAAATAATGGTATAAATAATATATCGATTAATTTATAATTAAAGGGCTATAGAAGAGGGTGAAGGTCTTGGCTACAAAGCATGAACAGATTCTGCAATATATTGATGAACTTCCAGTAGGGGAAAAAATATCTGTACGTCAAATCGCCAAGGCGATGACAGTAAGTGAAGGGACAGCCTACAGAGCAATTAAAGAAGCAGAAAATAAAGGATATGTCAGTACAATTGAGCGTGTAGGTACGATTAGGATTGAACGAAAGAAAAAAGAGAATATTGAAAAGCTCACCTTCGCGGAAGTGGTTAATATTGTGGAAGGTCAGGTTTTAGGCGGCAAGACTGGATTGCATAAAACACTAAATAAATTTGTTATCGGTGCCATGAAACTAGAGGCAATGATGCGCTATACTGGTCCAGATAACCTATTAATCGTTGGAAATCGTACACAAGCACAGGAGCTGGCATTAAAGGCTGGGGCAGCTGTATTAATTACCGGTGGCTTTGATACCGAAGATAATATCAAAAAATTAGCAGACAGCCTGGAAATGCCGATCATATCGACTAGTTATGATACTTTTACAGTGGCAACGATGATAAACCGCGCCATTTATGACCAGTTAATAAAAAAGGAAATTATTCTGGTGGAGGATATCCTAACCACTCTTTCAGAGACTTATTTCCTGAAGACCTCTGATAAGGTTTCTGTGTGGCATAACCTGAATCATGAAACCACTCACAGCCGTTATCCTGTTGTTGATCAAAACATGAAGATTCAAGGTATGGTAACGGCAAAGGACGTTATGGGTCAGGATGCTGATACTTCCATTGATAAGATCATGACAAAACAGCCGATGACAGTATCTGGAAAGACAAGTGTTGCCTCTACCGCACATATGATGGTTTGGGAAGGTATTGAAGTCCTTCCAGTTGTGGATGATAACAACCGTCTTGAAGGAATTATTAGCAGGCAGGATGTATTAAAAGCACTGCAAATGAACCAACGCCAGCCACAGGTAGGAGAAACGCTGGATGATATTGTCACCAACCAAATGGTGTTAATGCGCGGAAGAGCAAAAGGTGAAGAAGTATACACCAGTGAAGTTACTCCGCAAATGACCAACCATCTTGGAACCATTTCCTATGGAGTTTTCACAACCATTGTTACGGAGGCAGCGAATCGTATCCTAAGAAGCTATAAAAAAGGTGATCTTGTTGTTGAAAATATGACCATTTACTTTCTCAAGCCTGTTCAGATGGAAAGTGTTATCGAAATCTTTCCAAAGGTACTTGAAGTTGGCCGAAAGTTTGGAAAGGTCGATGTCGAGGTCTTTAATGATGGCATCCTAGTCGGAAAAGCAATGATGATGTGTCAGTTGATTGATAGGACGTAAAAAAGGCCGCTACCAAAGGGTAAGCGGCTCATTCTTTATTGTGCATTATAACTTTTAGCTTCTTCCGCCGCAAACGGCAGGTAATGTTTATATTTCTTAATTCCCACCAAAGTAAACACTGCTCCATAAACAGTAAAGATTACTGAAACAATAATGGTGACAGTCGTTTGCGAAATGAAGAATAAATGGTTTAACCCAAATAAGCCGACAAACAGCCCTAGTGCAATATTGGATTTGGCAGCAAGCCATTTCTTTTCAACCGGACGGCTGCTTCTAAAGTATTTGGTTTTATAAAATAAATAGAAAGCAAATAGAATGACAATCAGAAAAACTAGAACAGACATTAAATTTCCTCCAAGTCTAAAATTCTCTTGTTCATTGTACATATTATTTTACCAAAATTCTACCCTTGCTTAAGAAAACAATAGAGAGGTGATCACATTGAATGAAAAAATCTTAGAAATGATCGAACAATATGAAACCATCATCGTCCATCGACATGTCCGTCCAGATCCGGATGCGTATGGTTCACAATGTGGATTAGTTGAAATCCTAAAGGCATCTTATCCAAATAAAAAGGTGTTCGCTGTTGGAAAAGAAGAAAGGTCGCTCCATTTTATGCGTCGTCTAGATTCCATTGATGATGAGGTGTATAGAGGAGCTTTAGTTATTGTTTGTGATACTGCGAATGAAGAACGGATTTGTGATCGAAGATATTCATTAGGTGAAAAATTAATCAAAATAGACCATCATCCAAACGAGGATCCTTATGGTGATTTATTGTGGGTGGATACGACGGCAAGTTCCTGCAGTGAGATGATTTATGAATTCTATCTATTTGGTAAAGACCGAGGATTAAAATTAAACGATGAGGCAGCCAGGCTTTTATTTGGCGGGATTGTTGGAGATACAGGAAGATTTCTATTTCCGAGTACTACAGATAAAACCTTTGCATATGCAGGTGAACTGATTCATTATAATTTTTCCCGTACCGAACTCTTTGACAAAATGTACGAGCGTGACACCAATATTATTAAATTAAACGGCTACATCCTGCAAAACTTTGAAATGCAGAGTAACGGCGTAGCTTCGGTTCTGCTTACAAAGAAACTATTGGAAGAGTATGATGCAGTGCCATCAGAGGCTTCGTTACTTGTAGGAACATTAGGAGATGTAAAAGGGATTAAGGCATGGGTCTTTTTTATTGAAGAGGACGATCAAATCAGGGTACGTCTGCGTTCAAAGGGTCCAGTAATCAATGGGGTTGCCAGGAAGTTTAAAGGTGGAGGACATCCACTTGCCTCAGGTGCCTCTATCTATTCATGGGATGAAGTGGATCATGTAATGAAAGAGCTTAGTGAAGTTTGTGACAAGTTTCAACCATAATGAAAGAATCGGCCTCAAATTTCGGGCCGATTCTTTTTATTGTTCGAATTCAATTTCAAGTTGAATGGACAATGTGGTGAAAATGACCATTTCCTTAACTTGCAGTTTATACCTTTTGTCATTTATTTTAACAGGTTTATTATGAATGATTTTTTTGATTAATTCCTTGCTTTTATAGACTGTATCGATGTCCTTTGCGATCATCAAACTAATGTCATCTTTTACCGAATCTTCAATTTCTGAAACACTTAGCATGTCTAGCTTGTATTTCTCCCAATTTGTTATTTTAATATTGATTTTTTGAATCGTCAGCTGCTCAATCGTCCGTTTATTAATCTCTTTATACTCTTCCTGCCAGATCTTTTTTTCTTCTTTTAAGTCAACGATTTCTTCCCTTTGTTTATCAATTAAAGCAGTATGCTGCTCCTGCCACACACCAAATATATAAATGAAAATACACCAGCTAACCGCACCGCCAATGACCATTCCTGCAAAAAAACGCTGCCATGCAGGGTTTCGATAATAAGGAGGAATTCTCACGATATATACTCCTGTGTTAACCAATTAATTATCAGTGCACCTGTCTGTGCGCCGCCTAATGCAGAAAGGATAATGAGGAGCTGCTTAAATATGTCCCTGGTTTCTGCATTAAATAACCCCCTCTCAAAGGTGTACACGGCATCAAATGTCCCGCCAATAGCAGCGACAATTGCCCATATTCTTAAGTCTGTAGACAGCCGGTAAACAGCCGTGAGCGGTGGTTGTCCAGTTAGAAAGGCAGCGATTCCACCAATCAGGGAACCACCTAATATAACACCTAATGCAATAAAATAACTTTCAATAAAAGTAGGAAAAAAGCCAATTTCTTTCATAACCTCAACCGCCCTTGCAAAGTATAAATACCCTTATATCATTTATATGGACAAACATCCTTGATTATGTTTTTTAAAATAAGAACATATTTTCCTTTTTTTTAGTTTGGCTCTATAATGAAGATAGGAATTTTTTATTGAAAGAGGTGACAAAAATGTCTTTTATTCACCTTCATGTATATAGTGCATACAGCTTATTAACCAGCACAGTATCGGTTCATGAATTGATTGATAACGCAAAGAAAAAGGGATTCCGTGCGATCGCATTAACCGATAGGAATGTTATGTATGGAACCATTGAATTCTATAAGCTTTGCATAAAAAATAATATACAGCCGATTATTGGGCTGACTGTAGATGTAGAAAGTGAAATAGAGAAGGAAGTATCGTATCCGCTAGTCTTACTTGCTGAAAATGAAAAGGGATTTAAAAACCTATTAAAAATATCTAGTGCGGTACAAACCAAAGCGACAAATGGTATCCCTTTTAAATGGTTGAAGCATTACGCGGAAGGTCTTATTGCCATTTCTCCAGGAATAGAAGGAGAGATAGAACAAAATCTTTCAAATGATAAGCAAGAACAGGCAATTGAAATCATCAAAAAACTTCAGTCCATCTTTGGAAGAGAGTCTTTTTACCTTGCTGTTCAAAACCATCAAATAGAGCAGGAAGGTATTGTAACAAAGAAGATTCAAAGTATTGCCGAAGACCTAACTATTCCATTAGTCGCAACGAATAGAGTTCACTACCTTGAACAAGAGGATATGTTCGCACATGAATGTTTACTAGCGATAAAAAACGGTGACAAACTTCAGGATGAGCATAGAGAAAGATTAGAAAGTAATCAATTTTACCTAAAAACTGCACAGGAAATGGTGGAAGTATTTTCTGAAATACCTGAGGCATTAGAAAACAGTATTAGTATTGCTAAAAGATGCATGGTAAACATTGAATTAAACAAAACCTATTTACCTGAATATCCAACAGCGGATGGACAATCTGCAGAGAAATACTTAGAAATGCTCTGCCAAAAAGGGTTAATGGAGCGCTTTTCTGCACCTGCTCAGGAACACTTTGAGCGTTTGGCTTATGAATTATCGGTCATTAACTCCATGAAATTTAGCAACTACTTTTTAATTGTTTGGGACTTTATGAGATATGCACGTGAGAATGGTATTTTGACAGGTCCGGGCAGGGGATCTGCTGCAGGTTCACTTGTTGCGTACGTATTGTATATTACCGACGTCGACCCACTGTCACATCAATTACTATTTGAGCGATTCTTAAATCCAGAGCGGATATCGATGCCGGATATTGATATTGATTTTCCAGACCACCGCCGGGATGAAGTGATAGAATACGTTGCAAAGAAATACGGCGAATTACACGTAGCCCAAATTGTAACCTTTGGAACGCTTGCCGCCAAGGCAGCAATAAGAGATGTTGGCAGGGCCTTTGGGTTAAATACGAAGGAATTAGAACAGCTGTCACGACGTATCCCTGCACGTTTAGGTATCAATCTTAAAGACGCCTATAAAGAATCGCAGCACCTTCGAGCCTTTGTTGATGAAAACCCGGTAAATCGTAAGCTTTATGAAACAGCTTTAAAGCTAGAGGGGTTACCTCGTCACACTTCTACACATGCCGCAGGAGTGATTATTAGTGAGAAGCAGCTGATTGAACTAATTCCAATTCAACAGGGGCATAATCAGGTTTACTTAACGCAGTATTCTATGGAGCATCTTGAAGAAATAGGGTTACTAAAGATGGATTTTCTTGGTTTGAGAAATTTAACCCTGCTCGAATCAATCGTATCGTCTATTCATAAGAAAACGGGAAGAAAAGTAGATATTAAAACCATCCCATTAAATGATGAAAAAACGTTCGAATTGTTAGCAAGGGGAGAGACAACAGGTATTTTTCAGCTGGAATCAGAGGGAATGAGGAAGGTATTATTGCGTTTAAAACCTTCACGGTTCGAAGATATTGTTGCCGTTAATGCACTATATCGACCTGGTCCAATGGAGAATATCCCCCTATTTATTGATCGGAAACATGGAAGGCAAGCAGTGGAATACCTTCATAAAGATTTGGAACCCATACTGGAAAATACATATGGAGTCATTGTATACCAGGAACAAATCATGCAAATTGCCTCAACCATGGCTGGTTTTTCTCTCGGTGAAGCAGACCTTTTGCGGAGAGCAGTGGGGAAAAAGCAAAAGGAGGTTTTGGATAGGGAGCGAAACCACTTTGTCCAAGGTGCTTTAAAGAAGGGGTATGAACAAGCACTTGCAAATGAGATTTATGATTTAATTGTTCGATTTGCGAATTATGGCTTTAATAGAAGTCATGCAGTTGCTTACAGTATGATTGCGTACCAGCTTGCCTATTTAAAAGCGAATTATCCCCTCTATTTCATGGCTGGACTGCTTACATCAGCGATTGGGAATGAAACAAAAATAGCCCAATATATCATGGAATCAAAACAAAAGGAAATGGAGATACTGTCTCCTTCCATCAACTACAGCGGTTTTTCCTTTCAGGCAGAGAAGACAGGTATCCGTTACAGCCTTGCAGCCATTAAAAGTGTTGGAGCAGCAGCATTAAGAGAAATTTTTCAGGCAAGGAAAAGTAAAAAGTTTGAGGATTTATTCGATTTTTGCACAAGGGTTTCCTCAAAAGCAATCAATCGAAAAACGCTGGAGGTTCTCGTTCATTCTGGAAGCTTCGATGAATTTAAGGAAGACCGTGCTGTCTTGCTTGCAAGTTTGGATGTTGCGCTAGAGCATGCTCAAATATTTAAGGTTGATGAATCAAGCCAAGTGGAGTTATTTCTTGATGAATTTCAACTTAAGCCAAAATACGTTCAAGTTGATCCTATAAGATTAGAGGATAAGCTTTCTTTTGAAAAAGAGGCTCTTGGTTTCTACCTTTCGGATCACCCAGTATCGATTTATGAAAAAAGTCTAAAACAAGCTGGAGCATCTGTACTGTTTGAATTATCTGCGGACCATAAACGAGCAGCTGCGGGTGTATATATCGTATCTCTAAGAAAAATCCGTACAAAAAAAGGGGATTCAATGGCCTTTTTGAATGTAAGTGATTCTAGCGGTGAAATGGAAGCCGTCACCTTTCCAGTTGTATACAAAAAATACTCCCACTTGCTGGACCATGGGAAATTTGTTGTGATGGAAGGGAAAGTAGAAGAACGAGATGGTAAGCTTCAATTTATTATCCAGCAAGTATCTGAAATCGAACCTTGGTTAAGCACAAAAACGAAGAAGGAGTCTATTTTATATCTAAAAATAGTACAGGGAAAACAAGACGAACATTCGTTAAATCAATTAAAACAATTATTTAAGGGCAATACTGGAAAAACAAAAGTTGTTTTACACTATGAGACAAGCAAAAAAACAATCAGGCTGGGGGATGAATTTATGATTGAACCCAGCAGTACACTATTAAAATTATTGAGTGAATTTTTAGGAAATAATAATGTTGTTTTGAAAGAATAATTCTTTACAACTCTTCAAGATATGATATAGTGGTATTGAAATGGGTGTGGTCTGACCACTAAATACAGACTAGCTATTATTCTAATTATCGATTTCTTGTTGTACTAATTTAAGGGGTGACATATCTTGACATTACGGGAAGAAGCATTACACATGCATCGAATTAACAAAGGAAAGCTTGAGTCGAAATCAAAAGTACCTGTAAGAAATGCAAAGGATTTAAGTTTAGCGTATTCGCCTGGGGTTGCCGAACCGTGTAAAGACATCTATGAAAAACCAGAAACGGTTTACGAATACACAATGAAAGGCAATATGGTTGCTGTCGTTACAGATGGCACCGCGGTCCTGGGACTAGGAAATATTGGACCAGAAGCTGCACTTCCAGTTATGGAAGGTAAAGCAGTATTATTCAAAAGCTTTGCTGGCGTGGATGCCTTCCCAATCTGCTTAAACACAACCGATGTCGAAAAAATCATTGAAACTGTTAAGTTGCTTGAGCCAACATTTGGCGGTGTGAATCTTGAAGATATCGCTGCGCCAAATTGCTTTGTCATTGAAGAAAGATTGAAAAAAGAAGCGAATATTCCTGTTTTCCATGATGATCAACATGGCACTGCGATTGTTACGGCTGCGGGTCTTGTAAATGCATTAAAGCTGATTGGCAAGAAAATAACTGAAATTAAAGTGGTTGCTAATGGAGCTGGAGCGGCTGGAATTGCCATTATTAAATTATTACACAGCTTTGGTGTAAGAGATATTATTATGTGTGATACAAAGGGTGCCATCTATGAAGGCCGCCCGGCAGGAATGAATAACGTCAAGGCCGAAGTAGCTAAATTCACCAATCGTGATAATCTTACTGGAAGTCTTGAAGATGTAATAAAAGGTGCCGATGTATTTATTGGCGTCTCTGTTGAAGGTGCCTTGACAAAAGAAATGGTTGCTTCAATGAATAAAGATTCTGTCATCTTCGCAATGGCTAACCCTAATCCAGAAATCATGCCGGATGTGGCAAGAGAAGCTGGAGCAAGAGTGGTGGGAACTGGGAGATCAGATTTTCCAAATCAAGTAAATAATGTACTAGCCTTCCCAGGAATTTTCCGTGGCGCCCTAGACGTTCGTGCGACACATATTAATGAAAAAATGAAGGTGGCAGCTGTTGAGGCAATTGCCAGTTTAATTAATGAATCAGAGCTATCTGAGGATTATGTCATCCCTGCACCTTTTGATCCTAGAGTTGCACCAGCAGTTGCTGCGGCGGTTGCCAAAGCTGCAATGGAAACGGGTGTTGCCCGGATAAAGGTTGACCCTGAAGATGTGAAAGAAAAAACAATGAGGCTCGCTATTATCGGTAAAAGTGAGTGATTAGTAAGTGACCAATAATAAAGTTTACTTAGAGATTGTTAAACAGCTAAGAGAAATGATCTCAGCTGATAATTTGCAATCTGGAGATAAAATACCATCTGAACGGGAATTGTCTGAGCGCCTGAATGTCGGGCGCTCTTCCGTTCGGGAAGCTTTAAGAGCGTTAGAGCTGCTCGGTTTAATTGAAACCAGACGTGGTGAAGGGACGTTCATAAGAGATTTTCGGGGAAATCAGCTGGTACAGCTGCTCGGAACTTTTATTCTCCAAGATGAAAAGGCAAAATTAGATGTGATAGAAACAAAGAACCTCATAGAAATGGATTTTCTTCGATTGGTTCTGAGCAGAGCGGATAAAAATAGGTTATTTACCCTAAAAAGCTTGGTTGAAGAGGATCAATTAAATGATGATCAATTCTTTTATCAAATTATTGAAATGGCTGATAACTATCTGTTTTCGAGAATCTGGCTAATATTAAAGGATTATTATAATTCTTTGAATTTAAGGATTGTGGAGTATAATAGGAACAGCTATTTCATGTTAATAGAAGCTTTGATTGAAAAAGATGAGGAAAAGACATTAGCTGCTTATCGGGAATTAAGAAATTTGTCTATTTTAACCGACAAATACTAACAGAATTTGAAGTATTTATCCTTTATAGTGATAGACAAGCAATCAAGCCCTATTTGATATGGGCATTTTTACTGTTTAGGTGGTCTGACCAATTTTCGATGGGCTAGGTTTGAATTGTCATTATTTAAGGAAAGACTTCTATATAAGATGATAAAAACTTGCCATTTGGCTTGATTTTTTTCCAACGAGGGAGGTTTGGGCAAATTGCTTAAAGAACTTTTTACAAAAAATACTCATAAAAAGAAAAAGTATGCAACGATTCCTACCGAGGCTGCGAAAAATGATGTACCTGAAGGAATTATGACAAAATGTCCTTCATGCAAAACCATTATGTATACAAAAGAGCTAAATAAGAATTTAAAAGTTTGTTTACATTGTGGATTTCACTTTGCTATGAATGCAAAAGAGCGTATCGTCAGCTTTTTAGATGAAGGCAGCTTGGAAGAAATAAATGAAAATATGGTTTCTGGAAACCCATTGAACTTCCCAGATTACCTTGAAAAGGTAGAAAAAGACCGTCAAAAGACAAAGATTAATGAGGCCGTTGTAACCGGCTGTGGAAGCGTTAATGGAAATAAGATTGCCTTTGCTATTATGGATTCTACTTTTAGAATGGGAAGCATGGGGTCCGTTGTAGGGGAAAAGATAACCCGTGCGATTGAAAAAGCGGATGAATTGTCAATACCGTTTATTATTTTCACCGCATCTGGCGGTGCCAGAATGCAAGAAGGGGTCCTAAGCTTAATGCAGATGGCAAAAACCAGCGTTGCATTAAAACGATTTAGTGATAATGGCGGGTTAATTATTTCGATTATGACCCATCCAACAACGGGTGGTGTATCAGCAAGCTTCGCATCTCTAGGTGATTATAACTTTGCAGAACCAGGTGCATTAATCGGTTTTGCCGGTCGCAGAGTAATCGAACAATCGATTCGTGAGGAACTGCCTGAAGATTTTCAAACAGCAGAGTTTCTATTGAAGCATGGTCAGCTTGATGCGATCATTTCCCGCCTTGATTTAATTGATAAAATCACAAACTTACTTGAAATTCATCAACCCGGGGGTGAGCTCGAATGGTAGGAGAATTAGAATTTGAACGCCCTGTCGTACAATTAAGAAATAAAATTGCTGAACTAAAAGAGTTTACAAAAAGTACAGACGTTGATTTATCTTCCGAGATTGAGAAATTAGAATTGCGACTTGAAAAACTTGAAAAAGACATTTATGACAATATCAAGCCTTGGGATCGTGTTCAAATTGCAAGGCACCCAAATAGGCCGACTACCTTGGATTATATTGCTCACCTTTTTGACGGGTTCTTTGAATGTCATGGAGACAGAGCATTTGGGGACGATGAAGCGATTGTAGGCGGGGTTGCTAAGTTTAGAGGACTGCCAGTAACGGTCATTGGACATCAAAGAGGAAAAGATACAAAAGAAAATATTCGCAGGAACTTTGGAATGCCACACCCTGAAGGCTATAGAAAAGCTCTTCGCTTAATGAAGCAGGCGGATAAATTTAATCGCCCGATTATTTGCTTTATTGATACAAAAGGAGCGTATCCGGGTAAAGCTGCAGAAGAACGTGGTCAAAGCGAAGCCATCGCTCGTAACCTATTTGAAATGGCAGGTCTTAATGTGCCGGTGATATGCATCGTAATTGGCGAAGGAGGAAGTGGTGGTGCGCTTGCGCTAGGAGTTGGAAATCGTATGTATATGCTTGAAAACTCAACTTATTCCGTTATTTCGCCTGAAGGTGCTGCTGCGATTTTATGGAAGGATTCTTCACTTGCCAAAAAAGCGGCAGAGTCCATGAAAATAACAGCGCCAGATTTAAAGGAACTTGGCATCATAGATGATATCATCCCAGAAATCAAGGGTGGTGCACATAAAGATGTCAAGGGGCAAGCAGAAGCGATAGACTTGTTCTTAAAGAAATCTCTCAAGGAACTTTTAGAACTTTCAAAAGAGGAACTTGTTGATGATCGTTATAATCGATTTAGAACGATCGGTGAATATTCATTTTTAAAGGATTTTATTAGTATCTAAAAACGTGCTTTCGGAGCACGTTTTTATTTTTAGGATTTTTCACCATTTCACATTTGTGTCAAAATTTAGCCAATAACTGTAAATGATGGCGTTCCCATTTTATGGTTAAGCGGTTCCAATTAACACACTATTCCGTCTATTAAATTTCCTAATGTGATTGAGTTGTTATAGGTGTGTCTTTAATGGTATTTTATAAATATTCCCTGCGTTTATGTAAATAATAAATGCAGTACACGCATACTGAAACTCACATTAAAATATACATACGATTTTTAGAAAATCACATGGGGTGGTATAAATGAAAAAAATTGGCGTTTTAACAAGTGGAGGAGATTCACCAGGGATGAATCCCGCTATAAGGGCTGTTGTTCGAAAAGCGATATACCATAACGTAGAGGTTTATGGGATTTATGGGGGATATACTGGATTAATTTCAGGAAATATTAAAAAACTGGAGCTTGGATCCGTAGGTGATATTATTCATCGTGGAGGTACCATGCTGCATACTGCACGCTGCCCAGAATTTAAAACACCAGAGGGACAGCAAAAAGGAATCGAACAGTTAAAAGCACATGGAATTGAAGGGCTTGTTGTCATCGGCGGCGATGGTTCATACCGTGGTGCTAGAGCTTTGACACAGCAGGGTTATCCATGTGTTGGTGTACCAGGAACAATTGATAATGATATTCCAGGTACAGAGATAACCATTGGTTTTGATACGGCATTAAATACAGTTATTGATGCTCTGGATAAAATTCGTGATACCGCTACCTCACATGAAAGAACTTTTGTGATTGAAGTAATGGGTAGAGACGCGGGTGATTTAGCATTGTATGCTGGATTAGCTGGCGGGGCAGAAACCATTCTTATTCCTGAGGAAGACTTTGATATGGCTGAAGTTGCTGACAGACTTCGCAAAGGACAGGAACGTGGGAAAAAGCATAGCATTATTATTGTTGCTGAAGGAGTTTGCAGCGGAAATGATTTTGCCAAGCAGCTTAAAGAAGCAACCAACTTTGATACAAGAGTATCTGTACTTGGTCATATTCAACGCGGTGGATCGCCAACAGCCTCTGACCGAGTATTGGCAAGCCGTCTAGGTGCAAGAGCTGTAGAGTTATTAATCGAAGGAAAGGGCGGACGAGCAGTAGGGATTGAAAAAAATACCCTTGTTGATTATGATATCGTCGAAGCTTTAGAAAGAAAGCATATACTAGACCTAGACCTTGTTAAACTTTCAAAAGAATTATCTATCTAATCTGTATTTAATATAATAATCTAGCTCCGGGCGCCATTGGCTCGTCGCCGATGAACGGGCGCCCCTGCGCTTTTTAATTTAGGAGGAAACAAAGAATGTTACGTAAAACGAAAATCGTATGTACGATTGGCCCTGCAAGTGAAAGTGTAGAAAAGTTAACTCAATTAATAGAAGCTGGAATGAATGTTTCCCGCTTGAATTTTTCCCATGGTGACTTTGAGGAGCATGGACAACGGATCCAAAATATTCGTGAAGCCTCAAAATTAACAGGTAAGACTGTTGCTATTCTACTTGATACAAAAGGCCCGGAAATCCGTACTAATAATATGGTAAATGGAGCAATTGAACTTACATCAGGGGATAATATTATTATTTCGATGACTGAAGTAGAAGGTACCACAGAAAAGTTCTCAATTACATACCCTGGATTGATTGATGATGTTCATGTGGGCTCTAAAATTTTATTAGATGACGGTTTAATTGGACTAGAAGTCCTTCACATTGATAAGGAACAAAATGAAATTCAGACAAAAATACTTAACAGTGGAACATTAAAGAACAAAAAAGGTGTCAATGTTCCAGGAGTATCAGTAAAGCTTCCAGGCATTACAGAAAAAGATACGCAAGATATCATTTTTGGAATTGAGCAGGGTGTTGATTTTATTGCTGCTTCCTTTGTACGCCGTGCCAGCGACGTGTTGGAAATTCGCCAGCTGTTAGAAGAAAAGCAGGCTACACATATCCATATTATTCCTAAGATTGAAAACCAAGAAGGCGTCGATAATATTGATGAAATCCTTGAGGTTTCTGATGGTCTAATGGTCGCTCGTGGAGATCTAGGTGTAGAAATCCCAGCGGAAGAAGTACCACTTGTACAAAAAATGTTAATTAAGAAATGTAATACACAAGGTAAACCTGTTATTACAGCTACACAAATGCTTGACTCTATGCAGCGTAATCCACGTCCGACACGTGCAGAAGCCAGTGATGTCGCCAATGCGATATTTGATGGTACGGATGCTATTATGCTATCTGGTGAGACAGCGGCAGGTGTATACCCTGTTGAAGCAGTGCAAACCATGCACAATATAGCTTCAAGAGCCGAACAAGCTTTAGATCACAAAGAAATTTTATCTACCCGAAGTAAAGATTCGGAACACAATCTTACAGATGCCATTGGACAGTCTGTTGCACATACGGCATTAAATCTTGATGTAAATGCCATTATTACACCAACTGAAAGTGGTCACACTGCTAGAATGATATCAAAATACCGTACAAAGGCACCAATTGTGGCTGTTACGGCAAACGAGCAGGTTTTCCGTCGTTTAGCACTTGTATGGGGTGTATATCCTCAGCTAGGAAAAATCTGCAGTTCTACAGACGAAATGCTTGATAATGCTGTTGAAGCCAGTGTGAATAGCGGTATCGTCAAACATGGTGATTTAGTGGTTATTACAGCCGGGGTTCCGGTTGGTGAAGCAGGTACAACGAACCTGATGAAGATTCATGTTGTTGGTGATATCATTACAAGAGCGCAAGGAATCGGCCGTAAATCTGCTTTTGGCAGAGTGGTCATTGCACATGATGCGAAAGAAGCTATTGAAAAAGTAAAGCCAGGTTCTATTTTGATCACATTAGGCTCAGACCGTGATATGATGCCGGCAATTGAAAAATGTGCTGCCTTGATCACACAGGAAGGCGGGTTAACCAGCCATGCTGCAGTTGTAGGGCTAAACCTTGGAATTCCAGTTATTGTGGGTGTCGAGAACGCTATAGAGCTGTTTAGAGATGGTCAAGAGATCACAGTTGACGCGACAAGAGGTGTCATTTATAACGGGCATGCCAGTGTCCTTTAAAAACTGAGAAAGAAGGGACTTTCCCTTCTTTCTTCTTTATTTCAGCATGATTTCATTGATTCGTTATATAATGAATACAAGCTGGTTTGAAGGAGACAGAAAAATGCGCTATTTAGCACTATTAATTATAGTCATACCCGCAATAGATATTGGAGTCCTGCTGTTATCAGGTAAAACGATTGGACTTTTTCCAACGATTGCTTTTATTATTTTTACAGGTGTCGTCGGAGCTTATTTGGCAAAAAGAGAAGGACTGCAGACGATAAAAAGAGTACAGGAGCAGCTTTCATATGGTCAAATTCCTGGTGAATCTCTTCTAGATGGGATTTGTATATTAATTGGCGGAACGCTCCTTTTAACACCTGGGTTTATTACCGATTTATTCGGATTTTTATTGTTGTTTCCACCGTCTAGGAAGCCTTTTAAATTTCTTATGATTAACGCACTAAGGAAGAGAATCGAAAAAGGAAATATAAAGATTATTAAATAGGTTGTGTTAAAGCTGAATGTTGATTTTACTGTGTTTGGAAAATAAGCGGAGAATTTCCGTTTAAATTGGGAACTCCCCATATTTTCTTGATAATAAGCGAGTTTTTCCGCTTATTGTATCCAAATCATTGGATTTTGTCATATTTAAAGCAGGTAACCGGAATTTTTCCGCTTATATCGGCTACTTAAGGTTCCTTTATATACAATAGACGGAAATTCTCCGCCTAAGAATGATCAACCCTACACGAAAATCAACAATGAATAATAACACAGCCAATAGAAAAAACGTCAACTTCCAAATGGGAGTTGACGTTTTTTCTATCAAATTTCTTTTCCTTTAATAAAAGTCCATAGGTCGTGAAAGACATTTGCACGATAGAGGGTGCTTAAGATTACCAATGTAACCGGACCAACAATTAACCCTAGGAAACCGATTAATTTAAATCCGACAAACAAGGCAATTAAGGTTGCTAATGGATCTAGTCCAATATTAGATGAAAGTATTTTGGGCTCCATTATTTGTCTTTGAACAATAACAAGTAAATAGAGAACACCTAAACCTATTGCAAGTGCCATGTCCCCTGTAATAATCTCATAAATAATCCAGGGTACAAAAACGGCTCCGGTACCAAGGTAGGGAATAATATCAACGATACCCGTTATTAAAGCGATTGTAATCGCATAATCAACCCGGAGGATTAAAAGGCCGATTAAGATAATGACGGTTGTAATTGAAATGAGGGTCAATTGTGCCTTTAGAAAACCGAATAAAGCCTTCTGCAAATCAACAAATACAGTTTTACCACTTGATTTAGCCTTTTCAGGTAAAATGCGACTGCCAAGACGTGAAAATCTGTCCCAATCCTTACTAATAAAGAAGGTTGCTAAGAAGGAGAAAATTAAAACCGTTGCAGCATTAGGGAACCATGATAATATCATTGGAATGTTGCCAAATAGATTTTGCAGGAAGCTGCCAACAGTTGTTCCAATGGTCGTGCCTACATTTTCAATATTCGTTATGATTGTATTTTGCTGCCCATCTTTTAGTTGGTTAAACATACTAGTTAATTGATTATAAAGAGGGATTATTTGAGCAGTAATAAACTTCTCAATGTAGCTTATTAAAGTATCCAAATGCTGTGGAACAACTCTAGCCAGGTAGTTCGCTCCGGAAACAATTTCAGCCACTAATAGCGTGATTAAGCCAGCAGCAAAGGCAAAAATGCTGATTAATGCTACAAAAACAGCTAATCCCCTAGGCATACGAAGTTTTTTTTCAAATATGTTAACAATTGGATTGATGAAAAATGCAATTACTAAGGCAATTAGAAATGGATAAGTCACTTTTGACAAATAATAAAATGATAGAAATGCCAGGACAACGATGGCGATCACCAAAATGAACCTTATCGTTCGAAATAAGTACTTTTTCTCCAATAACATGCCTCCTTCACTTATAGTATGGGTAGCTCTAGTTTAACATTTTTTGTACAAACCTGCATGATTTTCCATATTTGGTTTTAGAAATAGAAAGGATGAAATAATATGTTTAATGGGTCATTATTGTTCTTGTTACTGCTATTAATAATTGGACTTATCGTAAAAAACAACTCATTGCTGATTGCTGTTATTGTATTAATCGTATTAAAATTGGGTGGACTAGATTCAAAAACCTTCAGCTTTATCCAGAGTAAAGGAATTAATTGGGGAGTTACCGTGATAACGATTGCCGTTTTAGCTCCAATTGCTTCCGGTGAAATAGGATTCAAGGATTTATCCAGCGCTTTTAAATCACCTCTTGCTTGGGTGGCTCTTATTTCTGGTATGCTTGTTGCTCTATTAGCCAAGGGTGGAGTATCTTTATTGGAGCATGATCCGCATATTACAACAGCACTGGTTTTAGGGACCATTCTATCTGTATCTATTTTCAAAGGTGTGGCAGTTGGGCCTCTGATTGGCGCTGGAATAGCCTATACAGCCATGAAAATGATTGATTTTTTTAGTTAGCAATTTTGTAAAATAATATTTTTTTGAACTTTTCAGCTCCTTTCCGTTCACAAAAATCTGATAATTGTTTATAATAGGACTTGAAAGCGCATCCTTTTTTACATAAGTCCTATAAATATGCTAGATTACTTGTAATATAACTTTTTTATTAAAGAAAAGTTACTTTGCTTGTTGGACCAATCCCGAGCAAGCGCTCAATCTAGATATTTGTTAAAAAGAGGCGCGTAATAGTAATTCTTAGACAATGTTTGAAATGAAGAATTTCTTTCAACATAGCTGTGGCCGATAACGGTTTTAGCTAATAAAATACTTCTTTTTTACAAATGGGTAATGGGTAATGGGGAATTTAGAATGAGAAGGAGAGATTTTCTATGACAGTAACACGTGGTCTTGAAGGGGTAGTGGCAACAACTTCTTCTATCAGCTCAATTATTGATGATACGTTAACGTATGTTGGGTATGACATTGATGATTTAGCTGAAAATGCAAGCTTTGAAGAAGTAATTTATTTATTGTGGCACCGCAAATTGCCAACAGAGCCTGAACTAGCAGAATTAAAAAAGCAGCTTTCTGAGAATGCCGCACTTCCAAAAGAAGTGATTGAGCATTTTAAGATGTATCCAATTGATAAGGTTCATCCTATGGCTGCGCTCCGTTCAGCTGTTTCATTATTAGGTCTTTATGATGAAGAAGCAGACTTAATGGATTCAGAGTCAAACTATCAGAAGGCGATCCGACTTCAAGCGAAAATGCCTGCAATTGTAACGACTTTTGCACGCGTTAGAAAAGGTCTTGAGCCAATTGCGCCTAGAACAGATTTAAGCTTTGCTGCTAACTTCCTTTACATGTTGTCTGGTCAGGAGCCTGACGAGATTGCAGTAAAAGCTTTAGACAAAGCACTTGTTTTACATGCAGATCATGAACTAAATGCATCTACATTTACGGCAAGGGTTTGTGTGGCTACTTTATCAGATGTTTATTCTGGTGTAACCGCTGCAATTGGAGCACTTAAAGGACCATTACACGGTGGTGCAAATGAAGCCGTAATGAAAATGCTTAAAGAAATTGGTACAATTGAAAATGTTGAGCCATATGTTCGCGAAAAGCTTGCGAAAAAAGAAAAAATCATGGGATTTGGCCACCGCGTATATCGCTTAGGTGATCCTCGTGCCAAGCATTTAAGAGCGATGTCCAAAAAATTAACTGAGTTAACAGGCGAACCACATTGGTATGAAATGTCTGAAAAAATCGAAAGCATCGTTACTGGCGAAAAGAAATTACCGCCAAACGTAGATTTCTACTCAGCTTCCATGTACCACAGCTTAGGTATTGACCATGACCTATTTACACCAATCTTTGCAGTAAGCAGGGTTTCTGGATGGCTTGCTCACATCCTAGAACAGTATGAAAACAATCGTCTAATTCGTCCACGTGCTGAATATACAGGTCCTGGCATGCAGACATATGTACCAATTAATCAAAGAGGTTAATAAAAATATTTTACTTTTTGCCTAAAAATTGTTCTAATAGGATTGTATGAAAAGGTTAAAGATTGCAAATCTTTAACCTTGGATTCAATCTTTACTGGATATTGGCAAAATTATTACGATGGATACATAACAGGAGGGAGAACAACTATGCAAGGCGAAAAAATCACAGTAACAAACGGGGTTCTAAATGTACCAAACAATCCAATTATCCCATTTATCGAGGGTGACGGTATCGGTCCAGATATCTGGGCAGCTTCTGAGAGAGTTTTAAATGCTGCAGTTGAAAAAGCTTATAAAGGCGAGCGCAAATTAGTATGGAAAGAAGTTCTAGCCGGAGAAAAGGCATTTAACCAAACTGGTGAATGGCTTCCAAAAGAAACTCTTGATGTAATCAACGAATATTTGATTGCGATCAAAGGTCCACTTACTACTCCTGTTGGCGGTGGAATTCGTTCATTGAACGTTGCACTTCGTCAAGAGTTAGATTTATTTGTATGCTTGCGTCCAGTAAGATGGTTTGAAGGTGTTCCTTCACCAGTAAAGCGTCCGCAAGATACTGATATGGTTATCTTCCGTGAAAATACTGAAGATATTTATGCTGGAATCGAATATGAAAAAGGCACAGAAGCAGTTAAGAAAGTAATCGACTTCCTTCAAAACGAAATGGGCGTAAACAAAATTAGATTCCCAGAAACTTCAGGTATCGGTATTAAACCAGTTTCTGAAGAAGGAACAAGTCGTCTAGTACGTGCAGCTATTAATTATGCGATTAAAGAAGGCCGTAAATCTGTTACACTTGTTCACAAAGGAAATATCATGAAGTTCACAGAAGGCGCATTCAAAAACTGGGGTTATGAGCTTGCTGAAAAGGAATTTGGCGATAAAGTATTTACTTGGGCTCAATATGACCGCATTAAAGATGAACAAGGATCTGATGCTGCAAACAAAGCACAGGCAGAAGCAGAAGCAGCTGGCAAAATTGTAGTTAAAGATGCAATTGCTGATATCTTCTTACAGCAAATCCTTACACGTCCTCGTGAGTTTGATGTTGTTGCAACGATGAACTTAAACGGAGACTTCATTTCTGATGCTCTTGCAGCGCAAGTAGGGGGAATTGGAATTGCTCCTGGAGCAAACATCAACTATGAAACAGGACATGCTATTTTCGAAGCAACACATGGTACTGCGCCTAAATATGCAGGACTTGATAAAGTAAATCCTTCATCCGTTATTCTATCAGGTGTATTACTGCTTGAGCACCTAGGCTGGAATGAAGCAGCGAAAATGGTCATTAAATCAGTAGAAAATACGATTGCTTCTAAAGTAGTAACGTATGACTTCGCGCGTTTAATGGACGGAGCAACAGAAGTTAAAACATCTGAGTTTGCAGATGAATTAATTAAGAACATGGAATAATAGTAAGCATTACGCACCTAGAGGCTGAATCTTAACAAGGATAATCAGGGCTGTTTTCGAACAGCCCCATTCGACTATCGACAATAATACTTTCAAAGGGGAGAGTTTAAAATGTCTTTAAAGCGTAAAAAGGTTTCCGTAATTGGTGGAGGTTTCACTGGTGCTACAACTGCATTCTTGCTTGCACAAAAAGAATTAGGCGATGTCGTTTTAGTTGATATCCCACAAATGGAAAACCCTACAAAAGGAAAAGCATTAGATATGCTTGAAGCAAGTCCTGTTCAAGGTTTTGATGCGAATATCACCGGAACATCTAATTACGAAGATACTCGTGATTCAGATATCGTTGTTATTACGGCAGGTATTGCTCGTAAACCAGGAATGAGCCGAGATGATTTAGTTCAAACAAACCAAAAAGTAATGAAGAGTGTAACGGAGCAAATTGTGAAGTACTCTCCAAACTGTACAATTCTAGTATTAACAAACCCAGTAGATGCCATGACTTATACTGTTTTCAAAACATCTGGATTCCCTAAGAATCGTGTAATTGGTCAATCTGGTGTCCTTGATACAGCCCGTTTCCGTACATTCGTTGCACAGGAATTAAATTTTTCTGTTAAAGATATTACCGGTTTTGTTTTAGGCGGCCATGGTGATGATATGGTTCCACTTGTACGTTATTCTTATGCTGGTGGTATTCCATTAGAAACGTTAATCCCTAAAGATCGTTTAGAAGCTATTGTCGAGCGTACAAGAAAAGGCGGCGGCGAAATCGTTAACCTTCTAGGAAATGGCAGTGCTTATTACGCTCCAGCAGCATCACTAGTTGAAATGTGCGAGGCTATCCTAAAAGATCAGCGCCGCGTTCTTCCTTCAATTGCTTACCTTGAAGGAGAATTTGGTTACGAAGGCATCTATCTTGGAGTTCCAACAATCCTTGGTGCAAACGGAATTGAAAAAGTAATCGAGCTTGATCTTACTGCTGAAGAAAAAGCAGCTCTAGATAAATCGGTTGAATCAGTTCAAAATGTTATGAAAGTTTTAGTGTAAGATATACAAATTCGGGGAAAACCTTCCCCGAATTTTTTCTACTATTAATGAAACCGTTTACAAAGGAGCGTAAAGGAATGCTTTTAGGAAAAAAAAGAAAACTAGGCAGAGAAATTAAAGAAATTTCAGTCGGAGAGAAATTAGCTTTAACAGAAAAAATTGAAGATAAAGACATCCTTCTTTATTTAGGTTTAACGGATGATGCCAATCCTCTATATATTCAGCATGATTACGCATCCCAGACACCCCATAAAAAACCGATTGTTCCATGCATTATGCTGACAGGAATGATTACCTCGGCTGTTTCTAAGTACTTACCAGGACCAGGCAGTCATATCTTAAGCCAGGATATCCACTTTCCCAAGCCGGTTTATCATTACGGTACAGTCCACTTTCTGTTGGAAATTGTCGAAGTTAATCAAGATGATCACACAGTAATGATGACGGTAGTTGGAACTAATGAAAAAGACGAAGTAGTGATTAATGGAAAACTTAAGGTTTGTCCTCCTTATCGCTTAGGTGGAATGGATGCCGGCGTGTTAGATAATTTTTAAAATCAACTAGGAATGTTATCCACATTCCTTTTTTTCGTCTCAAGGTTGATAGTGGGTATTCTTTTTATTTCTATATTATAATGGAGTGAGGTGGCGAAATAGATAAAATTTTCGGAGGTTATTATGAAAAATAAGGTACTAGTTGTAGACGATGAACAGTCAATTGTAACATTGCTCCAATATAATTTAGAACAAGCCGGTTTTGACGTAATCACGGCAATGGATGGATTAGCAGGCAAACAATTAGCTGAAACAATGGCACCTGATATTATTGTTTTAGATTTGATGCTTCCGAATATGGATGGAATCGAAGTATGTAAGGATCTTCGACAACAAAAGATTATGACTCCGATTCTGATGTTAACAGCGAAGGATGATGAGTTTGATAAAATCTTGGGTCTAGAGTTAGGTGCTGACGATTATATGATCAAGCCATTCAGTCCAAGAGAAGTGGTTGCCAGGGTGAAAGCAATCCTAAGAAGAGTTCAAATGCAGCCAAAAACGAATGAAGTAGATCAAAATGAGGGCTCAACTATCATCATCGGGAACCTTCAAATCTTCCCTGAGAAATACGAAGCGTATTTTAGAAATCAGCAATTAGAATTAACCCTAAAGGAATACGAATTGCTGCATTATTTAGCTCAAAATAAAAATCGTGTTTTAACTCGCGACCAATTATTAAGTGCAGTTTGGAATTATGAGTTTGCTGGAGATACTCGTATTGTAGATGTTCATATTTCACATCTTCGTGAAAAAATTGAAGAGGATACGAAGAAACCTTCTTATATTAAAACGGTACGGGGACTAGGTTATAAACTCGAGGAGCCGAAGATTGAATGAGTAAATTCCACACAAAACTTCTTTTTGCACTAATAACACTAATCATTATTGGCTTAGTTGGTTTGGAAATTTTGTTAGGTCAGTTATTTAAAAGTAACTACTTGGATACATACAATGAACGCTTAAATAAAGAAAGTAATTTTCTAGGTATGTATATTGAAAATAACGGTGGAGTGCAGTCAATCGATCATGAGGAAGTATTGAAAATAAGTAAAATACTTAATGTGAGACTTGCAATCACAGACACCAAAGGGGTCCTCCTTTTTGACAGCGGAGAAATGGAGACATCCAATAAAAACGGGATAAAAGAAAATATTAATGAAGTAATAGAAGAAAAACCAAATAATGAAACCAAGCTAGTGGAGCATGATGATTATGACTTACACTATTCATGGAAACCCGTTTCAAAAGCAGGGAAGAAAGAAGGTTACCTGTTCGTTATCACAAAAACGGACGAGCTAAAAAAAGCTTACGGGCAAATTTGGTGGATACTATCCATTAGTTTAGTAATGGTGCTGATCGTCTTTGTTTATCTTGGATATCGAATAACGGCGAGATATATGAAGCCAATAGAAGCAGCCACGAATGTAGCCATAGAATTGGCGAATAGAAATTATCGCACAAGGATAGAAAGTAATGAATTAAACGAAACGAGCAGGTTAACCTCTTCCCTTAACATTTTAGCGCAAAACCTAGAGGAAATGAGTAAAGCTCAAGAAATGCAGCAAGATCGTTTAAGTGCACTGATTGAAAATATGGGAGCCGGACTGCTATTAATTGATAGCAGGGGTTTCATCAATTTAATTAATAAGGGATACGTCGAAATCTTCAAAGTGGACTTAGAGGATTCCTTAAATAAAATATATTATGAAGTCATCGAGCAGGAAGAAATCTGTCATGTCATAGCCGAAGTTTTCCGTACGGAACAAAAAGTCAGTAAACATCTTCTTCTTCCATTGGGAATCGAGAGAAGATACTTTGATGTTTATGGAATCCCCATTATCGGCATAAATAATGCTTGGAAAGGTGTTCTACTGGTTTTCCATGACATTACGGAAATTAAAAAGCTTGAGCAAATGAGAAAAGACTTTGTAGCGAATGTTTCACATGAATTGAAAACACCTGTTACCTCCATTAAAGGTTTTTCTGAAACATTAATAGATGGTGCGATGAATAATCCAGATACGCTGGAAGCCTTTTTATCCATTATCAATAAAGAAAGCAATCGGATGCAGTCACTGATTCAGGATCTACTTGATTTTTCTAAAATTGAGCAGCAGGAATTTAAGTTGAACATTCAGAACTTTGACCTCTACGAATTAATTAAAGAGGTTATCATGATGCTTAATAAAAAAGCAAAATCCAAAGATATTCGTCTAGAACATGAGTTTAATAGGGAAGAATTATATATACAAGGCGATCATGACCGCTTAAAGCAGGTATTTATTAATATCATAACCAATGCAATCTTATATACCCCGCCAAACGGTTATGTAAAGGTATCACTTTTTGATTACGAGAAGACTGTGAAAGTCCATATAAAGGACACAGGTGTTGGAATCAAGCAAGAGGAAATTCCTCGTATATTCGAACGGTTTTATCGTGTTGACCGTGCGAGAAGCAGGGACTCTGGGGGGACAGGACTTGGATTAGCGATCGTAAAACATCTAGTTGAGGCACATCATGGGAACATTAAGGTGAAAAGCGCCCCTGGCGAAGGCAGTGAGTTTATCATCGAATTACATAAATATATAAATTAATGAAAGGGGTAAATGGATGGAAAAGAAGAAATTAGTATTAATAGACGGGAATAGTATTGCTTACCGTGCGTTTTTTGCACTGCCCCTGCTAAATAACGATAAAGGCATACACACAAATGCTGTATATGGTTTTACCATGATGCTTAATAAGATAATGGAGGACGAAAAGCCAACCCATATACTAGTGGCATTTGATGCGGGGAAAACAACATTCCGGCATAAGACTTTTGGTGACTATAAGGGCGGCAGACAAAAAACACCGCCAGAATTATCCGAACAATTCCCATATATTCGTGAGCTTCTCGACGTATATGGAATAAAACGCTATGAGCTTGAAAATTATGAGGCTGATGACATTATTGGAACGCTTGTCTTATCTGCTGAAAAAGAAGGCTATGAAATCAAAGTTATTTCAGGAGATAAAGATTTAACGCAGCTTTCCTCTGAACATACGACGGTTGGCATTACTCGTAAAGGAATTACTGATATCGAGGAATACACGCCTCGGCATGTGATGGAAAAGTATGGCTTAATCCCTGAGCAAATTATCGATATGAAGGGATTGATGGGCGATCCTTCAGACAATATACCCGGTGTACCGGGTGTTGGAGAAAAAACAGCGATTAAGCTGCTAAAGGAATTTTCAACCTTAGAGAATTTATTAGAATCCATCGATCAAGTGACGGGAAATAAGTTGAAAGAAAAGCTAGAAGAATTTAAAGAACAAGCAAAGATGAGCAAGGAGCTTGCTACGATTGAGAGGCAGGCGCCAGTAGAAGTTTCTGTAGAAAATGCTCTTTACGAGGGATTTGAAAGAGAAAAACTTGTAGCTTTATATAAAGAGCTTGGATTTCAAACCTTATTAGAAAAGTTAGGTGGAGAAACATCAAGCAATGAACAGCTTGAACTTGAAGATATTGAGTTTGTGACACCAGATGTGATAACCGATGATTTGTTTGCTAATGATAATCACTTTTATGTTGAAATGCTTGATGATAATTATCATTATGCCGATATTATTGGTTTTTCACTTGTAAATGAAAATGGATATTATTACTTCCCAACAGAGTTAGCCACACAGTCCGAGAGCTTTAAAAAATGGGCGGAAGATGAAACAAAAAAGAAAAACGTCTATGACGCAAAGCGGACAGAGGTTTCTTTGAGGAGGTTTGATATCCATTTAAAAGGAGTTAATTTTGATACATTAATGGCTTCCTATATTATTAATCCCTCTGATACCATTGATGATATTTCAACTATTGCAAAAAAGTATGCGATTCATATCCAATCAGATGAGTCGTTTTATGGAAAAGGGGCTAAGAGGAAAATACCTGAAGCAACGCTAACAGCTGAGCACCTTGTTCGAAAAAGCCTTGCAATGTTTGATTTGAAACAAAAACTGGAAGACGAGTTAAAGACAAATGAACAATATGAATTGTTTACTCAGCTCGAAATGCCATTATCACTTATTTTAGCGGATATGGAATCTTGCGGAATCAAGGTTGACAGTGAACGCCTGCAAAGGATGGGCAGCGAAATTCATGACAGGCTGATAGATATCGAAGGAAATATTTATGATTTGGCTGGGGAAAAGTTCAATATTAATTCAACCAAGCAATTGGGTGTGATTTTATTTGAAAAATTAAACCTGCCATCCTTTAAGAAAACGAAAACAGGTTATTCTACTTCTGCTGATGTTTTGGAAAAATTAGCAAATGATCATGAAATCATTGACCATATTCTTCATTACAGACAGTTAGGCAAGCTGCAGTCTACCTATATTGAAGGTCTCTTAAAGGTGATAAATTCAAAAACGGGTAAAATTCATACACGGTACCAACAGACCTTAACATCAACGGGCAGATTAAGCTCGATTGATCCGAACCTGCAGAACATTCCGATTCGATTAGAGGAAGGACGGAAAATCCGCCAGGCATTTGTGCCGTCAGAGCCAGGATGGATTATATTTGCAGCCGATTATTCGCAAATCGAGCTAAGGGTATTGGCTGATATTGCTGGTGATGAAAAATTGATTCAGGCATTTAAGGATGACCTTGACATTCACACAAAAACGGCGATGGACGTATTCCATGTGAATGCAGACGAGGTAACCTCCAATATGAGAAGGCAGGCAAAGGCAGTTAACTTTGGGATTGTTTATGGAATAAGTGATTATGGTCTTTCACAGAGCCTCGGGATTACACGAAAGGAAGCGGGTCTGTTTATTGACCGGTATTTAGCCAGCTACCCTGGGGTGAAAGAGTATATGGACGATATCATTCATTCTGCTAAACAAAAAGGCTATGTCTCTACCTTGCTGCAAAGAAGAAGATATATTCCTGAAATCACCCATCGGAATTTTAACATCAGAAGCTTTGCTGAAAGAACGGCGATGAACACGCCGATTCAGGGAAGTGCAGCAGATATTATCAAAAAAGCGATGATCGATATGGCTGATGCGCTGAAGGATTATGGGTTGAAAACTAGACTGCTTCTCCAAGTGCACGATGAACTCATTTTTGAAGCACCAGAAGAGGAAATCGAAACACTGAAGAAATTAGTTCCTGATGTTATGGAAAATGCCCTCGAATTAAAAGTGCCATTGAAAGTAGACTACTCATATGGCCCAACGTGGTTTGATGCTAAATAGAGAGGAGCTAATGAATGCCTGAGCTTCCAGAAGTAGAAACCGTAAGAAAGACGTTAAAACAGCTTGTTTCACATAAACAAATTGAGAATATAACTGTTCACTGGTCGAAAATTATTAAAAGTCCTGTTGAGGTTGAACAATTTATTGACGCCCTTAAAGGAGAAACCATTGAGGACGTTGGCAGAAGAGGAAAGTTTTTAATCATCTATACGAACACCTTTGCTCTTGTTTCCCATTTAAGGATGGAAGGAAAGTACGGACTATATCCAAAAGAAGAACCGTATGACAAACATACTCATGTCATTTTTCATTTTACCGATGGAACTGAACTACGGTATCGAGATGTTCGTAAATTTGGAACCATGCACCTGTATAAAAAAGGGGAGGAATTTCTAAAACCTCCGCTTATTGACCTCGGACCAGAGCCGTTTTCAGAAGAGTTCACAAAGGAATATTTATCTGAGAAGCTGAAAAAGACAACCAGAAAGCTGAAACCAGCACTCCTGGATCAAAAAGTCTTTGTTGGACTAGGTAACATCTATGTAGATGAAGCTCTGTTCCGGTCAGGAATCCATCCTGAAAGGCTCGCTAATTCTTTGAGTGAGGCTGAATTAACCTTACTGCATCAAGAAATTATTAAGACCTTAGATGAAGCGGTTAAAAAAGGAGGAAGCACCATTCGTTCCTATGTAAACTCACAAGGGGAAATTGGTATGTTCCAGCTTGAATTATTTGCCTACGGACGTAAAGGGGAAGAATGTAAAAACTGTGGAACCCCGCTCGAAAAAACGACTGTTGGCGGTCGTGGAACGCATTTTTGTCCTAGCTGCCAAAAGCTTTAAGCAGTAGAAGTGTAATGACATTTTAATAACAAAGGATAGGCTCCTCCCATATACTATCGTAGTGATTGACGGAAGGAGCCCTAGACACATGTTTCAATTGTTCTCACTTCTCCTGCTGGCTTTTGCTCTCAGTCTTGATAGCTTTAGCGTAGGGTTTACGTATGGACTTAGAAAAATGGTACTGCCGCTAAAATCATTGCTCATTATTGCAACCTGTTCAGCCATTTCATTAATGATTGCTGTGTCAATCGGTCATGCCCTAGAAAATATCCTATCCCCTAATATCACAGCAAGCCTTGGCGGTTTTATTTTAATTGCTCTAGGAGCTTGGGTATTGTATCAATTTTTCAGGCCGGAAAAAGAAAAGGAATCTGATCTGCTCGAACATGAAAAGCTGATTATTAATTTTGAAATCCGCTCGTTAGGGATAGCGATAAATATATTAAGAAAACCAATGTCAGCGGACTTTGACCGTTCGGGTACGATTACTGGAATCGAAGCTTTCATGCTGGGCTTCGCCTTATCCATCGATGCATTTGGTGCTGGAATTGGAGCTGCGATGCTTGGATTCTCTCCCTTTTATTTAGCCGTCAGTGTTGCAGTAATGAGTTCTTTATTTCTACTTTTAGGAATAAAAAGCGGTGCTTTTTTTCATAAAATTAATTTGGTCCAAAAGTTCGCTTTTTTACCAGGGGTTTTATTAATTATTATTGGTATTTTGAAATTATGAGCAGGGAAAGGAAAAGAGGATGTCACTAGTAATCGGATTAACAGGCGGAATAGCCAGTGGAAAAAGTACTGTTTCAAATATGATAAAAGAAATGGCCATTACTGTCATTGACGCAGACGTTGAAGCCCGCCTTGCCGTTGAAAAAGGAGAACCAGCCTATCAAAAAATCATTGCTGAATTTGGTGATGATATTTTATTGCCTAGCGGAGACATTGATAGGCAGAAGCTTGGTTCGCTTATTTTTCATAACGCTGAAAAACGACAGCTCTTAAATGGCATCGTTCATCCTGAGGTTAGAAAAAGGATGAACAATCAAGTGGAAGCAGCGAGGATGCGCGAGGAACAAATAATCGTCCTCGATATTCCGCTCCTGTTTGAAAGTAAGCTAACACATATGGTGAAAAAAACAATTCTTGTCTATGTAGATAGAGATATCCAGCTAAAAAGGCTGATGGAACGCAATGACCTGTCATTAGAAGACGCAGAGGCAAGAATAAAATCCCAAATGCCGCTTTCAGATAAAGTAGCACTAGCCGACGCTGTAATCAACAATAATGGGTCTATCGCCGAAACAAAAAAACAGCTCATTGAGATTTTGACAGGCTGGGGAATAACAACTCCATAATACAATTAAAAGAAGGGGCCAGCCCTTCTTTTTTTTATGCTTTTGAATCAGAAATACTGACTAGACAAAGAAACTTACAAACATAATGGTTTGCAATATGTCTGAATTGTAAAACATTTTTAAAATTCCGCACTTTATATATCACTTATTCGGTTAAATATGTTATACTAATTACATCAAACAAGTTAATGAGTATAACATATTACGGAAGGGGCCGTACAATGAAGGCGAGAATTGCGATTAATGGTTTTGGGAGAATTGGAAGGATGGTTTTTAGAAAAGCGATCCTTGAAAATAAGCTTGATATAATTGCTATTAATGCGAGCTATCCAGCAGAGACATTAGCTCATTTAGTAAAATATGATACGGTTCATGGACCATTTCAAGGGGATATCATAGCACTGGATGAAGAGCTAATCGTAAATGGAAAAAGAGTGATGCTATTAAACAATCGGAATCCTGAGCAGCTTCCATGGAAAGAGTTAAATATTGATGTGGTTATTGAAGCCACTGGAAAATTTAACTCACGAGACAAGGCAAGTCTGCACCTTGACGCAGGGGCAAAAAAGGTAATCATTACTGCACCGGGCAAGGACGAGGATATTACGATTGTTATGGGAGTAAATGAGGAAAAGCTTGATATGACTCAACATGATGTGATTTCCAACGCATCATGTACAACAAACTGTCTGGCACCAGTTGCAAAAGTGCTGGAAGAAAAGTTTGGAATTGAAAATGGTTTGATGACAACGATTCACTCGTATACAAATGACCAGCGTAACATCGATAATCCACATAAAGATTTACGAAGAGCTAGAGCGTGTGGACAATCTATCATCCCAACCACGACTGGGGCGGCTAAAGCGTTATCATTGGTATTACCTCAGTTAAAGGGGAAGCTGCATGGAATGTCACTTCGTGTGCCTACACCAAACGTTTCTCTAGTAGATTTAGTAGTCGATTTGAAACAAGATGTTACGGTGGATGATATCAATCAGGCCTTTGTGGAAGCTAAAAATGGTCCATTAAAGGGGATTATTGATTTTACAATGGAACCGCTTGTATCCGTTGATTTCAATACAAATCCATACTCTGCTATCATTGATGGATTATCAACAATGGTTATGGGTACTAGGAAAGTGAAAGTGCTGGCTTGGTATGATAACGAATGGGGCTATTCTTCCCGCGTTGTTGATCTTACCTTACATGTTGCACACTTAATGGCGAATTCAAATTCAGTGAAAGTCGGATAAAACAAAAATGCTGTCATTTGACAGCATTTTTTTGTAGATTTTTCAATGGACCTCGCATAATATAGTTTGAAATTTGGTTTTTTTTCTGAGGAGATTGGCCCTTTAAACAAAGTTACTAAAAAGTTGTAAAAAATTTTAGATTGATAGGTTGCAAAAAAAATATAAACTTAGTATACTAGTCATCGTGAACTTCTTGAAATTAGGTAGCTATTAATTACTTAAAGGGTTAGGACCTCTCTGGACTAACTTTCCCCCGTGGTAATTACTTTGGTACCGTCAATATAAGGATTTCAAGAATGAAGCGAAAATGTTTAGAGGGGGAAAAATGAATATGGAAACAATGGGACGTCACGTTATCTCTGAATTATGGGGATGCGATTTTGAAAAATTGAATGATATGAATTTTATTGAACAAACTTTTGTCGAAGCAGCTCTTAAATCTGGTGCGGAAATTCGCGAAGTAGCATTTCATAAATTTGCACCACAAGGCGTAAGCGGTGTTGTCATTATTTCTGAATCTCACTTAACGATCCACAGCTTCCCTGAGCACGGGTATGCAAGTATTGATGTGTATACATGCGGCGATTTAAATCCAAATGTTGCAGCGGATTATATTGCAGAAGCATTGAATGCACAAACACGTGAAAATATCGAAATTCCACGTGGTATGGGTCCTGTTCATGTAAAACAGGCAAAAGCTCTTTAACTTTATAAATTAAAAACAGCGAGAGGTGTATTTATAGTACACCTCTTTTTATTTTTTTCGTAAAGTATTGTAAACTAAGAGAAAAGAATATTTTTGGAGGGTACAATGTCAGTCATTCGCAATTTATTTATTCGTTTTAGCAAACAAATTGAAACATCCGATCAACAAAAAGACAGCTCACTAACCACTCATTATTACAAAGCTACATTTAACCAGGTGTTTAATTCTGTTGAGGAGTTATTTAGGCAGGATGCAGATTGTAGAATTGTTACGGTATCCAAAGATCATGGTGAGATTGCCGTAGAAATTAATAAACCGATACCTTGTTTTCTAATCGTAACGGTGGTTACTGTGAGAGGAATGGAAACGGCTGTAGACTTTAACATCTCTTCCGAAAAGTTTTCACCGATTGGCCTGTATCCAATTTTAAGAAAAAGGCTCATTTCCTATTACGAGAAAATGAACAAATTACATACTCTTGTTAGAATCGGAAAAAGCTCATAATACTTCTTGTGTTACCGTTTTCTTTTTAATAAGATAAATAGTAGATATTATACTTATGTAGTGATTGATTTGGGAGTTGATCAAATGAAGTGCCCTTCATGTCAAAATTATGGTACACGTGTGCTTGATTCCCGGCCGGTAGATGAGGGTCGTGCAACCCGAAGAAGACGTGAGTGTGAGGAATGTGGTTATCGTTTTACGACATTCGAGAAGATTGAAGAAATTCCACTTATTGTCGTCAAAAAGGAAGGTACAAGGGAAGAATTCAGCCGTGATAAAATTTTACGAGGCTTAATTAAAGCTTGTGAAAAACGCCCCGTTGCTTTAAAAGAATTAGAGGATATTACCCAAGGGGTTGAAAAAGAACTGCGCAGTCAAGGAATATCAGAAATAAAAAGTGAATTGATTGGTGAAATGGTCATGGACAGGCTTGCGCATGTGGATGAAGTGGCATATGTGCGCTTTGCCTCCGTTTACCGTCAATTTAAGGATATAAACGTTTTTATTCAAGAATTAAAGGAATTGATAAACAAGGAGAAATCCTAAGGAGCTAAAGAGGTCTTTGGCTCTTTATTACTTTTATTAAAGGGTGAATGAAATGGCGCAGCATTGGCAGGAATTGATTCCGATTGACCGTTATCTTGTTACGTCAAATGGATTGCTGCATGAATATGATCGCAAAGTGTTGACTTTTTTGTATCAGCCCTTAATCGGCTCAACATGTTTAAGCTTATATATGACTCTCTGGGCTGAGCTTGAAGAAAATAGACTGTGGTCTGAATCCTCCACCCATCATTTATTGATGAATTTGTTAAGTGTCAATTTAAAGGATATATACGAAGCAAGGTTGAACCTTGAGGGGATCGGCTTATTAAAAACATATGTTAAAAGTGATGAAAGTGGACGATCTTTTATTTATGAAATTCATCCACCGTTAAATCCAGAGCAATTCTTCCTTGATGGAATGCTAAACATTTATTTATATCGTAAAATTGGGAAAAACCATTTTTCTAGGTTAAAACGGTTTTTTAGTGATAAGCAAAAGCCATTGGAAGAGGACTATGTAGAGGTGACAAGAGCGTTTCAGGACGTGTTTGCTTCGGCAACTCCTGGCAGTCTTCAGTATATGCAGGAGCATTCTGAGGAATTGGAGGCAGAACCTGCTCAAGGATTTATTGGCAGGCAGGACCAGAAGCCCATTCAAATTGATACCAGCGCCTTTGACTTTGAAATGTTAATGGCGGGTCTAAATGAATCTCTGGTTCCTCAGAAATCACTTACCAAAAAGGTAAAAGAGGTTATTAGTAATCTTGCCTTTCTATATGGAATCAGCCCAATCGAAATGAAAAACTTTATATTAGGGGCCATTAATGAAAAGGATGAAATTGATATCGAGGACCTTAGAAAAGGGGCACGAGATTGGTATCAATTTGAAAATTATGATCAGCTTCCGAGTCTGATAAATAGAACCCAGCCAGCTGTTCACCAGGTCCAGTTGACGGAGCCGAAAACGCAGGAAGAAACTTTAATTCGCTATTATGAAACCACACCGCCGATTGTCATTTTTAAAGAACTCTCGGGAGGTGTGGAACCTTCTGTTTCCAATCTAAAAATATTAGAAGAAGTCATGATAAAATATAAACTTCCCCCTGGCGTTGTCAATGTATTGATCGAGGTTGTCCTGAGAAAAACAGACATGAAGTTTACAAAGGGATTTGTTGAATCAATTGCAAGCCATTGGGCCCGGCTTAAAATAAAGACCGTGAAGGAAGCGATGGAAGCGGCCAGGAAAGAAGAACGCAGCTTCAAAGACAGTAAAAAGACAGGGAAATCAACGAAACAAAAACCTATCCGGACTGAAGTATTACCTGATTGGTTTGACGATAAAGGGAAAGAAAGTGTTAAAGAGTCTGCTAAAGAAAATAACACAGAGCTTGAAGCGAGAAAACGTGCCATTGAAGAAAAGCTAAAAGCCTTTCGTAAATAGGGGGTGAGAGTAAATGGAAAAAATTAATCGGACACTTAAGCGTTTAGCCTCAAATGAAAGTTTTCAGAAGCGCTATGAAGAGCAGAGGAAGCAAGTCCTAAATCACCCTGATATTCAAGCCTTGTTAACAGAGCACCAAAATGAGCTCAATCAGGCAACGATTGAGAAAAGCATGAGCAAGCTTTATGAGTATACCCAGCAAAGTAAAGAATGTAATCGCTGTGAGAGTCTTGATGGCTGTATTAATTTCATGAAGGGGTATCACCCAGAGTTGGTAGTGGTACGAAACTCTATTGACGTGGTGTATAAGCGCTGTCCTCGAAAAGTGATGGCAGATGAACACAAGAAAAATCAAAAGCTTATTAAAAGTTTATACGTTCCAAGAGACATATTGGAAGCGACGTTTGAGGACTTCGAAGGTGACGAAGGCCGTCTAGATGCAGGAGATAAGGCTGCCACCTTTTTAATGAATTACGAGGCAGGTCAAAAACCAAAGGGGCTGTATCTCTATGGGATGTTTGGAGTGGGGAAATCCTATTTGTTAGGAGCTATAGCCAACGAGCTTGCTAAGAAGCAGATTTCGTCAATGATTGTTTATGTTCCTGAACTGCTGCGCGAAATGAAAAGTGCAATTGGTGATAATACCTTGAATGAAAAAATAGAAGCTCTGAAGAAAGAATCGATTCTCATGCTGGATGATATCGGGGCTGAGGCTGTTTCCAGCTGGACACGGGATGAAGTATTAGGCCCCATCCTTCAATTCAGAATGCTTGAAAAGCTGCCCACCTTTTTCACCTCTAATTTTGACTTTCAAGGACTTGAGCACCATTTAACCTACAGTCAACGTGGTGAAGAGGAAAAGATGAAAGCACGGAGAATCATGGAAAGAATTCGAAGTTTAAGTGAACCAGTGCTGGTTGAAGGGCCAAATCGGCGCGATTAATTGAAAAAATAAAGGATTACCGATTAAGTTTCGGTAATCCTTTTATTTTTTTTCACAATATAGGTGTATCTCTGATGTCTTAACTTCTATTTTGGCCAAGTCCCCCATATAAATAGTAAAACAGAGTATGGGTGAGAGGGGGGATTTGGTTGGCTGAAATCATCTTCCGAAGCAAGATGGATGCGAAGAGATTTTATGATCACTTGCTGAAGTGCTTACGAGGTAATCCAAATAATCAAGATATTCTTCTTTTAGAAGATCGATATATAGTAAAGGTTTTAGACAGGAAGGTAAATTTTGAGAAGGTTAAACATGCATTTTATGAATTTATCGTAAAAATAAAGCGTGATGATTGGTTTAGAGCTATTTTACAAGATCAATATTTTTTCGAGGATCCTGAGGAACTGCAGCATATCATGGAGATTATTTATTCTGTTCTTGAAGGCCAGCGGGAAGACCTGTCTGTTTTAATTAGGGAAAATGGGGAAGAACCAAACATTAGAGAAGCAGTTGAGGAAATCTTTCAGGATAATGTCTCCTTTTCTTTTGATTCCTTCCTTAAATTTCGGTTGCGTCCTTATTTAAAAGTATTAGAGAGTTACGTGGAAATATCAATCGACGAATATAAAATGGAGCAGGAATATCAAATGTTTATCCAAACATTAAGAGATTTTTTAACAGGACGTGAGCCAAAAATGGACACGCTGCATCTTTTGTTTGATGAAGAAATTACCTTCTTTGATGAGAAATTTGAAGAGATAAAAAGAGGAGAGCTGATGAGAATGATAGACCGGAAGCTTTTATTTAATCATCCAGTCTATGTAGATTCTGCTTCAATTGCACCCTTATTATCGATTGCTCCTAAAAGCATACTGCTCTATACGAAAAATCCAGAGGAACCGCTTGTAAGGACCATCAAAAACATTTTTGAAGAAAGAGTTCTAGTAAAATCATTCAAGGGTTTGCGTCATACAAAGGAATGGATTCAGCAGAAAAACAATGCAAATGAAAACGGGGCTTGAAAAATATTGTGAAAATTGTGCGCTTGGTGTATTGATTTTTCAAAATAGAATCATTATAATAACGTACATAGTTAATATATCAAGCAAAAGTAATGATAAGGACAACAGTATTTATTCACGGTTACCAGAGAGGGAGGACCCGGCTGAAAGCCTCCTAGCACGGATTGAATGCTTACCACCTTTAAACTTCAGCGGTGAACGCTTCTTTGAAGTGAGTAATCGCCTGACGGGAAACAGCCCGTTACCCTGTCCTAAAGTCATTTTTAAAGATTTTTTTAAAAATGAAAAATTGGGTGGAACCACGTGTTTATTAAACTCGTCCCTTTTCCAGGGATGGGTTTTTTTATTATTTAGAGCGTTTTTTTTTAATAAGACGCTACATTCAAAAGGAGGAATAACCATGTCAGACGTTGTTAAGATTTCGTTTCCAGATGGAGCAGTGAAGGAGTTCCCTCGTGGAACAACAACGGAAGATATTGCCTTTTCCATCAGCCCGGGACTGAAGAAAAAAGCAATTGCCGGGAAATGGAATGGTCAATTATATGATCTTCGCCGTCCAATCTCAGAAGACGGTTCCATAGAAATCGTTGTACCTGAATCAAAGGATGCTTTAGAGATATTGCGTCATAGTACAGCTCACTTAATGGCTCAAGCGGTTAAAAGGCTGTATGGAAAAGAAGTAAATCTTGGAGTAGGGCCAGTAATTGAAGGCGGTTTTTATTATGATATCGACCTTGAAGAATCGATTACTCCAGAAGACCTTCCGAAGATTGAAAAAGAAATGGCGAAAATCGTCAATGAAAATATTGAGATCGTTCGTAAAGAAGTAAGTCGTGCGGAAGCCGTACAGCACTTCAAAGCTGAGGGTGACCCATACAAGCTAGAATTAATTGAAGCAATTCCGGATGATGAGACAGTAACAATTTATGAGCAGGGTGATTTCGCTGATCTTTGCCGTGGTGTTCATGTTCCTTCAACTGGGAAAATAAAAGAATTTAAATTGTTGAGCATTGCCGGAGCATACTGGCGTGGTGACAGCAAGAATAAAATGCTTCAGCGTATTTACGGAACAGCTTTTTTCAAGAAAGAAGATTTAAAAGAGCATCTTCGCTTATTAGAAGAAGCAAAAGAGCGTGACCACCGTAAAATCGGAAAAGAATTAAACCTGTTTACAAGTTCACAATTAGTAGGTCAAGGCCTGCCATTATGGCTTCCAAAAGGTGCAACAATTCGCCGTGTTGTTGAACGATACATTGTTGATAAAGAGCAGCGCCTTGGATATGACCATGTATATACTCCAATCATGGGGAGTGTGGATTTATATAAAACTTCAGGCCACTGGGATCATTACCAGGAGGATATGTTCCCGGTAATGGATATGGATAACGAGCAATTGGTTCTTCGTCCAATGAACTGTCCGCACCATATGATGGTGTACAAAAATGCAATCCACAGTTATCGTGAGCTGCCTATCCGTATTGCTGAGCTGGGGACAATGCACCGCTACGAAATGTCAGGAGCTTTATCAGGACTTCAGCGTGTTCGCGGAATGACTTTAAATGATGCCCATATTTTTGTTCGTCCGGACCAAATTAAAGACGAATTTAAACGAGTTGTTAATCTTGTTTTAGCGGTATATAAAGACTTTAACATTAATGACTATTCCTTCCGTCTTTCCTATCGGGATCCGCAAGATACTGAAAAGTATTTTGATGATGATGCTATGTGGGAAAAAGCGCAAGGTATGCTGAAGGATGCAATGGATGACCTTGGTCTTGATTATTATGAAGCTGAGGGTGAAGCTGCATTCTACGGTCCTAAACTTGATGTTCAAGTAAAAACAGCTTTAGGTAAAGAGGAAACTCTTTCTACAGTTCAATTAGATTTCTTACTTCCGGAACGTTTTGATTTAACTTATGTGGGTGAAGATGGCAAGCAGCACCGCCCAGTTGTTATCCACCGTGGAGTTGTATCAACAATGGAACGCTTCATTGCCTTCTTAATCGAAGAATACAAAGGTGCTTTCCCGACTTGGTTAGCTCCGGTACAGGTTCAAGTAATACCTGTATCACCAGAGGCACACTTTGATTTTGCAAAACAGGTACAGGAACAGCTTCAAAATGAAGGCTTCCGCGTGGAATTAGATGCCCGTAATGAAAAAATCGGCTACAAAATCCGCGAAGCCCAAATGCAAAAAATTCCATATATGCTCGTTGTCGGCGACAAGGAAGTAGAAGAAAATGCCGTTAACGTCCGCAAATATGGAGAGCAAAATTCAGCAACAGAGCCATTCGCACAATTCCTCGAATCATTACTTGCAGAAGTGAAAAGAGGATAAATGATCACAAAGGGAGATTTTCTCCCTTTATTTTTTTGGAAAAGAAAAAATTTCTATTGAATAATTTTTCGTTTCTTGATAGAATAAATTTCGTTGCCATATGAAATGCATGTTTGACATTACGTCTTTGCTTATGTTATAGTAACTAAGGAAAATTGAATACTTGATTTGGGAAAAGAAGAAGCACCCGCTTCTCACCTGATTGACGCAATTGGCAGTTGGCAGGTTTTACGTGAACTTTTTAGTTTATTACTTTTGTTTCGTAAAGTGTGGGTGTATTCATCCGCACTTTTTTGTTTGCTTAAACAAAGAATCTAAAGTTGTTCAGTACTTGCCGATGCAGCAAAAGTCAGAATATCTTGACCTGGATGTTGTATTCGTGAAAACCTTGGAGGTGGCTAATTATTAGCAAAGACATGTTGTTAAATGAGGGTATTCGCGCTCGCGAAGTTCGCTTAATTGATCAAAACGGCGAGCAATTGGGGATTAAAACCAAATTTGAAGCGCTGGAGATTGCCGGACGAGTGAATCTTGATTTGGTACTAGTTGCACCAAATGCGAAGCCTCCGGTAGCCCGAATTATGGACTATGGCAAATTTAAATTCGAGAATCAAAAGAAAGAAAAAGAAGCTCGAAAGAATCAAAAGATTATCGTTACAAAAGAAGTTCGTCTAAGCCCAACAATTGATGAGCATGACTTTAATACAAAACTTCGCAATGCGATTAAGTTTTTGGAAAAAGGCGACAAGGTAAAAGCTTCAATCCGTTTCAAGGGCCGGGCGATTACCCATAAAGAAATCGGTCAGCGTGTGTTAGACCGTTTCTCTCAAGAGTGCAAGGAAGTTTCGACTATCGAGTCACATCCGAAAATGGATGGACGGAGTATGTTCCTCGTTCTAGCACCTAAAATCGAAAAGTAATAAGGAGGACTATCCCAATGCCAAAAATGAAAACTCACCGTGGGGCTGCAAAGCGTTTCAAGAAAACTGGTTCTGGTAAACTGAAGCGTTCTCACGCATATACTAGCCACTTATTTGCAAACAAATCTACAAAAGCTAAGCGTAAGCTTCGCAAAGCGTCTCTTGTTTCTAAAGGAGATTTCAAACGCATCCGTTTCTTATTAACAAATCTTAAATAATCGTTAACGATTGATATAGGAGGAAAAATTCATGCCACGTGTTAAAGGCGGTACAGTGACGCGCAAGCGTCGTAAAAAAGTCATTAAATTAGCAAAAGGTTATTATGGTTCAAAACATACATTATATAAAGTAGCAAACCAACAGGTTATGAAATCTTTAATGTATGCATTCCGCGATCGTCGCCAGAAAAAGCGTGACTTCCGTAAACTATGGATTACTCGTATCAATGCAGCAGCTCGTATGAACGGTCTTTCTTACAGCCGTTTAATGCATGGCTTAAAGCTTGCTGGTATCGAAGTAAACCGCAAAATGCTTGCTGAATTAGCAGTAAGCGATGCAGCAGCATTTACTGAATTAGCAAACGTTGCAAAACAACAACAAAAATAATTTCTTGAGCCATTCTCAAAACGAGAATGGCTTTTTATATAGGGGAGATGAGAAAAATGAGTACCATTTTAGGTGCATATATCATAATGAATATGATTGGTTTAATTGTGATGAAAGTAGATAAAGAACGAGCAAAAAAACATCAGTACAGGATTAGTGAAAACACCTTGTGGCTAGTGGCTATATTTGGGGGAGCCGTTGGTACAACAGCAGGAATGCAGCTTTTTCGACATAAAACAAAGCACTTGTCCTTTAAAGTTGGCTTTCCTTTACTAGCTGTTACAGAAATCATTCTGTTAGGCTATTTTTTCACGTTGTAGACATAACAGCATGGCCCGATCTATATGCTAAACTAGCGGGATAGATTAACAACCAGGGGGCATGTAATATGAATGAGGACTTGTCTTTGCTGTTAATCATGGTGGAAGCCGGGGGGATTTTTGCTCCAGTGGCTTTTGTTCTATTTCATCTGCTAAGATCGTTCTTATTTATTCCTGTATCGGTTGTCGTCATTGCTGGAGGGGTTCTTTTTGGAACGGTGTGGGGGACGATTTATTCGGTTATTGGTTTAATGGGGGTTAGCGTCTTTTTCTATGCTTTCATTGATAGAATGCCGAAAACACAAGAGCGCCTTATAAAAATAAAAAATCGCTGGTTTGGGGAATATCGAAATCTTACCGTTGGTCAAATTGCCATTTTAAGACTTATTCCATTTGTTCATTACCACCTATTAAGCTTTTGCTTGAAACAAAGAAAACCTAAATTTAAAGAGTTTTTAAAAGCCTCTTTCTTAACAAATATCCCAATCGCATTTTTTTGTACAATTTTCGGCGAGTATATCTCAACCTTTACGCCATCTCTAATCGCATTAATTCTACTTGGGTTAACGATTCTCGTTTATCTGCTGAGAGAGAGACAAAATGTAATCAAATGGAAGGTGTTTTTTAAAAGAACAAAAGAAAAAGCCGCTGGCTAAGCGGCTATTTTTGATGCAAAAATTCATCAATTGGATTTTTCCAATTGATTTGGGCAACTGGATATCGTTCGCGTATTTTTTTTTCGATAAAATAAAAGTCTTCCTTAGACATTCCCTGAATGGAAGTAGTCTGATTCGGCCAAAGCGAGATGGACACAACATCTATTGTGTTTTTGGTGGCCCCTAGATATTTTTCTCCCGTAAACACAGCGCCATTATAGGTGAGTTGAAAATTCTTGATAACCTCTTCATTATCTATTAGTAAGAAACGTTTGTGTTTTCGCGCTGCTTCTAATTTACGAGTTGGTTTAAGAAGATATTTAATGGTTACAAAAAGAATGAAGCTGAACAAGAATACTAACAGTAAGCGCAGCAGCCAAACCATGGTTTTGCCTCCTAGTACTTTTACCTACAATACGAATTGGAAACAGAAAGGTTTCATTCTTTCCACACTTTGATATAATTTTGCAAAGGGAGTGATCAATAAAATGCAGCTAGAAAAATTATTTAACATGCAGCAAGCACTGGATCAGCACATTGAAGAAAAACATGGCCTGCAGGATGAAGATTTATTTAACAGGAAGGTACTCGCATTGCTTGTGGAACTTGGGGAATTAGCGAATGAAACCCGTTGCTTCAAGTTTTGGAGTGTGAAGCCATCATCGGAAAAAAGTGTGGTACTTGAGGAGTTTGTCGATGGAGTCCATTTCATCTTGTCACTTGGCATTGAATGCGGGTTTGAGAAACTTCAGTACTCTATTCAAACGAAACCAACTGCTTTAAATGTCTCAGACCAATTTCTTTTCATTTATGAAAAAATAAATGATTTTAAAAACAGCAAAAACGATCTTGATTTCAAAGCATTGCTTCAAGTTTATTTACAGCTGGGTGCACTGCTGGGAATAAGCTATGAAGAAATGGAAAAGGCATATTTTACGAAAAATGAAGTAAATTATCAAAGACAGCAGAATAACTATTAGCTGAAAATTATTGTATAATGATGTTCGAACATACATATAAGGGGGCGAAATAATGGCTAAATTAGATGAAACTTTAACGATGTTAAAGGATTTGACCGACGCCAAAGGAATTCCCGGCAACGAGAGGGAAGTTCGCAATGTAATGACGAAATACATAGCTCCATATGCGGATGAAGTAACAACTGACGGACTTGGCAGTCTGATTGCTAAGAAGGTTGGGAAAGAGGGCGGTCCGAAAATTATTGTGGCCGGCCACTTAGACGAAGTTGGCTTTATGATTACCCAAATTGATGATAAAGGCTTCCTTCGTTTTCAAACAGTTGGCGGCTGGTGGTCACAGGTTATGCTGGCACAGCGCGTAACGATCGTTACAAAAAAAGGGGATATCATTGGTGTCATTGGGTCCAAGCCTCCGCACATTTTATCAGTAGAAGCTCGTAAGAAGCCAGTAGAAATAAAAGATATGTTTATTGATATCGGGGCATCAAGCCGTGAAGAAGCAATGGAATGGGGAGTTCTCCCGGGAGATATGGCTGTTCCATATTTTGAATTTACGGTGATGAATAATGAAAAAATGCTTTTGGCAAAAGCGTGGGATAATCGAATTGGCTGCGCGATTGCGATTGATGTATTGAAGCAATTAAAAGGTGCCGACCATCCGAACGAGGTTTATGGTCTCGGAACAACTCAAGAAGAGATTGGCGCTCGTGGTGCGAAAACTTCTGCTGAGAAAATTAATCCTGATATCGGTATTGCTGTAGATGTTGGTATTGCAGGTGATACACCAGGAATTTCTGAAAAAGAAGCCATGAGCAAAATGGGAAAAGGTCCACAAATTATTTTATACGACGCAACCCTTGTGGCACATAAAGGCTTGCGCGACTTTATCACCAATTTAGCAGATGAATTGAATATCCCGTATCAATTTGATGCCATTCCTGGTGGAGGTACTGACGCTGGTCCGATCCATCTCGCTCATAATGGTGTTCCATCGTTAGCGATTACCATCGCAACACGATATATCCATTCACACGCGGCAATGCTGCACCGTGATGACTACGAAAATGCTGTTAAACTGATCGTTGAAGTCATCAAGCGACTAGACCGTGATACGGTTGATAAAATTACGTACGAATAAAGTTTGCCGTTTGCTGTCCTCGATATTATGTCGGGGATTTTTTTAGTACGATACTTGCGGATAGCGGAGAATACTTGCGGATAGCAGAAAATACTTGCGGATGGCGAGAAATACTTGCGGATAGCAGAAAATACTTGCGGATAGCGGAGAATACTTGCGGATAAGAATAAAAATAGCTGCCGAGTTCGAATCGGCAGCAGCAAATACTTAATCACTTTAACCCATTTTCAAGTGTTGAAAGCATTTCTTTCTTATCATCCTCAGAAGAGTTTTTCCAAATCACTTCAAATAACACGCCTAAGCCTGGGAGCATTTTTTCTTCACCATTTTGAATGGCATCAACAATTGTATCTTCTAATTGATCTTGTGAGTTACCAGTAACATTGTGAATAATAGCATTTCGCAAATTTAAATTCATCATCACACACTCCTTTTTCATCATATATTTCTTTAATATGATTTCTATATTTGATTTTATTATGTATTTTTTTTGGGATATAATGAGAAAAAACACTAGAGGAGCACAAACTTGAAGCATATTGAATCCATCCAAAACCCTAAAGTAAAACAATGGAAAAAGCTGTTAACGAAAAAAGAACGGGATAAATCCGGAACCTTTTTAGTCGAGGGCTTTCATTTAGTCGAAGAAGCATTAAAACAACATGAGAGTGTAATCGAAATTATCGTTTCTGATAAGACAGGTCTGCCGCCGCGCTGGGATTCCGGAGAAGTACCGGTCACCCTAGTTACCGAAGAGATTTCAAATTCATTATCTGACACGGAGGCACCTCAGGGGATTTATGCTGTTTGCCGTCAGGTTCAGTTGGAAGTACCGAATGCAAAGACGTATCTGCTAATTGATGCAGTCCAGGATCCTGGTAATCTAGGTACGATGATTCGAACGGCTGACGCAGCTGGCATTGACGCAGTAGTCGTAGGAAAGGGAAGCGTGGATGTTTATAATTCAAAGGTACTTCGCTCGGCGCAAGGCAGTCATTTCCACCTGCCTATCTTAAGAGGAGATCTCGATGAGTGGGTCGAAGAGTTGAAAACAAAAAATATTTCGGTTTATGGTACAGCACTGGAAGGTGCTTCTGCATATACTGATATTTCAACAGATGATACCTTTGCGCTGCTTGTTGGCAATGAAGGCAGCGGGGTTAACAAAGAGCTGCTTGAAAAAACGACGGCAAACCTGTATATTCCCATCTACGGCAAGAGTGAATCACTCAATGTCGCGGTAGCAACAGGCATCCTGTTATATTTTTTAAAAAAATAGACGATACTAGTTTGAATCATCAAGTAAAGTATTATATAATAATTTACATTATTGAAAAATACAAAAGACGATGACGGAGAAAAGTATCTTATCAGCGACCATTTAGGGAAAAAGTGCCGTGACTGAAAGCACTTTTATGGGAAGGATAGGAGAAGTTCACCTCCTGAGTTGGCATCGGGACCACGATTTAGTGTAAAGATGCACCGGCCTAGCCGTTATCCGAATGAAGCGAACACAATGTTTTTATACATACCGTGTTTACAAGGGTGGTACCGCGACTATAAACCTCGTCCCTTTCCAGGGATGGGGTTTTTTTGTTTTTGGTGACAGGCACCACTCGGAAATTGTCGAAAATTAAAGGAGGAATTCCAAATGCAAGAACGATTAAAGGAATTGCAGCAGGAAGCTATTCAAAGTATAGAACAGTCTTCAAGCTTAAAAGAATTGAATGACATCCGTGTTGCCTATCTAGGAAAAAAAGGTCCTATCACGGAAGTGCTGCGTGGAATGGGTAAGCTTTCAGCAGAGGAGCGCCCAATGATGGGAGCACTTGCAAATGAGGTTCGTGAAGCCATAGCTACCACTTTAGAGGCAAAACAGAAGGGTTTAGAAGAAGCTGCAGTATTAGAAAAGCTAGCTTCTGAATCGATTGATGTTACACTGCCAGGAAGACCGGTTCAGGTTGGAAACCACCATCCTTTAACAAGAATAATTGAAGAAATAGAAGATTTATTTATTGGTATGGGGTATCAGGTGGCGGAAGGTCCTGAAGTAGAGCAGGATTATTATAACTTTGAAGCATTAAATTTACCGAAGGGTCACCCTGCCCGCGATATGCAGGATTCCTTCTATATTACAGACGAAATATTACTTCGCACACATACATCACCCGTTCAAGCACGGACAATGGAAAAGAATCAGGGTAAAGGCCCTATTAAAATTATCTGTCCGGGTAAAGTGTATCGCCGTGATAATGATGATGCGACGCACTCCCACCAGTTCATGCAAATCGAAGGCCTTGTGGTCGGCGAGAATATCCGCATGAGCGACTTAAAGGGTACATTAGAGGTTTTTGCGAAAAAAATGTTCGGCGATGACAGAGAAATTAGATTGCGTCCAAGTTTCTTCCCATTCACTGAACCATCAGTTGAAATGGACATTTCTTGTATGATTTGCGGTGGACATGGCTGTAATGTTTGTAAGAAAACAGGCTGGATTGAAATTCTTGGAGCAGGAATGGTTCATCCAAATGTTCTTGAAATGGCTGGCTACGATTCTAAAAAATACACAGGATTTGCATTCGGTATGGGTCCAGAGCGAATTGCGATGTTGAAATACGGTGTCGATGATATTCGTCATTTCTACACCAACGATGTACGTTTCTTAAAACAGTTTTCAAAGCATGAATAAGGGAGGAGTTTAAAAATGTTTGTTTCATATAAATGGCTCCAGGATTATGTAGATTTATCCGGAGTGTCGGCTGACGAGTTAGCTGAAAAAATTACAAAAAGCGGAATCGAGGTTGAGGGCGTTGAAGTCCTTAACGAAGGAATTACAGGCGTAGTTGTTGGTCATGTGGTTGAACGTGTACAGCATCCAAATGCGGATAAATTAAGCAAATGCCAAGTGGATATTGGTCAGGGCGAACCTGTTCAAATCATCTGCGGCGCACCAAATGTCGCACAAGGGCAGAAGGTAGCAGTAGCAACAGTTGGTGCAGTACTACCAGGTAATTTTAAAATCAAACGTGCAAAGCTTCGTGGTGAAGAGTCAAATGGAATGATTTGTTCTTTAACTGAACTTGGTATGGAAGCGAAGATTGTACCAAAGGAATATTCTGAAGGGATTTTTGTTTTTCCTCAGGATGCTGAGGTTGGAACTGACGCACTGGCGTTATTAAACCGTGATGATGAAGTTCTTGAGCTTGGCCTAACACCTAACCGCGCCGATTGCTTGAGTATGCTTGGTGTAGCTTATGAAGTCGCTGCCATTCTTGGCAGAGAAGTAAAGCTTCCAGAAATCGACCTTCAGCCAGTGAATGAAAAGGCAACAGATTATATTACCGTAAAAGTAGAAGCAAATGAGGATAATCCTTTATATGCGGCAAAAGTGATTAAAAATGTAAAAATCGGACCGGCGCCGCTATGGATGCAAACAAGACTTATGTCCGCTGGAATTCGTCCACATAACAATGTCGTCGATATTACCAACTACATTTTATTAGAATATGGCCAGCCGCTGCATGCATTTGATTATGATCGCTTAGGTTCAAAAGAAATCCTTATTCGCCGTGCAAAAGATGGTGAAAAGTTTATAACGCTAGATGATGCAGAACGTACGTTAACTTCTGACCATTTAGTCATTACAAATGGAACCGAACCAGTTGCATTAGCCGGCGTTATGGGCGGAGCTAATTCAGAGGTTACTTCAGATACCACAACCGTATTGTTAGAGGCGGCTTATTTTACAGGAGGAACTGTAAGAAAAGCATCGAAAGACCACAGCTTAAGAAGTGAGGCTAGTGCTCGTTTCGAAAAGGGTGTCGATCCAAACCGCGTTCGAGCAGCGGGTGAGCGTGCTGCTTATTTGATGGCAAAATACGCTGGCGGCGAAGTATTAGAAGGTGCTTCGGAGGTTGATACACTTACGATTGAACCAGCAGTGGTTTCAATTACTTTGGAAAAAATAAATAGTGTCATCGGCACAAACTTGACTGTGTCAGAGGTTGAAGCCATTTTCGAACGCCTTCAATTTGCGGTAACCAGTGAGGATGAAGCGATTACGGTTACAGCTCCAACACGCCGCGGTGACATCAAAATTGAGGAAGACTTAATTGAAGAAGTGGCGCGTCTATACGGCTATGATAACATTCCAAAAACATTGCCAATCGGTTCAGCAACACCAGGTAAATTATCGGACTATCAGGAAAAACGCCGCATTGTCCGCCAATATTTAGAAGGTGCTGGCTTGTACCAGGCAGTTACTTATTCATTAACAAGTGAAGAAAAGGCTGCCCAATTCGCACTTGAGAAGCGCGACTTCATTCGCCTGGCAATGCCGATGAGCGAAGACCGCAGTATTTTACGCTTAAGCATCATGCCGCAGCTGTTGGAAGTTTTAAAATACAATAGTGCCCGTCAAAACGACAGCCTCGCTGTTTATGAAACAGGCGCAGTATTCTTAGCCAATGGAAATGAAGTTCTACCTGAAGAGCAGGAGCATTTAGCAGGCGCGATTACTGGTCTTTGGCACAGCCATTCTTGGCAGGGGGAGAAAAAGGCAGTTGACTTCTATGTATTAAAAGGTATTTTAGAAGGATTGTTTGCAAAACTTGGCCTTACTGAAAGTGTCACATATGTGCAAGCTAAAGTGGATAACATGCACCCTGGACGTACGGCTGAAATTCACTTAAATGGTGAGAGAATCGGCTTCGTCGGCCAAGTGCACCCAACCATGCAAAAAGAACTGGATTTAAAAGACACCTATGTGTTTGAGTTATCATTAAAGGCTATCCTAGAAGAAGCCACTGCACCGCTAAGATACTCAGGAATTCCACGTTTCCCATCGATTACAAGAGACATTGCACTTGTCGTGGATAAAGACACTGTCGCTGGAGTATTAAAGGACATTATCCAAACTGCCGGCGGCAAGCTTCTAAAAGAGGTAAATGTATTTGACCTATACGAAGGCGAACGCATGGAAGAAGGCAAAAAATCCATTGCGTATTCATTGAAATACATGGATCCAGAACGCACATTAACAGATGAAGAAGTAACAAAAGTCCACACCCAAGTACTCGAAGCTTTAAAAGAAAAGGCTGGAGCAGTATTGAGAGGATAATAAAGATGAAAAATGACCTAGTGATCAATCCGCTAGGTCATTTTTTATTTACCCTCTTTTTTTATTCACCAGATTCATCGCTTTATCGGTATTAGCAAAGTGCAGTTTTACAAACTGTGGCAATACTTCTCGTCCTTTTTTCAAAATAAGCTTTGCAGCGGCTTCATCGACCTGGGCACCTGCGCCTTTTGGAATCTTAAATCCAGCCGAATCACTAAGCTTGTCAATATACTGAACAAAGGCATACCGGGCGAGGATGGATGCGGCAGCGACGGCAAGATGGATCCCCTCCGCCTTCGTGCTAAAATAAACATTTTCCTTCGCAACACCTTTTTGATTTTTAACATGCTGAAAATAGGTACTTCCCTGAACAAATTGGTCAATCAGAATCGCTTCCGGTTTAACCGGTGAAATTTTCTCCAGCACATTTAGGATGGCTTGATTATGGAGGATCGCTTTCATTTTCCCCTGGGACATACCGGTCTGCTGAAGCTGATTGTATTTTTCATTTTTTAGTGTCATTAGGCTAAATGGAACTACATCCTTGATTACCTTCGCTATCGCAATGATTTTATCATCATTTAAATCCTTTGAATCCCTAACACCTAATTCCTTTAATAGGGGAATATCCTCTTTTCGTACATACGCGGCAACGACCGTAATTGGACCAAAAAAGTCACCTGTACCGACCTCATCTGAACCAATTACCGACATTTGACTGATTCCACTTGGTACATTACCTTTAGGAGTACTTGTTTTAGCAGGTGCAGTGCTCTTTGCTGCAGCAACACCCCATCTGCTCGCTTCTGCTTCACAGCCGCCCCCTTGGAATAAAACTTTCCCAGACTTATAGGCAGTAATCGTCGAGCCAGAAGTCTTGGCAGCAAACACACTGCCAGGAGGCACTTTATCTAGTAATTTACCTTCATAATAGCTTTTCATTTTATTAATTTCAGACATACTTAGATTTAAAACAACATTTCCCAATCCTAAGTCACCCCTCGACAATTTTTTTAAAAAAAGTAAAAATACACCAATTAAATCCGTTTCTCTTTTCGACACATATCCGTTCGTGTTATATTATAAAATAGGGATTTCTTCGAATCGAATGGAGGCAGTAATTTGTCAAATACAGATAAAACCAGAACAACCGTAGATATATACGGACAGCAATACGTTATTTTAGGTACCGAACCCCAAAGTCATGTTCGACATGTCGCGTCATTAGTCGATAAAAAGCTGCGCGAAATTGGTTCTAAGAATCCATCTTTAGATGTAAGTAAGCTGGCTGTATTAACAGCATTAAATGCCGTCAATGATTATATTTTAATGAAGGAACAATTAGAGGCGCTTCAATCTGAATTACAAAGGAAAAGGACTGAATAAGTCATGTTGGATTTAGCAATTATTATATTATTAGTTTTTGGTTTTTTTATCGGTTTAAAAAGAGGCTTCATTTTACAGTTAGTCCATTTAACAGGTTTTATTATTGCATACATCGTGGCAAATTTATACTATGATGATTTGGCACCGAGACTAACGCTATGGGTTCCATATCCGAATCTTGGCACATCTTCTCCTCTAAAACTATTAAGTGAGAACGGTAATTTAGAGGATGCCTTTTACCGTGCCGTTGCATTTGTCATCCTTTTCTTTGCGGTAAAGATTCTGTTACAAATAGTTGGATCCATGCTTGACTTTATTGCCCATCTGCCAATTCTTAAGCAATTAAATGTCTGGGCAGGCGGTATCCTTGGTTTTGCTGAAGTCTATTTAATTATCTTTATTTTATTATATATTGCCGCACTAGTACCAATGGAAGTTTTGCAAAAACCTTTGGATGATTCCATTATGGCAAACTTGATTGTGAATCATACACCATTCCTATCGGAGCAAGTAAAAAGTATGTGGATTGAATATACTGCTGCATTAACTTCTCTCTAGGAGAGAATGACCTATTTCTCTCTAGGAGAGAATGACTTACTTCTCTCTAGGAGAGAAGTTTTTCTTTTAAAAGGTTAAAATATAAACAAGGTGGGTGGAAATGATGGAGGTAAATAAAAAGGATTTAATTCGCTTATTAGAAACCATCGCGGTTTATATGGAGTTGAAAGGGGAAAATCCCTTCAAGGTATCTGCCTTTCGAAAAGCCGCATCAGCACTTGAATTTGATGATCGCAGCTTATCTGATATCGAGGATTTTACCAAGTTGTCAGGAATCGGCAAAGGGACCGCGGCTGTTATTGAAGAATACATAAATGAGGGTACTTCCACAGTATTGAAGGAACTAAAGGAAGAGGTTCCAAAGGGGTTAATTCCGTTATTACAATTACCAGGACTCGGCGGGAAAAAGATTGCTAAGCTTCACAAAGAACTGGGAATTGAAGATGTCACAACCTTAGAAGAAGCCTGCAAAGCAGGGAAAGTCCAAGCACTAGCTGGATTTGGAAAGAAGACAGAAGAAAAAATTATGAGTGCCATTGCCAATGTGGGCTCAAGGCCAGACAGACTGCCTCTCGCCTACATGCTGCCAATTGCTGAGCAGATTGAGGAGAAGCTTGCTGAACTTCCTGAGATTCATAAGTTCTCTCGGGCTGGAAGCTTACGAAGAGTGCGAGAAACGGTTAAAGATCTAGATTTTATTATTTCGAGCGAGCAGCCAGAAAAGGTGAAAAAGTTCCTGCTGGAATTACCGAATATAAAAGAAACGATTGGTGCTGGAGATACTAAGGTATCACTCGTTTTTGGATTTGATTATGATGTTTCAGTCGATTTTCGAATCGTTAAACCAGACGAATTTATCACGACTCTTCACCATTTTACGGGTTCAAAGGACCACAATGTCCGGATGAGACAGCTTGCAAAAGAGCGTGGGGAAAAAATAAGTGAGTATGGTGTGGAAAATGTGGAGACAGGTGAAATCCTTACTTTTTCTTCAGAGGAAGAGTTTTTCAAGCATTTTGACCTGCCTTTTATTCCGCCTGAAATAAGGGAAGATGGCAAAGAAGTGGAGGATTTTTCAGCCCGCGAAGACTTAATACAGCTTAGTGATATAAAGGGCGATCTTCACATGCACTCAACCTGGAGCGATGGTGCTCATTCGATTGAGGAAATGGTTGAAGCTTGCATTGCAAAGGGATATAAGTACATGGCAATCACTGACCACTCCCAGTATTTAAAGGTGGCAAATGGACTGACACGAGAGCGTTTATTACAGCAAAAAGAAGAAATTAAGAGGTTAAATGAGAAATATGATGATATTCTAATCCTCTCTGGTGTTGAAATGGATATCTTACCAGATGGCACACTAGATTATGAAGACGATCTCCTAGCTGAAATGGACTTTGTCATAGCGTCGATACACTCTGCTTTTTCACAGCCAAGGGAAAAAATAATGGAACGTCTAAGCACAGCATTAAAAAATGCAAATGTAGATCTAATTGCCCATCCTACTGGCAGAAAAATTGGCCGGCGTGAGGGCTATGATGTTGATATCGATATGCTAATAGAATTAGCAAAAGAAACGAATACCGCTTTAGAGCTTAATGCCAATCCTAATCGATTGGATCTAAAAGCTGAATATTTACGAAAAGCGCAGGATGCAGGAGTTAAGATATTTATTAATACGGATGCCCATAAGAAAGAAACGCTATCACATATGGGTGTAGGCGTTTCAACAGCTAAAAAGGGCTGGATTAAAAAATCATCGGTGATCAATGCGCTTGAACACAATGACTTACTAGAGTTTTTGCATAATCGAAAATAGGGGGTTCATCTCCATGCAAGAAAGAACGTTAAAAGTACTGGAATTCACTAAAGTGAGGGATCAGCTCATACAGCATGCAGCGTCTTCACTTGGAATAGATAAGTTAAAAAGATTGGTCCCATCTACTGATTTTGAAGAAGTGGTAAAACTGCAAGCAGAAACAGATGAGGCATCGACTGTATTACGAATAAAAGGAAATGTCCCTTTATCAGGCATTCATGATATTCGTGCCCATATTAAGCGCTCTGTTATTGGGGGAGTGCTTAGTTCCCATGAGTTGATACAGGTAGCTAGTACCATACATGCAAGCAGGCAAATGAAGCGATTTATTGAAGATATTGCCGAAGAAAGAACCGAAATTCCGATTCTATTGGAACAAGTTGATAGGATTATCATTTTAGCTCATTTGGAAGAGTCCATTCGACATGCCATCGATGAGAGCGGGGAAGTCCTCGATAGTGCGAGTGATCTGCTGCGAACGTTAAGGCACCAGCTGCGCTCGAACGAAGCACGTGTGCGTGAAAAGTTAGAAAGTATGATTCGCTCCTCGAACGCTGCAAAAATGTTGTCAGATTCTATTGTCACGTTACGTAATGATCGCTTTGTTATTCCCGTTAAACAGGAGTATCGCGGTCACTACGGGGGAATTATCCATGATCAGAGTTCATCAGGTCAAACGCTATTTATTGAACCGCAAGTTATCGTCCAGCTAAACAATCAATTACAGGATATACGAGTAAAAGAACAGCTGGAGATTGAAAGAATTTTAACAGAGCTTTCTGCAAAGACTGCTGAATTTGAGTCAGAGCTGCAAGTAATTGTTGAGATTCTGGCCAATCTTGATTTTATTTTTGCAAAGGCAAGATATGGACGTAAGATGAAAGCAAGTATGCCGATCATGAATAATGAAGGACGAATCGCCTTATATAAAGCCAGACACCCGCTAATCCCGATGGATGAGGTGGTCGCCAACGATATTTTGCTTGGAAAGGATTATACGACGATTGTTATAACCGGACCCAATACAGGCGGTAAAACCGTTACCTTAAAAACCCTTGGATTGTGTTCATTAATGGCACAGTCTGGCTTACAGGTTCCTGCCTATGATGGCTCAGAGCTTGCTGTATTTGATGCCATTTATGCAGACATTGGTGATGAACAGTCGATTGAACAAAGCTTAAGTACGTTTTCTTCCCACATGGTTAATATCGTGGATATTTTGGAGAAGGTTGATTTTAATTCTCTAGTTCTTTTTGATGAGCTTGGTGCAGGTACAGACCCGCAGGAAGGTGCTGCGCTTGCGATTTCCATCTTAGATGAGGTGCACCATCGAGGAGCACGAGTAATTGCAACAACACATTATCCAGAATTAAAGGCATATGGCTATAACCGCGAAGGTGTTCTCAATGCCAGTGTTGAATTTGACGTCGAAACCTTGAGCCCAACTTATAAGCTGCTCCTTGGTGTACCAGGACGAAGCAATGCGTTTGAAATTTCAAAACGATTAGGTTTAAGCGATACTGTAATTCAAGCGGCAAGATCTCATGTCAGCGAAGATACGAATCAGATTGATAAGATGATTGCCTCACTCGAAAGCAGCAAGCGTCAAGCAGAAATCGAACAGGAAGAAGCTCGTGATTATTTAAGACAGGCAGAAAAGCTCCATCAGGACATGCAGAAGCAGATGATCGAATTTTATGAGAACAAAGACTCAATGCTTGAAAAAGCGGCTGAACAAGCTGGTGAAATTCTTGAAGAAGCAAAGAGTGAGGCAGAAAAGGTTATTCGTGACCTTCGTAAAATGAGGATAGAAAAGCAGGCAGATATTAAGGAACATGAATTAATAGATGCAAAGCGACGTCTTGAAGCCGCAACACCAGAAATAACTAAATCCTCCAAACAAATCAATAAGAAAAGCAAGAAGCATACCTTCACGCCTGGTGATGAAGTGAAAGTCCTGACTTTTGGACAAAAGGGTACACTTCTTGAAAAAGTGTCTGATAACGAATGGCAGGTACAAATCGGGATCCTGAAAATGAAGGTGAAAGAAAAGGATTTAGAGTATATCAGCACACCAAAGCCAGTAGAAACAAGACCGATGGCCATTGTTCAAGGCAGAGACGCAGATGTAAAGCTGGAGTTAGATTTGCGCGGAGAAAGATACGAAGCAGCACTCCTAAGAGTGGAAAAATATATAGATGATGCGTTATTATCAAACTATCCTCGTGTATCGATTATTCACGGGAAAGGCACGGGCGCATTAAGACAGGGAGTCCAGGAGTATTTACGAAATCACCGTTCTGTTAAGAAAATTCGCTTTGGAGAAGCAGGTGAGGGCGGTTCTGGTGTTACCGTGGTCGAATTTAAATAATATCAATATTCGGGGAGAATAGGGAATGAACCAGTTTTGGGATAACGTGTATATTCAAAGTGCTGCCAATTATAGCGTAGTTATACTATGTGTGGTTCTCTTTTTAGCCATTTTTGAATTAGTAACGAAATATAAAAATTGGGAAGAAATCCAAAAGGGCAATATCGCTGTAGCTATGGCTACCGGAGGGAAAATATTTGGGATTGCCAACATTTTTCGCTATTCCATTGAACAAAATGATTCTTTGGTTACGATGATTAGCTGGGGAGTATTTGGCTTTGTGCTATTACTGGTTGGATATTTTATCTTTGAATTCCTTACACCTAAATTTAACATTGACGATGAAATAAAAAATGATAATCGCGCGGTTGGATTCATTGCTATGATTATATCAATCGGTTTATCCTTCGTAATAGGTGCGGGAATATCGTAAGGGGAGATTAAACGTGGAGACATTAGCGAAAGTACTTCTTGGATTATGCGCATTGTTTTTGCTAATTGGCTTGGGGTATATGATATTTTAAGTTGAAATCATCGCTGAACCTTCAGCGGTGATTTTTTTGTATTGTGATATGGTGAACAATAGTTGTTATTTCAATTGTTTAAAGAGTCTGACTATACTATAATGAAAGGGAAGGGGAAAAATTACAATCGAATAAAAGGAGGGTTAATAATGTATGATTCTAAACCATGGCTCACTTCTTACCCCGAGGAAATTCCTGCAGAACTGGAATTTCGAAAAGAACCTGTTCAGCAGTATTTAGTAGATGCAGCAAAAAACTTCCCTGAAAAAACGGCTATCCATTTTATGGGGAAGGAAATGACGTATAAAGAGCTTTACCACGAAGCATTGTCTTTTGCCAGTTATCTTCAGCAAATTGGTATTGCAAATGGTGACCGAGTTGCCATTATGCTTGCTAATACACCACAATCAGTCATAAGTTATTTTGGAATCCTAATGGCTGGGGGGATTGTGGTTCAAACCAATCCGTTATATACCGAACGTGAACTTGAATACCAAATGAAGGACTCCGGAGCAAAGGCGATCATCACACTCGACATCCTCTATCCTCGCGCTACTAAGGTGATGCCGCAAACAGATTTGCAGCATATAATTGTAACCGCTATCAAAGACTACCTGCCATTTCCAAAAAATTTAGTTTATCCTTTTATCCAGAAAAAGCAATATGGAATTGTCGTGAATGTTAAACATGAAGGCAATACTCACTTATTTAAAGAAATCGTAAAAATAAAGCCTCAAAAACTCGTAGAATATGACTTTGATTTTGAAGAAGATGTAGCACTTCTACAATATACAGGAGGTACAACCGGTTCTCCCAAAGGGGTTATGCTGACACATCGGAATTTAGTGGCTAACGCTTCCATGTGTACGGCTTGGCTATACAAATCAAAACCGGGTGAAGAATCAGTCCTAGGCATTGTACCGTTTTTCCACGTCTATGGGATGACCATTATCATGATATTATCGGTCATGCAGGCGTATAAGATGATTATATTACCTAAGTTTGATGCTCTTACTACTTTAAAAACGATTCAAAAACAACGACCTACCCTGTTTCCTGGTGCACCAACCATCTATATCGGTCTATTAAATCATCCTGACCTGAAAAAATATGATTTATCGTCAATTGATTCCTGTCTCAGCGGCTCTGCTCCACTCCCTATTGAAGTTCAAGAAGAGTTTGAGGGTGTTACAGGCGGGAAACTCGTTGAAGGATATGGATTAACAGAATCTTCGCCGGTTACCCATTCCAATTTCTTATGGGATCGTGAACGGGTAAAGGGCAGTATTGGTGTCCCATGGCCGAATACAGAGGTAAGAATTGTCTCTATGGATAATGGTGAATTAATGCCAGTGGGTGAAATTGGAGAAATTATCATTAAAGGTCCGCAAGTGATGAAAGGCTATTGGAATCGTCCTGAAGCAACGGAGGAAACCCTTCAAGATGGCTGGTTATACACGGGCGACCTTGGCTATATGGATGATAAAGGCTATTTTTATGTAGTCGATAGAAAGAAGGACATGATTATTGCGGGTGGGTTTAATATTTATCCAAGAGAAATCGAGGAGGTATTATATGAGCATCCAGATGTTTTAGAAGCGGTTGCTGCAGGAATACCTGATCCATACCGTGGTGAAACCGTTAAAGCATATGTTGTGTTAAAAGAAGGCTCAGAGATTACCCCGGAAGATTTGAATCATTATGCTAGAAAATATTTAGCGGCCTATAAGGCACCAAGATTATACGAATTTAGAGAAGAATTGCCGAAAACAGCTGTAGGCAAGATCTTAAGAAGAACACTTGTAGAAGAAGAGATGATAAAAATAGAGGAAGAAAACAAAAAACATGCCTAAAAGCTGCACTTCTTTTTTTTTTGCATAGTAGAGCTTGTCTATATAGAAATAGTAAAGTAATATAAAAATGTCTTTGTGATTCTTGACAGAAAGACATTTAAAAATTATTATAAAAATATGAATGATTATTCATTCATATTTTTCTTTTTTTAAAATTACAATTTACTTTCTTCGGGAGGAGGGGGAATTATTATGAAAAAAAACAAGCCAAAATACATGCAAATCATTGATGCAGCGGTAATTGCTATAGCAGAAGTTGGTTATCATCAGGCACAGGTTTCGAAAATTGCCAAGCAGGCAGGTGTCGCAGATGGTACCATTTATCTTTATTTTAAAAACAAAGAAGACATTCTCATCTCACTCTTTGAAGAAAAAATGGGAAGCTTTATTGAAAAAATAGATGAAATGATAGCAGGAAAAGAGACAGCGGCGGCGAAGTTATATATGATGATAGAAGCTCATTTTCGAAACCTTTCCGATGATCACCACATGGCAATCGTCACACAGCTTGAATTACGTCAATCAAATAAAGAGCTGCGCTTGAGAATAAATAATGTTCTTAAAGGCTATTTGCAGGTGATAGATAAAATCATCATCGAAGGAAAAGAAACGGGAGAGTTTTCAAGTGACCTCGATGTCCGTCTTGCCAGGCAGATGATTTTCGGTACGATGGATGAAACCGTTACAACTTGGGTTTTGAATGAGGAAAAGTATGATTTAGTTGCACTCGCTAAACCGGTCCATCAGTTATTGATTAAAGGCTGTGGAAATCATTAAATTGTTGAGTGTAAGAGAAGGAGGGAAACGAATGGAAAACTTAAAATGGTCTTATCAAGAGGGGATCGCGACAATCACCATTCAACGTCCACCGGCAAATGCCCTCTCACAAGGACTGCTAAGAGAACTGTCGGCTGTTCTAGACGAAATTGAACCTAATCGTGAAATTAAGGTGATTGTCCTTCATGGGGAAGGGCGTTTCTTCTCAGCGGGTGCTGATATTAAGGAATTCACCACAGTTTCTTCTTCTGAAGGATTTGCAAATCTTGGTACATATGGTCAAGATTTGTTTGACCGAATGGAGAAATTCCCTAAACCAATCATTGCCGCAATTCATGGTGCTGCACTAGGCGGCGGTTTAGAACTGGCAATGGCATGTCATATCCGTTTAGTGGGTGAAAATTCTAAGCTGGGCCTTCCAGAACTGCAGCTTGGATTAATCCCTGGATTTGCTGGAACACAGCGTCTCCCTAAATATGTTGGTGTAGCGCGTGCTGCAGAGATGCTGTTTACGTCTGAGCCAATCAGTGGAATGGAAGCGGTTCAATTTGGCTTAGCGAACCATGCTTATCCGGAGAATGAAGTTTTTGAACAAGCACTTAAATTGGCAGGTAAGATTGCCAAGAAGAGCTCAGGTTCATTGAAAGCGACCATTCAATTATTAAACTATGCGAAAAATCAAGAGTTTTACGAAGGTTCTAAAAAAGAAGCAGAGTTGTTTGGAGAAATATTTGTTTCGAGTGATGCACAAGAAGGAATTCAGGCATTTATTGAAAAACGAGAGCCTCATTTTAAAGGGTGAGTAACTTTTATCGACGAACGATAGAAGTTCATAATAAATTTTTTTACTATAAATTTTCTTAATCTTTGAAACAGAAAAAATGTTTTGCATTCATAGGAGGGAAATCATGAACATTTATGTACTTTTGAAAAGAACGTTTGATACAGAAGAGAAGATTACGATCTCAGGTGGAAAAATCAATGAGGATGGTGCCGAGTTTATCATCAATCCTTACGATGAATACGCAGTCGAAGAAGCAATCCAAGTCCGTGACGCTAATGGCGGTGAAGTAACGGTTATTTCAGTAGGAACAGAAGAATCTGAAAAACAATTACGCACAGCACTCGCTATGGGAGCCGACAAAGCGGTATTAATTAATACAGAAGACGATGTGGAAAATGGTGATCAATTCACTACATCCAAAATCATTGCTGAATATCTAAAAGATAAAGAAGCAGACCTAATTATCGGTGGAAATGTAGCGATTGATGGCGGCTCTGGTCAAGTAGCTCCACGTGTTGCTGAATTGCTTAACATTCCATATGTTACAACTATTACGAAGCTTGAAATTGATGGAACAACTGTAACCGTTACGCGTGACGTTGAAGGTGACTCTGAAATCATCGAAACAAGCCTGCCTTTATTGGTGACTGCTCAACAAGGTTTGAACGAGCCGCGCTACCCATCACTGCCAGGAATTATGAAGGCAAAGAAAAAGCCGCTGGATGAATTAGAATTAGACGACCTTGATTTAGAAGAAGACGATGTTGAAGCAAAAACAAAAACCATTGAAATTTACTTACCGCCTAAAAAAGAAGCTGGAAAAGTCTTATCTGGAGAATTAAATGATCAGGTAAAAGAACTCGTTCAACTTCTTCATACAGAGGCTAAAGTAGTTTAATTGAACTTATTTGCACGTAAACATCAGAATGAAGATTCTGATCAGACAAAAATGATTCGCAGGAGGGTAAAGGAATGACTAGAAAAGTATTAGTATTAGGGGAAACTCGTGACGGTTCGTTACGAAATGTATCATTCGAAGCAATTGCTGCTGCAAAGACAGTAGCAGAGGGCGGAGAAGTAGTTGGAGTTTTAATCGGAGAAAATGTTAGCGCTTTAGGAGCAGAGTTAATCCAATATGGTGCTGACCGAGTAGTTGTTGTAGAGGATGCAAAGTTAAATCAATATACATCTGATGGTTTTGCGCAAAGCTTACTTGCTGTCATTGAAAAGGAACTCCCAGAAGGTTTAATTTTAGGACATACTTCCCTTGGAAAAGACCTTTCACCAAGGATTGCTGCCAAGCTGGCATCTGGCTTAATTTCTGATGCAACCTCTGTTGAGGTAGCTGGGGGAAATGTTGTCTTTACTAGACCTATTTATTCTGGTAAAGCATTTGAAAAGAAAATCGTAACGGACGGGTTACTTTTTGCAACAGTAAGACCTAACAATATTGCACCTCTTGAAAAAGATGAGAGCAGAACTGGTGAAGTTGCCTCCCTATCCGTTGAAATTAAAGACCTTCGTGCCATTATTAAAGAAGTGGTTAGAAAAGCAACTGAAGGTGTAGATTTAAGTGAAGCGAAAGTCGTTATCTCTGGCGGACGCGGTGTGAAGAGTGCAGAAGGCTTTGAACCACTTAAAGAATTAGCAAATGTATTAGGCGGAGCTGTTGGTGCTTCTCGTGGAGCCTGCGATGCTGACTATTGTGACTACTCCTTACAAATCGGACAAACGGGTAAGGTTGTAACACCTGACCTATACATCGCTTGCGGTATTTCTGGAGCAATCCAGCACTTAGCAGGAATGTCTAACTCTAAGGTAATTGTTGCGATTAACAAAGATCCAGAAGCTAATATCTTTAAAGTAGCAGATTACGGAATCGTTGGTGACTTATTTGAAGTAGTTCCACTTTTAACAGAAGAGTTTAAAAAGTTAAAAGTTCACTCATAATATGAAATGCGGAGGCGACTTGCCCAGAAACGAGAAAACTGGAGGCTCGCACAAAGAAGCGCGCTTTTTGCTTCTTTTGTGGGAGGTGAAGTTTCTCGAGTTTCTAGGAGCCGAAGCTGGACAATATAAGGGCGGGCAGTAGCAAACTGCTCGCTTTTTCTCATACAATAAGCCGGAATACTTACTGTATTTTAGGGAAAATTATTGCGAGACAGATTATTAGCATGATGGTTTAAACAATGCTATACTTTCGTTGTATTTAGTATTCATTAGGAGGCAAAATAAATGGCTATTTCAAATGTAACAGATGCAAATTTCTCTGCTGAAACAGGCTCTGGCCTTGTACTTGCAGATTTCTGGGCACCATGGTGCGGACCTTGTAAAATGATCGCTCCCGTTCTTGAAGAACTTGATTCAGAAATGGGCGACAAAGTTAAAATCGTAAAATTAGATGTAGATGATAACCAAGAAACCGCTGCAAAATACGGCGTTATGAGTATCCCTACACTTCTAGTTTTCAAAAATGGCGAAGTAGTTGACAAAGTTGTCGGCTTCCAGCCTAAAGATGCTTTAGCAGGTGTATTAGAAAAGCACGCATAAGCATAAATGACCTTAGCTAGGATTGTTCTGGCTAAGGTTTTTTATTTTTGGAAAAAGAATCAGGCTTTTCTTTATCGGCGCTATGATTTAAAATTTTAAGATAGATAAAGACGGAGAGGAGCAGCTGGAATGAATGAAAATATCAAACAAAAATTGACTCTGCTGCCTGATCAGCCTGGCTGCTACTTGATGAAAGACCGTCAGGGAACGATCATTTATGTCGGCAAAGCTAAAATCCTAAAGAATCGTGTCCGGTCTTATTTTACCGGCTCGCACGACGGAAAAACGCTGCGACTCGTCAATGAGATTGAGGACTTCGAATATATTGTCACCTCATCCAATATTGAGGCACTGTTACTCGAATTAAATTTAATTAAAAAATACGACCCAAAATATAATGTCATGCTCAAGGATGATAAAACCTATCCGTTTATTAAATTGACTGCGGAAAGACATCCAAAGCTAATCATCACAAGAAAAGTTAAAAAGGATAAAGGCAAGTACTTTGGTCCTTATCCAAACGTTATGGCTGCAAATGAAACAAAAAAGCTCCTAGACCGGATTTACCCATTGCGAAAATGTTCAACCCTTCCTGACCGGGTTTGCTTGTACTACCATTTAGGACAGTGCCTGGCACCATGTGTCAATGAAGTACATGAAGAGCAATACAAACAAATGACAGACGAAATTACCCGCTTCCTAAACGGCGGTTATAAAGAGATAAAAAAAGAACTGACGGAGAAAATGTCCAGCGCCTCTGAGGAGCTAGATTTCGAACGTGCTAAGGAATTCCGCGATAAGATTATTCATATCGAAACGATAATGGAAAAGCAAAAAATCACGATGACAGATTTTACTGATCGTGATGTGTTTGGCTATGCAGTCGATAAGGGCTGGATGTGTGTTCAAGTTTTCTTCGTACGCCAAGGAAAACTAATCGAACGTGATGTTTCCATGTTTCCAATTTACAATGAACCTGAAGAAGAGATTCTCACTTTCCTTGGTCAATTTTACGAAAAATCGAATCATTTCAAGCCAAAGGAAATTCTCATTCAGGATGAAGTTGACTTAACCATAGCGGAGCAGCTTCTTCAAGTGAAAGTACTAAAGCCGCAGCGTGGTCAGAAAAAAGATTTGATTAAAATGGCAATCAAAAATGCAAAAATTGCACTGAATGAGAAATTTTCGCTGATTGAAAAGGATGAGGTTCGAACCATCAAAGCTGTTGAGAATCTTGGAGAGCTTATGGGTATTTATACCCCTCACCGAATTGAGTCTTTCGATAATTCTAATATTCAGGGGACAGACCCGGTATCTGCCATGGTCGTATTTATTGATGGGAAGCCGAATAAGCGTGAGTATCGAAAGTATAAGATAAAATCGGTGGTAGGTCCTGATGATTATGAATCGATGCGTGAAGTAACCAGAAGGAGATATTCAAGAGCCCTCAAAGAGGAACTGCCACTCCCGGACTTAATTATTATTGATGGTGGAAAAGGACATGTGGAGGCTGTTAGAGACGTTCTAGAGAATGAACTGGGCTTGGATATTCCACTGGCTGGATTGGTGAAAGATGATAAACACAAAACGTCTAATTTGTTATATGGCAATCCGCTTGAAATTATCCCGCTTGGCAGAAACAGCCAAGAGTTTTATTTATTACAAAGAATTCAAGATGAGGTTCACCGTTTTGCGATCACCTTTCATCGCCAAACACGTGGAAAAAGTGCATTTCAATCGGTGCTGGATGATATTACAGGTGTAGGTGAAAAACGAAAAAAACAATTATTAAAGGAATTTGGTTCGGTTAAGAAAATGAAAGAAGCCACATTTGAAGAGTTTAGAGCGCTGGGTATTCCAGCTCCTGTAGTGGAAGAATTAATGAAAAAACTTCAATCTTAGTGATTGTCAGAATAATGGCACTATGCTATAATGAGTGAAAATTATATTACTATCACTTTTTTATACTAAAGTGAAGGTAGAGGTGCGAGCTTCAATAGTAATGATTCTGAGAAGGATGAGCTTCTGGGAAGAATCATGAAAGGGGATGTTCGCCGAAGTGAAGAAAGTCTCATTTCTTTCTTTGCTGGTCCTGTATTGAATAAATGCCGGATTGTCAAGATGTCATGTCTTGGAGAGCTATCTTACATTGTAGAACGCAGAATTTTTTTTGTGTATTTAAGCAATGAGATGCCCTCTCATTGCTTTTTATTTTTTTTGCGGGGAAAACTATAATGATAGCTAAACCTATAACTGAAAGCAGGGGAAACGATGGGTTTAATTGTTCAAAAGTTTGGCGGCACTTCAGTCGGAAGTGTAGAGAAAATACTTAATGTAGCACAGCGGGTAAAAGCGGAAACTGATCAGGGGAATCAGGTTGTAGTGGTTGTTTCAGCGATGGGAAAATCAACTGATCAGCTGGTGAATCTAGCGAAAGAAATTTCTGGACAGCCAAATAAACGTGATATGGATATGCTGTTGAGCACAGGTGAACAGGTAACGATTGCCTTATTATCAATGGCCCTGAATGAGCAGAAGCTTCCAGCCGTATCGTTTACTGGGTGGCAGGCTGGAATTGTCACAGAGCCTATCCATGGAAATGCCCGCATCACAACGATAAATACAGATGCTGTAAAAAATCAGCTGGCAGATGGGAAAGTGGTAATTGTTGCAGGTTTCCAAGGGGTTACCGAAAATGGCGAGATTACAACTCTGGGTCGAGGCGGTTCTGATACGACCGCGGTGGCGCTTGCTGCTGCGCTAAAGGCTGATAAATGCGATATTTATACAGATGTAACCGGAGTTTTCACGACTGACCCAAGATATGTGAAGAGTGCGCGTAAATTAAAATCAGTGTCTTATGATGAAATGCTTGAGCTTGCCAATTTAGGAGCAGGTGTCCTGCATCCAAGAGCAGTAGAATTTGCGAAAAACTATCAAGTACGACTTGAAGTTCGCTCAAGTTTGGAGAGAGTAGAAGGAACAGTGATTGAGGAGGAAGCATCAATGGAACAAAACCTTGTAGTCCGTGGCGTGGCATTTGAAGATGAAATTACTAAAGTGAGCGTGTTAGGTCTTACCAATTCTTTAACAAGTTTATCAACAATCTTCACAACATTAGCTGAGAACCATTTAAACGTCGATATTATCGTTCAAAGCACAACAGAAGCAGAAACAGCAAATCTTGCTTTCTCGATTAAAACGGATGACCTGTTAGAGACGTTAAATGTCCTTGAAAATAACAAGGATGTCCTGAATTATGATCAGCTTGACGCTGAAAATAAACTGGCGAAGGTTTCCATCGTTGGATCCGGAATGATTTCAAACCCAGGTGTCGCAGCTAAAATGTTTGAAGTACTGGCTGCCAGCCAAATTCAAATTAAAATGGTCAGCACCTCAGAAATAAAAGTTTCAGCAGTAGTCGAAGAAAAACACATGCTAAAAGCAGTAGAAGTCCTGCACCAGGCATTTGGTCTAAATAGCGAAGCATAAAAAAGTATCCTTGGAGGAAACCCTCCAAGGAATACTTTTACCCTGACTGTCCGCCTGAGGTGGACAGTGTCCACGGATGGTGACAGGCACCAAAAGAGGCACCAAAAGAGGCACCAAAAGAAAATAACACTATTAAATTGTGTCTTTTCGATCCCATTTGACGGTGAATTGGACTTTGTTTGCTTTTTTTATTGGGTGTTCGAAGGCTTCGGCGATGACTTGTTTTTGGTGTTGGATTTGCTCCGCTAGGAAGCCTGCTTCGATTTGGAAGTAGTGTTCTGCTTTTGACTTGACTCGAGAAACGATTAGCGGGCTGACTAGTTCAAATTCGATTTCATCTTTTCGTTCTTTTTTTATTTCGAGCTGTCCCCATGAGGCTCTAGTAAAGAATTCGATGATGTCATCAAAAGTGTTTAATGGGTGTTTACGAGCTAGACTTTTTCCAGCCCAATACAGAATCTCTGGAGTGTCTTTGCCTAAAACTTCTGGCAATACAAATTCTCTGATCAGCTCGTAACCAAATAGTGAAATATTTCTTGATTCATCCGATTGTAAAATAAGTTCGACGGCAGTACTTTCATTCATAAATAGCTTCCCCTCTTTCTACCATTCTATTATATACAATTACGGCTTTAAGTAAGAACACTTTTTATGGAGTGTAGTGTAAAGCGTTAGAGTGGTGAAGGATTGTTATCTTGCAATACAATAGCCTATCTTTCATCATAATTTATGGTTCCCAATTAACAACATGGGCTATGGAGAAAATTGAATTTTTCATTGTAATACTACTGGATTTAATACTAGATAATTCCATTTTCAAGTAAAGAAACTTATAATTTATTATAATATCAATATATTTTAAAAATTTTATTTTTATCCAACTTTTGTGTATACGTTTTCTTGACGCTACTACCCGATGGGAGTAAAATGGACATGTCACATATTTGTCACACTGGTGCTAAGTTTAAATTCTATTTATAAAAAGTAGTGTAAAAAGGCTTAACATCATGTTAAAAATTCAAGGGGGGTTAATTATGGCGGGGAATCGAGAGTTTTTGAATCGAAGATTGCATTCATTACTAGGAGTAATTCCAATCGGAGTATTCCTAATGCAGCATCTAGTAGTCAACCATTTTGCTACAGGAGGGGCTGAGTCCTTTAACAAAGCTGCAGATTTTATGGGGAACCTTCCGTTTAGAATTGTCCTAGAAACAGTAATTATTTATTTACCAATCTTATTTCATGCAATCTATGGGCTTTATATTGCATTTACAGCAAAAAACAATGCTGGAAAATATGGATTTTTCAGAAACTGGATGTTCCTATTACAGCGTGTCTCAGGTGTCATTACGTTAATCTTTATTACATGGCACGTATGGCAAACTCGCGTTGCAGCAGCATTTGGTGCTCATGTTAACTATGACATGATGGCTGATATCCTATCTTCACCATTCATGCTTACTTTTTATTTGATTGGTGTTATTTCAACTATTTTCCACTTTGCAAACGGATTGTGGTCATTCTTGGTTAGCTGGGGTATTACAGTTTCACCTCGTTCTCAAGTAATTTCTACATATTTTACAATTGGCGTTTTTGTGATTCTTTCAATTGTAGGAATTAGAACAATTTTAGCTTTTGTTTAAAAATTAACATCATACTCTGTGTTGAAAAATATCGGATTTTTGGATTAAGGGAGTGAGTCACAATGAGTAAAGGTAAGGTGATCATAGTTGGCGGCGGTTTAGCCGGCTTAATGGCAACGATCAAGGTTGCAGAATCAGGAACACCTGTAGAATTATTTTCACTTGTTCCAGTTAAACGTTCCCACTCCGTTTGTGCTCAAGGTGGTATTAATGGAGCAGTAAATACAAAAGGAGAAGGAGATTCTCCGTTCATTCACTTTGATGATACCGTTTATGGTGGAGATTTCCTTGCTAACCAGCCTCCAGTTAAGGCGATGTGTGAAGCGGCACCGGGAATTATTCACTTAATGGACCGTATGGGAGTTATGTTTAATCGTACTCCTGAAGGACTATTGGATTTCCGTCGCTTCGGCGGAACACAGCATCACCGTACTGCATTTGCTGGTGCAACAACTGGTCAACAGCTTCTATATGCGTTGGACGAGCAGGTCCGCCGTCATGAAGTTGCTGGATTAGTTACAAAGTACGAAGGCTGGGAATTCTTAGGTTCAGTTGTCGATGACGATGGTGTTTGCCGCGGAATCGTTGCACAAAATTTAACTTCTATGGAGATTAGATCCTTTGCTGGGGATGCGGTTATCCTAGCAACTGGAGGCCCTGGAATTATCTTCGGAAAAACAACGAACTCTGTTATTAATACAGGTTCTGCAGCATCTATCGTATATCAACAAGGTGCATATTATGCAAATGGTGAGATGATCCAAATTCACCCTACTGCCATTCCTGGTGATGATAAACTTCGTTTAATGAGTGAATCAGCACGTGGAGAAGGCGGACGGGTTTGGACGTATAAAGACGGAAAACCTTGGTATTTCCTAGAGGAAAAATATCCTGCTTATGGAAACCTAGTACCTCGTGATATTGCTACACGTGAAATATTCGACGTGTGTGTTAATCAAAAACTAGGGGTTAACGGCGAAAACATGGTATACCTCGATCTTTCCCATAAGGATCCACATGAATTGGATGTTAAACTTGGTGGAATTATTGAAATCTATGAGAAGTTCACTGGAGATGATCCACGTAAGCTTCCAATGAAAATCTTCCCTGCTGTTCACTATTCAATGGGCGGACTATGGGTTGATTATGATCAAATGACAAACATTCCAGGTCTGTTTGCAGCTGGAGAATGTGATTTCTCTCAGCATGGTGCGAACCGTTTAGGAGCTAACTCCTTATTGTCTGCGATCTATGGCGGAATGGTCGTTGGACCAAACGCTGTTAAATATATCAAAGGACTTGAAAAGAGTTCTGACGCTGTTTCTTCAACGGTTTTCGATCGTCATGTTAAAGAACAGGAAGATAAGTGGAATTCTATTATGTCTTTAAATGGTACAGAAAATGCATATGTACTTCATAAAGAGCTTGGTGAGTGGATGACGGATAATGTTACTGTTGTTCGCTTTAATGACAAGCTACTGAAGACAGATGAAAAAATTCAAGAGCTTTTAGAGCGCTATAAAAAAATTAATATCAATGATACTTCTAAATGGAGCAATCAAGGGGCAGTTTTCACTCGTCAGTTAGAGAATATGCTTCAATTAGCCCGTGTTATTACAATCGGTGCTTACAACCGTAATGAGAGCCGTGGTGCTCATTACAAGCCAGAATTCCCTAAACGTAATGACGAAGAATTCTTAAAAACAACAATGGCGAAATTTGTTGATAGTTCATCAGCACCGGCTTTCCATTACGAGGAAGTTGACGTTTCATTAATTAAGCCACGTGAACGCGATTATTCAAAAAGTCATTAAGGGGGAGTAGAATAGCATGTCTGAAAATAAAACAGTAAAATTTATTGTTACCCGTCAAGATAGCCCAGATTCTGCTCCATATGAAGAGGAGTTTGAATTAGCCTATCGTCCGAATATGAACGTAATTTCTGCATTAATGGAAATTCGTAGAAATCCTGTCACCGCAAAAGGACAAGGTACGACACCAATTACTTGGGATAGTAACTGCCTTGAGGAAGTTTGTGGAGCATGTTCAATGGTTATTAACGGCAAGCCGCGTCAATCATGTTCGGCTCTTGTCGATCAATTAGAGCAGCCAATCCGTTTAGAACCGATGAAAACATTCCCTGTTGTACGCGACCTTCAGGTTGACCGCAGCAGGATGTTCGATGCATTAAAGAAAGTAAAAGCTTGGATTCCAATCGATGGAACGTACGATTTGGGACCTGGTCCTCGTATGCCAGAGAAAAAGCGTCAATGGGCTTACGAGCTTTCAAAATGTATGACTTGTGGAGTTTGTCTAGAGGCTTGCCCGAATGTAAACAGCAATTCAAGCTTTATTGGACCTCAGCCACTTTCACAGGTTCGTTTATTCAATGCACATCCAACCGGTGAAATGAATAGAGCTGAACGCTTAGAAGCGATTATGGGTGATGGTGGACTAGCTAACTGTGGGAACTCACAGAACTGCGTCCAGTCATGTCCGAAAGGAATTCCATTAACTACATCGATTGCAGCATTAAATCGTGACACCACTTTCCAAGCATTTAGAAACTTCTTCGGAAGCGACAATGTATAATTGATTCTTACAACCTTCTTTTCTATTATGAAAAGGAGGTTTTTCTATTCGGAGGCTAGGACTTTTGAACACCCATTTGATATACTAATAGTAAGAATTTTTATCAGTACGGATAAAAGGATGGTATATGAGGGTGAAAAAGCTTCCGTTAATAATGATTTTCGTAGGAATAATTGTCATTGGAGTTGGAGTTTGGCAAATCGTGGAGACTAATTTTCAAACTGATGCTTCACTAAAAGAAGCGAAAAGAATTGTAGCAAAGGCCGAATCTAACTATGATGAGGAAGAACCTTTTAAGAACCCAAAAAAAATCGACCCGCCTAAGTTTGGCGACACAGTAGGGTTGTTGAAGATACCAAAGATTGAAGCGGAATTGGCGATTGTGGAAGGAACGGACCCTAATGATTTAAAAAAGGGAGTCGGGCATTACAAGGGTTCCTATTTTCCTGCAGAGAACGGTCAGATTGTCTTATCCGGCCATCGTGATACTGTTTTTCGACGTTTAGGTGAACTAGAGCCTGGAGATATCTTTGAAGTACAAATACCAAATGGGAAATTCAAATATGAATTAACGAAGACAAAGATCGTTGATGCAGAAGATCGGACCATCATTACCCTGCAGAATACGAAGGAAGAATTAATTGTTATTACCTGTTATCCATTCCGTTTTGTCGGAAACGCTCCAGAGCGTTATATCATTTATGCTAAACCCATTTAAAGTCCTTATAAAGGGGCTTTTTTTATTTTGATAAAATTATTCTTCTTTAGTAATTCTAGTCACTACAGTTGTGACATTCACATATGATATCGTGACTAAATATATACCCACCCACGGTTCATAACTGGCGAAGGCAAGGAGGGTCACAATACTTGAAGGAGAATGAATATACTCACAAGCCGTTACTCACCAAACGTGAAAGAGAAGTATTCGAACTCTTAGTACAGGATAAAACTACTAAGGAGATCGCTGGTGAATTATTTATAAGCGAGAAGACGGTTCGAAATCATATTTCCAATGCCATGCAAAAGCTTGGTGTAAAGGGGCGTTCACAAGCAGTTGTAGAGCTCCTTCGTATGGGAGAGCTAGAACTTTAATCATGATCGGCTTCCTAAGGGAGCCGGTTCATGTTTTTATAAGGATTTATACATATAAATCAACATGTATTTTGTAAAGAGATGGATTCCAGCTTGAAATTTTAGCGAAAAAAGTAGAAAATAAGAGCAAGATTATGAAGCGCTAATTCTGCGAAATCATGGCAAAGGGACGTCTCGTATAGGAGTGTTATAGAATGACTGTCGAAAATTCACAAAAGATTAGCGATGAAATTGTCGCGAGAATAGAAAAGGACTTACGTTATATTTCAGGAATTATTAAGCAAAAGGGCAGAGAAATGCTTAGTCATTATAAAATTACTCCGCCGCAATTCGTAGCACTGCAATGGCTTTTTGAGGATGGTGATATGACCATTGGAGAGCTGTCTACTAAAATGTATTTGGCCTTCAGTACGACGACAGACCTTGTAGACCGGATGGAAAAAAATCAACTGGTTGTCCGGGTGAAGGATCCTAAGGATCGCCGTGTCGTCAGAATTCACCTCCTTGAAGAGGGCGAAAGAATAATAGATGAAGTTATAAAGAAACGACAAGTATACTTAGAGGAAGTTTTAGCCAACTTCTCCTCAGAAGAAGTTCAACAATTTCAAACCAATTTAATGAAACTGCATCAAGATATGCGTTAAAGTAGAGGCGAGAATTTTGAAACAACCAATTGGTGTCATAGATTCCGGAGTTGGTGGATTAACGGTTGCGAAAGAGATCATGAGACAGCTTCCGAATGAAAAAATTATTTATTTGGGAGATACGGCCCGGTGTCCATACGGCCCAAGACCTCTAAAGGAAGTTAAAAAATTCACTTGGGAACTGACTACATTCTTGTTAGAAAAAAATATAAAAATGCTCGTTATTGCCTGCAACACGGCAACGGCAGCGGTTCTTGATGAAATTAGAAATGAGTTAAGGATTCCAGTTCTCGGAGTAATCTACCCTGGAGCACGAGCTGCTATCAAGCGCACAAAGAACTATCGAGTTGGAATAATTGGGACTGAAGGAACCATCAAAAGTGGTGCTTATGAGAAAGCGTTAAAAGCGCTAAACAGCCGTTTATATGTAACAGGACAAGCTTGCCCAAAATTTGTTCCTCTTGTTGAGAGTGGGGAATATGACGGGGAATTAGCGGAGAGAATCGTCGTCGAAGCGCTAAAGCCGCTGCAAAATAAAAATTTAGATACACTAATCCTTGGCTGTACCCATTACCCTTTACTCGAACCACTAATTCAAACAGTGATGGGCGAAAAAGTTAATGTCATCAGTTCTGGGGATGAAACGGCAAGGGAGATTAGTGCAATTCTTCACTATAATGGGATCCTCGAAACAGATGAGGACGCAGCTGAACATGAATTTTACACGACAGGTTCGAAGTATATTTTTTCAAAAATAGCTTCTCAGTGGCTTGGTGTACCCAATATTAATGTCAATAAGATTAAATTATAATTAAGCTCCCTTTACAGGAGCTTAATTTTTTTTGAAAAAAATGAAAGAATGTCCTATTTTCTTTTCCAAAGGCGGTCTAATTAGTTTAATAGGCTCGTATACATGATAGTACAAACTGTCTTAGGAGGGAAAAAATATGTCAAAAAATAAAGTGAAACCCCTTGTTACAGCCGTTTTTGCTTCAACACTTCTATTATCGGGGTGCGGTTTGTTCGGGAAAGAAGTACAGAAAAAAGTTGATCCGCCAAAACAGGTAACAGTAACCGATACTACCCCAACTAAGGAAACCACTGGTAAGAGTGAAGAAGTCGAAGGAACAGTGAAAACAGAGTTATACTTAATTAATAAAGATGGGTTAGTAGTACCGCAAACATTAACGCTGCCGAAAACAAGCTCTGTAGCGAAGCAAGCATTAGAACACTTAGTTGCTAATGGACCAGTTACAAATATGCTTCCAAATGATTTCCGTGCTGTCTTACCTGAAGAAACTCAAATTTCTGTTAACATTAAAGATGGTGTAGCGGTAGTCGATTTCTCGAAGGAGTTTAAGAATTACCAGCCTGAGGATGAAAGAAAAATTCTCGAATCAATCACATGGACGCTTACCCAATTTGACACAGTGAACAAGGTAAAGCTTCAAATGAATGGACATGAATTAACGGAAATGCCTGTTAACGGCACACCGATTAGTGAAAATCTATCAAGAGCAACTGGAATCAACATTGATACCGCAGGCGTAATGGATATCACGAACACGAAGCCAGTAACCGTCTATTATATCGGCGGTGAAGAAGATTCGTACTATTATGTACCTGTAACAAAGCGGGTAAATACGAGTGAGAAAAATAATATTGTTGCGGTCGTAAATGAATTGGTGAAAGGACCAAATGCAAAGTCTAATCTTGCTTCAGAGTTTATGCCTGACGTGGAGCTTCTAGAGGCACCAAAAGTTGAAGATGGAAAAGTTACCTTGAACTTTAATGAATCCATCTACGGAAGCTTTGAAGAAAAAATTGTTTCTCAGCATTTACTAAACGCACTTGTTCTTTCATTGACTGAGCAAAAAGGAATTGAAAGTGTTGCCGTAACAGTAGATGGCAAGGCTGATTTGGTAAATGATAAAGGCGATAAATTATCTGAACCAGTTACTCGCCCAGAAAAAGTCAATACAGGTAGTTTTTAAAAATGTATTTTTGATATACTATATAGTGACAATTAGGGAGGTAGCCTTAAGGCCGCCTCTTCTTTATTTGGGTTAGAAAAACATGTGGGAATCTTACAACAAGGAGGAAATAATATGCGAGTTGATGGCAGGGAGTCATTCCAATTAAGACCAATACATATTGAAACAAATTATTTAATGCATCCAGAAGGATCTGTCCTTATTTCTGTGGGGAATACAAAGGTAATTTGCACAGCCAGCATTGAGGAGAGGGTTCCACCTTTTATGCGCGGTGAAGGAAAAGGCTGGATTACTGCCGAATATTCCATGCTGCCACGGGCAACTGAAACAAGAAATATTCGTGAGTCATCAAAAGGGAAAGTTACCGGAAGAACAATGGAAATCCAGCGTTTAATTGGACGCGCCTTAAGAGCGATCGTTGACTTATCTTCATTAGGAGAAAGAACGGTGTGGATTGATTGTGATGTTATTCAAGCGGATGGCGGAACAAGGACTGCTTCCATTACAGGAGCATTTGTCGCGATGGCGATTGCCCTTCATCGACTTGGTGAAAAAAAGAATATGAAGTTTCCGATTACAGATTACTTAGCGGCCACCAGTGTCGGAGTTTTAAAAAATAACGAAACGGTTCTTGATTTGAATTATGCAGAAGATTCCAAAGCACAAGTAGATATGAATATCGTGATGACGGGAAATGGGGAATTCGTGGAATTACAGGGAACCGGCGAAGAATCCACCTTCTCTTATCAACAGCTTCAAGATATGCTGGGTGCAGCACAAGAAGGGCTAATGGAGCTGTTTGAACACCAAAAAACTGCATTAGGAGAAGAAATTACGGCAAAAATCGAAGCAAGACGAAAGAAATAAGGGGATATGGAGTATGAAGGAAGTTATTATTGCCACCAAAAATCCAGGTAAGGCTCGAGAATTTGAACATATTTTTGCTCCAAGAGGGATTGAAGTCAAGACACTGCTTGATTACCCTGAAATGGAGGATGTAGAAGAAACAGGTACCACTTTTGAAGAGAATGCAGCATTAAAAGCAGAAGCTGTTTCGAAGCAATTAAATAAAATGGTGATTGGCGATGATTCCGGCTTAATCGTGGATGCGTTAGAAGGCAGACCTGGGATTTATTCAGCACGTTATGCGGGTGAAGAGCCAAAGGATGATCAAAAAAATCTTGAAAAGGTTCTAAATGAACTACAGGGAGTTCCTGAAGAAAATCGTACCGCTCGATTTTATTGTGCTCTTGCTGTAGCATGGCCAGGCAATGAGACAATTACTGTGTCCGGAACTTGTGAAGGACGAATTCTGGAAGAACAAAGGGGAACAAATGGATTTGGATATGACCCCGTCTTTTATGTGCCGGAAAAAGCCTGTGCAATGGCAGAACTATCTTCGGATGAAAAGAATAAAATAAGTCATCGTGCCAATGCATTGAAAAAGCTTGAGGGTATCTTAGATTCTATCGTGGAAAGAGCGGATTAATAATGAGTAAGGTTCTTGTTGTTAGTGATAGCCATGGTTTAACGAGAGAGCTCGAGGTATTAAGGGAGCGGCATTTGGACGAAGTGGATTTAATGATTCATTGCGGTGATTCCGAAATGATGCCTGACGAAAAAGTGATGAATGGTTATTTGACTGTGAAGGGTAATTGCGATTTTGGAAACTATCCATTAGAAACAACAACTGAGATTGCTGGCAGAAAATTTTTCATAACGCATGGTCACAAGTATTCGGTAAAGTCATCATTAATGAACTTACAATACAAAGCAGCAGAAGTTGATGCAGATATCGCCTGTTTTGGCCATTCTCATTTATTGGGAGCGGAAGTTATTGGGGGTACGTTGTTTTTGAACCCTGGCAGCATACGCTTGCCACGGGAACGCATCGAAAAAACCTATGTGATTCTTGAATTACTGGATGAATCGGTCAAAATGTCCGTATTTGACATCAGTGGACAGGAACTCAAGGATTTAGCATTTGAATTTGCCTTACCGAAAAAATGAGGGAAGATTTATTTCTTCCCCCCCATTTTAATATTCAAAAAAACTTTTAAAATAGTGTTGACTTTAATCGATATGGATTATATAATAAATCTTGTCTTTGAAATACTAATACGTCCCAGTAGCTCAGCCGGATAGAGCATACGCCTTCTAAGCGTACGGTCGGGAGTTCGAATCTCTCCTGGGACGCCATTTAACTACATACCAAAACTTATTACTCACCTGCAGAAGGTGAGTTTTTTTGTTTTTCACTCAATTCATGCTAAACTAATTTCCATATAGAATATGTCTAGCTTTAGCGCCTAGGGGCTCGAGTCGCTTCGGTCCTGCTAATGAAGTCAAAGAACGGACTTCACCAGCAGGCCCGCAAGCGTCAGTCGCCCCTACCAAGGCGCTGACGCTTTTCATGCAGAGGACGGTATACATATGAAAAAACGGGAACGAGCGAAACGAAAAGACAATATCATATTCCTTCCCGGACTCGAAAAGAGATTAACGGATAAGGGCCTTGAGAGCCTGCAAAGTAAGAGGTATCAAGAAGCCATCACCCTGCTGGAGGAAGCAAGGGAGCATGACCCTGAAAATAGTGATATTTTAATAGGTCTCGTGCTCGCATACTTTGAAGCGGGAGCTTATATAAAAGCCAGGGAACTGGCGAACGAAATGCTGCTAAAAGGAATTGGCGACTATTTTCATATGGTTGACCTATACCTGACCATTTTAATACAGCTGCACGAATACCAGGAAATTGTCTCAACTATTGAAGCCCTCTTTGACGAAAAGGAGATTCCACCAGAAAGGCATGATCATTTCCTGACCATCCTGCAATTCAGCAGACGAATGGCAGATAATGACAGTCATCAGGAGCCGATTGAAGAACCAAAAGAAGATAACAATTCAAAAGAACTCAACCTTTCATCTCTAAAAAGTCTGAATGAGCAAATGCTTGCGATTTCAAGTTTGGCGGAAAAGAATATTCGTCCATACATGGACGAAATCAAAGATTATCTTAACTCAGACTCGGGGCATCCTTTTTTAAAAACCATGCTGCTGTCCCTATTAAAAGAACAGGAATATGATAAGAAAATTATGGTTAAAAAGTTTAGTGAGGATCAAAGTGTTGTACCTGCAGAACTTCCAGACATCCAATCGCAGCCAAGAATGATAGAAATAGAAAAGCTGCTAGAAAAAAGATTGGAAAATAGTGACCCCTATCTTTTTGAAAATATTAAAGGAATGGTAGAACGGATATTTTTCATCAGCTATCCATTTGAGTTCACACCTGAAGATGCTTCAGCCTGGGCAGGTGCTTTTCACCTACTCGTGCTTGGTTATATTGGAATGGATTCGGATTTAAGTGATCTATCAAATGAATACGAGATTACACCAGAAAAAATAGAGCAGGCACTTGTAAAAATACGAGAATTAGAAGAAATTTCTTATCCCAATATATAGGTAACTCTGTTGAAAGAAAAAAATCCTGTGTTATAATGTAAGGGTTGCTTTGTGTAAAAACTATCTTTTACATAAAAAAAGAGGATGAATTCATTATCCTGTCAATTTCGTTACGAATGAAATGATAATAGATTGTTGGAGGGAAATAGTATGACAGTAAAATGGGAAAAATTAGAAGGAAACACTGGTGTCCTTACTGTTGAAGTAAGCGCTGAAAAAGTAAATGAAGGCTTAACGGCAGCTTTTAATAAAGTTGTTAAAACAGTAAATGTACCTGGCTTCCGTAAAGGAAAAATGCCTCGTCCAATGTTTGAAAAGCGTTTTGGTGTAGAATCACTTTATCAAGATGCATTAGATATTCTTCTTCCAGAAGCGTACGGAAATGCAATTGACGAAGCAGGCATCGACCCAATCGACCGTCCTGATATCGATATCGAGCAAATGGAAAAAGGTAAAGAACTTATCTTCAAAGCGACTGTACAAGTTAAGCCTGAAGTAACATTAGGCGAGTACAAAGGATTAGAAGTAGAAGAGTTCGACACTACTGTAACAGACGAAGATGTAGCAAAAGAATTAGAAACTCTTCAAAGCCGTCAAGCTGAGCTTGTAGTGAAAGAAGAAGGTACTGCTGAACTTGGCGATACTGTTGTTCTTGATTTTGAAGGATTCGTTGATGGTGAACCATTCGAAGGCGGAAAAGCTGAAAATCATTCACTTGAATTAGGTTCTGGTTCATTCATTCCAGGATTTGAAGAGCAGTTAGTAGGATTGGCTACTGGCGAATCTAAAGACGTAGAAGTATCTTTCCCTGAAGAGTACCATGCAGCTGAACTTGCAGGTAAGCCAGCAGTATTCAAAGTAACTCTTCATGAAATTAAAGGAAAAGAACTTCCTGCATTAGATGACGAGTTTGCTAAAGATGTGGATGATGAAGTAGAAACATTAGATGCATTAAAAGAAAAAATCAAAACTCGTTTAGAAGATAGCAAGAAGCATGAAGCTGAACACAACCTACGTGATTCTTTAGTAGAAAAAGCTGCTGAAAATGCACAGGTTGAAGTTCCAGAAGTTATGGTTACAAACGAAGTAAACCGCATGCTTCAAGAATTCGAGCAGCGTTTACAAATGCAAGGAATGAACCTTGAGCTTTACTTCCAATTCTCAGGTCAAGATGAAAATGCTTTACGTGAGCAAATGAAAGAAGAAGCTGTAAACCGCGTTCGCGTTGGTTTGACTCTTGAAGCAATTGCAAAAGCTGAGAACATTGAAGCATCTGACGAAGATGTTAATGCTGAGCTTGAAAAAATGGCTGGCATGTACAACATGACAGTTGATAACATTAAGCAAGCACTTGGCGGCCTTGAAGGTATCAAAGGCGATCTTCAAAAGCAAAAAGCTGTTGAATTCTTAATCGAAAATAAAAAATAATAATAATTGTAAAAACATGGCACGATTATATCGTGCCTGTTTTTATACATTTTTTCAATTACATATTATAATAAAGACAGGGAAACCTTTTTAACAAGCAAGAAGAACAAATATCATATGCAGGAAAAACAGGATTACATATCGAATTAAGTAAAACACGCTTCAAGAAAGATTGATTTTATTAAAAAGTGGTTATGCTTAATGGGTACATAGGAATCATTTAAAGGGTGTCCAAACAAAAATGCGCTTCCATAAAAAACATAGTTGAAAAGCTTTTTATTACCAGTCCGCTAGGTCCATGTGTTACAATGCAATACATACCACTGAATAGTTTCGAAAAAAAGCGGATTTTTGTTTGTGTTACGCAACTTTAAATAGGGTTATAACACGTTCTCAAGGGGTGAAAGAATTGTTTAAATTTAATGATGAAAAAGGCCAATTAAAGTGTTCATTCTGTGGAAAGACACAAGACCAAGTTCGTAAATTGGTGGCCGGACCAGGTGTTTATATATGTGACGAGTGTATCGAGCTTTGCACAGAAATCGTTGAAGAAGAGCTTGGAACAGAAGAGGAAGTAGAATTCAAAGATGTTCCAAAGCCAAAAGAAATTTGTGAGATTCTTGATGATTACGTTATTGGTCAGGATCAAGCTAAGAAATCGCTATCGGTTGCAGTTTACAATCATTACAAGCGTATCAATTCTAATAGTAAGATTGATGACGTTGAGCTCTCTAAGAGTAATATTGCTATGATTGGACCAACTGGAAGTGGTAAAACTTTATTAGCTCAGACATTAGCACGTATTCTGAATGTGCCGTTCGCGATTGCGGATGCAACGTCTCTAACGGAAGCTGGTTATGTTGGGGAAGACGTTGAAAATATTCTTTTAAAATTGATTCAAGCTGCTGATTACGATGTGGAAAAGGCTGAAAAGGGTATTATTTATATTGATGAAATTGATAAAATTGCCCGTAAATCAGAAAATCCTTCGATCACGAGAGATGTGTCTGGTGAAGGTGTACAGCAAGCATTGTTGAAAATTCTAGAAGGTACGGTTGCGAGCGTTCCACCTCAAGGCGGACGTAAACATCCACACCAAGAATTTATTCAAATCGATACAACCAATATTTTATTTATTTGCGGTGGAGCATTTGATGGCATCGAACCGATTATTAAGCGCCGTTTAGGCCAAAAGGTGATTGGTTTTGGTTCGGACATTAAGCAGGTGGATATTACGCAGAAAGAGCTTCTTTCTAAAGTATTACCTGAGGATTTACTCCGCTTCGGATTAATTCCTGAATTCATCGGCCGTCTGCCTGTTATTGCAAGTCTTGAGCAGTTAGATGAGTCAGCATTAATTGAAATCTTAACGAAGCCTAAGAATGCATTAGTTAAGCAATATCAAAAAATGCTTGAAATCGATGAGGTAGAATTGGAATTTGAGGAAGGCGCACTAAGCGAAATCGCGAAGAAGGCGATTGAGCGCAAAACAGGTGCCCGCGGACTACGTTCTATTATTGAAGGAATCATGCTGGATGTTATGTTTGATCTGCCTTCTCGTGATGATATCCAGAAATGTATCATTACTAAAGATACGGTAATCGACAATAGTCTTCCGAAGCTTGTCCTAGAGGACGGAACTGTTGTAGCAGAAGAGAAATCTGCTTAATAAAGTAACACATGAGACCAATAGCTAAAAGCTGCTAGGCAGAGATAATTCGAAATTGAGTTATCTCTGCTTTTTTGTTGTGCATTTTTAAATCGAAAAAAGACGACAAATCACTGTCGTCCTAAGAAAAACTAATTTCTTTCTCTTGCCCGCTGTGTATCTCTAATATTCTTTTGCACCGTTATCGCTGCAAATAAACTAAGTACAAATGACATGCCATAAAAACCTTTTTCGCTTAGGTCGATACTTCCTGCATTGTATAAACCGATACCCATTAATGAAATAGAGACAATAATTGCCAACCAACTAATACCATAATAAATATTGGTAACCGGTATTCCCTCTTCTTTATCTCGTACTGCTTTTTGTAAAGATACCGCTGCATAAAGTCCAAAAATTAAAACTGCAAAGTAATAACCTTTTTCGTTCAATTGCATCGCTGCGTTAAACAAACCTATGAAATAAGCCGAAACACCTATTAATAGCGCTGCCCAAGAAGCCCCTATGAAAGCTGGAGTCGGTTCTCCCTCTTTCTTTTCTACTTTTATTTTTCTTGAATCATTTTGTTTTCCTTTATCTAATAAAACCTCATTTTCATTAGACATTGCATGTTCGCCCCCATCTTTTTATCTAATAAAAATGGAGCCCCGATACATGGGAGTGCTCCACCTAAATCTATTATATAGAATTTTCTCACAAAGAATAGATAAATTTTTCCTTATTTTCCAATTTGAATTTTCATTCTGCGAATATTGCTTAGTCTTTTTTAGGTAAAATATACCTTCCATTCTAAACAGTTTCTTACAAATAGTGGTTTATTCCACCTCTATGCAGGAAATACTTATTAATATCTATTGAGTATACTTGTAGCAGGAGGGAAAATTATGAGTTGGACGGGGATTGCCTTATTTATACAGCTGTTTTTTGGAATTATTATTGGGCTGTATTTCTGGAATTTGCTAAGGAACCAGCGGACACAAAAGGTTTCCATTGATCGGGAATCCCGTAAGGAAATGGAACAGCTTCGAAAAATGAGATCAATTTCATTAACAGAACCATTAGCTGAAAAAGTACGCCCTACAAGCTTTGAAGATATTGTTGGACAAGAGGATGGTATAAAGTCACTAAAAGCAGCATTATGTGGTCCAAATCCTCAGCATGTGATTATATATGGACCGCCCGGGGTAGGGAAAACAGCTGCCGCTCGTTTAGTTTTAGAAGAAGCCAAAAAAGTTCAAAAATCACCATTCAAACAAAACTCAGTATTTATTGAATTGGACGCAACCACAGCCCGATTTGATGAAAGGGGAATAGCCGATCCCCTAATTGGGTCTGTTCATGATCCGATTTATCAGGGTGCAGGTGCGATGGGCCAGGCTGGAATTCCCCAGCCGAAGCAAGGTGCCGTCACGAATGCCCATGGCGGTGTCCTGTTTATTGATGAGATTGGCGAGCTGCATCCGATTCAAATGAACAAGCTCTTAAAGGTACTTGAGGATCGGAAGGTTTTTCTTGAAAGTGCCTATTATCATGAGGAAAATAACCAAATTCCTACTCATATCCATGATATTTTTAAAAATGGACTGCCGGCAGACTTTCGCTTAATTGGTGCAACAACAAGGACTCCAAGTGAAATACCGCCAGCGATTCGTTCTCGCTGTATGGAAGTGTTTTTTAGAGATTTAACACAGGAAGAAATCATTCAAGTTGGAAAAAAAGCGGCTGAAAAAGTGAAACTAGACATTAGTGAAGCTGGATTAGAGATATTATCTACATATGCAAGAAATGGTCGTGAAGCCGTTAATATGATTCAAATCTCTGCAGGGCTGGCGATTACTGATGAACGCGAATTTATCAAAGACGAAGATTTAGAATGGGTCGCTCACTCTAGTCAACTGTCACCAAGGATGGAAAGAAAAATCAATGACGATTCCAGGATTGGCCTGGTAAATGGACTAGCTGTCTACGGTCCAAATACAGGGGCTCTGCTTGAAATCGAGGTAACAGTTATCCCAGCGAAGGATAAAGGAACTATAAACATTACCGGAATTGTTGATGAAGAAAGCATTGGCGGGCAGGGTAAATCCATTCGCCGAAAAAGTATGGCACGTGGATCGATTGAAAATGTGATTACCGTCCTGCGGTCAATGGGTGTTCCAGCAGGTGATTTTGATATTCATGTTAATTTCCCAGGCGGGGTTCCGATTGACGGTCCGTCAGCGGGCATAGCGATGGCAACGGGAATTTATTCTGCCATCTATAAAACTCCGATTGACAACAAAGTTGCGATGACGGGAGAAATAAGCATTCATGGCAATGTGAAGCCAATCGGCGGGGTATACCCTAAGGTAAAGGCAGCTCAAAAAGCGGGAGCAACAACCGTTATTATCCCAGAAGAAAATATGCAATCGATATTAAATGAAATAAAGGGAATCAGAATTGTTCCTGTTACCCATTTAAGTGAAGTATTTGACATTGCACTTGTCAGCAATCTCGCACATAAAGAGGTTATACCTGCGTCCATAGAACTTTCTAAAAAAGAATCGATTTAACAGATAACACTTCGGTTGTCCTAACCGAAGTGTTTTTTTATCAGGAAAGGACGAAAGAAATCCTCTTACTTGGGGAAAATTAATAATATATTGACAAACTTATTTCTGTCACTTTCGTAATATTAGACACATATTTGCAAATGAGATAGAATTGTACAAAGACGATTTCTGCTATTAAAGCGGGAAAGATTGATTTATGCATGTGGAGGTGCAATTTAATGGCGAAAGATAGAGAATTGATCGTCCCCCTCCTGCCGCTTCGAGGGTTGCTTGTATATCCGACTATGGTCCTTCATTTAGATGTTGGCCGTGAAAGATCGGTTGAAGCTCTTGAAAAAGCGATGGTAGATGACCATTTAATTTTTTTAACCACACAAAAGGATATTGCAATAGACGATCCTTCTGAAGAGGATTTATACCAGATTGGGACGTTAACGAAGGTTAAACAAATGCTAAAGCTCCCGAATGGTACCATCAGGGTTTTGGTTGAGGGGCTGAACAGAGCAAAAATTGAATCCTTTCATGATCAGGAAGAATATTATGCTGTCAGCATTGTGACATATGAGGAGTCTACAACAAAGGATGTTGAAGATCAGGCTTTAATGAGAACAATGCTTGAGTATTTCGAGCAATACATAAAGTTATCTAAAAAAATCTCAGCTGAAACCTATGCCTCAGTTGTAGATATTGAAGAACCAGGAAGAATGGCAGATATTATCTCTTCCCATTTGCCAATCAAGCTGAAGGAAAAACAAGAAATACTTGAAACGATTGATGTAAAAGAACGTATGAATATGGTTATCGATACGATTCAGAATGAAAAAGAAGTGCTGAATCTTGAAAAGAAGATTGGTCAGCGTGTAAAACGTTCCATGGAAAGAACGCAAAAGGAATATTACCTGCGTGAGCAAATGAAGGCCATTCAGAAGGAATTAGGCGATAAAGAAGGAAAAACAGGTGAAATCGCCGAACTCACGGAAAAAATAAACAAAGCGGGCATGCCTGAGCATGTACAGAAGACTGCATTAAAAGAACTTGACCGCTATGAAAAAGTGCCATCAAGCTCAGCAGAAAGTGCTGTGATTCGAAACTATATTGAATGGCTGATTACGATTCCTTGGTCGAAGAAGACTGATGATGATATTGATATTCTTCGTGCCGAAAAAATTCTCAATCAGGACCATTTTGGACTTGAAAAAGTAAAGGAACGTGTCTTGGAGTTTTTATCCGTTCAAAAACTGACGAATTCCTTAAAAGGTCCAATCCTTTGTCTAGCTGGACCCCCAGGAGTAGGTAAAACAAGCTTAGCACGCTCGATTGCCAATTCATTAAATCGAAATTTTGTCCGTGTGTCCCTTGGCGGAGTGCGTGATGAGTCTGAAATTCGCGGTCATCGAAGAACCTATGTTGGAGCGATGCCTGGCCGGATTATTCAGGGAATGAAAAAAGCTGGCACGATTAATCCTGTCTTTTTATTAGATGAGATTGATAAGATGTCAAGTGACTTCCGAGGCGATCCATCCTCTGCCATGCTTGAGGTATTGGATCCGGAACAAAACCATAATTTTAGTGATCATTATATTGAAGAGACATACGACCTTTCCAAAGTCATGTTTATAGCAACTGCTAATAACCTGTCAACGATTCCAGGTCCGCTATTAGACAGAATGGAAATTATCACCATTGCTGGTTATACGGAAATCGAAAAAGTTCATATCACAAGAGATCATTTGCTACCGAAGCAAATTAAAGAAAATGGGCTTACAAAAGGAATCCTTCAAGTACGCGATGATGCGATTCTGAAGGCAGTCAGGTATTATACCCGTGAAGCTGGGGTCCGGAGCCTTGAACGGCAAATGGCGACCATCTGCCGGAAGACAGCAAAAATTGTGGTTTCAGGTGAGAAAAAGCGAGTCATCGTTACGGAAAAGAATGTTGAGGATTTCCTAGGCAAACCAAAGTTCCGCTATGGTCAAGCGGAGACAGAAGATCAAGTCGGGGTTGCCACCGGTCTAGCTTATACGACTGTCGGTGGAGATACACTGCAAATTGAAGTTTCTTTATCTCCTGGTAAAGGAAGACTTGTGTTAACCGGAAAACTAGGGGACGTTATGAAAGAATCAGCTCAGGCTGCTTTTAGTTATATCCGTTCTAAAGCCGGTGAGCTTGGCATTGAAGAAGATTTTCATGAAAAATATGATGTTCACATTCATGTTCCAGAAGGTGCTGTACCGAAGGATGGTCCCTCTGCAGGAATCACAATGGCGACAGCTCTTGTTTCGGCCCTTACTGGCAGAGCGATTCGCCGTGAAGTAGGAATGACAGGAGAAATTACCCTTAGAGGACGCGTGCTTCCAATTGGCGGATTAAAAGAGAAAACGCTCAGTGCGCATAGAGCAGGTTTAACAAAGGTCATCCTTCCGAAGGATAATGAAATGGATATCGATGACATCCCAGAAAGTGTTAGAAATGAAATAGAGTTTGTGCTTGTTTCGCATGTCGATGAAGTCTTAAGGCATGCACTCGTAGAAGGTGGATTGCAATGAAAGTAGTTAGTTCCGATATCGTCATCAGTGCCGTAAGGCCAGCGCAGTACCCAGAAACAGACTTGCCAGAATTTGCCTTAGCAGGACGCTCTAATGTAGGTAAGTCTTCCTTTATCAATAAAATGCTTAACCGAAAAGGCTTAGCAAGAATTTCTTCTAAACCGGGTAAAACTCAAACGCTGAATTTTTACCTTATTAATGAGATTCTCCATTTTGTTGATGTCCCTGGTTATGGATATGCTAAGGTTTCCAAATCAGAGCGGGCAGCATGGGGGAAAATGATTGAAACATATTTTACCTCTCGTGAGCAATTAAGAGCGGCAGTTTTAATCGTCGACTTACGCCACCCGCCCACACAGGATGATATTATGATGTATAATTTCCTGAAGCATTATGATATTCCCTGCGTTGTCATCGCGACAAAAGCAGATAAAATTCCTAGAGGGAAATGGCAGAAGTATTTAAAGGTTACAAAAGAAACGCTCGATATAGATGAAAATGACCAAATCGTTCTTTTCTCATCTGAAACTGGTGAAGGCAAAGATCAGGCATGGTCCATTTTAAAAAGTTATATGTAAGGAAAAAACGTCAGGCTCAGCTGCCTGACGTTTATTTTTTCTTCCTGAAAAGAAAATAAATTCCTACCAGAATAATAATGGCTGGCCAAAATTTCCATACAAAACTTAGGCCATTTTGAAGTAATCCGAGATATTCTGCAACTTTGTCGTAAAATAATAGCAATAATGCCAATACTAGAAAGAGAAAGGCTTGAAACAAGCCATTATTTGTTTTTTGAAAACGAAGAAAGAAACCAATGGAAATAAACAATACAAGCATCCCGATGGTGTTATTGGGCCAGATTAAAATTTTGCCGGCAATATGATAATGAAGACCGAAGCCTGCAATGATGACTCCTGGCAGAATTGCTTCATGATCCTTTGCAGAATATCCCTGTCCTAAAAAAGCGACGCCTACGATAATAAGAAGTGTTGGCCATGAATACAATGTCTGTAAAGCAGTAAATCCAGACTGTTGTAGGAAGAGATAGGCACCAAAGCCTATAAGAATGATTCCAGGGAAAATGCGCTGATTCTTCATTTTAACACCACTTTCAGTAAGGTATACTTGAATAACTTTCTTTTTTTTGGTACTGTACATAAGATGATATTTTTATTTATTACTTAACTTTTTTCCTATATATAGTAACATAATGTTTCGTTTTCTGTTCACATTTTTCGGGTAAATGTTGAAAAAACCCGTGTTATAATCAGACTAGTTAATAATGTATTAGTAGTTATTGTATTACTTATTGGGGGTGTGGTAACAAAATGCATATTGTAGTGATAGGTTTAAACTATAAAACTGCCCCTGTGGAAATCCGTGAGCGGTTGACATTTAACGAATCCGACCTTGGAGATGCGATAAAAAAATTAAACACGAAAAAAAGCATTCTTGAAAATATAATCGTATCCACTTGCAATCGCACAGAAATTTATGCGGTTGTAGATCAGCTGCATACTGGCCGCTATTATATTAAAGAGTTTTTATCTGAATGGTTCGGAATCGAACAATCTGAGTTTTCACCTTTTCTATTTGTTTATGAGGAAGATGGTGCCATTGAGCATTTATTTAAGGTAGCATGCGGTCTTCATTCAATGGTTTTAGGGGAAACTCAAATTTTGGGGCAGGTTCGTACGAGCTTTATGTTAGCTCAAGAGCTAGGAACAACGGGTACGGTATTCAATCAATTATTTAAACAGGCGATTACTCTTGCGAAGCGTGGACATGCTGAAACGGATATTGGCGCAAATGCGGTCTCTGTCAGCTATGCTGCAGTGGAACTAGCAAAGAAAATCTTCGGTTCACTTGAGAATAAGCATGTTTTAATTTTTGGTGCAGGCAAAATGGGCGAGCTGGCAGCCCAAAATCTTCATGGTAATGGAGTTAGGAAAGTTACCGTGATTAATCGTACGTATGAAAAAGCGAAGGTTCTGGCAAACCGATTTGCCGGCGAGGCTAAAACTCTTGAGGAACTACAAAAATCATTGGTTGATGCAGATATCCTCATCAGCTCTACAGGTGCAAAGGACTTTGTTATTACCAAAACAATGATGGAAAAAGTCGAGAAAAAGCGTAAGGGTAAGCCATTATTTATGGTTGATATTGCCGTACCGCGTGACTTGGATCCAAGAATTGCTGAGCTTGAAAGTGTATTTTTATATGATATCGATGATTTAGAAGGAATTGTTGAGGCAAACCTTCAGGAGCGTAAGAAAGCGGCTCAAGTCATCATGCTGATGATTGAAAAGGAAATTGTTGATTTCAAGCAATGGCTAGGACTATTGGGGGTTGTTCCTGTTATCTCGGCGCTTAGAGATAAGGCACTTGCCATTCAAGCTGAAACAATGGTAAGTATTGAACGCAAGCTTCCTAATTTATCAGATCGTGATCGAAAAGTCTTAAATAAACATACAAAGAGTATTATCAACCAGCTATTAAAAGATCCTATTTTACAAGCAAAAGAATTGGCTGCTCGTCCAGATGCTGATGAGGCATTGGAATTATTTATGAAAATATTCAGGATTGAAGAGCTTGTTGAAAAACAAACGAAAGCAGCCGAAACCAAAGAAGCATTGGTTCATGTACCGCAGGCTTCCTTTCAGTCATAAGAGGTACTAATTATGTTTGACTTCCATATGACGCGGCTGCATGAATTGACAGTAGTCCTATATGCCTTCAGTGTGTTGTTATATTTTTTCGATTTCATTCACCATAACCGGAAGGCAAACCGAATCGCCTTCTGGTTACTTGCGTTTGTATGGGTTTTACAAACGATTTTCTTAACTTCCTATATGTTAAAAACAGGGAGATTTCCAGCGTTAACGATCTTTGAGGGCTTATATTTTTATGCCTGGGTATTGGTAACCCTGTCGCTTGGAATAAATCGACTGCTTAAGGTCGATTTTATCGTCTTTTTTACGAATATACTTGGCTTTATTGTTATCGCGATTCATACATTTGCACCGATTAAATATGATTCGCATGTCATAAGCAACCAGCTTATGTCCGAGCTTCTGCTCATACATATTACAATGGCCATTTTATCTTATGGGGCATTCTCCTTGTCCTTTGTCCTATCGCTTCTCTATCTCATTCAATATGACCTGTTGAAAAGGAAAAAGTGGGGTACAAGGCTTTTGAGACTAGCAGATTTGAGCAAACTGGAACGATCCTCTTATATTCTAGTAGTTATTGGTGTTCCTATGCTGTTATTAAGTTTAATCCTGGGATTACAATGGGCCTTTTTAAAGGTTCCAGGAATGCCTTGGTACGATATGAAAATAATTGGGTCATTTCTCTTGTTAACAGGCTACAGTATTTATTTGTACCTGCGTATCGTTAAAAATATGTCAGGCAGACAATTAGCCCTTTGGAATGCCGGGTCTTTTTTAGTTGTATTAATTAACTTTTTCTTATTTGGTCAATTATCATCATTTCACTTTTGGTACTCATAATCGTAGGAGGCAGTCATGAGAAAAATTATCGTAGGTTCTAGACGCAGCAAATTGGCACTAACACAGACAAATTGGGTGATTGAACAGCTTAAAAAGCTCGGAGGACCTTTTGAATTTGAAGTAAAAGAAATTGTGACAAAAGGGGATAAGATTCAAGATGTAACCCTTTCAAAAGTCGGCGGAAAAGGCTTGTTTGTTAAGGAAATTGAGCAAGCTATGATGGATAAAGAAATTGATATGGCCGTACATAGTATGAAGGACATGCCAGCCATTCTTCCAGAGGGACTTACAATCGGCTGTATTCCTTTCCGTGAGGACCACCGTGATGCCTTGATTTCCAGAGACCATGTGAAATTAAAGGATTTAAAGCCAGGTGCGATTATCGGGACGAGCAGTCTTCGCCGGAGCGCTCAGATTTTAGCAGAACGTCCGGATTTAGAAATTAAATGGATTCGCGGAAATGTTGATACGAGATTACAAAAGCTTCAAGATGAAGAATATGACGCTATTATTCTGGCTGCAGCAGGACTATCTCGTCTTGGCTGGACAACGGACACGGTAACGGAATTTATTGATGCAGACATTTGTGTACCTGCTGTTGGTCAAGGGGCATTATCGATTGAATGCCGCGAAGATGATAAAGAGCTTCTTGAACTGTTTGAAAAATTCACGTGTAAAAAAACAGAAAGAGCCGTTAAAGCGGAACGTGCTTTCCTTCATAAAATGGAAGGCGGCTGTCAGGTGCCGATTGCTGGATTCGCCACTGCCGCTGATAATGATGAAATTGCTCTAACTGTTCTAGTTGGTTCTCCAGAAGGTAAAGAAATCTTCAGAGAGGAATTAAGAGGTACGAACCCAGAAGAGCTTGGTATTCAAGCAGCTGATCTATTAATCGAAAAAGGAGCTAAGGACCTGATTGATCGGGTTAAACGGGAGCTCGAAGGTCAATGCTAAAACCCTTAGGTTTGTTAGACAAAAAGGTCCTTGTTCCTCGCGGAGCAGTCCAGGCAAAATCCTTTTCACAACTTGTCGAAAAGTATGGAGGGATTTCAATCGAAATCCCTCTTATTGCATTTCGCCCTATTGAAATCACACAGCAGCTGCAGCATGCTATAAACGAGATTGATACATATGACTGGATTGTTTTTACAAGCAATGTCACTGTCGAAACCTTCTTCTCCTTTTATAAAAAGGAAGAGTTTAAAACCTTTCCGAAAATTGCTGTGATAGGCAAGAAAACGGAAGAGGTATTGCTGGAAAAAGGGTTAAAGGCGGAGTTTGTACCGTCTGCTTATGTCACCGAGGTATTTACAGACGAGTTTTTACCGATTGTTCCTAGTGGATCTAAAGTGTTGATTCCAAAGGGAAATCTGGCTCGCGAGTACATTTCTGCTTCTCTCAGTAACCATGGTGTCTTAGTCGAGGAAATCGTTATTTACGAAACGTATATGCCAGAGGATAGCAAGGAGAAACTGGCGAAAATGCTTGCTGAAGATGAAATTGATATCTTAATGTTTACGAGCCCTTCCACAGTTAATCACTTTATGAGTGTCGTGAAGGAGCATCAACTCGAGAGTCATATTGGTAGATGTGTGATAAGCTGTATTGGTCCAGTTACAGAGAAAGAACTTCGTGAACATGGATTGCCAGTACATGTATCTCCAAAAGAATATACGGTAAAAGAAATGATTGAAAGCACAATAGAGTTTTTAGAAAAGAAGTAGAAAATAAAATTTGGGGGTAAATATAAATGGAACTTCAATTTTCACGTCATCGCCGATTACGTTCAAGCGCTAACATGCGTGCACTAGTAAGAGAAAACCACCTACGACCAGAAGACTTCATCTATCCATTATTTATCTATGAAGGCGAAAACATCCGTAGAGAAGTATCTTCGATGCCAGGTGTATTCCAAGTTTCAATGGACAATCTAAAAGCTGAACTGGATGATATCGTTGCACATGGAATTAAATCTGTTTTATTATTTGGAATTCCTACTACAAAAGACGAATGTGGTACACAAGCATTTCATGACCACGGCATTATCCAAGTAGCCACTCGGTTTATTAAAGAACATTACCCAGAAATGATTGTGGTTGCCGACACTTGTTTGTGCGAATATACCAGCCACGGACATTGTGGAATGGTGGAAGGCGATAAAGTATTAAATGACCCATCTCTTGAGTTATTGGTAAAAACAGCAATCGCTCAAGCCGAAGCAGGCGCTGATATTATTGCTCCATCGAATATGATGGACGGATTTGTGGCAGCGATTCGTGCTGGATTAGATGAAGCTGGTTTTAAAGAAATTCCAATTATGTCTTATGCCGTTAAATATGCTTCAGCCTTTTACGGACCTTTCCGTGAGGCTGCTGAAGGTGCACCACAATTCGGTGATCGCAAAACCTATCAAATGGACCCTGCCAACCGGATGGAGGCATTTAGGGAAGCTGAATCCGATGTAGCAGAAGGGGCAGATTTCTTAATCGTGAAACCAGGTATGCCTTACCTTGATATCGTTCGTGATGTGAAAAATAACTACAATCTTCCCGTTGTTGCCTATAACGTAAGCGGTGAATATTCGATGATTAAAGCAGCTGCTGCAAACGGCTGGATTGACGAGAAACAAACGGTTATGGAAATGTTAATCGCATTCAAACGTGCAGGCGCAGACCTTATCATTACCTATGCAGCTAAAGACGCATGCCGTTGGTTAAAAGAAGACTAATAACTACAACTCGAAAAGAGGAACTAAAAAATGCGCTCATATACAAAATCAGTAGAAGCATTTAAAGAAGCTCAAAACATGATGCCTGGCGGCGTTAACAGCCCGGTACGTGCGTTTAAATCAGTCAATATGGAACCGATTTTCATGGAAAGAGGAAAAGGTTCAAAAATCTATGATATCGATGGCAATGAATATATTGACTATGTATTATCATGGGGACCGCTAATCCTTGGCCATACAAATGACAGAGTCGTTGAGGGAATTAAAAAGGTGGCTGAGCTTGGCACTAGCTACGGGGCACCGACCTTAATGGAAAATGAACTGGCTAAGCTTGTGATTGAACGTGTCCCATCGATTGAAGTGGTAAGGATGGTATCATCCGGTACAGAAGCGACGATGAGTGCGCTCCGCTTAGCACGCGGCTACACAGGCCGTAACAAGATATTGAAATTTGAAGGCTGTTACCATGGACATGGTGATTCTTTATTGATTAAAGCAGGGTCTGGTGTTGCTACACTTGGATTACCAGACAGCCCTGGTGTACCTGAAGGAGTGGCTAAGAACACGATTACAGTGGCGTACAATGACCTTGAAGGTGTTAAATACGCTTTTGAACAGTTCGGTGATGACATTGCTTGTATTATCGTTGAACCAGTTGCCGGTAATATGGGACTTGTACCGCCGCTTCCAGGGTTCTTAGAAGGACTTCGTGAGATTACGACTGATAACGGAGCATTGCTGATTTTTGATGAGGTTATGACAGGCTTCCGTGTCGGATATAACTGTGCTCAAGGTTATTTCAATATTACTCCGGATATTACTTGTCTAGGAAAAGTAATCGGCGGCGGGCTGCCAGTAGGTGCTTACGGAGGTAAAGCTGAAATCATGCGTCAGATTGCTCCAGCTGGACCAATCTACCAAGCAGGAACACTTTCCGGAAACCCTCTTGCGATGACGGCTGGTTATGAGACATTAAGTCAATTAACACCAGAGCATTATGAAGAGTTCAAACGCAAGGGTGATATGCTGGAAAAAGGGATTACGGCTGCAGGTGAGAAATATGGTATCCCTGTAACCTTTAACCGTGCTGGTTCCATGATTGGTTTCTTCTTTACCAATGAAAAGGTCATTAACTATGAAACAGCTAAATCCTCAAATCTAGAATATTTCGCTGCTTACTACCGTGAAATGGCTGAACAAGGAGTATTCCTTCCGCCATCTCAATTCGAAGGATTGTTCCTATCAACCGCTCATACTGATGAGGATATCGAAAAGACGATTAAAGCAGTAGAAATTGCTTTTTCAAAACTAAAATAATACTTTTTTCAGACACTCACCTTCTAATAGGTGGGTGTTTTTTATGGATTTGAGCTATCTGCACTTAGAACTGATTCATAGACGGAAGAATTCCGCTTAATAAGTAAATGTTACTAAAAGTGGCTTAAATAGACGGAGAAATTCCGTCTATTGGCTCAATAAATTCGAAAATGCGAGATATTTCTTTGATTAAGCGGAAAACCTCCGTCTATTTCCCCTGAAACGAGCACCATTCAGCATCTAAGCGGAAAACCTCCGCTTAATTTTTGCACGTTCTCAAAATTCCACTGGATTTCCTCCCATTCCAATTCAAAGAAACCTCCATATCTTAAACTTTTTCGCATCACTAGGCTTTTTTATCATATTTAAAAGCTTTGGTTCATATTGTGTAAGTGACATAGTGATTTTGCGTGAAAGGAAACGAAAGGAGGAGTCGCTTTGTCTCAAGAGAATCAATCGTGCCTGCGATTTTCCTTGGAGGAATCTTTGTGGTTTAGAAAGGGACAGGAAGTAGCTGAACTTGTGTCCATTTCTCTAGACCCGGATATTACCATCCAGGAAAATGATCAATACGTAACCATACGTGGTTCGCTGGAATTAACAGGCGAATATAGAAATGACGAAGAAAGTGCCGTTGAAGAGGAAGAAAATGCCCCTAACCAAAAGTATGTTGAAAGAGTAGATCCACAGGAGGAAGGCTTTTGTGAATTTTCACATCGTTTTCCGGTAGATATTACCATTCCAAACAATCGAATTCAGAGCATTTATGATATCGATGTCATTGTGGAGTCCTTTGACTATTCCATTCCGGAACGCAGCTGCCTAAAACTGTCTGCAGAACTGACAATCAGCGGCTTGTATGATTCCACTCAGCAAGAAGAAGTGGTCGAGCAAGAGGAAGAGTATGAAGTACTTCATCGTTATCAGGTAGAAGTGTCAAGAGTGCAAGAACTAGAAGAAACACATCAAGAAGAGAACCAATTTGAGGATACTTTCTTATTCGAGGCTGAAGCAAGAAAGCAGCCAGAAGAAGAAAAGGTTGAAGCATTTCCGAAATTCCCAACCTTTTCGTATCAAGAGCCTGAAGAAGAGCTTGAAGAAGAGCCACAGCGGCCTTTAGTTTTTGAGCATGCCAGAAGTGAAATAAGTGAGCCAGTCGATGAGATGGAGGAAATCGTCGAGGAAGCTCCAGCGGAATCAATTCAACAAGAAATAGAAGTCCCAGCAGAACCAAAAGAGCCAGTTATGGAAGAGAGTTCATCCTCTCCAGAAGCACCGCCAAAACAAGCAAAAAAGAAAAATGCCAAGAAGAAAACAATGACATTAACGGAGTTCTTTGCCCGCAAGGAAGACGCTTCCGATCAAGCTAGATTAAAGGTTTGTATAGTTCAAAAGGGCGATACGCTCGACAGTCTTTCCGACCGTTATGACGTTTCCGTACCAAACCTGCTGCGGTACAATAATCTTGAACTCAATCAAGATGTATATGAGGGTCAAGTATTATATGTACCTGTTGCCTTTGCAAAAAAATAATTACCAAAAGCAGTGTGAGCGGGTCTCAAAACCTGCTCACATCCTTTTAAGGACTTTCCATGAGCGAAAGGCAGTTGAATGTTAATGAGTGATTCGTACCTAGTGGAGCCACTTATACCCATTTTAAAAAACTATCAAGTAAAGCCCTATTTCGTTGAGGAACACGGCAATATTAAAAAAATCTATTCCGATAAAGGGACATTTGCATTGAAGAAAATCGTTCCGACTACGGGGACAGATTTTGTTCGCCATGTCCATCTTCTTTACCAAAAGGGCTTCAATCGGATTGTGCCTATTTTTCCGACAATGGATGGAAGATATGGTGTCCTCCATGATAAAAACCTATATTACCTAATGCCTTGGATGTCCAATGAAATAAAGGAAGACCGGACTCATAAACACCAGCAGCTATTTCGTGAATTAGCCAGGCTTCACACATTATCTGCAAAAGAAATCAATGTGAATAAAGAAGAACGGGAAGAACATTATGATAAAACCATTGCGCTGCTCGATAAAAATCAGGAGCTTCTCGACGGGTTTATCGATGAATGTGAAAAAAAGACCTATATGTCTCCTTTTGAACTTTTGTTTTGCTTGTACTATAACGAAATAAGCCAGGCGCTTCGTTTTTCAAAAACAAAATTTGAAGAATGGTATGAAAAGACAAAGGAAGATGAAAAAGCACGAATGGTGATTACCCATGGCAAATTATCATCCGAGCATTTCCTTTACGACGATAAGGGTTACGGTTATTTTATAAACTTTGAAAATGCCCGTTACGGCTCACCGATTCATGATCTATTACCATACCTGTCACGTACCTTCAATACACAGCCAACACGTAATGACGAGGCTATTGAGTGGGTGTACCATTACTTTAAATACTTTCCCTTTAAAACCGGCGAAAAACTTCTTTTCTTTAGTTATTTAGCATATCCCATTCCGATTATCCAGGTGGTCGAACGGTATTATAAAAAAGAACAGCCAAAAAATGAGCTGAAATTTGTGCGAATGTTGCAGCGCAAATACTGGCATTTAAAGAATTCCGAGTATGTTGTGATGAGAATGACAGAACTCGATGAACAAGAGCGGCAGGCAAAAGAAGGAGCCCAGCAGCAGTAAAGATTGCTTTTTGGGCTCTTAAACAATTTCAAAATATATAGATACGGCAATCGCAACAAAAATACTTAATAATAAGACATCAAAGACAGTAGGTATAAACAATGTCCGGATTAATTGAAAAATCGTAAACGGCAAAATCAGCTGCTCACATACTCTCCTGCAGGTTCGATACCAGGGAGTATAGGAGTATTTGGTGATGAACTTCCTCCGCTTCATAACTTCCTTCCTCTCCAAAAAGGCATTTCTTTTATGTATATTCTTACTACATAGGTAATTCTCCTAATTCCTTAACGTTTTTTGCAAAATGGTATATAATATAAAAAAATTGGCTATCATTATTGACGTCTAGAACCTTTTTTGGGTAGTATAAACAATATAAATAAAATACATAAGCATAGACAGGGAAGAGTACGATGTTCACCTGCTTAAAGAGAGGGAAGCCATTAGCTGGAAGGTTTCCTAAGCAGACACTCGGAAGGTCGCCCTTGAGCTTCTTCAGCGAACGGATTTTATAATCCCATTAGTTGAGGACGGATCAAATCCGTTATCCATTTAAGAGCCAGCCAGTTTCTTTATGGTTGGAAAAAAGGTGGTACCGCGAAGCAAACTCCATTCGTCCTTTTATGACGAATGGGGTTTTTTGTTTGTTTATTTTTTCCTAATGGATAGCAAGAGAAATAAAGGAGATGGTCAAATGGAAACAAAGGAAATTACCATGCCGACTAAGTATGATCCACAGTCGATTGAGCAAGGACGCTATGAGTGGTGGTTAAAAGGAAAGTTTTTTGAAGCGCAGAATGATGAGGGTAAAAAGCCTTACACCATCGTTATCCCGCCGCCAAACGTAACTGGAAAGCTCCATTTAGGGCATGCTTGGGATACAACATTACAGGATATACTTACCCGCATGAAGCGGATGCAAGGCTACGATGTTCTTTGGCTCCCGGGAATGGATCATGCTGGTATTGCGACACAAGCGAAGGTAGAAGAAAAACTCCGCGGTGAAGGAAAAAGCCGTTATGATTTAGGACGTGAAAAGTTCGTTGAGGAAACATGGAAGTGGAAAGAAGAATACGCTTCCCATATCCGTCAGCAGTGGTCAAAGTTAGGTTTAGGATTAGATTACAGCCGTGAGCGCTTCACATTAGATGAAGGTTTGTCAGATGCTGTAAAAGAGGTATTTGTTACCCTTTATAAAAAAGGCTTAATTTACAGAGGCGAATACATCATCAACTGGGATCCATCTACAAAGACAGCATTATCTGACATCGAAGTTATTTACAAGGATGTTCAAGGTGCCTTTTATCATATGAAATATCCGTTAGCAGACGGGTCAGGACATATTGAAGTTGCGACTACTCGTCCAGAAACCATGTTGGGTGATACCGCTGTTGCCGTTCATCCAGAGGATGAGCGCTATAAGCACCTAATCGGTAAAACCGTTACCCTTCCAATTGTTGGCCGTGAAATTCAAATTGTCGGCGATGATTATGTAGATATGGAATTCGGCTCTGGCGCAGTTAAAATTACACCTGCACATGACCCGAACGATTTTGAAATCGGCAATCGTCATAATCTCGAGCGAGTTCTTGTAATGAACGAAGACGGCACAATGAATGATAGAGCTGGAAAATACAAAGGTATGGATCGATTTGAATGCCGTAAGCAAATTGTTAAGGACCTTCAAGAACAAGGCGTTCTTTTCAAAATTGAAGAGCATTTGCACTCAGTTGGACATTCCGAACGAAGCGGAGCAGTAGTTGAGCCTTATTTATCGACCCAATGGTTTGTTAAAATGCAGCCACTTGCTGATGAAGCGATTGCGCTTCAAAACAAAGAGAATAAAGTAAACTTTGTGCCTAATCGCTTCGAAAATACCTATCTGCGATGGATGGAAAATATCCGTGACTGGTGTATCTCAAGACAGCTATGGTGGGGTCATCGAATTCCTGCTTGGTATCATAAGCAAACAGGCGAGGTATTTGTTGGTCACGAAGCTCCTGCCGATATCGAAAATTGGGAGCAGGACAAAGACGTATTGGATACATGGTTCAGTTCTGCATTATGGCCGTTCTCAACAATGGGCTGGCCAAATGTTGAGGCAGAGGACTTTAAGCGTTTCTTCCCAACAGATGTACTTGTAACCGGTTATGATATCATCTTCTTCTGGGTATCCCGGATGATTTTCCAAAGTCTTGAATTTACAGGTGAACGTCCATTTAAAGATGTTCTTATCCACGGCTTAGTTCGGGATGAACAAGGACGCAAAATGAGTAAATCACTTGGTAACGGTGTAGACCCAATGGATGTTATCGACAAATATGGAGCGGATGCCTTACGTTACTTCCTTTCGACCGGAAGTTCGCCAGGTCAGGATTTACGCTTTAGCTTTGAAAAAGTTGAATCTACTTGGAACTTCGCTAATAAAATCTGGAATGCCTCTCGTTTTGCATTAATGAACATGGATGGCATGACACATGAAGAAATCGATTTTAGCGGTGAAAAATCTGTTGCAGATAAATGGATTCTAACGCAATTAAATGAAACCATTGAAACGGTTACAAAGCTTTCAGAGCGTTATGAATTTGGAGAAGCGGGTCGAGCATTATACAACTTTATCTGGGATGATTTCTGTGATTGGTATATTGAAATGGCAAAGCTTCCATTATATGGTGACGATGAAGCAGCTAAGAAAACTACTCGTTCGATTCTTGCACATGTTCTCGATCAGACGATGCGTTTGTTACATCCGTTCATGCCATTCATTACCGAGGAAATCTGGCAAAACCTTCCACACGCAGGAGAATCAATTACAACAGCTAAGTGGCCAGAGGTTAATCCAGCTTATTCGGATGAAACAGCAGCACAAGAAATGAAGATGTTAATGGAAATGATTCGTTCCGTTCGAAACATCCGTGCAGAAGTAAACACGCCAATGAGCAAGAAGATTAAAATGCTTGTAAAGGCGAAGGATGACTCGGTTCTAACATCAATCGAAAAGAACAAAGCCTATATTGAAAAATTCTGTAACCCAGAAGAATTACAAATGGGAACCAATCTTGAAACACCAGAAAAGGCTATGACAGCCGTGATCACTGGATTGGAAATCATTCTTCCATTAGAAGGATTGATTAACATTGATGAAGAAATTACCCGTCTTCAGAAAGAAGTGGAGAAATATACAAAAGAAGTAGAAAGAGTTGAAAAGAAACTCAACAACGAAGGCTTTATGAAAAAGGCACCTGAAAGTGTTGTTGCTGAAGAGCGTGCCAAAGAAAAAGATTATCGCGAAAAGAGAGCGTTAGTGGAAGCACGTTTAAATGAGCTAAAAGGTATATAATAAGTTAAGTAAGTAAGACGAGTCCTGCTTTAGGATTCGTCTTCTTTTAGAATACTTAATAGAGGTGTCATGGATGTTTACAACTTATAGCGAAGCCCTTGACTGGATTCATGCAAGATTAAGGCTCGGGATTAAACCAGGCCTTGCCCGTATGGAATGGATGATGGAGAAACTTGGACATCCAGAATTAAAAATGAAAACCGTACATATTGGCGGGACAAATGGCAAAGGTTCAACTGTAACCTTTCTCCGTTCGATTCTTGAAGCGGGTGGTTATTCCGTTGGTACATTTACCTCACCATATATTGAACAATTCAATGAGCGAATTTCGGTAAATGGGAAGCCAATCAGTGACGAAGAAGTGTTGGAATTGACAAATGTAATTGCGCCGCTTGCGGACGAATTAGAAGAAACCGAGCTTGGCGGACCTACAGAGTTTGAAGTGATCACTGCGATGTCTTTCTATTATTTTGCGAATGTAAATCAGGTGGACATTGTTTTATATGAAGTGGGCTTGGGAGGAAGGTTTGATTCAACCAATATTATTCAACCAATTGCTTCCGTTATAACAAACATAGGACTTGATCATACGAATATTTTAGGGAATACCTACGCGGAAATTGCTTTTGAAAAAGCAGGGATAATAAAAGAGGGGATTCCTACATTCACTGCAGTTAAAAATACTCATGCCTTAAAGGTAATAAAAGAGCAAGCTAAAAAAATGAATGCTCCTTTGTATATTCTTAATCAGGATTTCTCAATTATCTCCCACAGCCCTCAACCTGCGGGTGAGGTATTTACTTTAAAGGGTGAGCATTTGTTAAATGGACTAGAAATCAGTATGATTGGGCAGCATCAAACAGAAAATGCATCATTAGCAGTAATGGCGGCTCAGTCTATCAATCATCACGAAGAATTCTCCATCTCTGAGAACGCAATTAGGACAGGCTTAAAGAAAGCATATTGGCCAGGCAGATTTGAAATGCTATCAAATAATCCACTCGTTATTATAGACGGTGCCCATAATGACGAAGGTATTTCAGCTCTTGTACATGAACTATCAAATCGCTATTCTAACAATACTATTCATATTGTATTTGCAGCATTAAAAGATAAAAAGCTAGACCAAATGATTTCTCAATTGGATCAAGTAGCAGATGAAATCTCCTTTGTTTCGTTTGACTTTCCTCGTGCAGCAGAAGCGATTGATTTGTTCGCTTTAAGTCAGTCGAAGAATAAAAGTATCGGGGAGAATTGGAATTCTCATCTTGCCAAATGTATCCAAAACTTGCATCAGGATTCAGTCCTGGTCGTTACAGGCTCATTGTATTTCATCTCTGAGGCTAAACCGTACTTGTGTGAATTTTTGAAAAACAATACAATTTCATTATGACAAGCTAAAATATTTTTGCTAAAATAAATACATCTCGATTTCAAAATAATGTAAGTGGGGAGGGGAGTTATGTGGCAGTTCAAGCTAAAATGAAAAGAGCGATCTTTCTTGTATGGCTTTTGATAGTACCTCCAGGTATGTGGTTTACCTACAAAACTTACCCTCCTGACTTCTCTGGCCGCTGGTTAGAACTGCTGGCATTTTTGTTATTAACGTCAGTTGTAGCCTCAATGCCAATCATTATCAATGAGATGTCTATCTTTTTGATTCAATGGGTATCCCTTGCCGTCTTTTTAAGTTTAGGCATATTTGCAGAAATGGTTCTTGCGCAGATTGCAGTAATCGTTCTGCTTCTAAAAATAAGGATTCAGAAGGGAGAATCTTTCCGACTTCCTCTAAATCTGAATATGTTCTTTCTTGTTTCTTTCCTGAGTGGTATTTTTTATTATTCACTCGGAGGACAGACAGGACCTAATCTTATGAGTGATCCACGATCGTTATGGCTTGCTGCTTTATATGGTGTTGTAAATTACTTCTTAAACCAGGTTATTATTTCTATCCATATTCGTTATATATATAAGAGTAATGAATCCTACTTCGGAAAAGAGTTTATTGTCGAGACAATTACCACTCTAGTCACTTTACCACTTGGATTAATGTTGTATATGTTTTACAACCAGGTAGGATTATTGGCACTATTAATCGTAGGTATCCCTTTTATTAGTCTATCAATCATATTCAATCTGTATTATTCTAGTCAAAAAGTAAATGAGTATTTACAGAAAGCTGCTGAAATTGGCCACCAAATGGCAGAACGACTCGAGGTTAATGGGGTAATTGACCTTTTTATCCAAAAGCTTAGTGAAATGCTTCCGGTTGACTACGCTTATATTCTTGAAGTAGTAAATGAAGACGAACTGCAATTAACCCGCCAAATAGAAGGCGGTGCTGGGGTAACCAGCGATATAGTAAGGGTTAGAAAAAATGAGGGAATAAGCGGTTTTGTTTGGGAGAAGCAAAAAGGCTGTTTATATAATTCAAAAAAAGATTGGCAGACTTTTTCGAAGGGCTTTCTCCCAACGGATGCTGAAAGTATTATTGCGGTACCAATTGTCAGAAATAAAAATGTCATCGGGGTATTAATGCTGGCATCAAAGCGGAAAAGGGCATACGAAAAATCTCAGCTGATGATTGTTGATATTCTTTGCTCCTATTTTGCAGTGGCAATGGAAAATGCAAAGCATTACGAGCTTACAAAAAGGCAAAGCGAACACTGTGCATTAACAAAACTATACAATTATCGTTACTTTGAAAAATTATTAACAGAGGAATTTGATAAATTAGTTCAATTTGAACGTAAATTCTTGTCATTAATAATCCTAGATATTGATCATTTTAAAGCAGTCAATGACACATATGGGCACCAAAGCGGAAACGAAATTCTTTGTGAATTGGCAGCTAGATTAACTAATCTTGTGGGTTCGAGGGGGACAGTCGCCCGTTATGGTGGTGAGGAATTTGTAGTTCTCTTGCCGGAATCCGAGAAAGAAGAAGCGTATCAGATGGCAGAAATGATTAGACAAACGATTGCCAACTGGCCATTTACCCTACAGCAATCATTAGATCATAAACAGCACCAAGTGAAAATAACCGCATCCATTGGAATTGCAACTGCACCTGAAGATGCAGAAGATCCACTAGCATTGATTAGACATGCTGACAGAGCACTATATGTTGGGGCAAAAAGAGCAGGAAGAAATCGCGTAGCGGAATATTCTTCATGTTGAGGATGTAATATTATTTTTGATAAGATACGGTTGGACTTTGGCTAATTGCCAGGGTCCAACCGTTTTTATTTTAAAGCAGGTTACCTTTTATTTGTTATTGAAAAGTAAATATCTTACTGTTAAACTGAAAATGACATTAGAACTAAAAAGGTTACAAAATAATACAAATATTAAGAAAATGCTACCCCTAATAAGAATATAGATTAGTAGTTAAGGATGATGTTTATGAATGAAAAAGGTATGACATTAATAGAAGTACTTGCATCGATTGTTATTTTATCGATTATTGTAGTGTCGCTTTTAACTTTTTTTGTTCAGTCATCAAGAACAAATGCAGTTTCAAAAAATATTATCAGTGCCACCTATGTTGCAGAGAAAGCATTAGAGGAAGTATACGAACCCATTACTAAAACATATATGTTGTCTGATTTTATTATTGCTAATCCAACTGGTTATACTCTATTGACCACGACTTATACTACAGACTCTGTCCCTATAAAGGCTGTTTATGATAAAAACGAATCCAACTATAATATTAAAATGGAACTAGAATCAGCTAAGAATAGCCCATTAGTTAAAGTAAAAGTGAAGGTTTACAAAGACGGCACGAAAAAGGAAGCACAAATGGAGATGTTGTTATCGTGGAAAAAAATAGGCATCTAAATAAGTTGAATAGTGAAAAAGGTTTTACTTTAATAGAGGTTCTAGCAACATTGGTCCTGATTTCTTTGGTTTTAATACTTGCTAGTTCGGTTCACATATTTAGTCAAAAACAGACACAAACCCAGAAAAGCAACATAATTCAACAAACCAATGTAAGGCTGGCAGCTAACATTCTTACAAAAGAAATAAGAAACGCAAAAAGTGTGACTACTTTTACAGGAAACTTAGGTAAATTTGATATAAAAAGTACGGATGATACAATAAACTCTTATGAGTTTAGAGACAAAGTTTTATTAAAAAACAATCAACCTTTCATCACAGATTTAAGTAGTCTTACCATAGAACGTTTATCTGATACTAAATTTTCGCTAACAATAGGTTCACTGAAAACGACCATTACGATTAGAAAATAGGTGAGACAATGAAAGAATTAATAAAACTGATAAAAAAGAATAACAATGAGCAAGGGATGGCGTTAGTCACTGTTTTAATGGTATTTGTTGTCGTTTCCATTTTGGGAGTAAGTTTAATGGGCCTTGCAGCCAATAATCTCAAGATGAGTACAGGGGAACGAAACAACCAGTCAGCCTATTACATTGCTGAATCTGGTGTTACGTATATGATGAATGAGTTCAATCAGAAAATTAAAGAAGCGTTTAACGAAGCGAATAATAGCGAGACCCAATTTTATAGTTTATTAGACAGTAAGCTTAATTTACCACAGGTAAAAACCTATAATGACTTTGAGCAGTCTCAGGGGCAACAACCTATAGCTAATATCACCATTAGTAAATCCCTTACACAACCAAAACAGTATACGGTTGCCTCAATTGGCACGATTGATAATCGTTCAAGAACAGTTCGCAAATCGTTTATTGTTAACTGGAAACATAAGCCGCCAATTAATAAAGCAATCTATGTACGAGAAACGATCGACATCGTTAATATGACAGTTTACGGATCTGTAGGAACAAGTTTAACACAGCAAAATGCGATATCTTTTTTAGGGAATAAAGGAGAAATCGTTGGAGGAGACAAAATTTACGGAGCAAAAGACTCCTTAATCATGCCTACATTTCCTACTTTTACGATTACGACAACCAATAATTATTCTAATACTTTACTATCAATGAATGAGGATAAACAGTATAACAAAATAACTGTACCAACCAACTTAGAGATAAACACAGGTACAGAAAATCGAATATTAACAGTGGATACTCTTGAGCTTTCAAACCATGCAAAAATATCTATAACCGGTACTGGGAAGTTAACGATTAATGCCAAAAATATTATCATGGGCACACAAAGCGTTGTCAATACAGGTAAAGATATCAATAAGCTTAAGGTTTATTTAGAAGGAGCAGGGATAACCTTAGGTAGTGGCGTTATTTACGGTTCTATTTTTGCCAAAGTTGCTAATATCCCTATTGGTGTTGATACTGGGGTTCAGGGACATGTCATTACCTTTGGAACGGCTGTAACGATAACTGGGTCTAATGTTCAGTTAACACCTACACCCAAACTCGTCTTAGCTCCAAATGCATCAGTTTCATTAAATACTGATTTTAGTGGTGCTATTATTGCGAAATCATTTACAGCAAACGGTAATGATGATACCATTCGATTTATTCAACAAAATATCGAGGACTTACCTTTTGAAATTCTACCTGGTCCGATACAAGAAGGATATGTTGAAATTGATGGGGAAACCCCAGTAAGTGAAAGTTAATAGTTTGGAAAAATACCTGTTCTTAGGCTAGTGTAGTTAGATTGTATGCACTTTACTTGAATGGGTGTTTTTTTTGCGGTCAAGTAAATTATAGTAAATTGGACGTTTGGGATATTTGTACAGAAATGTTTTCCAGCTCCTTTAAAAATACGAAATAATGTAATAGAATATGGTATAAGCGGATTTTGTCAAAAATAAACTAATTTACCTATTTTAAATAGAAAAATGTTATAATATGTAGATTGCTAGGTAAAATGAACTAGAGGATTAAAGGAGTGAAGAAATGCATTCGATTATATGGGCTTTTGGGTCTATGGCTGTCCTTATGTTAATTATTTTATTACTACCAATTGGGCTCTCCTTTAAAGGAAAAATAATTGTTGTAGGTGCAAGTTTCGTCCTTGCATTAGCAGGACTAGCGTCAAAAACAACTTTCCCAATTTGGATAACATTTATACTGTTACTAGTACTTGCACTTTTCACATCCTATTTTATGGACCAACGCATTGGAACATTGCTTTATAAGAAGGAAAAGCAAATTTCTAATAATGAAAAAGATGAGTTTGATATAACTCAAAATAAATCAAATCACGAATCCGAATTATTAGAGGATGTTTTAGCAGTTGAACTCACTGCCTCCTCAACATTCCTACCTGATAAAAATATAAATAGTGAAGATAGTTTTTCTGAAATAAAACCTTTTGTTGCGAATAAGACAGACATTCATCTAGAAGTGGAAGAAGATATTTCATTTTTAGAAGTGCCGATTAAAGATACAGAACTTGAGGTTAACTATTTAAATAAAGATGAAATAGTTGAATCTGAGAATGAATGGCTTGATGAGTTAGAAGAACTCTCAGTGGGAGATACTATAGAAACACAATTAGCTGAAGCTGAACTTGAAACTGGATATTTGTCAGATATTGAAAGTTTACTAGAGGAATCAGAAGAGGAAACGTTAGAAACCGATGAGAAAAGTTGGCTTGACGAGTTGGCTGAGCTTTCGAACTTTGAGGACAAAGATACAAAGGATACCACGGAGCCAACATTGGATGATTTCGAATTAGAGGAATTATTTGTTGAAAAAGAGGTAGCTTCAACTCGCGAAAAAGATGAGGATAAAGTAAGTAAGCAACTTGAATTACAGAGATAGAAAGAAAAGAAAGAGGGTACAAGTTTGAGCAAACATCAACCATTCATTAAATTATTTGTTGTACTTTTTTTTTGCACGGCAGTTATTTTTAGTTCTTCCCATTTTGGAGCCAAAGCTTTTGAAAATATAACAGATTCTTCTGACGGCATATACGCAGAAGGGACATCGGTTGGTTCGATAGATGTTTCTGGGAAAACAGAAAGTGAAACGATTGCTTTGTTAGAAGAAAAGTATGTGGAATGGGTAAAAAATACAAAGTTTGAACTGCAATATAGTGAAAAAGTTGTACCATTCGATAGTAACCTTTTTAGTTTTGATTCAACCCAGTCAGTCTATTCAATAAAAGACGGACAAAACAATACAGTTTCGATGGCACTTGACTTAATGCCCGTTGAGGATCAAATCCAATTGCAATTTCCAGAAATTGACTTAAAAGAAATTGAATTTTCGAAGCTAATAACAGATTTATCCAATATAGCTGCAAAATTTGAAGCAGGCTCTTATAAATTTAATTTGAATAAGGATTATCTTATTGCTGAAGCTAGTAAAAAAGATAATGTCATAAGTACTGCTATTGTGAAGTTAACAGAAGTTCCGAATGATTTAGCTTCCCTAGTTACTGCAAATCCTGAAATACAAATTGCTGAAGGTGCTGATTTCTCTTTACTTGAATTTGCCAAGCTGCAGAAGCTTGAAAGTTCTTCTTCGTTAAATGTGATTGCAACTGGTATCTATCAGTCGATTTTACCAACGAATTTTAAGATTGTTGAAAGAAATATTAGTAGTGCGCTTCCAAATTATTCAGCTGTTGGATTTGAAGCGAAGGTTAATGCAGCCACTGGTGCAGATTTCATAATCGTTAATCCAAATACAACACCATATACCATAGAACTTAAATTAGTAAATAAAGATCTAACCGTTACGCTTAAGGGAGAAAAGTTCCTTTACGATTATAAAATTAGCAAAAAAGAGGCTCAGCAACTAAAGCCCAAAACGATTGTTCAATATAGTCCATTACTTCTACCAGGAAAAATAAAGGTCCTAGCAATTGGTGGAGATGGGCAAATCGTAAAAATATATCGAGAAACCTATCAAGGTTCACAAATGATTAACAGTGAGTTTTTATTCGAGGACTACTACCCACCTGTTTACCGTGTTGAAGCTCATGGGTTAATTGGAACACAGGAGGGTGCTACTACCGAAACACCTGCTATGGCTACAAATGAAGGTGATTCTACTGGAAATCCATCAACACCACCTACGAATATTGGACAAGATTCGGATGATGACCTTTGGGGGAAACCAAATGAGCAACCAAAATAATCTAAGTAGTGATAATAAATGAAACAAACACGTAGACGACTAGGAGATTTATTAATTGAGGAAGGGTTAATTACCCCTGAGCAGCTTCAATCAACATTAGAGGAAAAGGCACCAAATCAAAAAATTGGCGATGCCCTGCTGCAAAGGGGTTATATTACCGATCAGCAGCTTGCTGAGGTATTAGAGGTTCAATTAGGAATTCCAAATATCAACCTAATGCATTATCCATTTGATACGAATCTTTTTTCACTAGTATCAAAAGAAACCGCAAGGCGCAATTTGATTATTCCTCTAAAAAAAGAAGGCAATAAACTATATGTTGCCATGGTTGATCCAATGGATTTTATCGTGATTGATGACCTCCGTCTTTCAACAGGCTTTCAAATTGAAACGGCCATTGCAACAAAAGAAGGTATCTTAAGGGCAATTAATAAATATTACAATGTCGACGAAGGTCTTGAAGAGTTGTTTGATGAGCTTTCGCCAAGTGATCGGGGCCGTGACGATGATATTAATGACCTCGATTCACCGATTGTACGTCTAGTAAACCAGATCCTAAACAATGCCGTTATCCAAAAAGCTAGTGATATTCATATTGACCCACAGGAAACAAAAGTGGTAGTTCGGTATCGTGTCGATGGAGTATTACGAGTGGAACGTGTATTGCCTCGACATATGCGCAGCGTCCTAACTGCTAGGGTTAAAATTATGTCCAATCTTGATATAACTGAACACCGTATTCCGCAGGATGGACGGATAAAAATAAATTTGGATTTCCATCCGATTGATCTTCGTGTTTCAACATTGCCGACAGTTTACGGCGAGAAAATTGTAATGCGGATATTAGATATGGGAGCGGCCCTTAATGATTTAAACAAAATTGGTTTCAATGCGCTAAATCTTAAGCGATTCTCGGAAATGATTGAGCAGCCAACAGGGATTGTCCTGATTACAGGTCCAACGGGTTCTGGTAAATCATCAACCCTTTACGCAGCTCTGAATCGATTAAATAGCGAACAGGTAAACATTATTACGATTGAGGATCCGGTTGAATATCAACTAGAAGGAATTAATCAAATTCAAGTGAACACAAATGTAGGGATGACCTTTGCTGCAGGATTACGTTCGATTCTTCGGCAAGATCCCAATATTATCATGGTTGGGGAAATCCGTGATAAAGAGACCGCAGAAATCGCTGTACGGGCTTCTCTAACGGGTCACTTAGTGCTTAGTACACTGCATACCAATGACTCACTAGGGACAATTACCCGATTAATTGATATGGGGGTTGAACCATTTTTAATCGCATCCTCTCTAACTGGAATCGTTGCACAACGGTTAGTTCGTAAGGTATGCCGTGATTGTGCTGAGGTTCAAGAAGCGACCAAACGAGAAATCGATATATTTGCCCGCCGGGGAATGAAAATTGAAAAAATCACACGCGGTAAAGGCTGTCAATCGTGTAATATGACCGGTTATAAAGGACGGGTTGCCCTTCATGAAGTGCTCGTTCTGAATGATGATATGCGCAGGATTATTATGAATGATGATTCTGTTCATAAGTTAAAAGAGCATGCGATAAAAAATAAAACCATCTTCTTGATTGATGATGGGTTATTAAAGGTAAAACAAGGTCTAACTACCACAGAAGAAGTATTGCGTGTAGCCATCTTGGAGTAGGAGATAAATCATTATGAGAGAAAAAATAGAGAATATATTAAGGGCTGCGTTAGAATTTAAGGCATCCGACATTCATCTTACTGTCGGCGTCCCACCAGTCTTTCGTATTAATGGGGATATTAAACGCTATGGGAAGGACATATTGCTTCCCGATGACACTGAAGAAATCGCCAAAATAACAATTCCAGAAAATATGTATGATTTATTTAAGGAAAAAGGGGAGCTCGATTACTCATATGGTATTCCAGGAGTATCGCGTTTTCGTGTTAATGCCTATCATCAACGAAAAAGCGTATCGTTAGCTCTAAGGGTAGTGGCTTCCAAAACTCCTACCATTGAAGATTTGGATTTGCCAAAAATCATTCCAGAACTAGTCGAGAAACCGCAGGGGTTGATTCTGGTTACGGGACCGACGGGTAGTGGTAAATCAACTACTCTTGCTTCGATGATTGACTATGTAAATCGTACGATGCGTAAGCATATTGTCACATTAGAAGACCCGATAGAATATCTACACAAGCATGGAAACTCAATTATTGACCAACGTGAAGTTGGTTTTGATACGAAATCCTATGCAAATGGTTTAAAAGGTGCGCTCCGCCAAGACCCAGACATCATTCTTGTGGGGGAAATGCGTGATTTAGAAACAATTGGAATTGCGATAACGGCCGCTGAGACAGGCCACCTTGTATTGGGGACGCTCCATACATCTAGTGCGCCATCAACCATTAATCGTATTATTGACGTATTTCCACCTGCTCAGCAGCCACAAGTACGTGTTCAGTTAGCCTCTGTTTTATTAGGGGTTATTTCACAGAGGTTATTTCCTACGGTTGATAAAAAAGGACGTAAAGCCGCAACGGAGATTCTTGTTAATAACCCGGCGATTGCCAATTTAATTCGGAATGAAAAAATTCACCAAATCCAGAGTACAATGCAAACTTCACGTGCTCAAGGCATGCATACACTTGAAATGAGTATAAAAGACTTGATTGATCGAAATCTAATTCAAAGAGAAGCTGCAACCAAATATCTACAAGAAAAGATGATGCTGGATGGCTAGATTTAAATATTCAGGACGCGACCGACGTGGAAAAAAAGAGGGAACCGTAACGGCTGCTTCAAGAAGAGATGCAATGGCAAAACTAAAAGAAGACGGAATCCGAGTCATTGAAATGTCTGAAGTGCCTGAAACCCTTATGACAATGGAATTGACAATTGGAAATCCTGTAAAGCTACAGCATTTTGTTATTTATTTACGGCAGTTTGCAACACTAATAAAAGCAGGAGTAACCGTCGTTGATGCAACAGGAATCCTTGCAGTCCAGACGGAAAGTAAGGCGCTAAAAAAGGCATTATTGGCTGTCGAACAGGAGTTACGAGAAGGAAACCCTTACTCGGATTCAGTTGCGAAGCATAAGAAGATATTTAACTCGATGTTTATTAACATGGTTAAAGCTGGCGAAGTAGCAGGGAATATGGATGAAACACTAGAGAAGCTTGCAGACGATTTTGAAAAACAGCACGATACTGTGTCAAAAGTAAAGTCTGCCTTGACATACCCTGCAGTTATCGGAGTTCTTGCGATTGGTGCAGTTATCTTCTTACTAGTTGGGGTTGTTCCAACATTTGTAACCATGTTTGAGGATATGGGTGCTGAGCTTCCAGGGATTACGAAATTTGTCTTAAATGCCAGTGGGTTTATGCAATCGTTTTGGTGGATGATACTCCTCATCGTATTAGGCTTTGTGTTCGCGATTGTGTATATGAAGAAAAATAAAAAAACAAAATATTATTTAGATTATTTACTCTTAAGAATGCCGATTTTTGGGAATATGCTGCAAAAAGCTGCACTAGCTCGTATGATGAGAACACTTAGTTCTCTATTTTCTAGTTCTGTTCCTATTTTGCAAGCGATGTCGATTGTTGAAAAGGTAGTAGAAAACGAGGTTATTGCTAGAGTAATTAGAGAATCTAGAGGTTCTCTTGAGAAAGGCCGCTCGATGACTGAGCCGATGATGGACCATTGGGCATTCCCACCGCTTGTAACGCAAATGATTTCCATTGGTGAGAGCACAGGGGCTTTGGATGCGATGTTATCTAAGATTGCTGAGTTCTATGAGAAGGAAGTTGAACAAGGAACAGAAAGGCTTAAATCATTAATTGAACCAATTATGATTGTTTTATTAGCAGGTTTAGTCGGAGTCATTGTTTTATCCATTATGATGCCGATGTTCTCAATGTTTGACCAAATGATTTGATAAACAAATTACTAGTAAATATTACAAATATGTTAAAATTAAGACAAAGTTCGTTAATATTCTCTTTTCTTTAGCTTACATTTATTGTATACTCATAGAGAAATATAACTAGGTTCATAGAACCATAAGGAGATGGACAAATGTTTAAAAAATTGGGTTCGAAACTTAAAGAACAAAAAGGTTTTACATTAATCGAATTACTGGCAGTTATCGTTATTTTAGGTATAATTGCGGCAATTGCTATACCGAGCATCACCAACGTAATGGATAAAAGTAAGAATAAAGCAAAAGTTACAGAAGCTATTCAAATTATTGAAGCTGCAAAGTTAGCATACTCTGAAAATAATGCAAAAGTAAAATTCCACCATGCAGCAGCTACTACTGATACTGCAGATTTAACAACTTATGTATCAAAAGTTAAAGATACTACTTATATAGTTACTTTTAATACATTAACTAATGTTTGGTCCATCGACCATGAAGCTGCTGATATAGCTGAAAAGACATCTACAAAAGATGGTGTAGTAAGTGAAGATGAATTAGCAACAGCTGCTAGATAACATGCTTTATATTTTTTTGCTGGTATATGGATTAGTTTTTGGTTCATTCTTTAATGTAGTTGGACTTCGGGTACCATTAAAACAATCTATTGTTACTCCACGTTCTGCATGTACTATCTGCGGTCATTATTTGAAAATTTATGAACTTTTACCAGTAATTTCATATATATGCCAAAAAGGGAAATGCCGCGGCTGTCAGTCGCGGATTTCTCCTATCTATCCGTTTTTTGAATTACTGACTGGCATATTGTTTGCAACAGCACCACTTGTAATTGGATGGTCCGGAGAATTAGTAATAGCCTTAACACTAATTTCAATGTTTATCATAATTGTTGTTTCTGATATTCACTATATGATCATCCCTGATAAGATCTTAATCTGGTTTGCAGGGATTTTTTTATTGCAACGAATCTTTTGGCCGCTTGCACCATGGTGGGACAGCCTTCTAGGCGCTGCTACTGGCTTTATCCTCCTGCTTGTTATAGCGCTTGTGAGTAAAGGCGGGATGGGCTTCGGTGATGTGAAACTTTATGCCTTACTTGGTTTCGTGTTAGGCTTTAAACTAGTACTTTTATCCTTCTTTTTTTCTACATTATTTGGAGCCGTCATAGGTGGTTTGGCGCTTCTTTTTAAAATTGTAAAAAGAAAACAGCCGATTCCGTTCGGACCATTTATTGCAGCCGGGACATTGACGGCTTATTATTGGGGTTCGGAACTCATCGATTTATACTTACAGTTTCTTAATATAGCTTTATAGAGTAAGGGGTAATAATTATGGCATTTTCCCTCTTTTTATCAAAAAATCGTATAGTTAGCCTGGTAGTAAATGACCATTGTGTTCGTTTTGTTGAATTAAAACAAAACAACCCCCCTGCTGCACAAAAATGGTGCGAACGCTTCCTTCCCCCAGGCGTTATAACCGATGGGAAGATTACTGATATTGATTCGCTAGCGAATATACTTGAAGAGTGTATTGATGAATGGAAAATAAAAGGTCGTCAGGTTCGTTTTCTTGTCCCTGATCCACTTGTAATCATTCGTAAAGTCTCCATTCCTGCGGATGTTCAAGATGATGAAATCAAAGGGTATCTGTATTTGGAACTTGGTTCAAGTATACATTTACCATTTGAAGAACCTGTCTTTGATTATTTTCCACTTGCTAATAATGGCAAGACAAAAGACCTGCTTTTGTTTGCTGCCCCAGAACAATATGTAATGGAATATGCAGAGTTATTCTCTAGTCTGAAGCTAAAACCAATTGCAGCGGATATTTCACCACTTGCACTTTATCGTTTATTTCATCAACTTGGTCAAGCTGGAGAAAATGAGGTTTTATTTACAGTACAGTTTGACTTAACAAGTGTTAACTTGTGTATATTTGAAGAAACCGTTCCTCTAGTTATGCGACAGTTTCCACTACCTTTTGATATCGAGAAATGGGAAATCAAACAGGACACAGCTGGGTTGATGGTGTTTAAATACACTGGTGATACGGAAGAATTAGCGATGCAGTTTGAAGATATATTGAATGAAATTAACAAGTTAGTTGATTTTTATCGTTATACGCTTTCGAATGAAAAAAAGGATGTTTCTAAGTTTCTTTTAAACGGTGACCATCCAATGTTAACAGCGATTTATGATGAAATGAATGACAGATTTGATATTCCTGTTGAGAGGATTGAGCAGGAAGTAGATGAAAATGGTAAAACAGGAAGCGTACCGGCTAATCTATTATTATCTTTAGGTCTCGCTTTAAAAGAGGTGAAATGATGCTAGTAGAAATTAACCTGCTTCCCCAAAAAGAACGTGGTAAAAAGAGTCTCGTGATCTTGTTAGTTAGTTTTGCCGCAGTGTTAGTAGTAATTGGAGGCATATATTTTTGGCAAATCCAATTAGTAAAATCTGATATTGCTGCTGTCGAAGGACAAATATCAAGTACTAAAAAACTTGCAGAAATTGAGCAAAAGAATATTGGAAACAATGAAGCACAGCTATCTGTAACTGTACTAAAAAGTGCAGTAGATTGGGCCAATAATTATCCAATCCAAACTGTTCCAGTTATGCAACACTTAACAGGGTTGCTTCCTGAACGAGGATTTATTCAAAGCTTTGGTTATACGGAGGCAGGGACGGTTTCACTTTCAGTTCAATTTGATAGTGCTAGAGAGGCTGCTTACTTCCTTGACAACTTAAACGAATCGGATTGGATTAATGAAGCGAGTCTCAGCTCATTAAATGCTCAAGAGGTGGAAGAAGCGAAGGAACCAGCTGCTAATCCCACTGATGCTCAAACAGAGAATAACCAGCCGAATAGTAACGATAGCTTTATCGTTACTATAGATCCTAATGATCCAACCAGATTTATCTTTACTCCAGTAAAGCCGACAGGAACAAATGTTATAGAAACAACTAAGGTTGCCGTTCCGACGAATAAATATGTTCCTAGATATATTGGTCAGTTCGAGGTTACATTTACAAAAGATACAATTAAGCAGCTACTAAACAAAGGTGACAGTGATGAAGAAGGAGGGACAGCATCATGAAGCTTAAACTTTCAAAAAAGGAAAAGCTAATACTGTTGGCTGGCATTCTTTTAGTTATCTTACTTATTGCCATTGCCCAATTCATGATGCTCTCTCCTTTAAAGTCTGACCTTGTAACGAAAGAGCAGTCACTGCAAACAGAACAAAAGCTTTTAGATGCCATTACTCAGAAAAAGGCAGATGAAACGAATAAGGTTGTTGAAGATACGAGAGAACTACAGAAGAAGGTGCCTGTCACTCCACTTCAAGAGCAGTTTATCTTGGATCTTGAAAGAGCAGAAAACGTTTCAAATAGTTTAGTTAGATCTATGAGCTTTTCTAAAGACGCAGATGTTACCATTACACCGCCAGTGCAAGAAAGTACTGCGAATGGTGAAACGAGCACTGATGAATCACTTGAGGTCAAGACTGTACAGGAAGTTGAGGCAGAAAAAGAAGCTCAAACGGCTACCACGGTCACTGGTTTAAAGAAGCTAACCATTAGTTTGACTGTCGAATCACCAACCTATGAAGAATTGGAAAAATTTATTGGTACTCTCGAGTCATTGAACAGGATTGTTGTGGTCGAATCTATTAACTATACTGGCGGGCAGGAAATTACCAGTTTAGAAACAGAGCCAGCAGAAAAAAAATTGAGTTATAGTTTATCGGTTTCTGCTTATTATCTGCCTACTTTGAATGATTTAATTGCTGATTTGCCGAAGATTGATGCACCAGGACCTGCTAACAAGAAAAATCCATTAAGCGCATTTTCGGATGTATTAAAAAATAACTAGAATTACTTTCTAAATACCAAGTAAAAAGGGTTTTTACATGAAAAAGACAAGTTATTTTAATGAAAAAGGATATTCACTTGTAGAAGTGCTGGCAGTAATTGTTATTTTAGGTATTATTGCATCAATAGGCCTTGTTTCGGTTTCAAAAGTAATGCTAGTTCAAAAGACAAGTCCTTTGTTAATAATGCATTATCGGTTGTACATGCAGCTGATTTATATCTTAATGATGAAAAAATAGAGGATAAAAATAGCGTAACCAAAATTACGTATGCGGATTTATTTAGTTTAAACTATATAAATGAATTCCACGATCCTTATACAGGTGAAGTATTAACTCCATCAGAGACAACTTATGTTGATGTAACTGGTGGAAAAGTCTCATTCATTTGTCTAGATGGAAAAAAACGCAACCTCTGCGCTGACATTGACAAAATAACAGTAAACCATATAAAGGTGAAAAATTAAAAAAATTGGCGAAAGCATTGTATAACAAGACGACAAAAGTCTTGTTATTTTTTTTTGTGTTTATGATAGGATGGTAGAAATTGCTATTGGTAGGGGAAGGAGTACAAGTTAGTGGACAAGCCGAATCGTGGCAATACCATCAAAATAAAGGTAAATGGAGAAATGCAAACCTTTTCAGATGAGCCCATTAAGAAGGAACAAGAATCTAGTAAAGATTCTTTTACGAAAGTGATAACGATCAATGAGGATAGTAGCGAACAGGATGGTTTCCTGGAGACTGCTGCAGCCAAGGAGTCGATTGATGAAAGCTTTGATTGGATTATTCCGGAGTCGTCAGATAATGATATCAAGGAATATAAAGTTGTCAGCAGCCAGAAGTCGAATAAAGGTGGGAAAAAGAAGCCTGTTTCGTTCTCAACCTTTTCTACTAAGCGGAATGGTGGAGTGTTTAAATCAATCTTAGTAACGGCAGTTTTTGCTATCTTGATTGGGACGAGCTTTGGGGTCTTGATGCTTAAGTTAGTTATTTCTGATAACAGCAAACCAGCTGTAACTGAACCTGCAGTCGAAGAAAAGGGGACAGATAAAGATTCAGAAGCAACCGGAGGGAAGAGTAGTTCTATTGTCATTGGTGCTCAAACTGCGTTTATTGTTCAAGGTGGTGCCTTCTCATCCAAAGATGCAGCATCAGGAGCAGCAAACGAGGCAAAAGATAAAGGTGCACCAGCTCAAACATTAAATATGAATAATAGAGAATTTATGTTTTTAGGTGTGGCAGACTCGATTGAAACAGCAAAACAAATGGAAAGTCATTATGAAGCAAATGGCTTTGATGATGTCCTGCCAAAGCAAATCCCCATTGCTGAAAAAACAGTGAAGGAAATTAATGAAACTGAAAAAAGTTTTCTAGAGGCAGCGCCAGCCATCTATCAACAGCTTTCAAAGGTCACTTCCAATGCCATTGTTTCTGGAAGTATATCATCTGATTTTAGTAAAGAAGTCACGAGTTTAGGTGATCAATTGAAGCAATCCGCAGACCTGAAAAATGAAAAGGTAAAGAATCTAAACGCAGAATTATCCAGTGCACTTGAAAAAGTCAAAGCCTTTCAAGAAAAAAAGAACGAAGATAGTTTAATTGAAGCACAACAGCATTTATTAAACTTTTTAAGTATTTATTATTCATTGTAGTCGACAAAAGCTGATATTTTCCGGGAAATTATTTTAATAAAGTAAGCCTGTCTAATTTGGACAGGCTTTTCCTGTTTAAATCATAATATTCTGAACTTGGATTTAAAGATATTATTTGCATAATTTGACAAAAATCTTCGAACTTTAATGATATAAAAATTGTTTGCTTCAACAAATTCTGATAGGATTAACATGTATCTCCCTAATTGATGCAAAAGGTATGGTGATTGTATGCAGAACCTCATTTTAGCCTCTTCTTCTCCACGGCGAAAAGAACTTCTAGAAAACCTCCGATTAACATTCACAATCTCAAGCAGTGAAGTAGATGAAAGCTTTGATCCAACGCTTTCTCCAGAGGATGTAGTTATGGATCTTGCCGAGCGAAAAGCACAGGTTATTTTTAAAGAAAATCCAAATGCTTTTGTTATTGGTTCCGACACGATTGTCGTTGCGGATGGTCAGGTTTTAGGAAAGCCGATTGACGAAGCAGATGCCAGAGAAATGTTGAAAATTCTTTCTGGAAGAAAGCATGATGTTTACACTGGTGTATCCATTTTGTCTCCAAATGGAACTGCACGATTTTATGAAAGAACAGAAGTTTGGTTTTGGGAGTTAACGGACGAGGAAATCAATTTCTATGTACAAAGTGGTGAGCCGCTTGATAAAGCAGGTGCATATGGTATTCAGCAGCTGGGAAGCATGCTTGTCAAAAAAATTAATGGAGATTATTTTGCGGTTGTCGGCCTGCCTGTCTCAAGGACCTATCGTGAGTTGAAAAGGCTAGGCTACCAGTTGTCGTAACAACAAGATCGTTCATTAACTCCCTAAAATAGGGAGGAAATAGAATGTCGACTAATTCATTAATGATCCGTGATTTTCCTCAAGATGAAAGACCTAGAGAACGATTTATCCAAAATGGTCCAGAGAGTTTATCGAACCATGAACTTATTGCAATCTTACTTAGAACTGGTACAAAGGATGAAAGTGTCTTACAATTGTCCAACCGGCTGCTTACAAACTTTGAAGGCTTACGGCTTTTAAAAGCGGCCACATTGGAAGAAATGACGGAAATTAAGGGAATTGGCCAGGCAAAGGCGATCCAAATTTTAGCTGCTGTTGAAATTGGCAGAAGGATTGCCAACTTAAATTATACTGACCGTTATGTGATCCGCTCACCTGAAGATGGTGCCAATTATGTGATGAACGACATGCGCTTTTTATCACAGGAGCATTTCGTTTGCTTGTACCTCAATACGAAAAACCAAGTGCTCCATAAACAAACCATCTTTATTGGAAGCTTAAATGCCTCGATCGTACATCCTAGGGAGGTGTTTCGCGATGCCCTAAAACGATCAGCTGCCTCCATCATATGCCTCCATAACCACCCAAGCGGTGATCCTGCCCCGAGCAGAGAGGATATCGAGGTCACAAAGAGGCTTGTGGAATGCGGAAAAATGATAGGCATCGACGTCCTCGACCACCTCATCATTGGCGAAAATAAATTTGTCTCTCTCAAGGAAAAAGGATATTTATAATACTATGATTTTTTAAGACGTTGGGATATAATAATGTTTATGATTTTTTAGGACATCTTTCATGTTTACTATATAAATTTTACTAGAAAAATACATGATTAGAAGGTAGGTATATTCACTTACCTAAGCTATTTTCGTATCAGAAAGGGAGATACAACTATGTTTGGAATTGGGACAAGAGACCTTGGAATTGACTTGGGGACCGCAAATACCCTTGTTTATGTAAAAGGTAAAGGAATTGTATTAAGAGAGCCATCAGTTGTGGCTATGCAGACAGACACGAAATCGATTGTGGCGGTTGGTAATGATGCGAAGAACATGATTGGACGTACACCAGGAAATGTAGTCGCAATGAGACCAATGAAGGATGGTGTCATCGCGGACTTTGAGATTACAGCAGCGATGATGAAACACCATATCCGTCAAGCTATTAAAAGTAAGAGCATTTTCTCAGGTAAGCCTTATGTAATGGTTTGTGTACCATCAGGAATAACGGCTGTTGAGGAAAGAGCTGTAATAGATGCAACACGACAAGCAGGTGCTAAGGACGCCTATACGATTGAGGAGCCATTTGCGGCTGCCATCGGTGCAAACCTTCCTGTATGGGAGCCAACGGGCAGTATGGTGGTCGATATTGGCGGAGGTACAACAGAAGTAGCGATTATTTCTTTAGGTGGTATCGTTACGAGCATATCTATTCGTGTGGCTGGCGATGAAATGGACGAATCAATTGTTACTTTTATCCGGAAAAATTATAACCTGATGATTGGGGAGCGTACAGCGGAAGCCATTAAAATGGAAGTTGGATCTGCAGGTGACCCTGAGGGTATCGAAAATATGGAAATTCGCGGCCGGGACTTATTAACTGGTTTGCCAAAAACAATTGAAATCACAGCGAAGGAAATTGGTGTTGCTTTAAAAGATACAGTCTACGCAATTGTAGAGGCTGTAAAAAATACTTTAGAAAAAACACCTCCAGAACTTGCTGCAGATATTATGGACCGTGGAATTGTTTTAACAGGCGGAGGAGCGCTGCTTCGAAATCTGGACAAGGTAATTAGTGAAGAAACTAACATGCCTGTACTTATTGCAGAAAATCCACTTGATTGTGTGGCTATCGGTACTGGAAAAGCACTAGACCATATCCAACTATTCAAAAACAAAGCAAAAGAATCAAGATAACATAAAAATAGGTAGTGTTAAAACTAATTGTTGATTGGAGCGGAAGGCACGAGACTCCTGCGGGAGGACGGGGCTGGGGAGACCCCACAGGCGCTAATGCGCCGAGGAGGCTCCCCGGACCGCCCGCGGAAAGCGAAGTGCCTGGAGTGGAAATCAACTGCACATTTAACACAGACATAAAAATAGAGGTGTATAATCATGCCACAGTTCTTTTTGAATAAACGATTGATCGTTTTGCTGGTAAGCATTATTGTTCTCGTGGCATTGATTGGGTTTTCGTTAAGGGAGAGAAGTAAACTATCCTGGCCGGAACAGTTCTTAAAGGATACTGTCGGCTTGGTTCAATCCCTGGTTTCAAAGCCTGCTCATTTAGTTGCAGGTTTCTTTGAAAATCTTCAGGACTTGCAAAATACATATGAAGAGAATAAAGAATTAAAGTCACGGCTGGAGAAACTTGTTAGCCTTGAAGCACAGGTACATGAGCTTGAAAAGGACAATAATGAGCTGCGTGATATTCTCGGTGAAGAAGAGACCCTGAGTGATTTTGAACCTTTACAGGCAACAGTAATAGGTAGAAACCCTGATCGTTGGCATGAAATGATTATTATCAATAAAGGAAAAACTAATGGTATTAAGAAAAATATGGCGGTTGTCACTGCCCATGGCTTGATTGGAAAGGTAAAAACAGTCAATCAATTTAGTTCAACGGTCCAATTGTTAAGTGCAATGGATCCAAAGAATCGGATTTCTGCAATCGTACAAGGTGAGACGGATGTTTTTGGACTGGTTGAAGGATATGACAAAGAGAAAAAAGCGTTGTTAATAAAAGCGATCCCTTCGGGGGTGGAAATTAAAAAAGGGCAAAATGTCATTACCTCAGGTTTAGGTGGAGTCTTTCCTAAGGGCTTACAAATTGGGAAAGTCATAGATGTTAAGCCAGACGAATATGGATTGAACCAAACAGCTTTAGTGGATCCGGGTGCGGATTTTTATGATTTGGAAAATATTATTGTGATCACACGATCGATGGCTCAGCCTAATGAAAGTGATATGGGCGAAACCGAAGGGAAGGAGGAGGATTTGTGAAGAAATTCCTACTTCCTCTTTTGTTTCTCTTCCTTTTCTTATTAGAGAGTATTTTCGTCCAATATATTCCGCCAGAGGTCTTTGGGCACAACTACATTTTGGCGCCGCATTTTCTATTCGCAGGAATATTGTTTTTGACCATTTATGCAGGCAGAAAATATGGAATCATCTATGCAGCCATTTTTGGTCTGCTATTTGATATTGTTTGGATCGAGATTATTGGTATTTACTTATTCCTATTTCCATTCATTGCGTACCTTATTTCGAAAATTATGCACGTGCTGCAAACGAATATTATTGTTGCATTTTTAGTATCTTTAGTGGGGATTGCCTTGCTTGAATTAGGAGTTTATGAAATGGACTTTTTAATCCATATCACTACTCTTAAATTTATGAGTTATCTTGAGATGCGTTTTTATCCTACCCTCATTCTAAATGCAATCTTTCTCTTAATCGCGGCGTACCCATTAAAGCGTCATTTTGAAAGTTTTGCGGAAAGCTTGCGAGATGAATGATTTTTGTATTTCTTTTTAAAAAAGGAGAATACAGAAAGCGTGTCGAATTGTATAATAGAAGTGTGTCTATGGATAGAAAAGGTATCTAATGTGTTTCTTATTATTTGAGGTGAGTTTTCTCCATGAAAAAGCGGCAAAATGTTACGATTAAAGGTACGAAGGATGGAATTGTCCTTCATCTTGATGATAGCTGTTCCTATTATGAGCTGAAAAAAGAGCTCGATGAAAAACTATCTGAAAATCAAAGAACTCAGGCTGAGCGGCAATTAACACCTGTTAAAGTAGATGTGGGCAACAGGTATTTGACTGACGCTCAGCGTGAAGAAATAAAAGACCTTATCCGTCAAAAAAAGGATTTAGTGGTCGATAAAATTGAATCAAACGTTGTCACACGAGCCGAAGTAGACAAGCTGAAAGCGGAAAACGAAGTCGTTACCGTTGCTCGTATCATCCGCTCCGGACAAGTATTAGAAGTTCCAGGAGATTTACTGCTCGTTGGCGATGTAAATCCAGGTGGAACCGTAATAGCTGGCGGCAATATTTTTATCATGGGATCGTTAAAGGGAATAGCCCATGCAGGGGTTTTTGGCAATGATCAAGCGGTTATCACTGCATCTAGCATGCAGCCTTCACAGCTAAGGATTAGTGATTGTCTAAACCGTGCGCCCGATAACGCCAAAAATAATGAAAAACGTGAAATGGAATGTGCGTACATCGACGATAACCATCAAATCATCGTAGATAGATTGCAAGTTTTAATAAATTTAAGGCCTAATTTAACGAGATTAGAAGGGGGACATTAATGTGGGAGAGGCAATAGTAATTACATCCGGTAAGGGCGGCGTCGGAAAAACCACGACTTCTGCTAATATAGGTACAGCATTGGCCCTTCAAGGAAAAAAGGTATGTTTAGTAGATACAGATATTGGCCTTCGAAATTTAGATGTCGTAATGGGGCTGGAAAATCGAATTATTTATGATCTTGTAGATGTAGTAGAAGGTAGATGTAAAATCCACCAAGCACTCGTTAAGGATAAGAGATTCGAAGATTTATTGTATTTGCTGCCAGCAGCGCAAACAGTTGATAAGTCAGCGGTTAAGCCAGAACAGATGCACAAACTAATTAATGAACTTAAGCAAGACTATGACTATATTGTTATTGATTGCCCTGCAGGAATCGAGCAAGGCTTCCAAAACGCCATTGCAGGTGCTGACAGTGCCATTGTCGTCACAACCCCTGAAGTATCAGCTGTCCGTGACGCTGATAGAATCATAGGATTACTCGAGAAATCGCAGACAATCGAGCCTCCGAAATTAGTGATTAACCGAATTCGTAATCATATGATGAAAAGCGGCGATATGCTGGATGTAGATGAAATCACTGCACATCTATCTATAGAGTTAATTGGAATCGTCGCAGATGACGAGGAAGTCATTAAGGCATCCAATCACGGCGAACCGATTGCCTTGAATCCTAATAGTAAAGCATCCATCGCTTACCGAAATATCGCTCGACGTATTTTAGGGGAATCGATCCCGTTGCAGCCGCTAGAAGAAGCCAACAAAAGCGTTTTTGGGAAAATTAAGAAGTTTTTTGGTGTTAGATAATATATAGACCTGTTCACTAAATTGTGGACAGGCTATTTTTTATAGCTCGTTTTGGTAATATTTGGCTATAAGTCCAAAGTGGTGGCAAAAAAGTCCAAAACTATTAAAAAAAGGTCCATAACCCCAAGGAAATAGTCCAAAACCACTAAAAAATAGTCCAAATATATATGAAAAAAGTCCATAATCCAAAAACACCAATACCAAGTCATACAAACAAGAGTGTCTTTGGTAAAATTAAAAATTTCTTTGGTGTTAGATTATAAATAAATAGGCCTGTTCACTTCATAGTGGACAGGTCCTTTAGTATGTTCCTAGCATTTTAATATTCAAGCAATTGAACAGTGAGTCCGGCTCTAATATAACGTGGCAGTCTGCCTCTAGGAGCATACATATTAGAAATATAAATACCAATTGCATCTCCAGTATACAAATAAGCTTGAACAATTATTCCCGTGCCGGTACTTATCCCGTTTGCTCCAAAGGTAGAACCTATCAGTGGGTCGGATCCGTCAGGTAGACGGTTGATGTTGAATACTGCTGATTGGTCTTCTTCCAAAATTACGGATACATCTGCTGTGACTTGATATACACCTGACTTGTAAACTGTAATGGAATTGGCCGCAATATCTGGTCTAGTATTTTGGTAAGGACCCGCTATTGTAAAATCAATTAGTTTCCCAGCTGTAAGAGGAATAATTTTACCATCAGGGGTGTCTTGTTTATATAATGATCCATAGGTAAATGGCTTTACGTTTTTTATTCTCATATCTTTCCACCTTGGTTAAATAGGCAATATCAACTGCCTAATTCTTCACAATTAATCAATTGAGGATAGGTAACGCCTCGGGAAATGGAGTAGACCATTGCTTGCTTTGAAGACAATTCTTTTATTAGAAATTCTACTTGGGGTTTAAGTTCCAGGGTGCCGCAAGTATAAAAGTCAAGTGACACATACCTCTCTTCTGGCCATGTATGAATGGATAAATGGGATGTGGATAAAACCAGTACCCCTGTCACACCTTGTGGCTGAAATTGGTGGAAGTAAGAGTACAGAATTTCCATATTTGCATCTTGAGCCGCCTTTTTACACATTTCTTCTAAAAATTTTATGTTATTTAAATGGGTCGTATCGCACTTAAATGCGTCAATAATAATATGCATTCCTTCTTTGCTCAAAGAATTATCATTCCCCTCCGTTTTCCTTTGTAAATTATGGTATGAGATTTATAAAAAATAAATTGTACCGTTGTCCATGTTTTGTTGAAAGAATATAATTTCCAAAGAGCTGCTATACTCACATTCAGAGTAGAGCCTTTTTTGTAAATTACCTTCTTAGCTCTTGTTTATAAATTTCATGTAATTTTAGGTTAGACAAGGTATTCATATGTGAATTCTCGCGAACAGACCGGTACTTAGATGGAAAGCTAAATAAGCTGGACAGGTCTTCAGGGAGTGTTTGATTCGGGACCAATACTTTTCTATTCAAAGATTGTAGCTGCTTTTTTGAAGCCAGGTGAAACCCCCAATCCCCAAATGAAGGAACATCTGTATGGTAACTCCTGATATGCATTCCAGTCCCCTTAAGTGATAATCCAATGCTCCAGTAAACAAATGGGGCATACTCCGGCGAATGAGATTGGCAGACTAGAATGCCATCTTCCGTTAAAAGATTGGATAATTGGCTAAAAAATTCTACCGTATACAATCGGCTCAATATTTCATCGCCTGGATCTGGCAAGTCTACAATGATGACATCATACGGTCTCTTTTGTTCTTTTTGAAATACCTGAATATCTTTTTGATGGACGGATACCCGTTTATCATGGAGTGCTCTTTTGTTGAGGGAAGAAACCTTGGGTATATTACGGGCTATGTGGATCATTAACGGGTCGAGATCCACTAAGTCAATATGCTTCACATCTGGATATTTAAGAACTTCACGAATGGCAAATCCATCCCCGCCACCGGCAATCAGGACACGTTCCCTTTTTTGAACTATGGAAAGTGCCGGATGAACAAGAGCTTCATGATAGATTTTTTCATCTAAAGAACTAAATTGTAGCTGCTTGTCTAGATATAGTCGCACATCTTTAGTCTCCAACACTAATACTCGATCTCCCTTTGTTCTGCCTTCATATAGGACACGGTGGGAATTGGAAAGCAGATGACGAAGTTCTTTCACATCTTCCGGATCTTGCACTTTGTTCGGAAGGAATCCACATAATCGTAAGCACTTTAAGGAGTTTACAACAGCTTGTTTTTTGACTGACATTATCCGCTGCGAAAAAGTAAACCATTTATTTAGATATTTTGGTAGTGAACGGTTTTGGACATCTGGTTTCTCTCCACACCATTTTAGAACTTTCTTTCCGGCGAGGTGAAATCCACATTCTCCAAACCATGGGACATTGACATGATAGTTGAGAGTATGGAGGGATGCGCTTTGTATTGTTTTATCAATACTCCAGAATACTAACGGAGTGTCTTCAGGCGAAGCGGACTGTGAAACCAATATACCGTCATCGGTTAGGAGATTGGATAATTTTCTAAAGAATTCTGTTGTGTACATTTTGCTTAATTCCATGGATTCAGGATCAGGAAGATTAGCGATGATCACATCAAATGGCTGCTGTTCTTTCTTGAAGAAGTCATGAGTGCTACTCGTGATGATTTGAACACGTCTATCGAAAAATGAATCTTCGTTTATCTCAGAAATTTCTTGTGTTTTCTGGGCAGCTAAAAGGGTTTCAGCAGATAAGGGTACTAAACTAACGTGGCTGACATCTGAATATTTGAGGACTTCGCGCAATGCCATTCCACATTCATCTCCGATTACTAAGACACGTTCGTGCTTGTCAGATAAAACAAAAGCCGGATGAACAAGGGCTTCGTGATAAATCCGTTCATCCATGGAATTCCATACTAATTGATTATTCCAATATAAACGTATATTCTTCGCTTCTATTAAGAGTACGTCTTGGTATGGACTCTTCCCCTCAAAAAGAACTTGGTGGGGACCCTTTAATAATTGCTCTAACTCAATTAAATCGTAAACATCACCACGAAAAGTCTCATGTTTGTCGCTGGTAGACAAAATTATTCACCTCTATTTATTAACTTACAGCCATTATATGGATAAGCAATAAAAATGTGTGGCTTATCCACAAATCAATAAAGCTAAAATCTTTTTTAAAATTTCCCCAAAAGTCATACTCTGTGAGACAACCTCATAGACTTGTACAAAAAGCTCTCTAAAGGTTGGTGGGTATGATGCGGTCTACACCAGAGGAAATACGGCGACGAATCGCAAAGCGAAAACGAGAAAATGGTGGTTCATCAGGAAAAGGCCCTGAAAGAGAAATAAGCTGGCCAGGGGACGATGAAAAATATGGTTTTAACAATTTTTCTTCCTATGACCCAGGCAAGGATGAAGTCGTTCATCCTTTATTTAAAAAGGAAATCTTCATCTTCAAGATTTTGGCATCCGCTGTTTTATTTCTTGTAATTGCTATTATGTTCCGAGAAAACTCAGCAACATTTGCTCCAGCGAAGGATTTTGTGATGAAGACAATGGAGCAGGATTTTAAATTTGCCACAGTATCAAAATGGTACGAAGATCAATTCGGTAAACCATTAGCACTTCTGCCTTTTTCAGAGGATGGGAAAGTAGAAGATAAAAACGTTGTTGAGAAAGATCATGATATACCTGTATTCTCAGGAAAAGTCCTCGAAAATTTCGAGAAAAATGGACAGGGCATTATGATTGAAACAACAAAGGGCGCTACGGTTGAAGCAATGAAAGAAGGAAATGTCATGTTTGCGGGCGTTAAGGAAGATACGGGCAAGACCGTCATTATCCAGCACGCTGATCAAACACAGTCCACCTATGGTAACCTCAATGAAATTAAGGTTAGTTTATATGAATTTATCGAGACAGAAACCATCGTAGGTACAGCCTCAGAATCAGCTGGGGAAGACAAAACGAAGGGCACCTATTATTTTTCCATCAAAAAGGGCGATGATTTCATCGATCCGATACAGGTGATTCGCTTTGAGTAGAGTCATTAATTTATTACAACATGTATATATCCATCCCTTGTTATGGATTGTCATCGCGATATCAATTGCTACAGCACATTTCTTAGAGCTCTGCCTGTTAATCGCCATCATTTTTGTTCACGAAATGGGGCATGCTGCTGCGGCTTCTTTTTTTTCTTGGAGAATAAAAAAAATCACTCTCCTCCCCTTTGGAGGGGTGGCTGAAATGGAGGAGCACGGTAACCGGCCGTTGAAGGAAGAGGCTATAGTCGTGCTTGCAGGTCCTATTCAGCACATCTGGATGGTAGCAGCAGCTTACGCACTATTTTCCTTTGATTTTATGTCTGAGGATTTGTTATTTTTATTTTTTAACTACAACATTATGATTTTTATCTTTAATATGTTTCCGGTTTGGCCGCTAGATGGCGGAAAGCTTATTTTTATGCTACTTTCCTTGAAAAAATCATTTCCCATAGCCCACCGGTTAACACTAATCATTTCTTTTTTTAGCGTTGGAATCTTTTCGGTAGTAACACTGCTAGCCGCCCCACAGCAAATAAATGTCTGGATTATTGTAGGCTTCTTATTATTCTCGCTTTATCACGAGTGGAAGCAGCGCCGCTACATCTTTATGAGATTTTTACTTGAACGATACTATGGGAAAAAGAGTGACCTTCATGCTTTGAAACCCATTCAAGCCAATGAGCAAGATTTGCTAATCGACGTTTTGGAAAAATTTCAGAGGGGTTGCAAGCACCCTATTATCATTGAAAGTGATGGCAAAGAAAAAGGGATGTTAGACGAAAACGAACTACTGCATGCTTATTTTTCCGAAAAACGACTATCTGATAAAATCAGTGACCTTCTCTTTTCATACTAATTAGGTATAATAGAATCAATTAGCAAGAAAAGTGAGGATGTTGGTTTGGAAAAGTTAATTGTAAATGCAGATTCGAGAGAAAAGAGATTTGCTTTTGTTCGCGATAATACAGTTGAAGAGATAATTTTTGACCGACCAGAGCAACGATCTCTGGTCGGTAATATTTATTTTGGGACCGTGACCAAGGTTCTGAAGGGGATGAATGCGGCGTTTATCGATATTGGCGAGGAGAAAAACGCCTATTTACATCGTGATGTTCTCGCGTCTTATGTTTTATCTCCTGAACGGAGTATCGATAAAGAGAAGAAAAGTGTATCATCCTTTGTTCATCAAGGAGAAAAGTTATTAGTACAAGTAGATAAGGATGCGACTGGCGTTAAGGGTGCCAGAGTAACAGGGATCATTGAGATACCTGGGGACAACTTTATTTATATGCCCCAAGGTCGGTATGTGGCAGTCTCTAAAAAAATTGTAGACGAAAAGGACGATCTCCGCAGTTTTGGTATGAAACTGAAAAGTGCAGAAGAAGGCCTAATTCTTCGTACATCCAGTACCTCAGCAACTCAAGTGGAAATGGAGAATGAACTAACCACCTTACGAAGCCAGTATGCAGAACTATTGGAGAAAGCAGCTTCTTTTAAAAAGCCGGGGATTCTATATCAAAAAGATACCTTTACCGAATTGGTACTTGAGACCGTTTCGAATATGTCATTTGGTGAAGTGTTTATTGATGACCTTTCACTAAAACATCAAATACAATCGATAAACCCTAAACTAAAGATTACCTATTATAATGGTAAAGAAAATATCTTCACAGTTCATCGAATTGAGCATGAAATTGATAAAGCACTAAAGCGAATCGTCTGGCTCGACAATGGTGCCTATTTAATTTTTGATGAAACCGAGGCCATGACGATTATCGACGTAAATACCGGGAAGTTTTCCGGTAAAACTGATTATCAGGATACTGTGGTAAAAACAAATACACTAGCTGCTATCGAAGTTGCTCGACAACTTAGGCTCCGTGATATTGGCGGGATTATCCTCATCGACTTTATTGATATGAAAAACGAAAAGGACAGGCGTTACATACAAGAAACGATTGAGAAAGAATTCCATAAGGATAAAACTAGAACCAAAATCATTGGTTTTACCTCACTTGGTATACTACAGCTGACAAGGAAGAAAACCAAGGTTTCGATATCAGAAGCACTTCAAGTCAAATGTCCAGTTTGTGATGGAGCAGGCAGAATATTAAGTGCAGAGACAATGGCATTCCGCCTAGAGAGGGAATTATTAGAACACCGAAATTCAGATGCGGAAGCGGTATTAGTTGAAACAACGCAAGCTGTAAGAGATGAAATCGCACCACATCTTGGTATGTTAGAAGAATGGCTGAAATTTAAAGTGTATTTCTTAATCCAGTTCTCTGTCTCTCATTACTATGTAGTAAAACAATTTGGGAATCATGCTGAAATAGCTCAAAAAGCTGGAGAATCTTATTGACACTTTCGCCTATACCATGATAAAATTATCGATGTTATGTTTGTAGCACCCGTGCTACAACCGCACAGGACAGGTATTAAGCTGGATGCTTATGCATTTGCGCCTGTATATGGCGAGTCTGAGTTTATAAGGAGGTGCAGTTATGTACGCAATTATCGAAACAGGTGGTAAGCAAATCAAGGTAGAAGCTGGTAAAGCTATCTATATTGAAAAGCTTAACGCTGAAGCTGGTGAAACAGTTACATTTGATAAGGTTCTTTTCGTTGGCGGTGAAAATGTAAAAGTAGGAAGCCCATTAGTGGCAGGTGCTACAGTTACAGCTAAAGTTGAAAAACAAGGTCGCGCTAAGAAAATCATCGTTTTCAAATACAAAGCGAAGAAAAACAACCGTAAAAAGCAAGGTCATCGTCAGCCATACACTAAAGTTATGATTGAAGCAATCAACGCGTAAGGTGTTGGTTAATAGATGATTAATATTACGATTAATCGTACTGAATCCGAATTCATTCATTCATTTATAATAAGTGGTCATGCATTTTTCGCTGATCGAGGAAAGGATATCGTCTGTGCAGGCGCATCCGCAGTATCCATCGGTGCAATCAATGCTGTGCACGCCTTAACTGGTGTCACGCCTGAGATTGAACAGGGAGACGGCTTTCTCCGCTGTGTTGTTCCAGAGAAACTTTCGGAAGACATTAATGAGAAGGTTCAACTTCTTCTTGAAGGTATGATTATATCATTACAAACGATTGAAGAAGAGTACGGAAAGCACATAAAAATTACCTTCAAAAAGTAGGAGGTGGAATAAATGTTATTAAAATTAGATCTTCAGTTGTTTGCATCTAAAAAGGGAGTAGGTTCGACTAGAAACGGACGTGACTCTCAAGCAAAACGCCTTGGCGCTAAGCGTGCAGATGGTCAGTTCGTATCTGGTGGTTCAATCCTTTACCGTCAACGCGGTACAAAGATTTACCCAGGTGAAAACGTAGGCCGTGGAGGAGACGACACTCTTTTTGCAAAAATCGACGGCGTTGTGAAATTCGAACGTTTTGGTCGTGACCGTAAAAAAGTGAGCGTTTATCCAGTAGCTCAAGAAGCGTAAGCATTCAGAGAAAACTCTAACCTGATTGGTTAGGGTTTTCTTTTTTAACTAAAAAGGAAAAAATACCCAATTATAAACTCCAATTTGACCTCCTATGAAAAGCCTCATAATACCTCAAATGGAAAACATTCACGCAAAATTGCTTACTCATGTGAACTTTTTTGATATACTAACATCAAATAGTTTTACGAGACCCTAGCTAGGAGTGCGATTATGGACAAAGAATGGGATATCGTTGAAGTGCTGCGGCACTCACGGCATGATTGGCTGAATAGGCTGCAGTTAATCAAAGGCAACTTGGATTTAAATAGAATTGACCGGGCAAAAGAATATATAAATGAAATTGTAATCGAGGCACAGCATGAATCGAGGCTGTCGAATCTTCGATTGCTAAAATTTGCCTCCTTGCTCTTGAAATTAAATTGGGAGAGGCATTTATTTCTGCTTGAATACGAGGTTATTAACGATTTAGAGGCAGTGGAAATAAATGATAACATTCTCTCGAATTGGACAAAATCCTTCTTTATTTGCTTAGATCAGGCGATCGAGGCGTTTCAAGAAAATCATTTATCAATAACAATTCAACCGCAATCAGATGGAGTTCGTTTCTTTTTTGATTTTAGCGGAATAATAATAAAAAAAGAACTGATTGAACAATTTCTGAACTCCTCTGAAATACAGTGTGTAGTTAAGGAATTCTCAGAAAACGAATTGAGTTTAGAAGTCTTTATGCCGATAGTATAAGCTTGTATTCCATTCGTTTATCAGTCAAATCAGGAGGATTCACATGTTTGTCGATCAAACGAAGATTTACGTAAAAGGCGGAGATGGCGGTAATGGAATGGTCGCGTTTCGTCGTGAAAAATATGTACCAATGGGTGGACCTGCTGGCGGAGACGGCGGTAAAGGTGCCAATGTTGTTTTTGAAGTAAATGAGGGTTTGCGTACATTAATGGATTTCCGTTATCAACGCCATTGGAAAGCCCCGCGTGGTGAGCATGGCATGTCCAAAAATCAGCACGGTAAAAATGCCAAAGATATGATTGTTAAGGTACCACCAGGCACAGTCGTGATGGATGCAGAAACAAAAGAAGTTATTGCCGATCTAGTTGAGAACGGTCAGCGTGCTGTTATTGCTAAAGGCGGGCGAGGTGGAAGAGGGAATTCCCGTTTCGCGACCCCTTCAAATCCGGCGCCAGAGTTGGCTGAAAATGGCGAACCAGGTCAAGAGCGTGATGTTATCCTTGAATTAAAGCTCCTTGCTGACGTTGGGCTTGTAGGCTTCCCAAGTGTTGGGAAATCCACTTTATTATCAGTCGTTTCTTCTGCAAAACCTAAAATCGCTGAATATCATTTTACAACGATTGTTCCAAACCTTGGAATGGTTGAAACCGAAGATAACAGAAGTTTTGTAATGGCAGACTTGCCTGGATTAATTGAAGGTGCAAGTGAAGGTGTAGGACTTGGTCATCAATTTTTACGTCATATTGAACGGACACGTGTAATCGTTCATGTCATTGATATGGCTGCGATCGAAGGCCGCGATCCATATGAGGATTACCTGACAATTAATAAGGAGTTAGAAGAGTATAATCTCCGCTTAACCGAGCGTCCGCAAATTATTGTGGCCAATAAAATGGACATGCCGGAAGCGGAAGAGAATCTGCAAAAGTTTAAAGAGCGACTAGAGGAAGATTTTCCGATTTTCCCGATTTCTGCATTATCAAGAAAAGGCTTGAGAGAGCTATTATTTGCGATTGCAGACAAAATCGAGCAAACTCCAGAATTTCCTCTTGATCATGAAGAAGAAGATACAGGTGTTAATCGAGTTCTTTACAAGCATGAGGCAGATCCTGAGGCATTCTATATTACAAGAGAACCAGATGGATCATTTGTAATTTCAGGAGAAAAGGTTGAAAAACTGTTTAAGATGACTAATTTCCAAACAGAAGAATCTGTTCGCCGCTTTTCAAGACAGCTTCGTGGTCTAGGGGTAGATGAGGCCTTAAGGAAAAAAGGTGCAAAAGATGGAGATACCGTTAAATTATTAGAATTTGAATTTGAATTTGTTGAATAGGAAATAAGAGGAATTTGGGGATTCTAGCTGAAGCGCCCAGATACGTTCAAATGGGCGCTTACGCTTTTCGATCAGGTGGGGATAGAGATGAAAAATGAAAAATTCGATAAGAAATTTTATTTAATAAGAGAAGATGTCTTGCCTGAAGCCATGAAGAAAACACTTGATGTAAAAGAAATGCTAGAAAGAGGTAAGGCTGAATCTATTTGGGATGCTGTACAACAAGTAGACCTAAGCAGAAGTGCCTATTATAAATACAGGGATACTGTATTTCCTTTTTCAACAGTGGTAAAGGAACGCTTAGTTACACTCTTTTTCCATCTCGAAGATCGTTCAGGAACATTGTCTAAGCTGCTAGGTGTAGTTGCTACTTCTGGCTGCAATGTATTGACGATACATCAAACTATACCGCTGCAGGGAAGAGCAAATGTTACACTTTCGCTAAATACCACCGAGATTTCAACAGATATAGATGATCTGCTTTCTGAATTACGCAAGCTGGAATTTGTAGAAAAAGTAGAAGTGCTTGGAACAGGCGCATAATTGCATTTTTACAGCAGAGAGATTTTTTTGTTAGGGAGTGAGAGAAATCATGAAAATTGGTTTTTTAGGACCAAAGGCAACCTTCACTGAATTAGCGGTGAAAAAGGTTTTTCGTGGAGTTGAACTTGAACCGTACCGAACGATTCCAGAATCCATGGATGCCGTTGTCAGTGAAAAAGTAGACCTAGCGGTTGTTCCCATTGAGAATACCCTTGAAGGAACAGTAAATATTACAATAGATTACTTAACCCATGTGGTTCAATTGCCGATTGTCGGAGAAATTACCATTCCGATTAAACAGCATTTAATGGTTCACCCTGATAATCGAGAAAATTGGCAGAATGTTCAGAAGGTGTATAGTCACTCTCATGCGATTGCCCAATGTCATAAATTCTTACATACTCAGTTTCACGGGATTCCTTATGAGAGTATCAGTTCCACAGCTGCTGCAGCGAAAATGGTGATGGACCACCCTGAATTGCGTATCGCAGCCATTGCCAACGAATTGGCAGCAGAAGAATATGGATTATCGATCGTTCAACGTAATATTCATGACTTTGATCATAACCATACTCGCTTTTTCGTTTTATCAGAAAAAGGGCTGGATTTTGAGGAACTTAGCGGCTCCTCCCATTATAAAACAACCCTGATGGTCACACTTCCAACCGACAAAGCTGGAACACTGCATATGGTCCTATCTGCCTTTGCTTGGCGAAAAATAAACCTGTCTAAGATTGAATCAAGACCAATGAAAACAGGAATAGGTAATTATTTTTTCATTATTGATTTGGAAATGAAGCTGGACGAGGTATTGATACCAGGCGCAATGGCCGAGCTCGAAGCACTAGGCTGTGGTGTTACATTATTGGGAAGCTACCCATCAAAAGTGGTGGAATTAAAATAAAGTACCGGGCATATGCTCGGTACTTTTTCGTCTTTAGTATTCAATTAAAAAGCCAGCTTCCTTTAAAGCAGCTTCGGCTTTGTCTAAGGTTTGGACATTGGATGCTGCGATTGTATGGAGATGAATGCCCCCCGTTAGCTCCGATAATAACGATGCCCTCGTCGTTTGGATATTTTCCAAAAATTGTTTGACCTCTTGGCGATTAGATACCATAATAGACGCCGTTAAATCCCCGTATACCGCATGTTCAACTTTTACATCCTTTACCAATACACCATGATCGACAAGTAAATTTAACTCTTTTTCCGTGTCATCTGGTATGTGCCTGCAGGCGATGGTCCGTTCAAATAATGGGTCACCTGTGTTTTGTTTAAAATATAAATAGCCTTGGCTTGTTGCGATGATCGGCTCATCTTTTGCTTTCAGGAGCGTTATATCCCCGACAATTACTTGTCTGCTCACATTTGTCCGTGTTGCTAACTCACTTCCAGTAAGCGGCACTGGACTATCTTTAAGCAGCTCTAAAATGAAAGCTCTCCTTTCATCGCCTAATATCTTCTTTTGCTCAGCCATAAAAACCTCCTCGTAATCCTACTCCATATTCTAGCATAAATTCTATAGTTTAAAATTTTTTATGATATCTACAATAGTTTCCCCAAGCTTTACGACATCTTCCCTCTTGGTTGAATTTCCAAACGATATTCGAATAAATTCCTTGGCCTCTTTTGGGGTTAATCCTAAGGCTTGTGTCACCTTTGCTGGAGATTGCATGCCAATTTGACAAGCACTTCCTGTTGAAATTGCGAACCCCTTCCGATTACATTCTAACATCATCCATTGTCCTTCAATCCTAGAAATCCTTAAACCAATTATTGAAGGTAATTGTGACACTGACTCCGCCTGATGAATATGGACAAATTCCTTAACAGGATTAAGCGACTCCATAAAAGCTGCACGAAACTCTAAAAATTTATCGTGGTTTTGCTCCAAATTACCATGTATCTTTTGAGCAGCAGCTGTCATCGCTGCAATCGCAGGGACATTAACAGTACCTGGTCTAAATCCTTTTTCATGTGAACCTCCGGGGAAAAATGGTCTCCAGGAAATAGCTGGGTCTATATAAACACCGCCAACCCCTTTTGGACCATAAATTTTATGACCAGAGAATGAAAAACTGCTAACAAGCTGGGTAATATTTCGCACATCAATTTTTCCAAAAGATTGAACAAAATCGCTGTGAAAATGGACGTCATGCTCCCGGCAAATTCGTGTTATTTCTTCAATTGCCTGAATGGTCCCAATCTCCGAATTAACATGCTGGAGGGCCACCAATACGGTTTCCGGAGTAATGTTACGCTCCAATTCTGCTACATCAATGAGACCTGAAGAATTTAGGGGTAAGTAGGTAATACTGTAGCCATCTAACCTGTTGAGAACTCCATGGATAGAAGAGTGCTCAGCCAACCCAGCAATAATGTGCTTTCCAGGTTTTTTAGCAGCAGATAATAACGCCTCAATGGCTAGAAAATTCCCCTCAGAACCACCACTTGTAAAGTACAGCCCCTTTTTATTAATTCCTAAAAGATTTGCCAGCTCTTCACGGCAATTTTCTAGTAAGTCCTGTGACTGTCCCCCGATGTCATGGAGGGAGCTTGAATTACCAAAATACTCAGTTGAAGCCTGTACAAACACCTCTGCAGCTTCAGGATCTAACGGAGTGGTAGCAGCATAATCAAAATATATCATAGTAATCTCCAATATTAGTATTTTTGAACATTGTAGCTGACTCTAAAAAAATTCTTGTATTTAGTTTAAATCTATGTAAATATAGATGTCAAGACACCTGTTAATCCAGGAGGCAATATGATGACAAATAATGATGTGTTAATTTTAGGAAGTGGGATTGCTGCACTGCAGTTAGCCTCGCTTTTAAATAAGGATTTAAATGTGAGGATACTCACAAAGGGAAAAGTTAGAACAGCCAACTCTTATCTTGCCCAAGGCGGTATTGCTGCAGCTATTGGCGAGCATGATCATCCTGCTAAACATATTGCAGATACGCTTGAAGCAGGAAGTTATCATAATAATCAAGAAGCAGTCGAGCAAATCATTCATGCTGCACCTAAGCTAATTAAGTTCATTTCTGAACAAGGATCTGTTTTTGATAAAAATCAAAACGGTGAATTGCTTTTAGGAATGGAAGGAGCACACAGCGAAAAGCGAATTGTTCATGGCGGCGGTGACGCGACAGGTAAAAACGTGGTTGAGTTTCTTATCAGCACGCTGAAAGAAAATGTCACCATTGATGAAAACGTATTTGTTTATGAATTATTGCTGGATTCCAAGAAACGCTGTATTGGTGTAAAAGCAAAGGAACAGGATGGAACAATTAAGTACTACTACAGCAATAATACCATTCTAGCAACTGGCGGTTGTGGACAATTGTTCACCTATACTTCAAATGCCGCAACAGTCAACGGCGATGGAATCGCAATGGCTTATCGAGCAGGAGCTGAGATTGTTGACATGGAGTTTATTCAATTCCATCCAACACTTCTATACCTAAATGGTGAAACAAAAGGGTTGATTTCGGAAGCGGTTCGCGGAGAAGGTGCCATCCTTGTTACCGATGACGGCACGCCAATCATGGAAGGGGTACATCCCCTCAAGGATCTTGCGCCAAGGCATGTTGTTTCACAGAAAATCTATGAATATCTTAAAAATGGTATCAATGTATATTTAGATATTAGTAATATAGAAAACTTTAAGGATCGTTTTCCTTCGATTACCTCCATTTGCGAGGAAAATGGACTTCAGTTATCAGCGGGAAGAATTCCAGTAGCCCCCGGAAGTCATTTTTTAATGGGTGGAGTTAAAACAGATTTAGTCGGACGAACTTCAATTTATGGACTATATGCGATTGGCGAAGCTGCCTGCACAGGTTTGCACGGTGCTAACCGACTGGCAAGTAATTCTTTATTAGAAGGTTTATATATGGGAGAAGAGCTTTCCAAATGGTTAAATGAGTCAGCATTTAAAAAGATCCAGGGGAAAGTGCTAAATGCTCCTTATATTTCACAAGAAAAAGTAATCTTACCAGACATACAACAAATAAGGGATTGTATGATGGAGCGGGTTGGAATTGTCCGGAATGCTGTTAATCTTCAAAAACAAAAAGCTTGGTTAAATCGTATTAATATCCACCAAATCGATAATCTTGACGCCTATTCTTTTGAAGAGATGACGAAGATTTTCATGCTGATTACCGCGACTTTAATTACTGAATCTGCTTTGAAGCGAACAGAAAGCCGCGGCGGTCATTATCGAAGTGATTACCCAGCGGAAGATAATCTACATTGGTTAAATAAAACCATTATTCATAAAAATAGCCAGGAAATGGAGAGAGACCATGAACACATTGAAACTGCGCTCGCAACTTGAGCAATTTTTTATAGAAGATATTGGGGAACAGGATATTACATCTGATTTAATTTTTCCGCATGATACAAAAGGGGAAATCGTTTTTCTCTCAAAGGATAATGGAATTTTCTGCGGAGAAGAGATTATAAAAACGGGTTTTAAGCTTTTAAATCAGGATATTGAAACGCAGGTTTTGGTGAAGGATGGTCAAGCCATTGAATATGGGCAGAAGCTGGCAACAGCCTCTGGGAAAATATCTGATCTGCTAAAAGGGGAAAGAGTGGTTCTTAACTTAATCCAAAGAATGAGTGGGATTGCGACCCTTACTAGAAAAGCAGTTGATACGCTAGATAGCGGTCATACAAAAATTTGTGACACCCGTAAAACGACACCCGGCTTAAGAATGCTTGAAAAGTTTGCTGTTACCACCGGTGGAGGCTTTAACCATCGTTTCGGATTATACGATGGAATTATGATCAAAGATAATCATATTTCTTTTGCTGGATCCATTTCACATGCAGTAGAAAGTGTTCGGGCAAAGGCCGGTCATATGGTGAAGGTGGAAGTCGAAGTTGAAACAGAAGCACAGGTTAACGAAGCTGTAAGCGCTGGTGCTGATGTCATTATGTTTGATAACCGGACACCGGAAGAGATTAAAGAACTAATTAAATTAGTACCAGAAGGATTCATTACCGAAGCTTCAGGCGGTATTCAAATGTCCAATTTAGCTGGTTATCGAGATACAGGTGTTAACTATGTTTCACTCGGTTTCTTAACACATTCTTATAAAGCGCTTGATATTAGCGTCAAAGTCTTATGGAGCAAAGGGGAGGAATAAAGATGAGTTTTTTAGCGACGATGCAAAAAAATAAGATGATTCCTGAAAAATACAAACAAATGTCGAGGGAAGAGTTAGAAGCTAGAGTCATTGAAGTGAAAAATAAATTAGGTTCAAAACTTTTTATTCCAGGACATCATTATCAAAAAGATGAAGTAGTCCAGTTTGCTGATGCAACAGGTGATTCTTTAAAGCTTGCTCAATTGTCAGCTGAAAATAAAGACGCAGAATTTATTGTTTTCTGCGGTGTCCATTTTATGGCGGAAACGGCAGATATTCTAACCGATGAGAACCAAAAGGTTATTCTCCCAGACATGCGGGCGGGCTGCTCCATGGCAGACATGGCAGACCTTGATCAGACTGAAAAAGCATGGGAAATCCTGCAGGGAATCTTTGGTGACACAATTCTTCCATTAACTTATGTTAATTCTACAGCAGCGATTAAATCATTTGTTGGTGCTTATGGCGGTGCGAGCGTAACCTCTTCTAATGCAGAGACAATGGTAAAGTGGGCGTTCACCCAAAAAGAACGGATTTTATTTTTACCTGATCAGCATTTGGGCCGAAATACGGCTGCTGATTTAGGTATTGGTTTAGATGAAATGGCCGTATGGAATCCAATCACTCATGCACTTGAATACGAAGGTGATCCTTCAAAAATAAAGGTCATCCTTTGGAAAGGCCACTGTTCTGTTCATGAGAATTTTACGGTTCAGAATATCCATGATACAAGGAGCCAATATCCTAATATGAAAGTCATTGTGCATCCTGAGTGCCGCCGCGAAGTTGTAGAACTATCGGACATGGCTGGTTCAACGAGTTATATTATTAATGCGATTGAAAAGGCTGAGCCAGGTTCTGAGTGGGCAATTGGGACCGAGATGAATCTCGTCAATCGACTAATAAAAAATCACCCTGATAAAAAAATTATGTCTCTAAATCCGGCAATGTGCCCTTGTTTGACAATGAATCGAATTGATCTTCCGCATTTAGTGTGGAGCTTAGATACACTGGAAGATACAAATAATATTATTAAGGTTAGTCCTGAAATAGCGGAAAATGCGAAATTAGCGCTTGAACGTATGTTACAAAACGCATAATCATAAGGTAGATGCAATTTTCTCAAATTGCATCTATTTTTTATTTTCGAGGGGTTGATTCATATTTTACCGAAAAAAAGCATAAGTTTTTCTGAAGAATGTTAGCACTTTGCCTATCATCACATAGAATATATGGACTTATGCATAGGAGGGAAATCAGAGTGAAGATCCATATCGTACAGAAAGGGGATACTCTTTGGAAAATCGCCAAGAAGTACGGCGTGAATTTTGAAGAGCTGAAAAAGATGAATTCACAGCTCAGCAACCCTGATATGATTATGCCCGGTATGAAAATAAAAGTCCCAACTTCAGGTGGAAATATAAAAAAAGAAGCGCCTATGGGAACAAAGCCGGGGGCCACAATCAACTTAGGCGTGAAGAAAGAACAGCCGATTGCTGAGCAACCGTTTACCAAAGAGAAGCCAAAAGAAATGCCGATTAAAACAGCTCCAAAGAAGGAGTTTCCAATAAAGGAAGCACCTATTAAAGCAGCGCCAATCAAAGAGGCTCCAAAAAAAGAAATGCCGCTTAAAGCTGCGCCAATCAAAGAGACTCCAAAAAAGGAAATGCCAATTAAAGCAGCACCAGCTAAAGAAAAACCTGTAAAAGAAATTCCAATTAAAGAAGTACCTATTAAGGAAGCGCCAGTTAAAACACCAATTATGGAAGCACCAAAAACACCCTATACTCCAAAAATGCCCCTGCAAATCATCCCAGAAATCGATATTAACAACTACTATTTGAACAATATGACCAATATGGAGGTTAAACAGCCTGTTCTGCCTCCAAAACCAGCAAACATACTTCCTGATATAAAAGAGCCGGCAAAAGAAATGCCAGTTATGCCTGTACAAGAAGCACCAATGTCAAACCAGCTCCCTGTACAGCAGCAAATGCCACAAGATTTTTGTACACCAATGTCACCAGTATTGCCAGGATCCGGATATTGTCCGCCGCCACCGAAATGGTGCCCGCCGCCACCTTGTCCGCCTGTAGGATTTATGCCATATCCTCAGGTTCAAGGAATGGCAATGCACCATATGCCCAATATGCTGCCTAATCAGCCTGGACCAATGCCAGGTGTTGCCGGTGCAGAATATATGCCACATGGGTATGAGGATGAGTCTTCATCCTTTATGCCGCAATTACCGATGACAAACCCAATGGGCGGTCAAATGCCAATGGGCGGCCAAATGCCAGGAATGATGGGCCAAATGCCGATGGGTGGTCAAATGCCAGGAATGATGGGCCAAATGCCGATGGGCGGTCAAATGCCAGGAATGATGGGCCAAATGCCAATGGGTGGTCAAATGCCAGGAATGGACCAAATGCCGATGGGAGGGTTCGATCAATTCCAAGCAGATGATCAAATGACTTCATTTGATGAAAGTTCTGACGTTCCAACAGGTTCACCAGCTGCAGCAAGCCAAGGATGGTTTGATCCTCAAACACAGGGTATGCAAGGAATGGGGGCGCCAATGGGTCAAGACTTTGGGCAACCAGGAATGGGAGGACCAATGGATCAGGGCTTCGGCCAGCCAGGAATGGGAGGACCAATGGGACCAGGCTTCGGCCAGCCAGGAATGGGAGGACCAATGGATCAGGGCTTCGGCCAGCCAGGAATGGGAGGACCAATGGGACCAGGCTTCGGCCAGCCAGGAATGGGAGGACCAATGGGACCAGGCTTCGGCCAGCCAGGAATGGGAGGACCAATGGGACCAGGCTTCGGCCAGCCAGGAATGGGAGGACCAATGGGACCAGGCTTCGGCCAACCAGGAATGGGAGGACCAATGGGACCAGGTTTCGGCCAGCCAGGAATGGGAGGACCAATGGGACCAGGTTTCGGCCAGCCAGGAATGGGAGGACCAATGGGACCAGGTTTTGGGCAACCAGGAATGGGAGGACCAATGGGACCAGATTTCGGACAACAAGGAATGGGTGCACCATATGGTCAAATGCCATACGGATACCCGCAAATGGGTCCAGCACCTCATGTAATGGGAGCTCAAGATTTTGAATCACCAGATATGGGAATGCCTTTTGCCGGCGGTCAAATGCCAGCGATGCAGCAGCAATATCCTGCTCAAGGGGGATTACCTGTTGGAGCAGGTGGAGATTGTGGCTGTGGTGGACCAAAACCACAGTTAATGCCGCAGCAGCCATTTGTACCGCCAACACCTCCTATCTATAGCGCACCATATACAGGACCAGCAAATGCAGCGCAGCCTCCGTATATGAACCCTTATGGAATGGGTCCAATGGACGGAATGATGCGATACGATGATGAAAGCAATGAGTATGACTTTTAAACAAAAAGGAGACGATGATTATTTCATTCGTCTCCTCTCTTATTTACGTTCCCAGTTTAAAGAACCTATTGTTGAAATGGTGCCCTATAGAAAAAGTGTTATCCTAATAAAAACAGAAAAAAATACCTATATGCTTAAAGGTTTTCATACGAATAAACGTCTTCGGCTGCAAGAGGCTTTTACCTCAACCCTTAGAAAAGAAGGTTTTGCAAAAACCTATCTTTTTGTCCATCCTCAAATGAAAGATCCTTTATTTTTCGAGGGGACTTACTTTGGGTGTATGGAATACATTCCACCGAATAAAACGCCATTTTCCTTTCAATCTGAAAAAAACCGGCAGGAGGGACTTGAACTTCTAGAACAATTCCATTTAGTAACGTCGTCCTTTGAATCACGATATCGAACGCTAATTCCAAAAGGGGTTATTATTGAAAAATGGAAAGATAGGGGAGCGACCTTTTCCTCAAATTTATCCACCTTGAAATACTTTGTTAATAAAAACATATTAACTGAAATGGTGGATTGGGCAAATTGGTCACTCAGTGGAATGGAACAAAACCGCAGCCTGTTTGTCAACGAACCTTATTGTATACTTCATGGAGATGTTGCTCATCATAATTTCTTACGTGATTCAAAAGGTATATTACATCTCATTGATTTTGATTTAATTAGTATTGGCCCAGCTTCACTGGATTATTTACAATATGCCAATCGAATTCTACCTAGCCTTGATTGGTCATTTGAACGACTTGCTCATTTTTCACAATATCAAGACTTACTGAACGAGAAGGCATTTCTGTATGCATTAGCCTATCCTGCAGATATTTTCCGTGAATGGAACCGGCTCATTCGTGAAGGAACATACCGAGACCAGCATAAGTATAATCAAATAATGAATTTAAGTGTTGGTCAGTACTACTCACGTAAAAAATTCATTGATACTTTAAAAATGCTGACAAAATAACTTTTATGGTCGATTATGGCAGAATGAAAACCCCCTTAAACTCACAACCTAAACGTGAGCATATTCTTTATGCTCATGTATTGTAGAGGGGGTTTTTCGTTTGTATAATTTGAAACAGTGGATGATGATTCCTCTGTCCGCCTTGCTAGCTGTTGGGCTGTCAGGTTGCGCAAATGATGACCGTGCTGCTATGGACAAAGATAACAAAAATATGGGGCAGCCATTGGGATACTATTCGGATGAAAATCATAAAAATGGCTCCAATGGAATGCCTGGGGATAATGATGGTCCGTTTACTGAATTAATGGACCATAATCTTGGGATTGAAAACCAAGCAAATAACGAAGAGCGCAGAAAGCAGTTTCGGGATAGAGATGAAAACGGAAATCCTCCGAACCCGACAAAACCGCTCGCAAACCATGACCATAATTTCTTTCAAAGAGACAATCAATTTAGTACCAGTGATGCGAATTATCATGGTCAAACGAATCAAAGACTTGGAAACACAAAAACGACAACGAAACCTGAAAATCAGGACCGTATAACAGAAAAAATTAAAAGTAAGGTAGCGGACATTGAAAATGTTCGTGAAATCCGCTCCGTTCTATACGGTAATTCTGTTATGGTTTCCGTTAAATTAAACAATAATAAACGAGCTGAAGAAACAAAAAGAGCCATCCAAGATGCCGTTAAGCCCATGGTTAATGGGAAGTCAGTTCAAGTAATAATTGATGACGGAGCACTTGGCCGTGATGCCAACAGAAACAATGATTCCCAGCGATTAGAACCTAATAGCCGTAAACATAATTGATATATTTAAAAGAGGCAAAGCCGGATATTGGCTTTGCTTCTTATGATTTTTTCTAAAAAGGATAAAAAGGGAAAATAAGGCTAAACTAGTAGTGAAATTCAATTAAATCTCTACTATTAAGAGGTGATTATGCATGAGGTTCAATTGGGTAACACAGTATCGGCTTGGTTTAGCCTTTGTTGCGGTTGTTCTCTTCATGTCCATCGGAAAGCTGCCAGGAATGATGTTAACTGGCTCTGCCGAAAAAGTGGAAAACCATCAAGATCAGCAAAAGACGGAACCTCAGCAGTTGACGATTATATTAGAAAGAATCTATCTTGATGGAGAAATTAGTGAGGAAGTTGTCCTTGATTCTTACTGGTCCATTGAAAACTTTTGGGCAAAGTATGACCAATGGCAGTTAGTTGAAATGGATGCAACAACCATGGTTTTTAGAAAACAAATGGATGACATTTCACCATTACTTAAAGCGAATGGTTATTTCGGCATTACCGACGATGGAGTGTTAACCATATTTAATGGCCGTCCTGACCGATCACGAATCATCCAATCTTTTTTTCAGATAGATATAAAAAAGCTTGAAAGCAGAAAACAAGAAGAGCTCATTCATGGCATTCCGATAAAAACAAAAGACCGATATGTAGAAGTTCTAGAAACCTTTAAACCATACTCGAAGCAAGAATAAAAAGTAAAACAGACTGATCATTCAGTCTGTTTTTTTTGTATAGGAAATTACTGAATCAATTTAGTCAACCTATATTTCATAGAAGTGGTCACAAGATGGTGGTCAGTGATCGACCAGTGATTTAAAAAAGGGTTTGGGTCACTCCAGCCTGCTTGGAGTGACCGACCAGTGATTTAAAAAAGGGTTTGAGTCACTCCAGCCTACCTGGAGTGACCGACCAGTGGTTTTAAAAAAGGGTTTGGGTTACTCCAGCCTACCTGGAGTGACCGATCAGTGATTTTAAAAAGAGTTTGGGTCACTCCAGTCTACTTGGAGTGACCGACCAGTGGTTTTAAAAAGAGTTTGGGTCACTCCAGTCTACTTGGAGTGACCGACCAGTGGTTTTAAAAAGGGTTCGAGTCACTCCAGCCTACTTGGAGTGACCGAACAGGCAGTAATAATAGGAGTTGGGTCACTCCGCCAACCTGGAGTGACTGAACAGCAAGCAAAAAAAGACTTTTTTATTAAGTTTCTTGGCATCTCATCCTAAAGTTGTAGATAAAGTTCAAGCTTTTTTCTGAGGGAGGAATTACCAAAATCCTTTAAGCTAAAGACATCAAGTTAAACACTTAAAGGAGCGATTCATAATGAAAAATAAAGTGATTATGATTACAGGTGCATCAAAAGGGCTGGGTAGAGCATTAACATTAGCATTTGCAAAAGAAGGTGCACGACTTGCGATATGTGCTCGATCATCTAAAAAATTAATTGAAGTGAAAAATGAAGCAGAGGCACTGGGTGCTGAGGTGCTCGCTGTTACAGCAGATATTTCACTATCAAGAGATGTGGAAAGATTTGTGGCGATGGCAGAGGAGGCATTTGGTCAAATTGACATTCTCATAAACAATGCTTCAATTCTCGGTCCAAGTCCAATGCCGCTCTTGCTTGACTATCCTGAAGAAGATTTTGCGGAAGTCTTGCGGGTCAATTCCATTTCGCCATTCCTCGTAACAAGAAGAGTTATTCCAGGAATGCTGCAGCGCAATCAAGGCTCCATCATTAATGTTACCTCTGAAGCAGGCAATGTTGGATATGCTGGCTGGGGTGCATACGGGATTTCTAAATTTGCTGTTGAAGGTCTTACTGAAACCTGGGCGGATGAACTTAGTGAAACGAACGTCCGGGTAAACATGGTCGACCCAGGGGAAATGGATACAGATATGCACCAATTAGCGGTTCCTGACTGTGATTATCCATTAGCAAAGCCTGAGGATGTCGTCAATGTGTTCTTGTATTTAGCTTCAGATAAGTCAGTGGGAACCACAGGACAGCGATTTGAGGCTCAAGAGTTTTCAGGGGAGGGATTATGATGACAGCAACAGCATTTGATTTTTATTTACCTTCCGAGTTAAATGCTTCTCATCCCCCTGAAAGACGTGGAATAAGGAGAGATCATGTGAAGATGATGGTTTTAGATAAGAAAACTGGAAATGTCAGGCATGACCGATTTTTCAGACTTGCTGATTATCTAAAGCCAGGTGACCTAGTTGTTATGAACAATAGTAGAACAGTACCAGCAATCCTTAAGGCCGGATTGTTTAGAAATGCAAAACGAATCCAAGCAGATATTGAAATCCGGCTTGCCAGACGCATCAATGAAGAGACGTGGGATGTGTTAATCGTGACAGACGACGTTGGATTAGGTGATATCCTGCATTTTTCTCCAGAACTGACCGCAGTTGTTATCGAAATAAGAAAAGGATCACCATTAAAGACAATCCTTTTCTCGAAAAAAGGAACAGACCTTTTTAATAGTATTTATTCGCTCGGGGAACCTGTTCGCTACGAATATATCCATAACAAATGGGGGCTGGATTATTATCAAACAGTATTTGCAAGCCAGCCCGGGTCCGTTGAAATGCCGTCTGCCGGAAGAGCCTTTAGCTGGGAGCTTTTCTTCAACCTTCAGCGGAAGGGGATTGGGCTCGACTTTATTCAGCTTCATACTGGGCTTAGTTATCTATTTGATGACGAGTATGAACCATCACCAGCTGATAATTACGAAGAATATCATCTGTCTGAAAAAACGATTGAAAAAATCGACAACACAAAAGCTGCAGGTGGAAGGGTAATTGCGGTGGGTACAACGGTGGTTCGAGCACTAGAGTCAGCAGGAGTCACTGGCAAGTTAAATGGTGTGACCAATCTTTATATTAATCAAAATTTCCCACTGAAAATGGTCGATGGAATTATAACAGGTTTCCATGAACCAAAAGCAAGTCATCTTGATATGCTTACAGCATTCGTATCCCAGGAGCTATTATGGAGTGCTTATGAAGAAGCAATTGAAAAGCAGTATCTATGGCATGAGTTTGGGGATATGAATTTAATATTATAATGGGGGTTGGCCATGCATTTTCACCATTTCGCAATTGAAGTAAAAGACTTGGAGACATCAATTGCTTTCTATCAAAAGTATCTCTGTCTTCAGGAAGAAGGTAGACTCCAATTCAATAAAGAGGATATTGTCTTTTTAGCAAATAATAATTTCAGGCTAGAACTGATTTCAGGAGAACAACAAAACGTCTCCCAAGGTATTCACATATGTTTTGAAGTCGACAGCGTTCAAGAAATAATGAAGGCCTTTATAGATGATGGGATTTTTGTTTCAGAAGGTCCTTACAAGCTGAAAAATGGCTGGAAAACTGTTTTTTATGAAGGCCCTGACAAAGAGGTAATTGAATTTTTACAGATTAAGGAGAAAGCTGACTATTAATTTATCAGCTTTCTTCCCTGTTTCCTGCTTGCCACGAAGCTTGTGATACGACTATGATTTAATCAATAGATACAGAGATATTGTGCGGAGGAGAGGGCATGTCCAGAAATGAAGAAATCGGGATTTTAAAGGAAATTGCTGAACTTTTGAACGAGGGCGTAGATTCCAAGACAGTATTAGCAGGGGTATTACGAAAACTTTTGCACCTAACCGGACTGCAAACAGGCTGGATTTTTCTAATAGATGAAAAAGGGCAGCATCAACTGGCCGCCAAAGAGGCTTTACCTGAACCATTGGTACAACAAGATCACCTAAGAATGTGTAAGGGTGATTGCTGGTGTGTCAGTCGATACAACAACGGTAGATTAAACAAAGCGGTTAATATCATAGAATGTCAGCGAATTGAGAATGTAATCCTCGAAAATGCAGGTGACACTGGCGGTCTGACCCATCATGCAACTGTCCCGTTAAGAGCGGGGAATGAGCGATTTGGATTATTAAATGTCGGGTCTCCATATAAAACACATTTTCAAAATGATGAATTAGCACTCCTTGAAGCTGTTGCCTTTCAAATTGGAACAGCACTTAAAAGAATCAAATTAACGCAAAGAGAGCAGGAAACTGCTCTCATATCCGAGCGAAATCGACTCGCACGGGATTTGCATGATTCTGTTAATCAGTTACTTTTCTCTTTAAGTTTGACAGCGAGAGCAGGCCGAGAAATGACTGAAAACGAAGAGGTTAAACAAACTTTTGCCTATATTCAAGATCTCTCACAGGAAGCACTAGGTGAAATGAGAGCGCTCATTTGGCAGTTAAAGCCGCAGGGACTTGAAAATGGAATTATTAGTGCCTTAAGAAGCTATGCTGAGATGCTCGGGTTAACCATTGATGCCAAGCTAACGGGAATCTCAAGCTTTCCTGAAAAAATAGAAGAAGCTCTGTGGAGAATTGGACAGGAAGCGCTTGGTAATTGTAAAAAGCATTCACAGGCAACACATGTTTCCTTAGTTTTAATTAGAAGCAGTGATTCTGTAACAATGAAAATTCAAGATCAAGGCTGTGGTTTCTATTATGATGAGAAACTCGAACTGCCATCGTTTGGATTGAACAATATGAAAACACGAACAGAGTCTTTAAAAGGGACATTCCTTTTAAGCAGCGAACCGGGAAGCGGAACAGAGATTCAAATACAGATTCCAATCTAGGGGGAGTAACAATGGGGATTCGTATATTAATCGCAGATGACCATCATGTGGTAAGACGAGGGTTGGCATTTTTTCTAAAAACTCAACGAGATATTGAAATTATTGGTGAAGCGGGCAATGGTAAAGAAGCGGTTGAACTAGCCCGAAAATTAAATCCTGACCTAATTCTCATGGATCTGGTTATGCCGGTGATGGATGGAATACAAGCAACGAAGATCATTAAAACTGAAATGCCGGAAATAAAGATTATGATGCTGACGAGTTTTTCTGACCAGGATCATGTCATCCCAGCGTTAGAAGCAGGTGCGTCTGGCTACCAGTTGAAAGATATCGAACCTGATGAGTTGATACTCTGTATTAAAAAAATCATCGATGGTGAAAATCAGCTTCATCCAAAAGCTACTTCTCATCTACTGGCCAATTTATCAAATAAAGACAAGAAAGATGATAACAAGTTAATTTCTGAGTTAACGAAAAGAGAATTGGATGTTCTCAAAGAAATCGCAAGAGGAAAAAGTAATAAGGAAATTGCTGCCTCGCTGTTTATAACGGAGACAACCGTGAAAACTCACGTTTCAAATCTTTTATCCAAACTTGAATTGGCAGATCGAACTCAAGCGGCCCTTTTTGCGGTAAAGAATCAACTCGTAGAGTGATAAATTACAGAATATTTTTATTCTTTCCTTCATAGACTTCTTTTTCTATTCCTTTAAATTTATGTGATAGAATGGAGAATACATGAAACGCTGAGGGAGAGAAAGCGATTGTACGATTTTATTAAAGGAACCGTTGAGTTTGTTGGTCCTGAGTATATTGTGATTGAGAATAATGGGATAGGCTACCAAATATCAACGCCGAATCCGTTTATTTATTCTGGTAAAATGAATACTAATGTTACTGTCTATACATATCACTACGTCCGTGAGGATTTAATGGCGTTATATGGTTTCGAATCTAGAGAAGAAAAAAAGCTGTTTACGAAATTGTTGAATGTTTCTGGGATTGGCCCAAAAGGTGCGCTGGCCATCTTGGCTTCCGGTGAAGTACAGCAAGTCGTTTCAGCAATTGAAAATGAAGATGAGAGCTTCCTGATGAAGTTCCCAGGGGTCGGCAAGAAAACAGCAAGACAAATGATCCTTGATTTAAAAGGAAAATTACAGGATATCGTTCCGGATTATTTTCCGAATTTATTTAATGCTGATAAATTCGCAGCACAACAATCAACCAATACTGCTTTTGAAGAGGCAGTCCTTGCCTTGAAGGCACTGGGCTATTCTGACAAAGAAGTGAAAAGGATCTCACCAGAGTTAAGAAAAGAACAGCTGTCAACCGACCAATATATTAAAAAAGCCCTGCAGCGGCTTTTAAAATAAGGTGATTATTCATGGATGAGAGAATTATTTCTAGTGAAGCAGACCAGAGCGAAATCTCCTTAGAGCAAAGCCTAAGACCGCAAACGTTAAAGCAATACATTGGTCAAGATCAAGTGAAAAAAAGTCTTGAGATTTTCATTGAGGCTGCAAGACTCCGCAAGGAAACATTGGACCATGTTCTGCTATACGGGCCACCTGGATTAGGAAAGACGACACTTGCAGTCATTATTGCTAATGAAATGGGTGTTAATATCCGGACAACCTCAGGTCCTGCTATTGAAAGACCTGGCGATTTAGCCGCGATTCTTACTGCACTTGAACCAGGTGATGTATTGTTTATTGATGAAATACACCGGCTGCCAAGACAGATTGAAGAGGTGCTATATCCGGCTATGGAGGACTTTTGTCTGGATATTGTCATTGGAAAAGGACCAAGTGCACGTTCAGTTCGACTGGACCTTCCGCCTTTTACGCTTGTAGGTGCTACAACGAGGGCAGGCTCTTTATCCGCACCGCTTCGCGATCGATTTGGAGTTTTGAGCAGACTCGAGTATTATAAGGAAGACCAATTAAAAAATATTGTCTTACGAACAGCAGATTTATTTGAAACTGCAATTGACGAACAGTCTGCTGCCGAGATAGCCAGAAGAGCAAGGGGAACCCCTAGGATAGCCAACCGTTTACTTCGCAGGGTAAGAGACTTTGCACAGGTAAAAGGAAATGGTGAAATAGATATCGACTTGGCTAGGAAGTCTTTAGAGCTTTTGCAGGTAGACAAACTCGGCCTTGACCATATTGACCATAAGCTCCTTAAAGGAATTATTGAAAGATTCAGGGGAGGACCTGTGGGTCTTGATACGATCGCAGCATCTATAGGAGAAGAATCTGAAACGATTGAAGATGTTTATGAACCGTATTTACTGCAAATTGGCTTTTTACAAAGAACACCAAGAGGAAGAATGGTAACAGATTTAGTCTATCGCCATTTCGGCATGGAGCCGCCAAAACAGTAATTTTTGATAAGTAGGGATGTATTTTATGAAGGTAGATTTATTTGATTTTCATTTGCCTGAAGAGCTGATTGCACAAGTTCCGCTTCAAAACCGGACGGATAGCAGGTTAATGGTAGTGAATAAGCAAACAGGCGAATTAAAGCATGAAATTTTTAAAAATATTAGTGAATACTTGCGTGAAGGGGATTGCCTTGTCTTAAACGATACAAAGGTACTTCCTGCACGCCTTTTTGGTGTGAAAAAGGATACTGGGGCCAAAATTGAAGTATTACTGCTGAAGCAGCTTGAAGGCGATCAGTGGGAAACACTTGTGAAGCCAGCAAAGCGTATTAAAGAAGGTACAGAAATTGATTTTGGTGATGGATTACTTACCGCGGTTTGCACAGGAACCTCTGAGCATGGCGGGCGGGTATTGGAGTTTCATTACGAAGGTATCTTTTACGAGATCCTGAATCAATTAGGAGAAATGCCGTTACCGCCGTATATTAAAGAACAGCTTGATGACAGAGACCGGTATCAAACGGTGTTTGCCCGTGAGCCTGGTTCTGCCGCTGCTCCAACTGCGGGGCTCCATTTTACAGAAGAGCTGCTGAATGAAGTGAGAGAAAAAGGTGTTCATGTTGCTTTTATTACGCTTCATGTTGGACTTGGAACGTTCAGACCTGTCAGTGTTGATGATGTTTTAGAGCATGATATGCACTCAGAGTTTTATATGATTACCGAAGGAACAGCACGTTTGCTCAATGAAGTGCGTGAAAATGGCGGCAGAATTATTACGGTCGGTACCACATCAACCCGGACACTTGAGACCATCGCTTCCGACAACAATGGTACGTTCATTGAGAGCAGCGGATGGACAAATATTTTCATCTATCCTGGGTACCAATTTAAGGCTATTGATGGGATGATTACGAATTTCCACTTGCCAAAATCAACGTTGATCATGCTTGTTAGTGCGTTAGCGGGGAGAGAAAATATATTGCATGCCTATACTACTGCTGTAAATGAACGCTATCGCTTTTTCAGCTTTGGCGACGCAATGCTCATCATCTAACGTTAAGGAAGGAGAAATATATTTGACTGCGATTCGATATGAATTTATCAAAACATGTAAGCAAACGGGTGCCCGTTTAGGAAGAGTGCATACGCCGCATGGTTCTTTTGACACGCCTGCATTTATGCCGGTAGGAACTCTTGCTACCGTAAAAACGATGTCTCCAGAGGATCTAAAGGAAATGGGTGCGGGTATTATTTTAAGTAATACCTATCACTTATGGCTTCGTCCCGGAAATGAAATTATTAAGGAAGCTGGCGGTCTTCATAAATTTATGAACTGGGACCGGGCTATTTTAACTGATTCTGGCGGCTTTCAGGTTTTTAGTTTGAGTGAATTTCGAAAAATTGAAGAAGAAGGCGTTCATTTCCGTAATCATATGAGCGGTGAAAAGTTATTTTTATCACCTGAAAAGGCAATGGAAATTCAAAATGATCTTGGTTCCGATATTATGATGGCATTTGATGAATGTCCGCCATTCCCAGCTACATATGAATATATGCAAAAATCAGTCGAGAGAACTTCTCGTTGGGCAGAGCGCTGTTTGAATGCCCATCAACGGCCAAATGATCAAGGTCTTTTTGGAATTGTCCAAGGGGGAGAGTATGAGGAGCTACGTAAACAAAGTGCGAAAGACCTTGTTTCTCTTGATTTTCCAGGATATGCAGTAGGCGGTTTGTCTGTTGGTGAGCCAAAGGATATTATGAATCGTGTACTTGAATTCACTACACCGCTTTTACCTGCGGACAAACCTCGATACCTAATGGGGGTTGGTTCACCGGATTCCTTGATTGATGGGGCTATTCGTGGAATTGATATGTTTGATTGTGTCTTGCCAACACGGATTGCCAGGAATGGAACATTGATGACAAGTACCGGACGACTGGTTGTAAAAAATGCAAAATTTGCAAAAGACTTTGGTCCGCTTGATCCAGATTGTGATTGCTACACATGCCGAAATTACAGCCGCGCCTACATTCGTCACTTAATAAAATGTGACGAAACATTCGGAATACGATTAACATCTTATCATAATCTATATTTTCTGTTAAGATTGATGGAGAAGGTCAGGCAAGCTATCCGAGAGGACCGGCTTGGTGATTTCCGAGAAGAGTTTTTTGAACGTTATGGTTTTAATAAACCGAACGCGAAAAATTTCTAATAGATGCTAGAGTGAAAGGAGGGAAACAACATGCAAGGACTAGGTTCAATCATTCCATTAATATTAATGTTTGTATTATTTTATTTCCTACTAATTCGTCCACAGCAAAAACGTACTAAAGCAGTTGCTCAAATGCAAAACGAATTAAAAAAAGGTGATAAGATTGTCACGATTGGCGGTTTACATGGTTTTGTCGATTCAATCGATGAAAGCAAAGTCGTGATTAAATGTGGAGACGGCAGCCGTCTAACATATGACCGAAATGCGATTCGTGAAGTAACGGAATCAGCAAAAACTACAGCAACAGCAGATGTTTCTTTAGAAAAGTAAGATAGGAAAAAAGGAAGCCAAAATGACTTGGCTTCCTTTTTCTATGCTGTTCTCGAGTTGTTTGTGGCTATATTTACCCCAAGGATTCCACCCATCATCGCAATTAATGTATAGCAAACATGGTAGATAACCTGTTCAACATCAAACAGGCGATCAAATCCTAAATATTGGAACAAAAAGACAATAATGCTGTAAGTTAAGCCTGTTAACCCTCCGATTAGCCAGCCTTTTTGCTTTCGCTTTCCGCCAGAGAGAAATCCTCCTCCGAATAGTGCTATAAAGGAAACTGCGGTTACAATGTATTGAAGTGAGATTTCCCGAACTGATGTAAATCTAAGAATTAATGAAAAAATGAGGCTGCTGACAAGCACAAATAAGAAAATAAAAATTAACCCATACAAAATAGCTGTACCAAAGCTTTTCGATTCTATTTTACTCTCCCCCTTCGGATGCCTTATCTTAGAACTGAAACCCTAAGATAAACAGATTCTTACCTAGTACAAGCATATTCACCTTTTATAAAAGTAGAATAAGAATTTTTACAGTTTAGTGTGTTTTGGGAGATTATTCCTTAAATGATTAAGTCAAAAAAGCGAACAATAATGTAGAATGCGAACAAAGGGGCGACAGTAGTGGACCAACACTTAACGATTATATTTAGGACACTGTTTTTTTACGTACTCATCCTCGTCATATTTCGCTTAATGGGTAGAAGAGAGATAGGAGAGCTAAGCATCCTGGACCTTGTCGTTTTTATCATGATTGGTGAGATGGCTGTAGTTGCCATTGATAATCCTAATAGAAATATATTGCATACGATTATCCCGATGGTTTTATTAATGATTATTCAGCTGGTAATGGCAACCCTCTCATTAAAAAGTAAACGATTTCGAGATCTTGTAGATGGGAAACCAACTATTATTATCAATAGGGGAAAAATCGATGAAGAGGCAATGAGAAAACAACGCTATAATTTTGATGATTTACTGACCCAATTAAGGGAAAAGGATATTAGAAGCATTGCAGACGTTGAGTTTGCGATTCTGGAGTCATCTGGAAGTTTATCTGTCATTGAGAAAATGAATAATAGTGACGGACAGCCCCAGGAAGGGGATATTACCATCCCATTAATTATTGATGGCAGTATTGAAGAAGAAAATTTAACCCGCATTAACAAAACCAATCTATGGCTTCGTCAAGAATTAAAGAAAATGGGATATCGAGATGTTAGAAAAATATCCTTTTGCAGTTTTGAAAATGGCAAGTTCTTTGTGGATATTATGGACGAGGAGTAAGAAGACACGCTATCTGCGTGTCTTTTCCATTCTCTATCAAATCGGAATTAAATTCCGTATGATCGGTATTCTTCTGAGTTCCTCTTTTTTAATGAGGCCAGCGAGTATTAATAGGAAAATGTAGATGAAGCTCATTCCAAAAGCCGCTGACAATACTCTTATCGCTAAATGCTCACCAAGAAGAATGTGATTAAATAACCAATAGCCAATCCAAGCTGAGATGCCCATAATGATGGCTCCTTTTAGGTAATCTCGAATGTGAAAGCTAAAAGAAATTTTCTTTAAGACAGTGGCAAAATGAAGTATTGTTACTAACACGAAACCCACAATAATGCCCAATGCCACTCCTGTTATTCCGAAGGCAGGCTGTGAAGCAAGTAAGAAGATGACAGCTGTTTTGATAACAGCCCCAATTAAACTATTGATCATGGCTGCTCTAGCCAGGTTCAGTGCTTGTAATACTGCCTGAAGCGGACCCTGATAATAATAAAATAAAAAGAATGGTGCCATTATGCGAATAAAGTAAGAGCCTTTTGTTGATCCGTACATGAGCTCCATCAATGGGTCTGCCAGCACATATAGGACAATAACGGACAAACCGCCGCTTAAAAAGGCAAATCGTAATGCTTGCTGCAGCCGATGTTCAATTAATTGATGATTATTTTGTGAATTGGCTTCACTAATGGCTGGGACAAGAGATGTTGCCAATGCATAAGTTATAAACGATGGCAGCATTAATAATGGCATGGCAAAACCAGTTAAAGAACCGTATTGTTTTGTAGCAGCGATGGTGGCAACCCCTGCAATCGCTAAACTATTAACGACAACTATGGGTTCGAAAAACCATGCGACAGACCCGATCATTCTGCTTCCCATGGTAGGCAAGGCAATTTCCATTAACTCTTTGAAGGTTTTCTTTCCAGAATGGACGAATTGGAAAAAATTCTTTCTTAGCTTAAATCGTTTTTTTAATTTAAAGGCAGTTAATAAATAGATCAATGATGCCACTTCACCAATGATTGCAGCTACCATTGCCGCGGCGGCAGCATATTCAATTCCGTAGGGCAGAAAGGCTCTAGTCATAACGGCAATTAGTGTAATTCTCACAAGCTGCTCTAAAATCTGCGAAATAGCGGAAGGGCGCATGTTTTGCCTGCCCTGGAAATAACCTCTTAAAACAGAGGAGATGGCGATAACAGGTACAACGGGTGCAATCGCGATTAAAGGATAAAACGTTCTTGTGTCCGTAAAGAGAGTGGTAGACAGAATAGGTGCTAACAATATGAGAGCTGGAGTAAAGATAAGCGAAAGCGAGATGGTTATGGCCAGAGAAACCACGAGAATTTTTTTAATTTCTTTATGATCTCCTCTAGCTTCCGCTTCAGCAATATTTTTTGAAATGGCGACAGGCAGTCCCATTTGTGTTAAGGTCACAACAAGGATAAAGGTGGGAAAAGCCATCATATAGAGGCCGACCCCTTCTTCACCAATACTTCGAGCTATGACAATTCTGTTAATAAATCCAAGTACTCTCGTAATTAATCCTGCTATTAATAGGATAAAGGTCCCTTTTAAAAACTTCGACATACTACTTCCCACCTTCTCAAAAAAGAAGAATTCATATACAATTAATCTATATGCATAAGGGTGGACAAAGCATGACAAGGTGTTTTTTATTTTAAAGACAGAGATTAGACTTAAATGTCCAGAGGGGGCAACATCATTGGAGAAAAACCACGCTTACAATCATTTTCGGACTCAGGTTGAACCAGCATTAATAAGCAAGCTGGAGGAATTTCGCCTGCTGGGTTACAAAGAAGTTTCAAAAAGTGGACTTTGGGATTTTCTAACAAGAAAGAAATGGAAGAAGGTTAACGAGGAAATAAGAATTTATGAAATTATTGATGATATCCTTTCGGTTAAGGTAAGTGATTACATTAGCTTTACGACTATTGAAACGTATAAAAACCATGATTTTAATCTAGAAGATGAAAATGAAATGAAGGAATTATTAAAATAAAACACAACCTAACTTTTTAATGGACTTCTCTAGAATAAATTGACAGTAATTATAAACTATTTCATAATGAAAGCAATTGATTTTTTATTATTTTTACATAAGGCTGTGACTGGCAGTGCTATGGATTTAGGCCCTAAGGAGGAACATTACATAATGGTTAAGCGCAGTAGAATTATCGCTTTCCTGCTAGTTGTTATACTAATAGGAAGCACAATGGGGGTTACCTCCACAGGTATATTAAAAGACATTAAACTTGGTTTGGACCTGCAAGGTGGATTTGAAGTCTTGTATGAGGTAGAACCTGCCAAAAAAGGTCAGGAAATTAACAAAGAAATTATGGCTAGTACTGCAGAAGCACTTGATAAGCGGATAAATGTTCTTGGTGTAAGTGAGCCAAATATCCAAATTGAAGGTGAAAATCGGATTCGTGTTCAGCTTGCTGGAGTAACCGATCAAAATGAAGCGCGGGAAATTCTATCTACTCAAGCGAATCTTACTTTCCGTGACGCCAATGACCGCGTGATGATGGACGGGGCAGATTTAGCTGAGAATGGTGCGAGCCAGACTTTTGATGAGAACGGGGCACCGAGTGTTTCATTGAAATTAAAGAGTGCTGATACATTCAAAAAAGTTACCGAAGAAATCGTAAAAATGACACCGAAGAATTATCTAGTCATATGGCTTGATTTTGAAGAAGGAAAAGATTCATTCAAAACAGAAATCACAAAAGAAGATCCTAAATTCTTATCCGCTCCAACCGTAAGAGAAATTTTCAATCAAAATACAGTTTCAATCGTAGGCAGCTTCACAGCAGAGGAAGCACAAGAGCTTGCATCACTATTAAATGCTGGTGCACTTCCTGTAAAGCTAACCGAAGTTTACTCCACTTCCGTCGGAGCTAAATTTGGTGAGCAGGCATTAAATGAAACAGTCCTTGCAGGTATAATTGGTATTGCACTTGTCTATTTATTTATGTTAGTTTACTATCGTTTCCCAGGATTCATTGCTACAGTGACATTGTCAATCTACATCTATCTTGTTTTATTAGTGTTTGACTGGATGAATGCAGTACTAACCCTACCAGGGATCGCTGCACTTATACTAGGGGTTGGTATGGCAGTTGACGCCAATATCATCACCTACGAACGAATCAGGGAAGAAATTAAGGTAGGTAAATCAATAAAATCTGCTTTCCAAGCAGGAAGCAAAAGTTCATTTTCTTCGATTATTGACGCTAACTTAACCACGATCCTAACGGCTGCCGTGCTGTTCTTTTATGGGACAAGCTCCGTTAAAGGGTTTGCAACAACATTAATTGTCAGTATTTTAATGAGTTTTGTTACCGCTGTATTTGGTTCTCGTATCTTCTTAGGTATGTGGGTAAACAGTGGATTCCTTAATAAAAAGCCAGGCTGGTTTGGTGTCAAGCAATCAGATATAAAGGATATTGCCGAGAACTATGACACATTAGATTTGCCAACTAGATGGGACAGATTTGATTTTGTAAAGGTTAGAAAACTGTTCTTCATGATCTCAGGTGCTCTATTAGGAATAGGGTTGATTATTCTTCTAGTATTCCGCTTGAATCTATCTATAGATTTTTCAAGTGGTACACGGATAGAAGTACTTTCAGAAAAGCCTTTGACAACCCAACAGGTTGAGGATGCCCTTGAAGACATGAATATTAAAACAGATGACATCCTTATTTCTGGTGAGAATAAAGAAATTGCTTCGGCTAGACTTAAAGGTGTGTTATCGAAAGACGAAATTGCATCGTTAAAAGAAGAATTTAATAAGGAATTTGGTGCAGAGCCAAATGTTAGTACCGTTTCACCGACAGTTGGGAAGGAAATAGCTAAAAATGCTGTGATAGCTTTAATCATCGCCTCCATTGGGATCATTATTTATGTAACGATTCGATTTGAAATGGCGATGGCCATTGCTGCGATTGTTTCCTTGCTGCATGATGCATTCTTTATGATTGTGTTTTTCAGTATTACTAGACTGGAAGTAGACTTAACCTTCATCGCTGCTGTGTTAACCATTGTCGGGTACTCAATCAATGATACAATTGTTACCTTTGACCGTATGCGCGAGAACTTGATAAAGAAAAAACGTCTTAAAACCTTTGAGGATATAGCCGAGGTTGTAAATGTAAGCTTACGCCAAACATTAACACGATCTTTTAACACCGTTCTTACTGTCATGGTAACGATTATCGCTCTCGTATTCTTCGGAAGCGAATCGATCCGCAATTTCTCAATTGCGATGTTTGTCGGATTAATTTCTGGTGTATACTCATCTGTCTTTATTGCTACTAATCTTTGGGTTGTTTTAAAAGCAAAAGAACTGAAAAAGAAAGGTACCATCAAGACTGTAAAAGAGAAGCGAAAGTACTCTGATGAGCCACAAGTTTAATAAATGTTAAAACCGCAGACATTCTGCGGTTTTTTCTATTCTAGATTTAACATTGAAAGGACATGTTTACTCCTGTATAATAGATAAGTCTGAGGGGTGAACGCATGTTAAAGTCAAAAACTAGATGGATTGTTCGGAAATCTGATCAACAACTAGTAAAAACTCTCGAAAACGAATTGAAAATTACGCCACTTGTTGCGTCGCTGCTTATCAACCGCGGAATCAATACCGTTGATTCTGCACGGTATTTTTTATATGGAAAAGAGCAATTTCATGACCCCTATCTATTAAAAGGCATGGATACAGCCGTTAACAGAATTCGGCAGGCAATAGAAAATCAAGAACCTATATTAATATTTGGAGATTACGATGCGGATGGTGTGAGCAGTACAACTGTATTAATGCTTACGCTTAAGGATCTGGGGGCTAATGTCCAATTTTATATTCCCAATCGTTTTACGGAAGGATATGGTCCGAATGAACCAGCCTTTAGGAGTGCAGCTGAATCTGGAATAAAGTTAATTATTACTGTAGATACAGGTATTTCTGCTATACACGAAGCCGGTATTGCGAAGGAACTTGCTGTCGACTTAATTATCACGGATCACCATGAGCCTGGTCCCGTTTTACCGGAAGCATTGGCGATTATTCATCCTAAACTTCCAGATAGTATTTATCCTTTTCGCGAACTTGCTGGGGTAGGTGTGGCCTTTAAATTAGCTCATGCCCTATATGGGGAACTTCCAGAGCATTTGCTCGAAATTGCTGTTATTGGTACTATCGCAGATTTGGTTTCATTAAAAGACGAAAATCGTCTCATTGCCAAAAAAGGTTTAGAAAAACTTAAAATCACAAAAAATAAAGGTCTGAAAGCTATTTTAAAAGTAGCAGGTGTAGACCAACAAAACATTAATGAAGAAACGATTGGCTTTACGCTAGCGCCAAGAATTAATGCTGTAGGCAGATTAGAAAATGCAGACATGGCTGTTGACCTTTTGCTTACAGAGGACCCTTTTGAAGCGGAAGCTCTAGCTCAAGAAATGGACGAATTAAATAAAACAAGGCAGTCAATTGTCAATTCGATTACACTTGAAGCGATTGAAGAGGTTGAAAGAAACTATCCGATTGATTCGAATTCAGTACTTGTAATTGGTAAAGAAGGCTGGAATGCTGGTGTGATTGGCATCGTAGCTTCTAGATTAGTTGAAAAGTTTTACCGCCCGACAATTGTCCTTAGTTTTGACCCTGAAAAAGGCTTGGCAAAGGGTTCAGCTCGAAGTATTGCAGGATTTGATTTATTTAAAAATTTATCAACATGCCGTGATATTCTTCCACATTTTGGCGGACATCCTATGGCTGCTGGAATGACGCTAAAGCTAGAAGATGTTTCAAATCTTCGTCAAAGATTAAATCTTTTGGCTGATGAGCAGTTGACAAAAGAAGATTTTGTTCCAATTACGTTACTCGACCATCAAATAAATGTGGAAGAAATTAGCTTATCCTCATTAGATGAATTAAATCTTCTTGCTCCATTTGGAATGGACAACCCGAAGCCGAAGGTTTTAATCAATAATATCCAAGTATCCACGATGAGAAAGATTGGTTCTGAACAAAATCATTTGAAGGTAATGGTAAATGATAATGGTGCTAACTTAGATGGGATTGGGTTTGGGCTCGGCCAGCTGGCTGACCATATTTCACCAGCCTCAAAAATTTCGATTATTGGCGAATTAGCCATCAATGAGTGGAATAATATCCGTAAACCACAAATTTTTATCCATGATGTTGCCGTTGAATCATGGCAATTATTCGATCATCGCGGGGTCAAACGGATTCACTCGATGGTGAATACCATCCCTAAGGAAAAGCGGACATTTATTATTTTTAACAAAGAACAGCTTGATAAAATGGATTCAGCTCTAACAAGTGAAGCAATACTGATTCAAAATGAAACCGATGCGAAAGCCTTTGATTCTCATCAAGCTAATGTAGTTCTCGTTGACCTGCCGCCATCAAAGGACATACTTTGTCACTTATTTAATGGCAAACAGCCTGCTCGGATTTATGCCTATTTTCATAAAGAATCGAGTGATTTCTTTAGTACTCTGCCAACAAGAGACCATTTTAAATGGTTTTATGCTTTGCTTTTAAAGAAAGGTCCGATTGATTTAGGTCGGCATGGAGATGAAATTGCCAAGCACCGGGGCTGGTCGACAGAAACGATAACCTTTATGTCAAAGGTGTTTTCTGAACTAGATTTTGTTACAATAAACAATGGATTTATTACTTTGAATAAACAATCACAAAAGCGTGACCTAACTGACTCGATTACCTACCAAACGAAACAGTCTCAATATGCACTTGAAAGAGATTTATTATTTTCATCCTTTCAGCAATTGAAAAGCTGGTTTGACGAGGTTATTGAGGAATCAGTTATAATTGAGGAGGCAGTTAAGTAATGGACTTAAAGCAATTTATCGCAATCGTACCGGATTACCCGAAACCAGGAATTACATTCAAGGATATCACTCCATTAATGAACAATGGAGAAGCATATAAGTACGCTACTGACCAAATTGTTGAATATGCGAAAGACAAACAAATTGATTTAATCGTTGGTCCAGAGGCTAGAGGGTTTATTATTGGCTGTCCTGTATCCTATGCTCTGGGTATTGGCTTTGCACCTGTTCGTAAGGAAGGTAAACTTCCTCGTGATACAGTGAAAGTCAGCTATGGATTGGAATACGGAAGTGATGTTCTAACCATTCATAAGGACGCGATTCAGCCAGGCCAGCGTGTTCTGATTACGGATGATCTTTTAGCAACAGGTGGAACGATTGATGCGACCATTCAATTGGTTGAACAGCTTGGCGGTGTGGTTGCTGGAATTGCTTTTCTTGTAGAATTATCCTACCTCGAAGGCCGTAAGAAGCTTGAAGGCTATGACATCATGACATTGATGAATTATTAATAGTAATGAGGGCACTCGTAACTGAGTGCTCTCTTGTTATAAGAGGAGAACTATTTTTTTATTATATTTCGACACTTTTTTCGCAAAATACAGTAAAATAGGTATCAAACCCTTTACAACTGTACTATTTTTTTCGATAATAGTAACATTCATTAGTAACTAGTCTAGAGAGTAATACATTTAATAATAAAAATATAAGATGAAAAATAAGGTGATTTTATGGCGAACGACCAAGTGCTAACCGCCGAACAAGTCATCGACAAGACCAGGGTCTATTTAAACGAGGAGCATTGTGAATTTGTAAAAAGAGCGTACGAATTCGCAAAACATTCTCATCGTGAACAATATAGAAAGTCGGGAGAGCCTTACATTATCCATCCCATTCAGGTTGCTGGTATTCTTGCGGACCTAGAGATGGATCCTGCAACGGTTGCCGCTGGTTTTCTTCATGACGTTGTTGAAGACACAGATGTCACCTTAATGGACATCGAGACTGAATTTAATGACGAAGTGGCCATGCTTGTCGACGGGGTTACGAAATTAGGAAAAATTAAATATAAATCACACGAGGAACAGCAGGCCGAAAACCACAGGAAAATGTTTGTGGCCATGGCTCAGGATATCCGCGTTATTTTGATAAAGCTTGCTGATCGTTTGCATAATATGAGGACGCTTAAGCACCTTCCCGTTGAGAAGCAGCGCCGGATTTCAAATGAAACACTTGAAATCTTTGCACCTTTGGCCCATCGTCTTGGTATTTCAAAGATTAAGTGGGAGTTGGAAGATACTGCTTTAAGATATTTAAATCCACAGCAATATTACCGTATTGTTAACTTGATGAAGAAGAAACGTGCGGAACGAGAGCAATACTTAGTCGATGTTATGGATGAGGTTCGCAGCAGAATGAAAGAAGTGTCCATTAATGCGGAGCTTTCTGGCAGACCAAAACATATTTATAGCATTTATCGTAAAATGGTCCAGCAGAATAAACAATTTAGTGAGATATACGATTTGCTGGCTGTACGAATTGTTGTCAATAGTATTAAGGACTGCTATGCCGTACTTGGTATCATTCATACGTGCTGGAAGCCTATGCCTGGACGATTTAAGGACTATATTGCAATGCCGAAGCCAAATATGTATCAATCTCTTCATACAACGGTCATTGGCCCTAAGGGTGACCCGCTTGAGGTTCAAATTCGGACGTCTGAAATGCACAGGATTGCTGAATTTGGTATTGCGGCCCACTGGGCGTATAAAGAGGGGAAGGCACTTAGTGATACCACTTCTTATGAGCAAAAGCTGACTTGGTTTAGAGAAATCCTAGAATTCCAAAATGATACAGCTAATGCAGAAGAATTTATGGAGTCGCTAAAAATTGATTTATTCTCCGATATGGTGTTTGTGTTTACTCCAAAAGGTGATGTAATTGAATTACCGTCTGGTTCTGTTCCGATTGATTTTGCTTATCGAATTCACTCTGAAATTGGAAATAAGACGATTGGGGCAAAAGTAAACGGTAAAATGGTTACGCTGGATTATCGGCTTAAGACAGGTGACATTATCGAAATTCTTACCTCTAAGCATTCTTATGGACCAAGCCAAGACTGGTTAAAGCTCGCGCAAACTTCTCAAGCCAAGAACAAAATACGTGCCTTTTTTAAGAAGCAGCGCCGGGATGAAAATGTTATTAAAGGAAGAGAACTTGTAGAAAAAGAAATTCGCTCGATGGAATTTGATTTAAAAGAAATCTTAACTGCCGATAATTTGAAGAAGGTAGCAGAAAAGTTTAACTTTGCCAATGATGACGATATGTATGCGGCAGTCGGCTATAATGGTGTAACCGCATTGCAGGTGGCTAATCGATTAACTGAAAAATGGCGGAAAAAGCGGGATCAGGAGCAATCAGCAACCATTACAAATGCGATTTCAGATATGAAGGCTTTCCCTTCAACGAAAAAGAGGGAATCTGGTGTTCGTGTTGCTGGAATCGATAATATGTTAATCCGCTTATCAAGATGCTGCAATCCTGTTCCAGGTGACGAAATTGTCGGCTTTATTACCAAGGGCCGCGGTGTTTCTGTTCATCGTGCAGATTGTACAAATATTGACTCTAATGATGCGCAAACCAGATTAATACCTGTTGAGTGGGAGTCCTCCTTAAATGACCGGAAAGAGTATAATGTTGATATTGAAATTAGTGGTTATGACCGCCGTGGTCTATTGAATGAGGTTCTGCAGGCGGTAAACGAGACAAAAACCAATATTTCAGCTGTTTCTGGCCGATCAGACCGCAATAAAATGGCGACAATTATTATGTCTATTGCCATTCATAATGTCAGCCATTTGCAAAAGGTCGTAGATCGAATCAAACAGATACCAGATATCTATTCCGTTCGCCGGATTATGAATTAAGGAGTATATGAAATGCGAGTAGTTGTACAGCGCAGTAAAAATGCTAAGGTAACTGTAAACGGAGAGATTACAGGTCAGATTTCTAAAGGACTAGTCCTCCTTGTAGGTGTGACACATCAAGATAAAGAAGAGGATGCTGCTTTCTTAGCGGAAAAAATCGTAAATCTACGGATTTTTGAAGATGATGCTGGAAAGATGAATTTATCTTTATTAGAGGTCGGCGGCGAGATCCTTTCTGTATCTCAATTCACTTTATATGGTGATTGCCGTAAAGGAAGAAGACCGAATTTCATGGAAGCAGCAAGACCGGAACAGGCAAATCAGCTCTATGAAGTATTCAATGGTTTATTACGTGAAAAAGGTATCAAGGTTGAAACCGGGATCTTTGGAGCGATGATGGATGTTGAATTGATTAATGATGGGCCTGTTACACTAATTGTTGAGAGTAAAGGTTAAAAAATGCTTGGCACTTTAATAGCTGCCAAGCATTTTTTTTATTGTTCCTTGAAATATCTTGCCAATCCATTATAGATACCGGTGGATGCACTTTCTTGGAATTGACCTGAGGTAAGCGTCATTTCCTCTGCTGAATTACTTAGGTAACCCAGCTCCATAAGGACTGCATGTCTTTGATTTTCACGAACGACATGATAATCACCCGAGCGGACCCCGCGGCTTTTTAATCTTGTCTCCGCATTGGTTGAGTTATAAACATATTCTGCGAGTTTCTTTTGATAGGAATGATAGTAGTAGCCTGTCATCCCCCGGACGCTTCGGTCTAGGTTACTATCATAATGTAAGCTGAGAAAGGCATCCGCCTGATGGATACTCGCGAGTCTTACCCTTGATGGCAGCGGAAGATACGAATCGTTGCTTCTTGTCAGAAAGACATTTGCGCCAGCCGCTTTTAACTTATCAGATAAAAGTTGGGCAGTCCTTAGTGTTAATTCTTTTTCAAGTGTGCCATTCGATCCTGTCGCCCCATTGTCAATCCCGCCGTGCCCGGGGTCAATAACGATGGTTTTGTATTTTAGATAACCTTCGGCCCCCTGTTTATCAATATTAGGACCTGTGCCATTGGTAGTTACAACCCAGCCAGCTATATATCCATTCTGACCATTCGACAATTTAATTTCATACCAATCATTTTCGACACTTACTATGTGAAAGGAATCTCCTTCATCTGCTCGTTGTAGAACGGTTGATTGAACGGTAGGATCCTTTCTAATATTGGTGCCATTATGTAGGATTGTTACTTTACTATCTTTGGCAATTTGGCTCGATTTTGCTTTATCCTTATTAAAATACCAGCCTGCCGCCCAGCCTGTTTTTCCTGACTTGTATTCGATTTTGACCCAATTATTTACCTCATCTAGAATGGCAAACTCTTGTCCTTTAGAAACGGAGCCAACAATCTTCGAATTTAGAGAAGAATCGTCACGGACACTAAGAGAGCTGGCCGTTACCGTCCCAATCATTCCAGTAGGTTTAGAGGGCTGACTTTGCTCACCAATTTGAACAAAATCACTACTTAACCATGCACTTTGGCCATCGTACTTAATTTCCAGCCAATTATTCTTTTTTGAGTAAATACTTACCGTAGTCCCCTTTGATAGTTTGCCAATAACATTTCCTTTGGTAGAGGGCTCTATTCGAATATTCAATGTATCCGTAACAATACCTTTATCGATGGCTTTATTATTATTATTATTTTCTTTAGAATTAGTGCTATTACCTTTTAAATCGATGTATTCTCTTGCAACCCAGCCTTCTCCAAATGATGCAGAGATTTTTAACCAGTTTTCATTCTCATCAAGAACACTGACTGCTTGTCCTTTATTTAAATAACCTATGATACGGAAGCTAGTTCCAGGGCCGGAACGCACGCGTAATTGATTGGTATTGGCCTCAGCACTCCCTTTTTTTGAATTACTAGAACTGCTAGTGCTAGTTCCATCTGAGGATTTAGTTACTACCCAGTTGGCAACCCAGCCTGTTTTCGCAGTAGAAAGCTGAATTTGGATCCAATCATCTTTTTCTTTAATTATCGTAAATTTTTCGCCCTTTTCTACTTGCTTCACAAGCTGGTAGCTTAAGCCGGGTCCATTACGGATGTTAACCGTACTCTCAGCAATGGTAACTGTACCGTTTGCTGCCACAGCTATATCCTGCGGGAGGAATACAGCAAAAACTAACGTGAAACTTACTAACACTAGTATAAATCTCTTTATCATCCTCTCTCTCCCTTCACAATATCTATAATTTTATCGTAAAACAGAGTGAAAATCATTCCTTATTTGCTAAATTTCGCCTTTTTCCGAAAATCTTGTCTACCATGTAAGTTTTTAAAATGATTGGAAATAATAGAGACTATAGTGAAGATAAAGAGGTGATTGAGGGATGAGATCGAGCGATAAGTCAAATAGTATCCAATCAATGGACAGCAGGCTTTTTGGAGTGGATTTTCATGACTTTATTCAAAAAGAACACAATAATACTACGTTTGAGCTTGCATCCGAATTTGGACTAACGATCGGTGATGTTAGAAAGCTGAAAAAACATTTGGAAAGATCCTAAATCCTTCTTGACATTGGATTCAATGCTCCGTAATATTAAATAAATAATAAACATGGCGAAAACCAATGATGGAGCATAGTAATTAAGGTAAAACATGACAAGAGAGGAAATGCCCTGGGCTGAAAGCATTTCTACATGATTCTTAATGAAGGAACACTCCGTAGGCTTCTCTCTGAAAAAGGATACTAGAGTCGGATATATCCGATGCTAGTTGGAATCATTCCAACCCTATTAGGAGCAGAACGTGAGCAGGCGTTAACTGTAAAAGAGGAAGTGCATGAGTAAGTTTATGCCTTCAACTAGGGTGGCACCGCGGGATTATAACTCTCGTCCCTTGTATTTATTTATACAAGGGACGGGAGTTTTTTGTTTTTATAAGGGTTTTACATAAATTAGAAACGCTAAGGAGGAATCTGCTATGTCTATTAGCATTCCAAGAGGCACACAGGATATTCTGCCTGGAGAGGTAGAAAAGTGGCAGCTGATTGAAGCAAAAGCGAGAGAGCTTTGCGAGAAATATCAATATCAAGAAATCCGGACTCCAATCTTTGAACATACAGATCTATTTGCAAGAGGTGTTGGCGATACCACCGATATTGTACAGAAAGAAATGTACTCTTTTGATGATCGCGGCGGCCGCAGCCTTACGTTAAGACCAGAAGGAACAGCCGCAGTGGTAAGGTCTTTTGTTGAGAAAAAAATGTTTGGGTATCCAAATCAGCCCGTTAAGCTTTATTATATGGGACCGATGTTTCGATATGAACGCCCGCAGGCAGGACGCTTCCGTCAGTTTGTTCAATTTGGTATCGAAGCATTAGGCAGTAACGACCCGGCAATTGATGCGGAAGTTATTTCACTTGCAATGAATTTATATAAGGAAATGGGCTTGAAAAAGCTAAAACTTGTGATCAATAGTCTTGGAGATAAGGAGAGCAGAACCGCTCACCGCAATGCGTTAGTCAATCACTTTCAGCCAAGAATCGGAGAGTTTTGCCACGATTGTCAAAATCGTCTGGAGAAAAACCCCTTGCGGATTCTCGATTGCAAACAGGATCACAATCATGAATTAATGAAATCGGCACCGTCGATTATTGATTATCTAAATGATGAATCGAAGGCATATTTTGAAAAGCTGCAGAAGTACTTAACACAATTAGATATTGCGTTTGTAGTGGATCCGAACCTGGTTCGCGGTTTGGATTATTATAATCACACTGCTTTTGAAATTATGAGTGACGCCGAGGGCTTTGGAGCCATTACCACATTATGCGGCGGCGGTCGTTATAACGGATTGGCCGAAGAAATGGGCGGACCAGAAACCCCGGGAATTGGTTTTGCCATGAGTATTGAACGCTTCCTTGCAGCATTAACTGCTGAAGGAATAGAGCTTGAAATCAATCAAGGTATTGATTGTTATATCGCCTCCCTTGGTGAAGAAGCGAAGGATTATACAGTAGGGCTTCTACAGAAGTTAAGGCTAGCTGGAGTCTCAGCCGAGAGAGATTATTTAAATCGAAAAATCAAAGCACAATTTAAAGCAGCTGACCGTTTGAAAGCAAAATATGTTGCCGTCCTCGGTGAAGATGAGATAATTAATAATAAAATTAACCTGAAAAATATGACTACAGGAGAGCAAGAAGAAATTGAGTTAACGCGATTTGTGGAATATTTTCAAGGACTTAAGAGATAAGAGGAGAGGATCTTCATGTATGGGAGAACGTATTTTTGTGGCGATGTACCAGAGTCAGCCATTGGTGAAAAAGTAACGCTTAAAGGCTGGGTCTCAAAACGCCGGGACCTAGGAGGATTAATTTTTATCGATTTACGCGATCGTACAGGTATTGTCCAGGTTGTGTTCAATCCGGATTTATCGAAAGAAGCACTGCAAACTGCGGAAAAGATTCGCAGTGAGTATGTTCTAGATATACAAGGTACGGTAATTGCCCGTGAGGATGGAACGATAAATCCAAATTTAAAAACTGGCAAAATTGAAGTTCAAGCTGAAATGGTAACGATTATTAACGAAGCGAAAACACCTCCGTTTTCCATTACAGATAAAAGTGACGCATCAGAAGATATTCGTCTTAAATACCGCTATTTAGATTTCCGTCGTCCGGTGATTTTTGAAACATTAAAAATGCGTCATCAAGTAACAAAGCAAATTAGAGACTTCCTTGACTCTGAAGGATTCTTAGATATTGAAACACCCATTTTAACAAAAAGTACTCCTGAGGGAGCACGCGATTATCTCGTGCCTAGCCGTGTTCATCCTGGTGAGTTCTATGCACTTCCACAATCACCACAGTTATTCAAACAGCTATTAATGCTTGGCGGGATTGAGCGCTATTACCAAATCGCTCGCTGTTTCCGTGATGAAGACTTACGTGCGGACCGTCAGCCAGAGTTTACACAAATTGATATTGAAACAAGTTTCCTTGGCCAAGAGGATATCTTGGGCTTAATGGAAAAAATGATGACTGGGCTGATGAAGGAAGTAAAAGGACTTGAAATTCCATCACCATTTCCTCGGATGACCTATGATGAAGCGATGGGCCGCTTTGGTTCAGATAAACCAGATACTCGTTTTGGACTTGAGCTGGTTGACCTTTCCGAGGTTGTTAAAGATTCAGGCTTTAAAGTATTTGCAGCTGCTGTTGCAAATGGCGGTCAAGTAAAAGCCATTAATGTGAAGGGTGCTGCTGAGAAATATTCCCGTAAGGATATTGATGCCCTAACAGAATTTGTGGGAGTTTATGGGGCAAAAGGTCTTGCTTGGCTGAAGGTAGATGCAGAAGGACTAAAAGGTCCAATTGCAAAGTTCTTTGCAGATGAGGATTCCAAGGCTCTAAGGTCTGTATTAAATGCGAATGAGGGAGATTTGCTTCTATTCGTAGCTGATAAGAAAAATGTGGTTGCAGACGCTTTGGGCGCACTCCGCACAAAGCTTGGAAAAGAGCTAGGTTTAATCGACCAAAGTAAGTTTAACTTTTTATGGATTACAGATTGGCCGCTTCTTGAGTATGGTGAAGAAGAAGGTCGGTATTATGCAGCCCATCATCCATTCACGATGCCGGTAAGAGAAGACCTGCCATACTTAGATACAGATCCTGCTAGAGTGCGTGCACAGGCCTATGACCTTGTATTAAATGGGTATGAGCTTGGCGGGGGATCTTTACGTATTTTTGAACGTTCCGTTCAGGAGAAAATGTTTAAGGTACTTGGATTTACTCCTGAAGAAGCTCAAGAACAATTTGGTTTCTTGTTAAATGCGTTCGAATATGGTACTCCTCCACATGGCGGGATTGCTCTTGGTTTGGACCGTTTGGTTATGCTGCTTTCAGGCAGTACGAACCTTCGTGACACTATTGCTTTTCCAAAAACGGCAAGCGCCAGCGACTTGTTGACCGATGCACCAGGTGAGGTTTCGGAGGCCCAATTAAAAGAACTTCATTTGTCACTAAATGTTACCAATAAAAACAAATAAAACGCTTTCATAATCCCTTGAATGGTTTTTTAATCTATGGTATTATAAAGGCAATCAAATAAGTGTCCTGAAATGTTCGTTGTATTACCTAACTTTTGACCAACATTATTTCTTCGGGAGTCTGAAGTCTTCAAGCTGCGTAAAAGCCTCAACCTATACGGTTAAAGGGACTTACATAAACTTGGAACAAGACACCCACCTGCGAGAGTGGCGGGATCAAAAGAAGGAACAAGCGCGACGGCACCATTGGGACCCTTATAAAAATAGTCTCCTGCATAAGCAGGGGGCTATTTTTATTTCATGATTTTTTAATTCCTATAGAAATACTTGAATTTATAGAGGAGTATGTTATATTTTTTTAGGGTAAAAGATAATAGATAAGTCTAATTTAATTTCTGGAGGATCCACATGCTGCATCAATTTTCTCGTAATGAACTTGCCATTGGTAAAGAAGGCCTAGATATCATGAAGAACAGTACCGTTGCTGTACTAGGCATTGGCGGTGTCGGCTCATTTGCCGCTGAAGCACTTGCTCGTTCTGGAGTTGGAAAGCTTATACTAGTTGATAAAGATACAGTTGATATTACCAATGTCAACCGTCAGCTTATCGCCTTGCTATCAACGATTGGACAAGAGAAAGCTGAACTTATGAAGGAGCGTATTAAAGATATTAATCCTGATTGTGAAGTTATCGCATTAAAAATGTTTTATACAGAAGAGACGTATGAAGAATTTTTTAACCATGGTTTGGATTTTGTCGTTGACGCTTCAGATACCATTATTTATAAAATTCACCTAATGAAAGAATGCTTAAAAAGAAATATTCCAATCATCTCGAGCATGGGTGCGGCAAACAAAATGGACCCTACTCGTTTCAAAATAGCGGATATTTCAAAAACACACACAGATCCAATTGCTAAGGTAATTCGCACGAAGCTCCGCAAGGAAAGAATCCACAAAGGCATTCCAGTAGTTTTTTCTGATGAAAGCCCGATTGTTATTCGTGAGGATGTCAAAAAAGAGGTGGGCAATGAGAATGCTCCGATTCGAAAGGCACAAATGCCGCCATCCTCAAATGCCTTCGTACCATCTGCTTGCGGATTGATCATGGCAAGCTATGTGGTTCGAGAGTTGTTAGCCAGCATCAAAATTACAAGAGTATCTGACGAAAAATAGTAAGAAGCCCCGAATCGAAAAAGGTCGGGGCTATTTTTTATAAAAATGTTAAATTTATCTATTATACGTTAAACTTGATAAAGAGAGGGGGAAGTCTGTTGGAATCAATTGTAGTATTAAAAGATGTTACCAAAGTAATTAAAGGACGAACGATAATAGATAATATCAGTTTCGAAGTGAATAAAGGGGAAGTCTTCGGATTTCTTGGTCCCAATGGTGCGGGTAAAACAACCACGATTCGAATGATTGTCGGCTTAATGGACATTACCTCAGGGGATATCACAATCGATGGTTATAGTATCAAATCAAAGTTTGAAGATGCGGTTAGACATGTCGGCGCCATCGTTGAAAATCCGGAAATGTACAAATTTCTAAGCGGCTATCAAAACCTCATTCATTATGCGCGGATGGTAAAAGGGATATCCAAGGAAAAGATTAATGAAACGGTAAAACTTGTGGGCTTATCAGATCGAATCCACGATAAAGTGAAGACCTACTCCCTGGGTATGCGGCAACGATTGGGTTTGGCTCAATGTCTTTTGCATGATCCTAAAGTATTGATTTTGGACGAGCCGACAAACGGACTGGATCCCGCAGGTATAAGAGAAATCCGTGATTACATACGCCGCCTTGCAAGGGAGAGAAATATGGCGGTGATCGTATCAAGCCATATCCTTTCAGAAATGGAAATGATGTGTGACCGAATTGGAATTATTCAAAATGGTACTCTTATTGATGTTCAATTGATACAGGAATTTGTACACGGGACTAGTGCAAGTTTTGAGTTTGAGGTTATTCCTAGTGAAAAAGCACTAACCTTTCTGAATACGAACTTCCCTACTATCCCAGTAACTCATTCACGGGACGGTATTACCCTTGAATTAGCTAAAAATGAAGTGCCTGCAATGGTAAAGGCATTCGTAGAAGAGGATATTCAAGTGTTTGGGATTAGAGAAGTTTCGAAAACATTAGAGGACCGCTTCCTTGAAGTGACGGCAGATAAGGGGGCTGTGATTCATGATTAATTTAATTCGTAACGAATTAATGAAGATTTTTAGAAGACCCGGAACCTATGTGATGATTGGGATATTAGTAGTGATTGTCTCTATCACTGGTGTTTTTATGAAGTATAACTTGGTTGAAGAAGAACCTAATGTTACGGAAGATTGGAAACCAGTATTACAACAAGAAAATGAAGCATTGAAAAGCCAACTCGAATCTAGTCCAATAAAAATGGAGCAGGATTTCTATAAGAAGCAAATTGCTATAAATGAATATAGGATTGAGCATGATATACCTTTTAGAGAAAAGTATAATGTCTGGTCCTTTGTAAAAGACAGTTCAGAGCTTATTCTATTAGCTGGTTTGTTTACGATTGTAGTATCAGCAGGAATTGTTGCAAGTGAATTTAATTGGGGAACGATTAAGCTGCTGTTAATCCGGCCGATCAATCGAAGTAAAATATTACTGTCGAAATATCTAACTGTATTGTTATTTGCTTTGTTGATGATAGGAATCTTATTTGGTTTTTCAGCCATTCTTGGAGCTATTCTTTTCGGATTCCCAGAACAAACATTGCCGTATTTGAATTATTTCAATGGAAAAGTAACACAGCAGCACATTATCGTTTACTTAATCATTTACTATGGATTAGGCTCGATCGATATGATTATGCTAACAACAATGGCCTTCATGATTTCATCGGTCTTCCGAAATAGCTCACTCGCAATTGGATTATCATTATTTTTAATGTTTACCGGCAGTCAATTCACCGCTCTGATTTCAATGAAGTTTGATTGGGCAAAATACATTCTATTTGCCAATACCAATCTAATGCAGTATATCGAGGGAACCCCGCTTCTAGAGGGGATGACAATGTCATTCTCGATTATCATGCTTATTATCTACTTTGTGATTTTTAAATTTTTGGCTTTCTATGTATTCAATAAGAGAGATGTTGCAGCGTAAAAAAGTAACCTCTGGGAATCCCCCAGAGGTTATTTTTTGTCTAGCTGCGGCGCCTAGGGACTCGAGTCATAAGTCAGTCGCTTCGGAAGGCAAAAAGCACGCCTTCTGTCAGCGCCTGTCTTATGCTTGTCGTCCCTGTACAAGGCGCCTCCGCTTTTCTATTTTCGGATAAGTTTTTCATAAACTATTGCAAGTGCCTGCTCAAATTTGCCAGTTTTCTTTGGTTGATAATATTGTTTATTCTTTAATTTGTTCGGCAGGTATTGCTGCGGAACCCAGCCAGATTCATAATCATGTGGATATAAGTAGCCAATTCCTCTTCCCAGCTCTTTTGCTCCTTTATAGTGAGCGTCACGTAAATGATCTGGCACTTCCCCAATATTCCCTTTTTGGATATCAGCAAGGGCTTCACTAATTGCGATCACAGCTGAATTGGATTTAGGCGACAAGCATAATTCAATGACAGCGTTGGCCAGGGGTATTCTAGCCTCAGGAAAACCAATTCTCTCCGAAGTTTCAATCGCAGCTAATGTGCGTGCACCTGCCTGTGGACTGGCTAGACCAACATCTTCGTAAGCAATTACAAGTAATCTTCTGCTAATACTCTGCAGGTCCCCGGCTTCAATAAGTCTTCCAAGGTAATGCAAGGCTGCATTTACATCACTTCCGCGAATTGATTTCTGGAAAGCAGAAAGAACATCATAGTGCCCATCTCCATCTTTATCCGAGCCATAGCTTTTCTTTTGCATGCATTCTTCTGCACTTTTTAAATCGATATGGATGGTTTCCTTATGATCCTTGTCTGTTGATAGAACAGCTAGTTCTAGAGCATTTAAGGAACTGCGGACATCCCCATTGGATGCAGTGGCAAAATGAGTTAATGCCTCTTCCGTAATATCTACCTGCAGCTTCCCGAAACCGCGTTCTTCGTCCTCAATAGCCCGAATTAAGGCGAGTTTTACTTCTTCTGGGGTTAATGGTTTGAGTTCGAAAATTTGACACCTGCTCCGAATCGCAGGGTTTATAGCATGATAAGGGTTACTCGTAGTTGCACCAATAAGTGTTATCATGCCATTTTCTAAAAAAGGCAGCAAGAAATCCTGTTTTCCTTTATCAAGTCTGTGGACTTCATCCAATAGCAGGATGACTTTTCCGGACATTTTTGCCTCTGCTGCGACGATTTCCATGTCCTTTTTATTGCTGGTGACAGCGTTAAGGGTACGGAAGGCATATTTGGTACTGCCAGCAATCGCACTGGCTATGGAAGTTTTACCTATCCCTGGCGGTCCATATAAAATCATCGATGTCAGCTGTTTTGCCTTCACCATTCTGGCAATAATTTTATCGTCTGCCACTAGGTGCTGCTGTCCAACGACTTCTTCAATTGTTCTAGGGCGCATTCGAAATGCTAGCGGCTTTTGCTGCATAATCCATCTCTCCAACTATATAAATGAGTTCCCTTTAACTCTACCATTTTCGGGGTGGAAAAGCATAATAAAGTACAATATGATATAATTGCTAATGCCCATCAAATTACTGTGTATTTAATAATGAATAAAAAATAGAGGTGCTATAAATGAGAATATCAACAAAAGGACGATATGGATTGACAATAATGATAGAACTAGCAAAAAATCAAGGTGAGGGACCAACCTCACTAAAATCAATTGCTCAAGCGAACCAATTATCTGAACATTATCTAGAACAGCTTATCGCTCCACTAAGAAATGCAGGATTAGTAAAAAGCATCCGCGGTGCTTATGGTGGTTATATTCTTGCTGATGTTCCTTCTAAAATTACCGCAGGTGATGTCATTCGTGTACTTGAAGGACCCATTACACTTGTGGAAGGAATCGAGGATGAGGAGCCGGCGCAGCGTGAGCTATGGATCCGCATTCGTGATGCCATTAAATCTGTTCTCGATAATACTACCCTTGATGATTTAGCAAGTCATAGTAACGATACAGAGACAGACGGTTATATGTTTTACATTTAATGTTAAAAGTAGAATAGAGAATTATATTGATTGAAGGTGGAATGATGGAAAGAATCTATCTCGACCATGCTGCTACCACTCCGATGCACCCAAGGGTAATTGAAAAGATGATGGAAGTTATGAGCAATAACTTTGGTAATCCATCAAGTATTCATTCATTCGGAAGAGAAGCACGACATTATATAGACTTGGCACGAGAAACCTTGGCTAAGAGTATTGGTGCAAAGGAAAATGAGATTATTTTTACAAGCGGCGGGACGGAAGCTGATAATATGGCTTTATTTGGTGTTGCTGAGAGCTATCAGCATAAAGGGAAGCATATTATCACGACTCAAATCGAACACCATGCAGTACTGCATGCTTGCCAGCGATTAGAAAAAATGGGCTTTGAGGTAACCTATCTGCCGGTTGGTGAAACGGGGATTATCTCGCTTGATGACCTTAAGAATGCATTAAGGGAAGATACCATATTGGTTTCAATCATGTATGGAAATAATGAAATTGGCAGTATTCAACCTATTAAGGAAATCGGTCAGCTTCTCCACTCACATCAAGCATTTCTCCACAGTGATGCAGTCCAGGCATATGGGATCGAAGAAATCGATGTGGATGAACTCCATGTAGATTTATTATCTGTTTCCGCTCATAAGATTAATGGTCCGAAGGGAACGGGGCTTCTTTTTGTACGAGACAAGGTAAAGTTGGTTCCTCGTGCATATGGCGGTGAGCAGGAACGAAAAAGACGGGCTGGTACGGAGAATGTTGCAGCCATTGTCGGTTTTCAAGAAGCAGCAATAGTCGCAGCACAAGAACGCTCTGTGAAACGGGAAAAGTATCAGGGATTTAAGAAAACCTTTATAGAACACTTGACTGAGCATCATGTAAAGTTTTCCATAAACGGATTGCTTGAAACTTCCATGCCTCATGTATTAAACTTAAGCTTTCCAGGAACTAACGTGGAGGCGATGCTGGTGAATCTTGATTTAGCTGGGATAGCTGTATCAAGTGGTTCTGCCTGCACTGCGGGTTCCATTGAACCTTCACATGTCCTGGTTGCCATGTTTGGTAAAGAGTCAGATGTGTTGATTAATTCAATCCGTTTCAGCTTTGGCTTTAACACAACAGAAGAGCAAATCATCAAGGCAGCTGAAGAAACGGCAAGAATTGTGTCACGTCTGAAAAAATAAATGAGTGATGTTTTTAAGGTAAGAGAGGTGAGAACAATGGAAAAAAGAGAACCAAAGGATATTCGAGTGGTGGTCGGGATGTCGGGTGGCGTTGACTCCTCTGTCGCAGCACTGCTGTTAAAGCAGCAAGGCTATGATGTCATCGGAATCTTTATGAAAAACTGGGATGATACCGACGATACTGGATTCTGCACGGCAACGGAGGACTACAACGATGTCATTCGTGTCTGCAACCAAATCGGTATTCCATATTACGCAGTAAACTTTGAGAAACAATACTGGGATAAGGTATTTACCTATTTCCTAGAAGAATATAAGGCGGGGAGAACGCCAAACCCTGACGTTATGTGTAATAAAGAAATTAAATTCAAGGCCTTCCTTGAGCATGCAGTGAACTTAGGTGCTGATTATCTTGCAACGGGACATTATGCTCAAGTTGAATATCGAGACGGAGAATACAAAATGCTCCGCGGTAAAGATGAAAATAAGGACCAAACGTATTTCTTAAACCAATTGAATCAAGAGCAGCTAAGTAAAGTGATGTTTCCAATAGGTAATTTAGATAAGCCAATAGTTCGTGAAATTGCGAAGGAAGCAAATCTAGCAACTGCGACGAAAAAAGATAGCACGGGAATCTGCTTTATCGGAGAACGTAACTTTAAAGAGTTTCTTGGGCAATACCTTCCAGCTCAGCCGGGTAACATGGAAACAATGGATGGAGAGGTTAAGGGGAAGCATGAAGGTTTAATGTACCATACCATTGGTCAGCGCCACGGTTTAGGAATCGGCGGTTCCGGTGAACCATGGTTTGCGATTGGCAAAGATTTAAAAAGAAATATCCTTTACGTCGGACAAGGATTTCATAATGAAAAGTTGTATTCTGACTCGATTACCGCTGATAATGTAAACTGGGTATCTAATCGGGAAAAGCCTGCAGAGTTTAGATGTACGGCTAAATTCAGGTACCGTCAGGAAGACAGTAAAGTGACGGTACAGCTTTTGGACGACAATAAAGTCAAAGTGATTTTTGATGAACCCATCCGTGCGGTAACCCCTGGACAGGCTGTTGTCTTTTATAATGGTGATGAATGTCTAGGCGGCGGTACGATTGATTTAGTTTATAAAGATGGACAACGTTTAACATATGTAGGATAAAAAAAACCTGATTCCAGCTGGAATCGGGTTTTTTTGATGATGAAAACTAGGTAATTTTTGAATGGTTTTGGGTTTTGGACTTTTTTGGGGTTATGGACTATTTTTGTTGTGTTTTGGACTTTTTTCAAAGGGTTATGGACCTTTTTTAATGCCTTTTGGACTATTTTCAAGGGGTTTTGTACTATTAGCCAATAATTGCTAGTTAAATACCACAAGGGGTATCACCACGAATATCCCTAAACATACAGAAAAAATATGGTATACTCTTAAATTAGAACGGAGTGATAATAACATGGATAAAAACCAATTAGGTGTTCAATACATGCAAGAAGGTAAATGGGAAGAGGCAGCAAAGATTTTTAATGAGGTCATCGAAGAAAACCCGCAAGATCCAATTGCCTACATAAATTTTGGTAATGTGCTTTCCGCTGTTGGCGATGATGAGAAGGCATTGAAATTTTACGAAAAGGCTATTCAATTAGATGAAAATACTGCAGCCGCGTACTATAGTGCGGGTACAATATATTTTAGTAACGACAAATTTGAACAATCTAAAAAGATGTTTGAAACCGCAATGAAAAAAGGGCTTCATACCAGCGATAATTATTTCATGCTCGGTCTAACCCTTGTGCAGCTTGATCAGGGAAAATTCGCACTACCTTACCTCCAAAGAAGTGTCGAACTAAATGAAGAGGACGCAGAAGCAAGATTCCAATATGGTTTATGCCTTGCGCAGCTAGAATTAATTGATGAGGCTATTGTCCAACTCGAAAAATGCATCGAACTAGATGCTGAACATACGGATGCTTATTATAATTTAGGTGTGTCTTATGCATTTAAAGAGAAAGCAGATAAAGCACTAGCCATGTTTGATAAAGCCCTTGAGATTCAGCCAGATCATCTATTAGCAGGACACGCGAAAAAGTTGATTGAATCAGCAAGATAAATCGATAAAAAAATAGAAAGGAGGAAGCACCCCATGGATAAGCAAAGCTCACTTGATTTATTTGCGGAGCAAGGAAAGTTCGTGAAAGGAAAACATCTTGTGACCATTTTTCATAACGAGCAAAATCTTTACACCGTATTAAGAATTCGTGTGGAAGAAACGAATCATGAATATGATGACAAGGAAGCGGTAATCACAGGTTATTTTCCAAAGATTCATGAACAGGAAACCTATATTTTCTTTGGTGAGTTTAAGGACCATCCAAAGTTTGGCATGCAATTCCAAACAAAGCATTTTCGAAAAGATATTCCGCAAACCAAGCAAGGCGTGGCGGCATATTTATCAAGTGAGATGTTCAAAGGGATTGGGAAGAAAACAGCAGAAAACATCGTTGAAACATTAGGAGATAACGCGATTTCCAAAATTCTAAATCAGCCCTCCTTGCTTGATTCTGTCCCAAAGCTTCCTCCTGATAAGGCAAAAATGCTATATGATACGTTGATGGAGCACCAGGGTCTCGAGCAAGTGATGGTCGCTTTAAATCAATATGGCTTTGGCCCGCAGCTTTCGATGAGGATGTATCAAACCTATAAGGATGAAACCCTCGATATTATCCAAAAAAACCCCTATAAGCTTGTAGAGGATATTGAGGGAATTGGCTTTGGACGGGCAGACGAACTGGGCTATCAACTAGGCATTTCAGGGAATCATCCGGACAGAATAAAAGCCGCTTGTCTATATTCGCTGGAAAACGAAAGTATGCAGAATGGGCATGTCTATGTAGATGTAGAGGACTTGCTGATACAGGTTAAAAATCTACTCGAAGAAAATAAACGGGATCAAATTGAATACTCCGATATTTCAACAGAGATTTTGAAACTCGAGGAAGAGGGAAAATTAGTTGGTGAGGAAAAGCATGTCTATTTGCCTTCGTTGTATTTTGCTGAAAAAGGACTCGTAACCAATATAAAAAAAATCCTTGAACAAACACAATACAAGGAGCAATTTCCTGAATCGGAATTCTTGCTGGCGTTGGGAAATCTTGAGGAAAGGCTAAAGGTACAGTATGCACCCACGCAAAAAGAAGCGATTCAAACGGCCTTAATGTCTCCGATGTTAATTTTAACAGGGGGGCCTGGAACAGGTAAAACCACTGTTATTAAGGGGATTGTTGAGCTTTATGCGGAATTGCATGGCTGTTCATTAGAGCCAAAAGACTACCATAAAAAGGGCGAACCGTTTCCATTTTTACTAGCAGCCCCAACAGGAAGGGCAGCAAAAAGAATGAGTGAATCCACCGGTCTGCCGGCGGTGACGATTCATCGTTTACTTGGTTTTAATGGAACAGAAGGAATGGATCGTGACGATGTTCCTGAACTTGAAGGGAAAATTCTGATTGTTGATGAGACCTCGATGCTTGATATCTGGTTAGCAAATCAATTGTTTAAAGCGTTGCCGGCTACGATTCAGGTCATTCTCGTTGGGGATGAAGATCAGCTTCCATCGGTTGGACCTGGTCAAGTACTCAAGGATTTATTGAGGTCTGAGGTTGTCCCAACCGTTAGATTAACAGATATTTATCGACAGGCCGAAGGATCTTCAATTATTGAATTGGCTCATGATATCAAGAAGGGCTACTTACCAGCAAATGTTACCGTGAAGCAGCCCGACCGTTCGTTTATCAAGTGTTCAACGGCTCAGATTCCTCAAGTAATTGAAAAGGTTGCTCTTAATGCTAAAAGTAAGGGTTATTCAGCCAAGGATATCCAAATCCTGGCACCCATGTACAGAGGTCCTGCGGGGATTGACCGATTAAATGTCTTATTACAAGAAATATTTAATCCAAACCCAGATGGTACTCGGAAGGAAATTGCATTTGGGGAAGTGAAATACCGCATCGGTGATAAGGTCCTCCAGCTTGTAAATCAGCCAGAAAGTAATGTTTTCAACGGAGATATTGGAGAAATTATTTCCATTATTTATGCCAAGGAAAATACGGAAAAACAAGATATGGTCTACGTTTCCTTTGAGGGAAATGAAGTCGAGTATACACGACAGGACTTGAATCAAATTACTCATGCCTATTGCTGTTCGGTACATAAATCACAGGGAAGTGAATTCCCGATTGTGATCCTTCCCATCACAAGAAGCTATTTTCGAATGTTACGCAGGAATCTCATCTATACAGCGATAACACGGAGTAAACAGTCTTTAATCCTTTGTGGTGAAGAGGAAGCACTAAGGATGGGTGTGGAAAGGGCAGATGAACTAAGCAGACAAACCACATTATCCCAAAAGCTTCAGGAGATGATCTCAGTTAATGATTCCCCGGAAGTTGAAGAAACGGAAGAGGAACCAGGCTTAACAGCTGAGGAAAGATTTATGCAGGTTAACCCAATGATTGGCATGGAAAACCTTACACCTTATGATTTCATGGTAAATGACTAAAGCTATAAATGTTCACAGGAGGTGGGACACTCTGCGAACATTTTCTTTATTAAAGGGACAGCCAGTCTTTGAATACAATACTGGAGCAAAAATTGGTGAAGTTACTGATTTGTGTATCACAAACGAAGGGGTCGTAAAAGGCCTTATGGTCAAGAAAGGCGCTTTCTTCAAACAAACCTATTTTCTGGACATTCAAAATGTAACATCTTTTGGCTGGGATGGGGTCATGATTGAAGATGATGGCAGCCTTGAAAGACTAAAAACAACTCCAGAATATACCCTTAACCATCAACACTCTCTAAACGGAAAAATGATGATTTCAAAAAGCGGAGAGTCACTAGGATTGTTACAGGATGTATATTTTCATGAAGAATTGGGCACAATCGTAGGGTACGAAATTACGGATGGTTTCTTTTCGGATATCACAGACGGGAAACAGATTATACATTCCGAGAAGCCCCCTGCGATCGGAAAGGATGCCATCATCGTAGACGTTAATCATACGTGAGGTGTTCTTTCCATGTTCAAATGTCCCAATTGTCAGAGCAAGGATATCGGCAAAATCGGAATAAACCAATATTATTGCTGGAGTTGTTTTATTGAATTGTCTCTTGCTAAAGGTATTATCAATACCCATCAAGTCGAAGAAGATGGTACACTCAGCTCCTTAGATGACTTGTTTGAAGAAGAAGAGCGTCGCTACACCATATAAAGTGGGAACACTTATGTACTGAAGGTAGACAGGAAGCACAAAACAAAAGAGCACTGTCAAACTACAGAAGAGGTGAGACGTATGAATAAAGTGATGACTTCCGTTGTTGCATTTGGAGTTGGAATGGCAGCCTACAATGTTGCACAGCGAAACAACATGATGTCTGGCCGTCAAATGAAACGAATGTCCAGAAAGGTAAAACGAGCTTTATTCTAAAATGAATCCCCCTCATTTGTGAGGGGGATTTTTGCCTTATGTATAAATCCAGTATTTGTCTCTAAGAATAATGGTAATAAGGAGGCATAGTATCGGTGGAAATTCGGGTTAAATGGTTTTATCGGATCGGTTTCTTGCTTCTTTTACTCATTGCCCTTTACGTGTTTTTAAAAATTCGATTTGTCTGGCTGCCAATTGTAAGAGTGGCGTTAGTGATTATCCTGCCTTTCTTTATTGGGGGATTTATTACCTATTTGCTTCACCCCATTGTTGAGAAGCTCCATGAAAAAGGCTTACATCGCGGACTTGCGGTTTTTCTGATTTATTTTCTATTTTTTGGCGGTATTGGATTAGCGCTCTACAAAGGAATTCCTATATTTATTTCACAGGTAAGAGATCTTGCTGATAGTGCTCCTATCCTAGCAGAGCAATACCGAAATTGGATAAAGGACCTTCAGCTGCATACACGTGAATGGCCGGATGGTCTTCAGGAGCAATTAAACCAAGGGATAATTGGTTTTGAAAAAAGACTAAATTCTCTGTTGAACGTTATCGTAGATTCCATGCTGAACTTCTTGAATTTTGCTTTTGCCATCATGATTATCCCTTTTATTGCTTTTTATATGCTAAAGGATTTCACACTTATTAAACGAGCGGTTTGGTATATTACACCTAAAAGATGGCGAAGGAAGGGAACTCGTTTTCTAAAGGATATCGATGAATCACTTGGAAGCTACATTAGAGGGCAGCTTCTTGTTTGTCTCATTATCGGAAGTCTTTCCTCGATTTTATTTTGGATTTTCCATCTAAAGTATCCGCTGCTTTTAGGTATGATTATTGGGGTCACAAATGTTATCCCCTATTTTGGTCCCGTTATTGGGGCTGTTCCTGCTGTGATTATCGCTGCCACGGGCTCAGTTAAATTAGTGCTAATAACAATCGTAATCGTTTTTGGCCTGCAATTCTTAGAAGGAAATATATTGTCTCCCTATATCGTCGGAAAAAGTCTGCATATGCACCCATTGATGATTATGATGGCTTTAACGGCAGGAGGAGAAATAGGCGGAATCCTTGGAATGATAGTAGCTGTACCTGTTCTTGTTGTCCTTAAAGTAAGTATAATTCATGCGAAAAATCATTTCATGCATGAAAAAGTAAAGGAACCTGCGCCATCAGATTGACAAACGTTTTTTGTGTAGCTATAATCCCTTTATAGAATATTATGGATTAACATGTTGAAGGACCTTATTATGTTGTAGTCCATCTTTAAGAGAGGAGCTTCCTTGGCTGTGAGAAGCTCTAGATGAAGGATAACAGAAGCTAGTCTGGAGTGCAGCTAACCACTGCCGTTGTTGCCGCGTTAAGGCATTATTTGAGAGATGAACACCTAAAGATTTTGTGTTCATAATCAGGGTGGTACCGCGAGTTAGCTCTCGTCCCTGTTAGGGATGAGGGCTTTTTTGTGTTCTTTTTTAACTTATATTGGCTAACCTAAAGGAGGGTAAAAAATATGAAATACTTGACTGGTTCAGAAATTCGTAAAATGTATTTAGATTTTTTCCAGGAGAAAGGACATACTGTTGAACCCAGTGCGTCGCTTGTTCCTCATGAAGATCCAACATTATTATGGATTAATAGTGGTGTTGCCACATTAAAAAAATACTTCGATGGCCGTGTTATTCCAGCAAATCCAAGGATTACAAATGCTCAAAAGTCAATCCGCACCAACGACATCGAAAACGTTGGGAAAACTGCACGTCATCATACCTTTTTCGAAATGCTTGGTAACTTTTCCATTGGCGAATATTTCAAAGAAGAAGCTATTGAGTGGGCATGGGAGTTTTTAACAGATGAAAAATGGATTGGCTGGGATCCGGAACTTCTTTCTGTTACGATTCATCCAGAGGACCATGAAGCATTTGAACTTTGGAATAAAAAAATTGGTATACCTGAAGAGCGAATCATTCGTCTTGAAGGGAACTTCTGGGATATTGGTGAAGGTCCAAGCGGCCCGAATACCGAAATTTTCTATGATCGCGGTCCAGAGTATGGAGATGACCCAACAGATCCAGAATTATATCCAGGCGGCGAGAACGAACGCTATCTTGAGGTTTGGAATCTGGTATTTTCTCAGTTTAATCATAATCCGGACGGTACGTATACACCGCTGCCAAAGAAAAACATTGATACAGGCATGGGCTTAGAAAGAATGGCTTCTGTTGTCCAAAATGTACCAACTAACTTTGATACTGATTTGTTTATCCCGATTATCAGAGCAACCGAAGAGATTTCCGGTGTGAAATATGGCGAGGATAAAGAAAAGGATACTGCGTTTAAAGTGGTTGCCGACCACATTCGTACAGTTGCCTTTGCTGTAGGTGATGGGGCATTGCCATCAAATGAGGGACGTGGATATGTATTACGACGCTTACTTCGCCGAGCAGTCCGCTATGCAAAACAAATTAATATCAATCGTCCTTTTATGTATGAACTTGTACCAGTAGTAGGGGAAATCATGGATGATTTCTACCCAGAGGTAAAAGACAAGACTGATTTTATTCAAAAAGTGATTAAAAATGAAGAAGAACGCTTCCATGAAACCTTGCATGAAGGCTTATCTATACTTGGCAATGTAATCAAAAAAGAAAAGGAAAAAGGAAGCGATATGGTTTCTGGAAGTGATATTTTCCGACTCTATGACACCTATGGTTTTCCAGTTGAATTAACCGAAGAGTATGCAGAAGAAGAGGGAATGAAGGTAGACCACGCTGGTTTTGAAACAGAAATGGAATTACAGCGAGAGCGTGCTCGTGCTGCTCGCCAGGATGTCGATAGTATGCAGGTTCAAGGCGGTGTACTTGGAGACATTAAGGTAGCAAGTGAATTTATTGGATATGACCAGCTTCAAACAAGCTCTACGGTTGTGGCAATCATTAAAAATGGTGAATTGATTGAAGAAGCATTCACTGGGGACGAGGTTCAATTAATTCTTGATGTAACACCATTCTATGCAGAAAGCGGCGGGCAGATTGCAGACCGTGGAATGATTTATACAGAAGGTGTTGCCGTCGCTGTTAAGGACGTACAAAAAGCGCCAAATGGTCAAAATCTTCATAAAGCTGTGGTAGAGTCAGGTATATTAAAGACAGATGCAAAAGTGACAGCAAGCGTAAATCAAGATAATCGCGTCCAAATTATCAAAAATCATACGGCTACCCACTTGCTTCATCAAGCATTAAAGGATGTACTTGGTACGCATGTAAACCAAGCAGGTTCACTAGTAGAACCAGACCGTCTCCGTTTTGATTTCTCACACTTTGGTCAAGTGAAACCAGAGGAACTAGAGGAAATTGAGAAAATCGTTAACGAGCAAATTTGGAAAAATATCGAAGTAAATATTAGTCTCAAACCGATTGCTGAAGCAAAAGAAATGGGTGCAATGGCTCTTTTCGGTGAAAAGTATGGTGATATCGTACGTGTTGTTAAAGTGGGCGATTATAGCTTAGAGCTTTGCGGCGGCTGTCATGTACCGAACACATCTGTAATAGGGCTATTTAAAATCGTTTCTGAAGGCGGAATTGGCGCAGGTACAAGGAGAATTGAAGCCGTTACAGGTGAGTCGGCATACCAATTGATGAATGATCAAGTGAGTTTATTAAAGGATGCAGCTGATAAGTTGAAAACCAATCCTAAAGAAGTCGTTAATCGAATAGAAGTCTTAATGGCTGAAATCAAACAGCTTCAGCGTGAAAATGAATCACTTTCTGCTAAATTAGGAAATATCGAAGCTGGCAGCCTTGTATCGAAAGTAAAGGTCATTGATGGTATTACGGTATTGGCTGCAAAGGTTCAAGCATCTGATATGAACAACTTGCGTAATATGGCAGATGATTTGAAGCAAAAAGTCGGATCAGCTGTAATCCTTCTTGGAAGTGTAAATGAAGGAAAAGTTAATTTAATCGCCGCTGTCACAAAGGATTTAATTGACAAGGGATACCATGCGGGTAAATTAATCAAAGAAGTTGCCACACGCTGCGGCGGGGGAGGCGGCGGCCGGCCTGATATGGCACAAGCTGGCGGAAAAGATCCAGAAAAACTAGACTCTGCCCTGCAATTCGTAGACGAATGGGTGAAATCAATTTGATAATGAGACAAAGTAGTGTAAAATATAGGTAACTAGAAAAGCGGAAGTGCCTTGCCCAGGGGCGACAGGCATAAGACGAGCCGGCGAGAAGGTTGTTCTTTAACCTTCTTGTCGGATTGGCTTATGACCCCGAGCCCCTAGGCACTGTAGCTAGACACTAAGGCTAAAATTAGCAACGTGTACAAGTTAGTTATCTCCTCTACTAAAAATGCGAGGTGCAAGTGATGAGCTCATTTGATAAAACGATGAGATTTAATTTTCCTGAAGAGCCTTTTGAACATGACGTTAATGATGTTCTTCTTCAAGTTTATGAGGCCTTACAGGAAAAGGGGTATAACCCAATTAATCAAATCGTCGGATATTTACTTTCCGGGGATCCTGCCTATATTCCCCGTCATCGGGATGCTAGGAATATCATTCGTAAACTTGAACGGGATGAGATTATTGAGGAATTGGTTAAATCCTATTTAAATCAACGACGTGAGGGTTAAGAAATGCGGATTATGGGATTAGATGTAGGCTCTAAGACAGTTGGGATTGCTATTAGTGATGAGCTTGGCTGGACTGCACAGGGCCTCAAAACCCTCAAAATCGACGAGGAAAAAAATAAGTTTGGTTTTGAAGAAATTGGTCAATTAATAAAAGAGTATGGAATCAGTCAAGTTGTTATTGGGCTGCCAAAGAATATGAATGGTTCCATTGGACCTCGTGGTGAAGCCAGTAAGCGATACGCAGAGGAAATTGAAAATCAATTTTCAGTTTCAACCATTTTATGGGACGAGCGTTTAACGACAATGGCAGCAGAACGGGTTTTGCTTGAAGCGGATGTCAGCCGAAAAAAGCGAAAGAAAGTTATTGATAAAATGGCAGCCATGATGATCTTACAAGGCTATCTTGATAGCAAAAATTAATGAGGTGAAGATATGGAACACGGAGAAAATCAAATTACAATTGTAGATGAAAAAGGAAACGAACAACTATGTGAAGTACTTTTTACATTTGAATCAGAGGATTTTGGCAAGTCATATGTTTTGTTTCAACAAGTAGGCGGAGCGGAAGACGATGAAGAGGGTCCTGAGATTCATGCCTATGCCTTCAATCCCAATGATGAAGATGGCGAAGGTGAATTAATTCCTATTGAAACCGAAGAAGAATGGGACATGGTAGAAGAAATGCTCAATACCTTCTACGACGAACAAGAAGACGAAGAATAATACTTTAGAAAGCGGTCCTGAAGAGGGGTCGCTTTTTTTTGTGATGTCTTTGAAGGCGCTTCCGCTTTTCGTGTTGTCCAGCTCCAGCGCCTAGGGGCTCGGGGTCATAAGCCAATCCGTCAGAAAGGTTAAAGAGCAACCTTCCCGCCGGCTCGTCTTATGCCTGTCGCCCCTAGGAAAAATTGAACTGCATTTTTCCCTGTTCAAGGCGCTTCCGCTTTTCGAGAAAAATTGACATTTTTCGCATAATATGCTGAAATAATATCTGATACGCTATTCCTTATTGAGAAAAAAAGAGTTTGAAAGATATATGTTTCACTGGCTATATGGGAGGGGCAATTAGATGTCAACAGAAGAGACAAACTCGAAAAAAGAGGTAATTCGAAAGAAAATGCTTGAGCACCAAAGCGAAGCAAGAATCGTTCGTAGAATTGTTTTAATTATTTCAATCTTAGCTGTTTTTATCCTCGTCTTCATCGGTGGTGGAGGTTATCTCTACATCAAGTCGGCACTGCAGCCGGTTGACAAAGATAGTAAAGTACAAAAAACGGTAGAAATCCCAATAGGATCATCGGTAACGGGAATATCAGAGAAATTAGAAGCAAATGGAATCATTAAAAACGCTAAAGTCTTTAAATACTATGTTAAATTTAAAAATGAAGCAGGTTTTATGGCCGGAGAATATGAACTGAGTCCGTCAATGGAGATACCAGAAATTATTAATCGCCTCAAAACCGGGAAAGTATTGCAAAAGGCTGCTTTCCAGCTAACGATTCCAGAAGGTAAACAGTTAAAGGAAATCGCCCAAATTATTGCGAAAACAGTAAATTTACCGGAAGAAGAAGTGTTTAATCAAATAAACGATCGAACCTTCATCCAAAAAATGATGGGGAAATATCCTGATTTATTAACAACAGATATACTGAACCCTAATATTAAATATCCGCTTGAGGGCTATTTGTTTCCGGCAACTTATCCATTCTACAAGCCAAATCCAACTGTAGAAGAAATAGTCGTTACGATGCTCGACCAGACTAAAAAAGTGATATCACCGTATTTAGCAGAACTTAGTGAAGAAGAATTTACGGCACACCAGTTGTTGACCATGTCTTCCTTAATTGAAGAAGAGGCAACGCAAAAAGCTGATCGTAAAGATATCTCGAGTGTGTTTTATAATCGAATCGAACAAGAGATGCCTTTGCAAACAGATCCAACAGTTCTTTACGCGCAAGGTAAACACAAGGAAAGAGTCTTATACGAGGATTTAGAAGTAGATTCACCTTATAATACTTATAAACATAAGGGACTTCCACCTGGTCCTATTGCAAATGCAGGTAAAGATTCAATTGAAGCAGCTATTAACCCATCTGAAACGAAGTATTTATATTTCCTTGCTACACCAGGAGGGGATGTTATTTTTACCAATACTTTAGATGAACATAATGCTGCAAAAGCAGAGCATATTACCAATAATAATTAATTAAGACACTAGGGGGAATGGTTTTCTTTCCTCCTTGTTTGTGTTAAAATAGTTCAAGTGTTTTATGAGCAGGTAATAGCGTTTCTTAGAACGCTATTTTTTCATGTCTAAAGAGCATTATATTGGTTACAATGCTTTTATTAGCTAGAGGCAGGTGATGGCAGTTTGTTAAATGATAAACTGCATTCTTATATTGAGGAACTGATTCCAGGACGTGAACCATTGTTTATCGAAATGGAAAATTACGCATTAGAAAATAAGGTACCAATTATGGAACTTGTAGGAATTGAGGCTTTACTTCAACTTTTAAGAATTCAAAACTCTAAAAAAGTTCTTGAGGTAGGTACTGCAATTGGTTATTCTGCCTTACGAATGGCCGAGGCTCTGCCAAATGCGAGCATTGTTACGATAGAAAGAGATTTAGAAAGAATACAGGCTGCAGAAGATTATATAGGTCGGTCGCCGCATGGAAAACAGATTATATTGATTAAAGGTGATGCCCTTGAGGTTGAGGAGCTTGTCCGTGAACAAGCCCCATACGACACCATTTTTGTTGATGCTGCAAAAGGTCAATATCAAAAATTTTTTGAGATGTATTCCAAATACTTAAAAGATGATGGCATCATCATCACAGATAATGTTTTATTTAAAGGCCTTGTTACACAATCAGAGATTGAATCAAAAAGGATTCGTAATCTTGTCAGGAAAATAGATAACTTCAATCAATGGCTGATGAATCACCCTGATTATCATACAGTCATTCTCCCTGTTGGTGATGGTATTGCTATTAGTAAAAAGAAGAGGTGACTAAAATGAAAAGAACGGAATTATTAGTTACTCCACTGTCAGTTAACGATATATTGCCACTGGTTGAAGCTGGTGCCGATGCGTTTGTTGTTGGAGAACAAAGATATGGACTGCGCTTAGCAGGTGAATTTAACCGAGAACAGGTAAAGCAGGCAATCGAATTGGCACATTCTAAAGAGAAAAAAGTCTATGTTGCCATGAATGCTATTTTTCATAATGAAAAAATGGATGAATTAAGTGATTATATTAAATTTGCAGCAGAAGCAAATGCTGATGCTATTATTTTCGGTGATCCTGCTGTCTTAATGACTGCACGAGAGGCAGCCCCTGAGATGAAGCTGCATTGGAGCACGGAAACTCTTGGGACAAATTGGTTTTCATGTAACTATTGGGGTAAAAAAGGTGCAAAAAGAGCAGTCCTTGCACGTGAAATTAATATGGACTCCATTGTAGAAATCAAAGAAAACGCAGAGGTTGAAATAGAAGTACAGGTCCATGGCATGAGCTGTATGTTCCAATCAAAACGTTCACTTCTTGGTAATTATTATGAGTACCAAGGAAAAGTAATGGAAATCGAAAACCGTAAAATGGAAAAAAATATGTTCATACATGATAAAGAAAGAGAAAATAAATATCCGATTTTCGAGGATGAGAATGGAACTCACATTATGAGTCCTAATGATATTTGTATCATAGATGAGCTGCAGGAATTGCTAGAAGCCGGTGTAGATTCTTTTAAAATTGATGGAATCTTAAAGTCTTCCGACTATCTTATTGCAGTTACTAAGGCATATCGTGAAGCGGTTGACTTATTTTTTGAGGACCCAGATCAATACGACGATAAAAAAGACGAGCTTTTAGAAGCTATTGAGGCTGTGCAGCCAGAAAATCGCAAACTAGATACAGGATTCTTTTTCAAGGAGACAGTCTACTAAAAAGGAGGAGTTCATTCGTGAATACAGTTAAGGATAATATTTCTGAAATCATCGATGGAAAACGTGTGATTGTGAAAAAACCAGAACTCCTAGCGCCTGCAGGAAATCTTGAAAAGTTAAAAATTGCTGTTCAATATGGAGCGGATGCCGTATTTATTGGCGGTCAGGAATATGGTTTACGTTCAAACGCTGATAACTTTACATTTGAAGAAATGAAAGAAGGCGTAGAATTTGCCAAAAAATTCGGGGCTAGAATTTACGTAACAACCAATATTTTTGCTCACAATGAGAATATTGATGGATTAGAAGACTATATCCTTGGGTTAAAGGAAACAGGAATAGCAGGGATTATCGTTGCAGACCCATTAATTATTGAAACTTGCCGCAGGCTGGCACCGGAAATTGAAATTCACATCAGCACGCAGCAATCCATTTCAAACTGGAAAACAGCTCAGTTCTGGAAAGAAAGCGGTGCAGAGCGCGTTGTTTTAGCACGTGAAACGAGTGCAGAAGAAATAAGAGAAATGAAAGAAAAAGTCGATGTCGAAATTGAAATCTTTATCCATGGTGCAATGTGTATTGCTTATTCTGGACGTTGTACATTAAGTAATCACATGACCGCCAGGGATTCAAACCGAGGAGGCTGCTGTCAGTCTTGCCGTTGGGATTATGATTTATATCAACTAGAAGGCAGTACAGATGAAGTTCCTCTTTATGGTGAGAATGACGCACCATTTGCCATGAGCCCTAAGGACCTTAACCTGATTCAAAACATTCCTCAAATGATTGAGCTTGGAATTGATAGCTTAAAAATTGAAGGCCGAATGAAGTCGATTCACTATATTGCGACGGTAGTCAGCGTGTATCGAAAAGTTATTGACGCTTATTGTGCCGACCCTGACCATTTCGTCATTAAGCGTGAGTGGCTAGAGGAACTGGACAAATGTGCGAATCGTGAAACAGCTCCTGCATTTTTTGAAGGAGTTCCGGGGTATAAAGAGCAAATGTTTGGTAATCATAGCAACAAGACAAAGTTTGAATTTGTCGGTTTAGTACTGAGTTATAACGAAGAGAGTCAAATCGTTACACTGCAGCAGCGAAACCACTTTAAACCGGGTCAGGAAGTTGAATTCTTTGGACCGGAAATTCAAAACTTTACACATGTGATTGATAAAATTTGGGATGAAAAAGGTAATGAACTGGATGCAGCAAGACATCCACTTCAAATTGTACAATTTAAATTGGACAAACCGGTTTACCCTAACAACATGATGCGAAAGGAGAACTAGGTTGATGCGCAAACCGGTTGTTATTGGTGTTGCCGGAGGGTCCGGCTCAGGAAAAACAAGTGTAACTAAGGCAGTCTATGAAAGCTTTAAAGGGCATTCCATAACTATGCTTCAACAGGATTATTATTATAAAGACCAAAGTGATGTACCCTTTCCGGAACGGTTAAAGACGAATTACGACCATCCACTGGCTTTTGACAATGATTTGCTTATCGCGCATATTGAAAAGCTGTTACGATATGAGCCAATTCAGAAACCTGTCTATGATTATTCGCTTCATACCCGATCAAAAGAAATTATTGAAGTTGAACCGAAAGATGTTATTATTTTAGAAGGTATACTTGTTCTTGAAGATGAGCGTTTGAGAAATTTGATGGACATCAAGTTATTTGTTGATACTGACGCAGATATTCGAATTATTCGAAGGTTATCACGCGATATTAAAGAGCGCGGACGAACATTGGATTCTGTGATCGATCAATATACCAATGTTGTCCGTCCGATGCACAACCAATTTATTGAACCGACCAAGAGATATGCGGATGTCATTATCCCTGAAGGCGGTCAAAATCATGTAGCGATTGATTTAATGGTCACAAAAATTCAAACAATTCTTGAACAAAAGTCATTTTTATGAAACAATAGCCTAAAGATTAGGTTAAAATGAATCCATATTGGATAAATACAAGCTGCGCGCCCTTTAATGAGGACGCGCTCCTATGTATTTATGTAATACCTACATAACATTATCAAACACAATCTATGGGGGATTGTGAAGACTAGAAGGAGTGAGAAGTTTTGGCGATCGAAAAAGTATTTCCAATGACACAGGCTGGCAAAGACAAACTTATCCAGGAGCTTGAACATTTAAAATCTGTAAAGCGTAAAGAGGTTGTTGAAAGAATTAAAATTGCAAGAAGTTTCGGGGATTTATCTGAAAACTCTGAATACGATTCTGCAAAAGAAGAACAAGCATTTGTAGAAGGTCGGATTACAACTTTAGAAAATATGATTCGCAACGCTAAGATTATTGAAGAAGGCGACATGGCTAGTGATTCTGTTACATTAGGCAGATCTGTTACATTTGTAGAACTTCCCAATGGTGATGAAGAAACTTATACCATCGTGGGCAGTGCAGAGGCAGATCCGTTTGAAGGAAAAATTTCAAACGATTCTCCAATAGCGAAAAGCCTAATCGGCAAAAAAGTAGGCGATCAAGTATCCGTTCAAACACCAGGCGGTGAAATGAGCGTCCGTATTGTCTCTATTAGTTAATTGATTTTTTTAACTTTATGTTTGAAATGGGAGCACCTCGTCAAAACTTTTGACGAGGTGTTTTTTATGATACGTAGACGAATTAAAGGTTTACTCGTCCTTTGTATAGCTGGGCTATTAATCCTCACTGGGCGATTAATTCAGATTCAGTTGGTTCAAACGGAGTCCTTTTCAATGCACAATGTAAATCTATTGGAAGAAAGTGTAAAGCAAAGAACGCAGGAACTAGTCATCGATAACGGGCGCGGTAATTTTCTAGATCGGAATGGAGAGCTGCTAACCCATAAAAAAGTATCTGTTCTTGTTCTCTTTCCTTTTTTAAATAATATGGATTGGGATATAGAAGCAGTATCAACTATTTCTGGTATTTCAGAATATAGTTTGAAAAATGCCTTAAAGGATGCAAATAAACCTTTTGCATATGGAGAACCACAGCCACTGGAATTAACACCTTCACAAATGGAAAAAATTAATAAACTTGAAATACCGGGTGTATTTGCTATTGAAAAGAAGTTTGAACGCACCGAAATACTCGCGGCGCAATTAATTGGTTTAACAGGGGAAAACGCCGAAGAATTAAAAAAGCGCTATTCAAATAAGGATCTCTCTGAGAAGACACTTATAGGTGTTTCTGGTCTTGAAGAAAGTTTTGATGAATTTTTACTTCCAGAAGGAAAGTCCAAACTTGTCTATCACGTAGATGGTGACGGGGCACCGTTATTCGGAATTAATGTAAAGTATGTCGATCCAGCTAATCCTTTTTACCCAGTAAATGTTCGAACAACGATTGATAAAGACCTGCAGCAGAAATCGGAGGAATTAGTAGACCAGCATGCAATAAAAAAGGGCGGGTTAGTGCTCCTTGATATTGAAAGCAATAGTGTCCTTGCATCGGTTTCGCGACCAGCTATCAATCAAAGTGATCCTTATAGCGGCTCTGGGATTACGAATCGAATGCTAAAGCAAGAAATAATGGGCTCAATCTTTAAAACCGTGGTGGCAGCTGCCGCCATTGATCAAAGTCTGGATGACCCAACAAGGCTATTTGATTGTAGTAAAAAAATTAATGGTGATCCGGAAAGCAAATATAATTATGGAATGCTCTCTTTTACAGATAGCTTTGCAAGAAGCTGTAACCGGACCTTTGGCGAGCTGGCAAAGGAACTTCAAAAAATAGATAAAAATATGTTGGAGGATTATGCGGAGAAATTGTCTTTAACAGGTACAGTAGGCTGGCAGGGTGAAGTTTACCATACCGATAATTTTAAACAACTTGTCGATGAAGATAAAGGCAGGGTGTTTTTAACTGAAGAGGCTAAGAAAGATCAAAACTATGCTGCCATGTCAGGGATTGGTCAGCATGAGGTTCGGGCAACGCCGCTGGCCATAGCCAATATGATGGCTACGATCGCAAGAGGTGGTAAAAAAGAAATGGTGAGTACCGCTTCGAAAATTGAGTATAAAAATGGGACGACGATGGTTACCTTTGATAATAAAGCGTTATCTGGCGATACTATTTCACCATATACGGCAATGAAGCTTCAGAAATTATTAAGAGAAGTTGTTGTAAATCCGAATGGAACTGGGAAATGGTTTCAAGACCTTCCCTATGAGGTTGCAGGGAAGTCAGGAACCGCGGAGACAGGGAAATACGAGAATGAAAAGCAATTGCATAACAAGTGGTTTGCGGGCTATTTTCCTTATCAAAATCCCAAATACGCGCTAGTCGCTGTTAATCTAGATGTTCTAGATACAGAAGGCGGTGTAAATTTATTATTTGCCGATATGGTAAAAATGTTATATGAATATGACAAAGGATTACAATAGTATTAACTTAAGGGAAAATCCTTCAAGTTCTTTTCAATTCATGTTAGAATGTTGACAGCCATAATAATTGTTTGGCGGCGCTTTCGCTTTTCTATTTGGAGGGATTTTTGTATGAGTAACGATTTCCAATCTGGCTCACGTTCTGGTTATCGGGCTAAAAGGAAAAAAACAAACATTATCTTGAATAGTCTTATTGTCATTGTGCTAGCACTCATTTTCTTTGTAGCCTATACGATCTTTTTATCAGGTGACGATAAAGCAGCTCCTGAAAAGGAAGATACAAAAACAGCAAATCAAGCCTCAGAAAAAGAGGATAAAGATACTGAAAAAAATGACGCTGCCCAGGAAACTGAGGAAGATACTGATACTGAAGAAGTTACGGATGAAGAAAGTGAAGAAGCTGCAGCACCTGAACAGGAAGATGATTCACAAGCAGTTATAACAGAAGGCGATGGAACTACCAATGTAGTTAGAACCATCGAGAACCCTGCTTGGAAGCCTGTAGGTACCGTGCAAACAGGTGAACATACCCCAGTTTATGATAAATCACATGTTGATTGGCAGGAAATGCTAAAAGCTATTTCATATGCAACAGGCCTTGAAGAAAGTAATATGACTTTATATTGGTTAGGTCGGGATAAAACAACAGGTGCTGGATCATTCAGTACCGTGGCCTCTAAAGACAAACAGCAAAAATACAATGTTTACCTTGAATGGGTAGATGGCGAAGGCTGGAAACCTGTAAAGGTTGAAGAGCTTTCTGTAATTCAATAGAAACATAAAAATAGGATGGGCTTTCCATCCTATTTTTTGCGTTTAAAGTGAACGACTGCAGTAAAATATGTCTGACCCTTTTCATTAGCAAACATTTGATGAGAGACTGAATGAACTCCTAATAATATCGCTTTGTTTTCCTCGATTTTTACTTCGATTTTTTTTTCCAATACTTTAAGATCTGTTGCATCAAAGAATTCTACTTTATCCTCAATAAAATCAAGTTGGAAATTCATCATTTTGACCACCCTTTCCCTATGTACATTCTAGTTAATTCCTGCTGGTGAATCAATGAAATAATACCAACTTCTCAGAAAGGATAGTGAGGTTTTAACCTCTCCTATTGGAAGATTTCTGTCGAATGATGGTAGAATAGTGTTTGCGGATATGATGGTTCAATCCGAGGAAGATTATTATGAAAGAAGTAAAACAAAAAGAAAGAGGTTTAAATATGAAAATTGCCATAATTGGAGCAATGGAAGAAGAAGTCAAGCTGTTAAGGGATAATATTGACGGACAAAGTCAGGAAACAGTTGCAGGATGTGAGTTTACTTTTGGCCAAATGAAAGGGGCAGAGGTGATATTATTGCGTTCTGGAATTGGCAAAGTAAATGCTGCTATGTCAACAACCATTTTGCTTGAAAAATATAAGCCAGATTATATCATTAATACAGGCTCTGCAGGCGGCTTTAATCCTGATTTAAATGTAGGTGATGCCGTTATCTCTACGGAAGTACGTCATCATGATGTGGATGTAACAGCCTTCGGTTATGAATATGGTCAGGTGCCACAGCTTCCAGCAGCTTTTACAGCAGATGAAAAGCTAGTACAATTAGCTGAAAATGCGGCAAAGGAACTAGATAAATTTCAAGTGGCGAAAGGGCTGATTGTTACTGGGGATTCATTTATGGAGGATCCAGAGCGTGTTAAATTTGTCCAATCAAAATTTGATAAATTACAGGCAGTTGAAATGGAAGCAGCAGCGATTGCACAAGTGGCACATCGTTTTGGTGTACCTTTCGTTATCATTCGCTCCCTATCTGATATTGCAGGAAAGGAATCAGAAATCTCCTTTGATCAATTTATTGACACAGCAGCAACTCATTCCGCTACGCTGGTCATGAAAATAGTCGCTGCAATAGGGTAGACTGTTCATAGAAGAGTCCGGTGGAAAAATCGGACTTTTTGTTTTTCTAAAATTTACATACTCTTTTAGGCTGTTTTTTATGTTAAAGTAGCTTAGTAGATTTTAAGAAAAGCAGGTGACCAACAGTGGACAAACAAACAAAAAGTCTTTATGAAAAAATGGTGGATTTTAAACAATTTGCTGTCGTATTACTCGCTGTCGGTGTATTTTTCTTTTTAGGCGTAATTATTCCATCAGACTCTAAGAGTGAAATGGATGTAAATATAATGATGATCTCCTCTATGTCCTTTTTAGCTATTTCGATTTTACTTTTTATTCAATCGAAACAGTGCCAGCTTAAACTTATGGATATGGAAGACGGCAACCAGAGATAAACGTTCCTTAGGGACGTTTATTTTTTTTGGAATAAACCAGGCCATTTAATTATTTTTCTGAAAAATTTTCAAAAAGTGGTTTACAAAGGGTATGTTGATGGATATAATTACCGTAGTTAGTAAAAAATTCCGAAGGAGGTCGAAGAAAATGATGAAGAATTTAATGGTTGCTATCACTGGTAATGCTATTTGGATGACAACTGCATATGTAAATAATTTGCATTCGACCGACAGGAATGGATTGCTTAACTAATTTATTAGTTACCTAACATATCCATGCCGCAGGGAGAGTGCTGCCCTGCGGTATTTTTGTGCCTAAAATTTTGGCCGCAAGGGAGTAATTTCTTGCGGCCTTTTTGTGTTCATTAAATGGATATTACTTACAAATTTGGTCATAAAGGGAAGAGAGGTGATAGTTATGACACTAAATATATTTTTTATCTCGATTACATTAAAAAAACGTAAAGAAAGTCTACAAGAAGCAACTCGAAATGAAATGGTTGAAAAACTTTTTGAGCAAAACAAGGAACGTCAATTGTCAGTTTATCATTTACTATAAATTAACCCTAAAGAAAGGAAGTGTATTTAAATGACTCTTAATATATTGTTTTTTTCGATTACAGTTAAGAAACGTGAAGAAAGTCTGCAAGAAGCAATTCAAAATGAAATGGTTGAAAAGTTATATGATCAGCACAAAGACCGTCAAGCTACTGCTTATCATTTAATGTAATAAACCCTTTATGGGAGGTGATAGTCATGACCTTAAATATTTTATTCTTATCCATTACCATCAATAAACGTGAGATCAGTATCGAAGAAGCAGCACACCAAGAACAAATTAAGAAAATATATGAAGCAACGAAGGATCGTCAGATATCCGTTCATCGCATTATGTATTAAGGCTATAAATGACAAAAAAAAGGTGGGTTTACAATGATATATTTAATTCAAAAACGCGGAGCAAGCTTATGGAGTATGAAAGATACCACCTAGTTAGCCTATTAAGGAGGTAGTTGAAAAATGCCGGTGCATACCTTTTTATTGTTTCTTTTCGTGAAAGCAAAGAAGAAAAATAAAAAATGAAATCATAAATAACAATAACTGTTTAACGATAAATGTTTGTTAACAAAATGTTCACATCCCCTTAAGTTAGATACTGTGAAAATGTGATAAATTCGAAGTAGATAAAAGGATCTATCTTAAGGGGTGGAGAATATGTTCATGATCGTGATGGCTTTGGTCTTAACTGCTGCGATTGGTTGTGTAATTACAGCGGAGATAAGTGTAGAATAAAAAGAAGCATTGACCTTTTCAAAGGTCAGTGCTTTTTTTGTAGTGTGATAAAAGCCTTTATTTTCTTTGGACAGACACAATCCCCCAGTTTATAACATAGGAATTAGTTATAGGCAAAGCCCAAAAAAGCACGGGGGTGGATGTGCATGGCAGGGATTCTCACAGCACTTGGTTATCTCATAAAGGAATTTTTATTTCTTGTCTCTTATGTTAAAAACAATGCTTTTCCGCAGCCCCTATCTGCTGCAGATGAAAGGAAATATTTACGATTGATGGCGGAAGGGGATTCACATGCGCGTAATATGTTAATTGAACATAATTTACGGCTTGTAGCACATATTGTAAAAAAGTTTGAAAATACTGGTGAGGATGCAGAGGATCTAATCTCAATAGGAACAATTGGTTTAATAAAAGCCATTGAGAGCTATTCTGAAGGGAAAGGAACAAAGCTTGCGACGTATGCAGCACGTTGTATTGAAAACGAAATCCTCATGCATCTTCGAGCACTGAAGAAGACCAAAAAGGATGTCTCTTTGCACGACCCAATTGGACAGGATAAAGAAGGAAATGAAATCTCTCTCATTGATGTACTCAAATCGGAATCAGAAGACGTTATTGATACCATTCAGTTGAACATGGAGCTCGAAAAAATCCGAAAATATATTGATGTCCTGGACGACAGAGAAAAAGAAGTCATTGTTGGCCGTTTTGGCCTTGACCTGCAAAAGGAAAAAACCCAGCGAGAAATTGCGAAGGAATTGGGGATTTCAAGAAGCTATGTCTCTAGGATTGAAAAACGAGCCCTAATGAAAATGTTCCATGAATTTTATCGTGCTGAAAAAGAGCGAAAGAAAAAGAACTAAGGAACAGAGCCGGAACCTTTCCGACTCTGTTTTTTTAATTAAAACGGCAGTTGCCTATACATAAAAGTATACAGGCACATAACCTAGTATTAAAAGGGAAAGGGGGTATTTACGTGTCATATGGCTACCCAAATCCATGTTGTTACCCAGCCCCTTATCCAGTTTATCCTGTTCCTTATTCAACTGGAGGAGGCGGATGGTACGCACTCTTCATCGTGTTATTAATACTAGTCCTAATCTTTGGCGGCTGGTGGTATTATACAACCTGCTGTTAAGAGGGATAAATGCTTGTGCACTCCTTGCACAAGCAATTTTTTATGCTAAAAGGCAAATAATAGAGTTTTTCAGATAATATATTTATAATGGTAAGGTACATAGACAAGGGGGTAATTGGATGACAGCCACTACATATTCAGATGTTTGGAATCTTGAAGTACTTTTTAAAGGCGGGAGCGATTCTACAGAACTAGCGGACCACTTAAAGGTAACAAAGGAATTAATTGTGCTATTTGAAACAAAAGTAAAAACCTGGTCCCCGCTCAATACAGCTGAGGATATGACTTTTTTAAAAGAGTTATTATCAGACTTTGAAAGCGCTGGTAAAAAGCTTCGTCAGGCAGCGGCATTTGTGGGATGCCTTCAAGCACAAAATACTGATGATAAAAAGGCTTACACACTTGAGGCAACCGTAACAGGGCTTAGCGCTGCTTTTCAATCCGCACTTGGTGCATTTGACAACTTATTATCATCCATCAATGATGATGTTTGGGCACTAGTGTTGGAAGATGATTACTTGCAAGAATTGACGTTTTCACTTTCTGAACGCCGTGAACGAGCAAAAGAAAAGCTTTCCATTGAAGAAGAATCGCTAATTAGTTCACTAGGTGTGGATGGTTACCATAGCTGGGGACAATTGTATGATCTCATTGTTAGTAAAATAAAGGTTCCTGTTGAGGAAAATGGTGAGGTAAAACAGCTATCTGTAGGGCAGGCATCAAATAGATTTGCTAGCTCCGAAAGAGACGTCCGTAAAGCAGTCTTTAAAAGCTGGGAAAACTCATGGAATGAACAAAGTGATTACTTAGCGAAAACATTAAATCATCTATCTGGATTCCGTTTAAATGTTTATAAAAAACGTGGTTGGGATGATGTATTAAAAGAACCATTAAGTATTAATCGAATGAAAAAAGAAACATTAGAAACCATGTGGGCAGTCATTTCTGAAAACAAACAGCCCCTTGTTGAATATATGAATCGTAAAGCGAAACTCTTAGGTATTGAAAAATTAAGTTGGTTTGATTTAGATGCTCCATATGGAAAAACAGAGTCAAAGGTTTCTTACCAAGAGGGTGCAGAATTTATTGAGCAGAACTTTGGCCAATTTGGTGAAAAAATGTCAGCTTATGCTAAGATGGCATTTGAGAATCAATGGATTGAAGCCGAAGACCGTCCTGGAAAAGCACCTGGTGGTTTTTGTACAGGATTCCCGGAAAGTGAAGAATCTCGAATTTTTATGACGTATTCTGGCACACCTTCCAATGTTTCCACACTTGCCCATGAACTAGGGCATGGCTTTCACTCCTATGCAATGAAAGGAGTCCATTATCTTAATCGCGGATACGCCATGAATGTTGCGGAAACCGCTTCCACTTTTGCGGAAATGATTGTGGCAGATGCAGCTGTGAAAAATGCTAAGGATGAAGAAGAAAAGCTCTCCCTGCTAGATGATAAAATCCAGAGAACGGTTGCTCTGCTAATGAACATCCACGCTCGCTTTCTATTCGAAACTCGTTTTTATGAGGAGAGAAAACGGGGACCAGTATCAGTTGAAACGTTAAATGAACTGATGGAAGGAGCACAAAAGGAAGCTTATTGTGAGGCTTTAGACGAATATCATCCATTATTTTGGGCATCCAAGCTTCATTTCTTTATCACTGGAGTACCGTTTTACAACTTCCCCTATACATTTGGCTATTTATTCTCACTTGGCATATATGTGCAGGCACTTGAAGAAGGTAAAGGCTATGAAGAAAAGTATATTGCCTTATTAAGAGATACCGCTTCCATGACTGTTGAAGATTTAGCAGCTAAACATTTACAAGTTGATTTAGATCAAAAAGATTTCTGGGAAAAGGCAGTCAAAATCTGTATTGATGATATTGAAGAGTTCCTTGAATTAACGGAAAATAAATAAAAAATAGAGCCCAGCAGATACCTGCTGGGCTTTACTTGTCTAGCTCTAGCGCCTAGGCGCTAGAGCTTTTCTTTGTTACATCTTTCTAAGTTTAAATGGGCTAACCATTAGGAATGATAAAATGATGATGATGAATAAAAACGTCTGAGCGGGCAGGTACGGGATAGCTAAAAAGCTTAATGTTGCCAAGCACCCAGCTGCTGTAATCGGAAGACCAGTAAAATAGCCATTACTTTCCGTGATATTAAAGCGAGCCAATCTAAAGGCACCACAGCCGATATAGAATACGGCGAAGAAGGATCCAGGTCCCCCAAATTCATTTAAGATTCCTTGATATAGTAATAGTGCAGGCGCCACTCCAAATGATATAATATCACTCATGGAATCTAATTGTTTGCCCAGCTCTGATTCAATATTAAATTTTCTAGCGGCCATGCCATCAAAACGGTCGGCTAATGCGGCGATAAAAATTAGTAATAAACTTAATCGTAAATTTCCTTCCATGGCGAAAATAATTGCAAATCCACCAAAAGATAAATTGGTTAACGTAATAACATTTGCAGTTTGAGACTTAAGCTTCTTAATTGTAGAATCAAAAACGTCTAATAAAAACATTTTGCTCCACCACTCCTTTTCAACAAGCCGGAAGAGAACTTTAATTTTTTTTGTTTGTTTATCTATTATATTTCATATTAAGCTTTTTAAGAAGTTTCGTAAAGAGTATTTTTACACTTTTTGGGGGTCATGTAATGTTTAAGCACGTATATCGACTAATGATAGAACTTACCAATGGGAAGTGGACATCGGTCATATTACAGGGTTTTGCCCGTTCTAGGATCAGCAGATTTGTTGTCCCATCGTTTGCGAAGATTTATAAATTAAATCAGGAAGATATGGAAAGATCGCTGGATGAGTATCCGACACTTCATGATTTATTTATTAGGACACTGCGAAAAGAAGCTAGAAAAATTGATACAAATGAAAACTCGGTGGTCAGCCCTGTAGACGCAGTTATTGAGGATGTCGGTTCTATTAATCAAACAAGTGAAATGGTTGTTAAAGGTAAGACTTATTCCATACAAGAAATGTTAGGCAGTCAGGAAACAGTAAATAAATATTTACAGGGTACTTATATGATTCTATATTTAAGTCCAAGTCATTACCATCGGATCCATAGCCCTATAGAGGGTACCATTGTTAAACAGTGGACACTTGGCTCAAAATCATATCCTGTTAATAAAATGGGCTTAAAATATGGAGTTAGAACTTTAGCAAAAAACTATCGGATGATTACAGAATTGAAAACAGCAAGTGGCCATATTGCTATCGTGAAAGTGGGAGCCATGTTTGTCAATTCCATTGAAAAAACGCATAAAGGAATGACACTTCAAAAAGGCGAGGAAATGGCCTATTTTAGTTTCGGGTCTACTGTTGTATTGTTATTCCAAAAAGAAACTTTTCAACTAGATCCTTCTATTCATACACCTAAGGACATTAGGATTGGCGAGAAAATTGGAGTCATGGCAACCCAAAATGGCGGCGCTAAATAGTGCCGTTGATTTTTTTGCAAAAGAAAAGACCCTCCAGGGTCATAAGTAAAATATTAAGATGAAATTTTCATTTTGTTGAATAAGGACCGACGATGAATTTCTGTTTCGATAAGATGAATAAACTCGGGACTTAGATTTAATTCTCTTGCTTTATAATAAGATTCAATTAATAACTCATCTGACAGTTTACGCAAGTGAGAAGCACCTCCATATAATAAATAAATGGTACTAAATGATAGTAAAGAAGCATAAAATGGTAGGTTCAATTGGTGTAACCTAAATCTACCAAATTAAGTTGAATTGGACAACCTTTCCAATTATTCACAATTATCAGTGGATAACTTGTGACTAATTTGTTTATAAAGTATAAAAATGGTACTGAAACAATGGGTATAATGTTAATAACTTTATCCACAGATGTGTAAAAACTGAGATTTTGTCGAAAAATATTTTTTATTTCGTTTTTACAGCAAAAATGTTTGGGTTTGACAAATAATAAATCCATACAGCTATAATAGTTATATTTTGATACTAAGGTTAAAATTGGTTATGATGGTACAGATAAACAGATGAATTAATGAGGTGTAAGCTGAGTGTTAAAGAAATTTTTGCCTGATGAGCATGTAAAAAGCATATTAGATATTCATCCCGAGGACTTGAAAAAAAGAGGGATTAAGGGAATCATTACTGATTTGGATAATACGCTTGTGGAATGGGATCGACCAAATGCCACACCTGAACTAATAAAATGGTTCGAACAAATAAAAAAGCACAATATACTCGTTACAATTGTTTCTAATAATAATGAAATACGGGTAAAGGAGTTCTCTGACCCATTACAAATACCGTTTATATTTCAAGCGCGCAAACCATTGGTGCGTGCATTTAATAAGGCACTATCCCAAATGGGAATCAAAAAGGAAGAAGCGGTTGTCATTGGGGACCAATTATTAACGGATGTTTTAGGTGGAAATCGAAGCGGGTTTCATACAATTCTTGTGGTACCAGTCGCCCAAACAGACGGGTTTGTTACTAAATTTAACCGCTTTGCTGAACGAAGAATTTTGAATTGGTTCAGGAAAAAAGGGATGATTCAATGGGAGGACTAAAGTGTGAGTGAACAAGAGCAATATTTATGTATGGGGTGCGGGGTCAAGGTTCAGACTGAAAACCCAGAGGAATTAGGTTATGCACCATCATCTGCACTCGAAAAGGAAAGTATCATTTGTCAGCGATGTTTTCGACTAAAGCATTACAACGAAGTCCAGGATGTCAGTTTAACCGATGATGACTTCTTGAAAATATTGAATGGCATTGGCCAGACTGATGCCCTGATCGTTATGATTGTTGATATTTTTGATTTTAATGGAAGCTGGCTTCCAGGATTACACCGTTTCGTAGGAAACAATAAGGTTCTGCTTGTGGGTAATAAGGTAGATTTATTGCCGAAATCAGTTAAACATAACAAATTGATTAATTGGATGAAACATGAGTCAAAAGAGCTTGGGTTAAGACCTGAAGAAGTATTTTTAGTCAGTGCAGAAAAAGGAAAGTACATTAGAGAAACAGCCGCTGCCATCGATGAGATGCGAAATGGAAAAGATGTCTATGTCGTAGGATGTACAAATGTAGGGAAATCTACATTTATAAATAGAATTATTAAAGAAGTTACTGGGGAAGGGGATATTATTACCACATCACATTTTCCAGGAACTACTCTAGATATCATCAAAATTCCACTTGAGGATGGCAAAGCACTAATTGATTCACCAGGAATTATTAATCATCACCAAATGGCACACTTTGTAGATAAGAAGGATCTAAAAGTAATTACACCGAAAAAGGAAATTAAGCCAAAGGTGTTTCAATTAAATGAGGGTCAAACCTTATTTTTTGGTGGATTAGCAAGATTTGACTATATAAGCGGGGGCAGGAGTTCCTTTGTTTGCCATGTCTCAAATGAAATAAATATCCATCGGACAAAAACAGATAATGCAGATGAGTTGTATGAAAATCATCTTGGGGAAATGCTGGCTCCACCTCGAAAAGATGAATTAGGAACATTTCCTGAGTTAGTAAAACAAGAATTTACGATTAAGGATGCCAAAACAGATGTAGTCTTTTCTGGACTTGGCTGGATAACCATAAACGAACCGGGAGTAAAGGTAGCGGCATACGTGCCTAAGGGTGTACAAACCTTAACCCGTAAATCTTTAATCTAAAAAGACAGGGAAATGGGGGAGAAACAGGGTGAAGAAACTTTTTGCGGTGTTGGGGGATCCAATTGGCCACTCAATGTCACCAATCATGCTCAATGATATCTTATCCTATTATGAAATCGATGCTCACTATCATCCTTTTCATGTAAGAAGAGATGAATTAGAAACTGCTGTTAAGGGATTAAAGGCGATCGGTATTTCGGGTTTTAATATAACGATACCTCATAAAAGCACGATCATTCCTTTTTTAGATGAAATCGATGAATTAGCTTTAAGTATTGGTGCCGTCAATACGGTTGTAAATGAAAACGGAAAATTTGTCGGCTATAATACGGATGGATATGGGTTTATTAAAGGATTGGAGCCTTATATCTCATCTTTTTCTGACAAGAAAGTATTAGTCATTGGTGCTGGAGGGGCGGCAAGAGCAATTTACTTTACCATGGCGAAAATGAAGCCATTGGCAATAGATATTGCGAATCGAACTGTCCTTAAGGGCCAAGAGCTCATTGAGTCATGTCCATATATATCAAACTCTAAAGCCTTATCTTTAGAGGAGGCAGATCTTCATTTGAATGAATATGATGTGGTGATTCAGACTACGATGATAGGGATGTACCCGAAAATTTCGGAAATGCCAATTAGCCTGAAGCGTTTAAAGTCCCAATCGTTGGTTTGTGATATTATTTACAACCCGTTAGAGACCCAATTTTTAATGGAAGCAAGACAAAAGGGTGCAACTGTTCAAAATGGCGTTGAAATGTTTGTTTATCAAGGTGCGCTTGCTTTTGAGAAATGGACAGGAATATTCCCAGACGTAAACAGAATGCGAGAAAATGTACTACAACAGCTTGGAGGCGTGAAATGTTAACAGGAAAACAAAAAAGATATCTACGATCAAAGGCCCATCATTTAGATCCCATTTTCCAAGTAGGAAAAGGCGGGGTAAATGAAAATATGGTTAAGCAAGTGTCGGAAGCGCTAGAGGCAAGAGAACTTTTTAAAATAAGTGTTTTGCAAAATTGTGAAGAAGATAAAAACGTTGTTGCAGAGCAGCTTTCTGAGGGAACAGGTGCAGATATTGTCCAAATAATTGGTAATACAATTGTTTTATATAAGGAATCAGTGGAAAAGAAACAAATAACACTTCCATAAGTAAAGGAGGTTTCATCATGCCGAAGGTTGGGATATTGGGAGGGACTTTTGACCCGCCTCATTACGGCCACTTGTTAATCGCTAATGAGGTACTCTCCAAACTTAATCTTGATGAAGTATGGTTTATGCCAAACCAAGAGCCTCCTCATAAGAAGAAATCGGAATCAATTGAAAATCATGACCGCTTGCAAATGCTGGAGCTTTCAATTAAAGGAAATGAAGCATTTAAAATTGAAAAAATTGAGTTAGAAAGATCGGGTCCTTCTTTTACTGTCGATACCATGAGGATATTAAATGAAATGTATCCAAATCATCAATTTTATTTTATCATCGGTGCAGATATGATTGAGTATCTGCCTAAATGGCATAAAATAGATGAACTGATTGAACTTGTCCAATTTGTTGGTGTTGAAAGACCTGAATACAGCTTGAAAACGGATTATCCAATCACCTACGTGGATGTTCCGGCAATCGATGTCTCTTCAAGTATGATTAGAGAGAGAGTACAACAAGGCATGACAGTTCGTTATTTGTTACCCGACCCGGTTATTGATTTTATTAGGGAGAATCATTTATATGGAACGTGAAGAGGCGTTAAAGATTGTAAAAGAACAGTTAACTGACCATAGATATCAGCACACCTTAGGAGTCATGGAAACTGCTATTGCTTTAGCGAAGCAATATGGTGCTGATGAAAAAAAAGCTGAATTGGCTGCAATCTTTCATGATTATGCAAAATTTCGGCCTAAAGATGAAATGAAACAAATTATTTTATCGCAAAAGTTCCCTCAAGACTTACTTCACTACCATGCTGAGTTGTGGCATGCTCCAGCAGGGGCTTACTTAGTTGAAAAAGAAGCCGGGATAAAGGATAAGGAAGTACTGGATGCGATCCGGTACCATACATCAGGAAGGCCAGGAATGACTCTGCTGGAAAAAGTAATTTATTTAGGAGATTATATTGAACCAGGCCGCCATTTTCCTGGGGTGGATGAAGTCAGAGCTTTAGCAAAGAAAAATTTGGACACTGCATTAATACAAGCAGTTAAAAATACAATACTATTCTTAATGAAAAAGAATCAAAGTGTTTATCCGGATAGCTTTCAAACATATAATGATTTAGTAATGAATCGGAGGATTGATTAATGTCTAATCAAGAGTTATTAAAAATTGCAGTAAAGGCTGCAGATGATAAAAGAGCTGAAGATATTCTAGCACTCAATATGCAGGGAATTTCCTTAATTGCCGATTATTTTATTATTTGTCACGGAAACTCTGACAAACAAGTACAGGCGATTGCAAGAGGAATTAAAGAAAAGGCAGAAGAAAGCGGATATAATGTGCGAAGAATGGAAGGCTTTGATGAAGCGACATGGATCCTAATAGACCTTGGTGATGTGGTTGCACATGTATTCCATCGTGATGAAAGAAGTTACTACAAGTTAGAACGCTTATGGGGCGATGCGCCATTAGAGGATATTCGCAGTGAGTTGACAACATGAGCTATGAGCAGTTTGCCTATTTATATGACGAGCTCATGCAAGATGCTCCATATGATGAATGGGTAAGATTTGTAAAAGAAAAATTGTATAAATATCAAGTGGATGGTAAAAGTCTACTTGATTTGGCATGTGGTACAGGAGAGCTCTCCGTTCGTTTTGCTAAGGAGGGCTTTTCCGTTACTGGTGTCGATCTATCCGCTGATATGCTTAGTGTTGCACAGGCAAAAGCACAGGATGAAGGATTGAATATTCCTTTTTTTGAGCAGGATATGGCCAATTTAGAAGGACATGAAGAGTTTAATATTATTGGGATATTTTGTGATTCCTTAAATTATTTGAAATCTGAAGAAGACGTGATACATACTTTTACCAGTGCCAATAGGCATCTTAAAGATAACGGCATATTCTTTTTTGATGTCCATTCTATTTATAAGATTTCTGAGCTTTTTATCAATCAAACCTTTACGTTAGCAGATGATCCTTTATCCTATATTTGGAATAGCTTTGCCGGTGAATTACCAAATAGTGTAGAACATGAACTAAGTTTTTTTGTTTTAGATGAACAGTCTGGAAAATATGATCGTTTTGATGAAATTCATAACCAAAGAACATACCCTATTCAACAGTATTCCGAATGGTTAAAGGATGCAGGCTTTGAAATCCTTGAGATTTGTGCGGATTTTGAGGACACTGAACCACAGGAACAATCAGAAAGAATATTTTTCATCGCAAGAAAAAGGCCATCAATTTAAAATTGATGGCCTTTTTTAAATTTTTTAAAATAAATAAAGGAATTTGACTAAACTTGGCGAATTAATGTTTATAGAACTGCAAGTTGACTTTTTCAATGTCTTCATTAAACTTTGTATGTGTCGCTTGGAAAATATGTTCAAAGAGATCTCCAAGCTCTTCCTCCATCACCTTAATGCCTTCACCAGTAATACCACCCTTAACACAAACTTTTTCTTGTAACGAAGGTAATGTATAATGACCCTGTTTTAATAACTCTCCGAGGCCAACAATCATTTCACTAGCCATCACTGTAGCTGTATCTTGATCAATTTCCGTTTCTTTCACAGCAGCAAGGATAAAACGCTGCAATAAATAACTGAAAAATGCTGGACCGCAGCTAACGATATCAGAAGCCACTCTTGTGATATTCTCCTCAATACTTACTGGTATCGAAATCTTCGCAAACATACTCTCCACTTTTGTTTTCCAATTTTCACTGCAATGTTCACCGTAAGTTATCAGCGAAACTCCCGCTAATGCACGGTTTGTAATGCTCGGAATAACCCTGATTACTGAACAAGCTGTTTTTGCTTCAAGTTGACTTGTTTCGATAGGACTTGTGATGGAAATAACACATTTTCTATTATTTAAATGTGGGTTAATTTCATTAATAATGGTATAAACATCTAAGGGTTTAACACAAATAAACACTAAATCGGATTGAGATGCTACTTCAGCTGCATTTTCCCCAACCCTTATTCCCTTATATTTATCTTTAAGCAGCTTCGCTTTAGTTTTTGATCTATTTGTAATTACCATTGAAGAAGGGGAAACTGCTCTTCCATCGATTAAGGCCTCAACCAAAATTGTCCCCATATTACCGGTACCAATGATACCAATTTTCATTATTCCGACCCTCCTTCGCATGCAGATTCTCTAATAACAATATGAAATATGATAGTGAAATATACCAATTGAAAGGATGGATTACTTATGAAGGACTGGATGTATGAGCATAAGATGTATGTGATTATTACTGCCATAATAGCTTTTGCTGCCATTTTTTATTTCTTAGAAGAAAGTAAATCTTCTGTTAGTAATGTAGAAAATATTGTCCCGCAAGAAATAAAGGATGAAAAGGATCATCCACCAGTACAAGAAGAAATTCAGGAACCGGAAATCATTATGGTTGACGTAAAGGGGCAGGTTGCCATGCCGGGTGTTTATTCATCAAGTCAGGGTGAAAGGGTAATAGACGTGATCCAACGTGCTGGAGGGCTAACTGAAAATGCCGATGAAAGTCAGGTGAACTTTGCTGAGCATGTTCAGGATGCAATGGTTATTTATATCCCTGCAAAGGGCGAGGAAGGAGTAACTGTACCTGCAGGAACAAGTGTTAATCCTTCAAGCACTGGCGGTGGTTCTGGTAATCAAGCAAAAATTAATCTAAATAAAGCAGATGAAACACAGTTGCAAAACCTTCCGGGAATTGGTCCCTCAAAAGCGGCTGCGATTACGGAATACAGGGAAACAAGCGGTCCGTTTAAGAGTGTCGAGGATTTGAAAAATATTAGCGGGATTGGTGATAAAACATTTGAGAAACTAAAGGATCTAATTACAGTTCAATAAGAAAACTCATTGACCATTTAAAGTCTTAGATATTACACTAAAGAGAGAAATATATCGAAATTTGGAGGAGTTGGAGAAAGTGGAACGCATTCCATGGGATCAATATTTTATGGCTCAAAGTCATTTGCTTGCCTTAAGAAGTACCTGCACACGGCTGACAGTGGGTGCGACAATCGTCAGAGATAAGAGAATTATTGCCGGTGGTTACAACGGTTCTATCGCTGGTGGAGACCACTGTATTGATAAAGGCTGTTATGTCATAGATAATCATTGCGTAAGGACGATACATGCCGAAATGAATGCCCTCCTGCAGTGTGCTAAATTTGGTGTCCCTACAGCTGAAGCTGAAATTTATGTTACTCATTTTCCGTGCCTACAGTGCTGTAAAGCGATAATTCAAGCAGGGATTAAGACAGTCTATTATGCAGAGGATTATAAGAATCACCCTCATGCAGTGGAGTTATTCCAACAAGCAAATGTGAAAACCGAAAAGGTAGAATTAAAAGAATCAGTGATTGATTTTCGTAAGATAAGTAAATAATCCCCCAAAAATAACGCCGGTTTATCCGGCGTTATAATACTCCCCAAAAAATTGGAGAAATCAATGAATAGTAAATGCTTCTATTTTGCAATGGCAGCCATATTAGGAGTTTTAACCTCTTTTTTCTTTTTTCTGCCTATCTTACTTTGTTCCATTATTTATTTTTATCTGCTTCATACGTATAAGAAATATTCAAAACAACAATTGTTCATCATCATCTGCCTCTTTATAACTTTTTTCCTCACCGGTCAACATACGATTACACATAATAAAACTAAGCTGCACGATTCGCTGACAACCTTTTATCTACAATATACTGAAAATACCAAAGTTGATGGCGATTTATTCCAGGTTATTGCATTTGATATAAAGAATAAAGAAAGGCTTTTAATACGTTATAAAATAAAAACAGAGGCTGAGAAAGAGGCTCTAAAAGATACGAATTTTTACGGACGTTTATGTTATGTAACAGGAGTATTAAAAGAAGCTTCAATTGCCAAAAATCCAAATGCCTTTAACTACCAGAAATATTTAGCTGCAAAACAGATTTATAAGATAGTTGAATTAGAAAATAACCCTCTAAGTAAATGTGCTGAAGTTAAATCAACTCCATTAACCATAATTAAAGAGATCCGTTTTACTGGTATTAAATATCTCGAAAAACATTTCCCCGCAGAAATTGCCGCCCTATCAGCTGCATTAATATTTGGAGATAGAAGTATGTTTGATCCTGAGGTGCTGATAAATTATCAAAAAACGGGCATTGTTCATTTACTAGCAATATCTGGACTTCATGTTTCCTTATTAATCGGGATGGTTTTTTATTTAGGAATAAGAATCGGATTGACTAAGCAGTTTATGATGAATTTTCTTCTCGTCCTTCTGCCTATATATGCGATTTTGACAGGTGCTTCACCTTCTGTTATTCGTGCGGTTTTAATGCTTTTTATTGTTTTATTTGTTTTACGTTGGAAGAAACAAATAAAATTGTCACCAATTGATGCCATAAGCCTTACCCTAATGATTTATGTATTTTTTTCTCCCTTGATTATTTTAGATGCAGGCTTTCAGTTATCGTTTTCAGTTAGCTATGCGATTATTTTATCTGTTCCTGGTATTTTACCTCGGTATCAAGAAACGATTTCATCGATGGTTGTTATCTCCGTTATTGCTCAGCTCGCAGCTTTACCGATTTTACTGTATCATTTTTTCGAAATTTCATTTATAAGCATTGCAGCTAACCTTCTCTATATTCCTCTCTTCTCGTTTGTATTTCTCCCTGGGTTATATATCTTGTATCTCATTCAGCTCATATTTGGCGATACTCCGTCATTTCTTATTAACTTATTTATGAAAATTATTACCTTAGCCAATGGACTTATTGAAAAACTTGCAGATCTATCTTTTGCCCAGCTTGTGACAGGAAGACCCAATTTACTTCTCTTCATCATTTACATGGTGATCATCGTCTTCATTTTTTTAATATGGGAATCGGGTTTTCATCAAAAGAGGAAACTAAAGGTCATTTTTTTAGCGTTTGCCTTGATTACATTCCAGAATATCTGGAATTGGGTAAATCCATTTGGGGAAGTCACAATGATTGATGTTGGGCAGGGAGATAGTATTTTAATCCATTACCCATTCGGTAAGGGTACCTATTTAATTGATACGGGAGGAACCATCCAATTTGAAGAAGAAGAATGGAAAAAGTCTGCAAAACCATTTGAAGTAGGGAGAGATGTTGTGGTCCCTTTTTTGAAAGGAAAGGGGATAACAAAATTAGATAAACTTATTCTTACTCATGGTGATGCTGATCATATTGGCGGCGCCCTTGCTGTTTTAAAAGAAATAGAAGTTACACAAATTTTAATGCCATCAGTTGCTGAACCATCAAAATCAGAGTTATCCATTATTCAGGAAGCAAAAAAAAGAGGTATTCAGATTGTTATGGTCGCCGATGGGAGCCAATGGAAAACTGAAATGGGTTTATTCTATGTTCTAAGTCCTGAAGAAAATTATCAAGGTGAGCGGAATAGTGGATCGATTGCAATTATGGCGAATATTGGAGGGCTTAATTGGTTTTTTGGCGGCGATCTTGATCAAGCGGGAGAGGAAAGGATAATAAAGAAATATCCTAATTTGCAGATAGATGTACTAAAGGCAGGACACCATGGAAGTAAAACATCAACAAGTGAGCAATTTATAAATAAAATAAAACCTGCTATCTCATGGATATCAGTTGGTGAACATAATCGTTATGGCCATCCTCATACCGAGGTGTTAGAACATCTCGAGAATACAACTGTATACAGGACCGATGTCCATGGTGCGATTACCTATAGGTTTTATCAGGAGAGTGGAACCTTTTCTTCCGTTTTACATAAGATAAAGCAATAACTTAACTGAAAACGAAAAAGAGACTGTATGATTACAGCCTCCAAGAACTGATTATGTAGCAGTGCATAAGATTAGGACCCGACAACTTTAATAACTGTTGCAATAATAAACATTACAGCAAAAACACCAAAAGAAACAACAAAACCTATTCCAGAATCAATTGCGTCGTTGCCTTTACTTTGTACATTCTTTTCAAATTCATTCACAATATACCCCTCCTATTTCACATAATAGTATAAGCTTTTTTACTTGAAAAATCCAGCATGCTTTGAATATCTACTTCCTTTATTGACAAGAGTTGACACAAATACTTTATCCCAAAAAGGTGACACTAAATTTACACAAGGAACTCCGCCAGGCAATAAAAGATCCTAGGGCTTTAATTGCAGGCGTTCATCATAGATCGGGAATTGGCGCTTTCCAAGAAAGCTGTCAATTCCCTTTTAACACTTGTCAAAATGTCCAAGCTTCATTACGATAGATAATGAAAGTGAATCGAAGGGGAGCTTGGAAAATGGTATTAGATATTTGGAAACAAATTAAACAACGGGAAATTGCTCCCATTTATTTATTATATGGTACGGAGGCCTTTTTAATCAATGAAACAAAGCAATTGCTGCTTAATCAGGTTTTAGATGAAGAGGATAAGGATTTTAATTTTACTGCGTATGATTTAGATGAAACACCAATTGAAACGGCGCTAGAAGACGCAGAAACCTTTCCTTTTCTAGGTGAGAAAAAAGTAATCTTTTTACATAATCCTAAGTTTTTAACGGCTGAGAAGACAAAAGATAAAATGGAACATAATTTAGCGCGGCTTGAGTTGTATTTAAAAGAACCTGCACCCTATACCGTCTTAGTGATATCAGCGCCATATGAAAAGCTCGATGAACGGAAAAAAATCACCAAAGAGCTAAAAAGGACGGCAGTTACAGTTGAAGCAAAGAAGTTGAATGAGTACGAATTGAAAAATTGGGTGAAAGAAAGAGCAAAAATAAATGGAATTGTTTTCGACCCAGATGCACTTGAACTCCTGATTACACTTGTGGGTACAAATATGTTTATGATAACAAGTGAAGTTGATAAATTAGCTTTGTATGCTGCCGAAGAAAAACAAATTAATGCTTCTATGGTTGAGAAATTAGTGTCGAGATCGCTTGAACAAAATATTTTTACATTAATTGAGAAGGTAGTGCAAAGAAAACCCGAAGATGCACTTAGAATTTATTACGATTTATTAAAGCAAAATGAGGAACCGATTAAGATATTAGCCTTGCTCGCGGGCCAATTCAGGCTTATTTATCAGGTGAAGGAGCTTTCAAGGAGAGGTTATGGACAACAGCAAATGGCGGGTTATTTAAAGACTCATCCATTCCGGGTAAAGTTAGCCGCTGGGCAAGCTAATCAATTTACGGATGAAGAATTAACTAACCTTATGAGCATGCTGGCGAATGCTGACCTTCAGATGAAAACGGGCGGCATGAATAAATCATTACTAATTGAGATGTTATTGTTCAAAATAAAACGGTAGACATAAAAAAACGATTCCAATCAGGAATCGTTTTTTATGCTCTCTTATTATTGTCTAGCTCCAGCGCCTAGGGGCTCGGGTCATAAGCCAATCCGTCAAAAAGGCTAAAGAACAGCCTTCTCGCCGGCTTGTCTTATGCCTGTCGCCCCTGAGCAAGGCGCTTCCGCTTTTATTATAAAGAGTTAGCTTTTTTAGCAAGACGTGATTTTTTACGGGCAGCAGCATTTTTATGGATAAGTCCTTTAGCAGCAGCCTTGTCTAGTTTGCTAGCAGCAGCAGTGAATGCTTCTTTAGCTACAGGAGCATCGTTAAGTGTAACAGCAGCTTCTACTTTCTTAACAGCAGTACGCATTGCAGATTTAACAGTTGTATTTTGAGCATTACGAGCTTCGCTTGTTTTTACACGCTTAATAGCAGATTTAATGTTAGGCATTACTTTCACCTCCTACAAAGAATCGAGATTATATGAACTCGACTTTACCTTCATTCACAATTAATCAGAACAAGAGATATTTTATCAAACCAAACCTTATTTTGCAATACTAGAATTATCTACATATAAGAATAACCTGAATGTTTTAGCCGAAAAGGGGTAAAAATAGGGAATAGTTTCTAGTTTAGAACTTAAGGATAGGAGCGAGACATATTGCAGGAGAATAAAAACACCAATATCGATCTAAGCCAGTATTCAATTCGAACGGATTTAGCTATTGAAGCGAGAGAAATGGTTATTGCTGACAGGGAAGGCTCAGTTCAACAGGGAGAGAACCTCTCGCAAATTGAAGGAGTCATTATTAAAGAAAAAGATATAGATGATATAAAAATCTCTTTAGTAGAGATCACAGATGCAGGTGCAACACAGCTGGGTAAAAAAGCAGGACGCTATTTAACCCTTGAAGTACAAGGAATTAGACAGCAGGACACCCCTTTACAACAAAAAGTGGAAGAAATATTTGCTAAAGAATTTGCTCACTTTCTAGAAGGAACAGGGATTAAGAAAGATGCCTCCTGTCTCGTAGTAGGTTTAGGAAATTGGAATGTTACCCCAGATGCACTTGGTCCAATGGTCTGTGAGAACCTATTAATCACCAGACACTTGTTTCAATTACAGCCAGAAAATGTTGAGGAAGGTTACCGTCCAGTTAGTTCTTTAGTTCCTGGAGTAATGGGATTAACAGGGATTGAGACGAGCGATATTATTTTTGGCGTAGTCGAAAAAACAAAACCAGATTTTGTTATAGCTATTGATGCATTAGCAGCAAGATCGATTGATAGGGTCAATTCTACCATACAAGTTTCGGATACAGGCATTCACCCAGGATCAGGAGTAGGAAATAAAAGAAAAGAATTAAGTAAAGAAACAATAGGAGTTCCGGTTATCGCTATTGGTGTTCCGACTGTTGTTGATGCCGTTTCGATTACAAGTGACACGATTGATTATATCCTGAAGCATTTTGGTAAGGAGCTTAAGGAAGGAAATCGTCCATCAAGAGCCCTCGCACCAGCGGGTATGACATTTGGGAAACGAAAAAAACTTACCGATGATGATCTTCCAGAAGAAAAGCACCGTCAGACCTTCCTGGGGATGATTGGAACCTTAGAAGAAGAAGAAAAACGTAAATTAATATACGAGGTCCTTTCCCCTTTAGGACATAATCTAATGGTTACTCCTAAGGAAGTAGATGTATTTATTGAAGATATGGCCAACCTGATTGCGAGCGGATTGAATGCATCGCTTCACAGTAATGTAGATCAGGGAAATACTGGTTACTATACGCGATAAAGTTTAAGCGACCACCTCTCAATTGCGATTAATGGTTCTAGCAATTCTAGTAATGTCATAAGTATTTACTAGAATCAAATTGAGAGGTGGAACCATGAAATCTACTAGGAATTCTGGATTGTTTTTGACGGTGCAAGGGACGAATCTAATAAAAGTAACCTCTTTTATCTTGCTGTTTATGCTTTTGGTGTTTTCCATCAGTGGGCTGTTAACATCATTAAAGCCCCAGTTTAGACCTATGTCTAATTCTGTTAATACAGCAACAAATCAAGTAAATGGGAAAATGCTCTATCAGCTTATGGCTTGGGAGAATCACCATTTTTTATCCATTGAAGATGATTTAACCGCAAGCCCCAAGCTGACTAACTTAATTTTTAAGCTTTCAAGTAATATTAATTTAAATGATCCAAGGAGCCTTCTAGGCAGAGAGCTTCCAGGCTTTGAACAGTTTGATGGGAAAATACTTGTTGCTGGGGAAGGATCAAATTATACGAACATGCCATTTGAATCCTCACCCCCATTAGAAATAATGAAAGCAGAACGCGAAGCATCACTGCAAAATATTGAAGGTATTGACAAAGGAAACGAGGATGAAATTCCTTCGAATCCCTCACTTACAACAGGTGAGAAAAAGGTGGTACATCTTTACTTTACTCATAATCGCGAGTCATACCTTCCTTATTTACAAGGGGTAACAGATCCGAATCTTGCTTATCATTCACAATTAAATGTCACCAAGATAGGCGATCAGTTGAAGGAAAGCTTAGAGGCTAGAGGTATTGGAACCTCAATTGATAAATCTGATATTATGGGGTCCGTGAAAATGGCTAGTACTTATCAGAAATCTGGTGAATTAGTTCAGACGGCAATGGCCTCAAACTCTGAATTGGAATATTTTATTGATATCCATAGAGATGCACGACGTAAAGATAAAACGACGGTTATGATAAATGGTAAGGCATATGCACAGTTGGCTTTTGTTATTGGCGGGAAAAATCCAAATCATGAAAAAAATGAAAAGTTAGCAAGTGACCTGCATAAACTCCTTGAAGAGAAATATAAGGGATTGAGCTGGGGAATCCACATGAATCAGGGTGCTGGGCAAAACGGTGTCTATAATCAAAATTTGTCTGAGAATGTAATATTAGTGGAATTTGGCGGTGTTGACAATACTTTTGAGGAGTTAAACCGTTCAGCTGACGCACTTGCTGATGTTTTTAGTGAATATTTCTGGCAAGCAGAAAAAGTGAATCAAGATGTTGAGCAATCCACTGATAAAGAATAGAGGTAAAGGAGCATGTCATATGAAAATGTTCATGCTGAAGTTTTTCTGTATTATAGCCATTATGTTTATATCGGTACTAGCTGGGATGCAGCTGGCGAATGACGGCATTCATAAAATGAAGGGCTACGATGACCCGAATTTTCAAAATGCTGTTGGTATTAATGACAATGGCGAGCATGTACAAGCTACTTTTTTGGGAAATGAAATATCGAGTCATGATATTGATGAAAAGAAAAAGAAACTTGAGGAAATAAGTGCCTTTAATTTATTTTCTTCGATGGGAAAGAAGATTTCTGAAGGTGTCTCCTCTGCTTCGGAAAAACTGATTAGTCTAATAACCGAATAAATATTCCTAGCGGTTCCTTCTCTTGGATGCCGCTTTTTTTGTGTGATTTCAGTTTTAATTGAATCTTATTTCCCGTACTGATATAATCAAAAATAGTGTAATTGTGCGAGTTATAGTAGGAGTGAAACACATGAACAGAGAAGAAAAATTAAAAAGACAATCTAAGATAAGAAATTTCTCGATTATTGCCCATATTGACCATGGGAAATCAACATTAGCTGACCGTATTTTAGAAAAAACCAATGCATTAACATCCCGTGAAATGAAAGATCAACTTTTAGATTCGATGGATTTAGAAAGAGAACGCGGGATTACGATTAAGTTAAATGCTGTACAATTAAAATACAAGGCAAAAGATGGTGAAGAATACATCTTCCATTTGATTGATACGCCAGGACACGTCGATTTTACGTATGAGGTTTCTCGTTCCCTTGCTGCCTGTGAAGGTGCTGTGTTAGTTGTTGACGCGGCTCAGGGAATTGAAGCGCAAACCTTGGCGAACGTTTACCTCGCACTAGATAATAACCTTGAAATAGTACCAGTTATTAATAAAATTGATCTGCCAAGTGCTGAACCTGAAAGGGTTCGTAATGAAATCGAAGAGGTTATTGGATTAGATGCCTCTGAAGCGGTACTAGCCTCTGCTAAAGCAGGTATTGGGATTGAAGATATCCTTGAACAGGTAGTTAAAACTGTTCCTGCTCCAACTGGTGACCCTGAAGCCCCATTAAAAGCTTTGATTTTTGATTCCCTTTATGATGCCTATCGTGGTGTAGTTGCCTACATTCGTGTAGTTGATGGAAGTATAAAAGTGGGCGACAAAATTAAAATGATGGCAACAGGTGCAGAATTTGAAGTGAATGAGGTAGGAGTATTTACACCAAAATCGACCCAGTTAAACGAACTAACTGTTGGGGATGTTGGTTTCCTTTCAGCAGCGATTAAAAATGTTGGAGATACTCGTGTCGGGGATACGATTACCAATGCAAAAAATGGTGCGACCGAACCGCTGCCAGGTTATCGTAAATTAAATCCAATGGTGTATTGCGGATTATATCCAATCGATACTGCGAAATTTAATGATTTACGTGAAGCACTTGAGAAGCTGCAGTTAAATGACTCAGCACTTCAATTCGAGCCTGAAACTTCCCAGGCACTGGGCTTTGGTTTTCGCTGCGGGTTCTTAGGTCTTCTTCATATGGAGATTATTCAAGAGCGGATTGAGCGTGAATTCAAAATTGATTTGATTACAACAGCTCCAAGTGTTATCTATAATGTACACATGACAGATGGCAATCAAATAAAAGTGGATAACCCTTCCAATCTTCCAGAACCACAGAAAATTGACCATGTTGAAGAGCCTTACGTTAAAGCAACGATGATGGCTCCGAATGAATATGTTGGAGCGATTATGGAGCTGTGTCAGCAAAAGCGCGGTATATTTATTGATATGCAATACCAAGGTGAAAACCGTGTAAGCATCATCTATGAAATTCCGTTAGCAGAAATTGTTTATGATTTCTTTGATCAACTTAAGTCCAGCACCCGAGGCTATGCATCATTCGATTATGAATTAATTGGCTACAAACATTCTAGCTTGGTAAAGATGGATATATTGTTAAACTCTGAAAAGGTGGATGCCTTAAGCTTTATCGTTCATAAAGATTTTGCCTATGAACGCGGCAAAGTCATTGTTGAGAAGCTAAAGGAATTAATCCCAAGGCAGCAATTCGAAGTTCCTGTCCAAGCCGCTATTGGCCAAAAAATTGTTGCTCGTTCAACCATTAAATCCATGGGTAAAAACGTATTGGCTAAATGTTATGGGGGAGATATTTCCCGTAAACGAAAGCTGCTCGAGAAACAAAAAGAAGGTAAAAAACGGATGAAACAGGTTGGTTCTGTCGAGGTCCCACAAGAAGCCTTCATGGCTGTCCTAAAAATGGATGATAACAATTCAAAAAAATAAAAAAGAAACGGGAGGTTAGGAAAAGTCTAATATAGGCGAAATCCTGCCTCTTTTTTTACAGAGGTGAAAGTATGTATGATTAAAGCTGCCTATCTCCATATACCCTTTTGTGAGCATATTTGCCATTACTGTGATTTTAATAAAGTTTTTCTAAAAGGGCAGCCGGTTGATGAATATTTACAGGCGCTAGAGCAAGAAATGGTCTTAACATTTAACAAATATCCAACTGACAAATTGCAAACCATTTTTGTGGGTGGAGGGACGCCTACTTCACTAAATGAAAAGCAGCTTGAACGGTTTTGCGATAGTATAAATAGGAACTTACCTATGAGCAGTAATCTTGAATTTACATTCGAAGCAAATCCGGGTGATTTAACAAAAGGCAAGTTGCAGATATTAAAAGATGCAGGTGTAAACCGGCTCAGTCTTGGTGTCCAAACCTTTAATGATGAATTATTAAAGAAAATTGGCCGTGTCCATCGTGCCAAGGATGTTTACCAAACAGTGGAGAATGCAAAGTCTCTCGGCTTCGAAAACATCAGCATTGATTTAATCTTCAGTCTGCCAACCCAAACAATAACTGATTTTAAAGAGTCATTATCAGAGGCTTTCACTCTTGATATTCAACATTACTCTGGGTATTCATTAATTATTGAACCGAAGACGGTCTTTTATAATCTTTTGCAAAAAGGTAAACTTCCTACTCCGGGTGAAGATATTGAAGCAGAAATGTATGAACTATTAATGGAGGAAATGGAAAAGCATGGATTTAACCAGTATGAAATTAGTAATTTTTCAAAGCCTGGCTATGAAAGTAAACATAACCTAACATACTGGAATAACGATTACTATTTTGGGTTCGGTGCAGGTGCTCATAGCTATGTGAATGGCTGGAGACGCTCGAATGCAGGACCATTGAAAAAATATATGGATTTAATTGCTGACGGAAGTCTCCCTATCTTTCAAGAAAACCAAACTTCAAAAGCAGAACAAATAGAAGAAGAAATGTTTTTAGGTCTGCGAAAAACAGCTGGAGTATCTATCTCTCATTTCATCGGAAAGTTTGATGTGGATCCTATGCAATTATTTGAAAAAGAGATAGCAGATTTAATTACTAAAAAGTGGATAGAAATAAAAGAAGGTAATATATATTTAACAAAAACAGGGCGGCTATTAGGAAATGAGGTTTTTCAATCCTTTTTAGGGGTTATCAACTAACCCGCTATCTAGGTGCTTTTGTAATTTCTTAATGCCAAATGATTGACACCATCCCCCTATTTTTGATAATTTATTAATATAATTAGCACTCGACTTCAATGAGTGCTAACAGAGGTGATGAAAGGTGTTAACAGATCGTCAATTATTGATTCTTCAGGTTATTGTTGATGATTTTATTCGGTCTGCACAACCTGTCGGCTCAAGGAGTTTGTCGAAAAAGGATGAAATATCATTTAGTTCGGCGACTATTCGGAATGAAATGGCTGATCTTGAAGAACTAGGCTATATTGAAAAAACGCATACTTCTTCTGGTCGTGTTCCTTCTGAAAAAGGCTATCGGTATTATGTAGATCATTTGCTGTCGCCTCAAGCATTAAACAAGCAGGATATAACGATTATTCAATCAATCTTTGCTGAGAGAATTTTTGAATTTGAAAAAATCATTCAAAAGTCGGCAAGGATATTATCTGAGCTAACCAATTATACTTCTATCGTTTTAGGTCCTGCGGCCAGCTTTAATAAACTTAAACGGATACAAATCATTCCTCTAAACAAGGAAAGTGCAGTAGCAATCTTTGTAACGGATTCGGGCCATGTTGAAAACCGAACATTTTATTTGCCTCCAACCGTGGATGCAAGTGATTTAGAAAAGACAGTCAATATTCTAAATGAGCGTTTGACTGGGGTTGCGCTTGAAGATTTAAATGATAAAATCTACAAAGAAGTGGCAATGTTACTAAGGCAGCATATCCGAAATTACGATTTAATGATGCATACCATTGCTGATTCGCTAAAAATGCCGGTTAATGAAAAACTCTTCTTTGGCGGAAAGACAAATATGTTAAGTCAGCCAGAGTTTCATGATATCAGTAAAATACGTGAACTATTACAAATGATTGAACACGAAGAATGGATCTACCCCTTAATTAAAAATGACTCAGCGGGTCTTCATGTGAAAATCGGCAGGGAAAACAATAATAGCGCTATGGAAAATTGCAGTCTTATTACCGCAACCTATTCTGTTGGGGCGGAGAAATTGGGAACCATCGCGATTCTTGGACCAACGAGAATGGAATATTCACGTGTTATCGGCTTGCTGCAGTTTTTGAGTAAGGATCTGACCGCAGTATTAACAAAGCTGTATCAAAAATATTAGTGCTGGAAATATTGAGTAAGTGAAATACTGCGTATTTCAACTAGGTGAAAATAATTATTCAATATATGTTACCAAACCTTTAAGGAGGTGAGTAAGTTGACAGAAGAAAAGAACAACACGCTTAATGAGGAAGTTGAATCTGAAATGAATGAACAAGTGGAACTTACCAACGAGGAAGTTGAAACTGTTTTTGATGAAGCAGGGGATTCCAATGAAGATTCAACGGATGTAGACTATGCTGCTGAGATTCAAAACCTCACCAGTAAATTAGAAGAAGCAGATAATCGTTACCTGCGTCTTCAAGCGGATTTTGATAACTTCCGCCGTCGAACTCGATTAGATATTGAGGCGGGTGAAAAATATAAAGCACAAAAGTTAGTAACTGAACTGCTTCCAGCTTTGGACAATTTTGAAAGAGCCTTGCAAATAGAAGCAGACAATGAGCAATCTCGTTCCTTGCTTCAAGGGATGGAAATGGTCTATCGCAGTTTAGTAGATGCCTTAAAAAAAGAAGGCGTTGAAGCAATAGAAGCAGTTGGGAAAGAGTTTGATCCAAATTTCCATCAAGCAGTAATGCAGGGAGAAGATGAGAATTTTGGCTCTAATATCGTAAGTGCTGAATTCCAAAAAGGGTACATGTTAAAGGATCGGGTTATCCGCCCATCAATGGTTCAGGTAAATCAATAACCCTACATATTAATACTTAGGAGGAAAAGGGAAATGAGTAAAATTATCGGTATTGACCTTGGTACAACAAACTCATGTGTTGCTGTTCTTGAAGGCGGCGAACCAAAGGTTATTCCAAATCCAGAAGGAAACCGCACAACACCATCTGTAGTAGCGTTTAAAAATGGCGAACGTCAAGTAGGGGAAGTAGCAAAGCGTCAAGCAATCACTAACCCAAATACCATTATGTCTATTAAACGCCATATGGGTACAGATTATAAGGTAGAAGCTGAAGGGAAAAATTATACTCCACAAGAAATGTCAGCCATTATCCTTCAATATTTAAAATCTTATGCTGAAGATTATTTAGGGGAGCCAGTTACAAAAGCGGTTATTACCGTACCAGCTTACTTTAATGATGCAGAGCGTCAAGCAACTAAGGATGCAGGTAAAATTGCTGGCTTAGAAGTTGAACGTATTATCAATGAGCCGACAGCTGCAGCACTTGCATTCGGTCTAGATAAAACAGATCAGGACCAAACCGTTCTTGTTTACGATCTTGGCGGCGGTACATTCGACGTATCCATCCTTGAACTTGGAGATGGCGTATTCGAAGTAAAATCAACAGCTGGTGACAATCGTCTCGGCGGAGATGACTTTGACCAAGTAATTATTGATTACTTAGTAGAACAATTCAAAAAAGAAAATGGCATTGACCTTTCTAAAGATAAAATGGCATTACAACGCTTAAAGGACGCAGCAGAAAAAGCGAAAAAGGATTTATCAGGTGTTACTACTACTCAAATTTCCTTACCGTTTATCACTGCTGGAGCAGCTGGACCACTTCACCTTGAAGTGACAATGTCTAGAGCCAAATTTGATGAGCTATCTGCTCACCTTGTTGAGCGGACAATGGGACCAACTCGCCAAGCATTAAGTGATGCTGGTTTATCTCCATCACAACTTGATAAAGTTATTCTCGTTGGTGGGTCAACTCGTATTCCTGCTGTTCAGGAAGCAATCAAAAAAGCAACTGGTCAAGAGCCACACCGTGGGGTTAACCCAGATGAAGTAGTAGCAATGGGTGCTGCCATTCAAGGGGGCGTAATCACAGGTGATGTTAAAGATGTAGTATTACTTGACGTTACACCACTTTCACTTGGTATTGAAACAATGGGCGGTGTATTCACAAAGTTGATTGACCGTAATACAACAATCCCAACGTCAAAATCACAAGTGTTCTCAACTGCTGCTGATAATCAAACAGCGGTTGATATCCACGTTCTTCAAGGGGAACGTCCAATGGCGAATCTGAATAAAACATTAGGTCGCTTCCAATTATCTGATATTCCACCAGCACCACGTGGAATTCCACAAGTTGAAGTAACTTTTGATATCGATAAGAACGGTATCGTTAATGTACGTGCTAAAGACCTTGGCACAAATAAAGAGCAGCAAATTACAATTAAATCTTCAACGGGTCTTTCTGATGAGGAAATTCAAAAAATGGTTAGAGAAGCAGAAGAAAATGCTGAAGCTGACAAACAGCGTAAAGAAGAAGTGGAACTTCGCAATGAAGCAGACCAATTAGTGTTTACGACTGAAAAAACGTTAAAAGACTTAGAAGATAAAGTGGATGCTTCTGAAGTTGCAAAAGCGAACGAAGCAAAAGATGCTTTAAAAGAAGCAATTGAGAAAAACGACCTTGAAGAAATCCGTGCTAAAAAAGACGCTTTACAAGAAATTGTTCAAGCGTTAACTGTTAAGCTTTATGAACAAGCGGCTCAGGCAGCACAAGGAGCACAAGGTGCAGAAGGCGGAAACGCTAGTCCTAAGGATGACAATGTAGTCGACGCTGAATTTGAAGAAGTCAAGGACGAAAAATAGAATTGGCTATGTAATTTTTGAAAAAGTCAAAGTCAGCAAAGGGGCTTTGGCTTTTTCTTTGTTAAGGGTATAGACAAATTATTGTTCAGCTACAGCCGATGAGCAAGCGCCTTGCGCTTTTCTTATTGCAATCATCTTCTTATAGATGTTAAAATAATCTTTATGTGAAAGATTCGGGAGTGGTAATCATGAGTAAACGGGATTACTATGAGGTGCTAGGTGTCAGTAAGAGCGCCTCTAAGGATGAACTTAAAAAAGCATATCGGAAGCTCTCCAAACAATATCATCCTGATATTAATAAAGAGCCCGATGCTGCAGATAAATTTAAAGAAATTGCTGAAGCTTATGAGGTTTTAAGCGATGATCAAAAAAAGGCACATTATGATCAATTTGGTCATACCGATCCAAACCAAGGCTTTGGGGGCGGTGCTGATTTCGGCGGCGGCTTCGGTGGTTTTGAGGATATCTTTAATACGTTTTTCGGTGGTGGCGGCGGATCACGCAGGCGTGATCCTAATGCCCCTAGACAAGGTGCTGACTTACAGTACACGATGACAGTTTCGTTTGAGGAAGCAGCATTTGGAAAAGAAACAGATATTGAAATTCCACGTGAAGAAACCTGCGGTACATGCAGCGGGTCTGGTGCTAAAAAAGGAACAAAAGCTGAAACATGTCAGCACTGTCATGGAACAGGACAGTTAAATGTTGAACAGAACACACCTTTTGGCAGAGTGGTTAATCGCCGTATTTGTCACCATTGTAATGGCACAGGAAAAGAAATTAAGCATAAATGTGCTACCTGTGGCGGTAGTGGTAAGGTGAAAAAACGCAAAAAGATTCATGTGAAAATTCCTGCAGGTATTGACGATGGACAACAGTTAAGGATTTCTGGACAAGGTGAGGCCGGTATAAACGGAGGTCCATCTGGTGATCTTTATATAGTTTTCCACGTAAGAGAGCATGAGTTTTTTGAAAGAGATGGCGACGATGTATATTGTGAAATGCCTATCACCTTTGTTCAAGCATCGCTCGGAGATGAAATTGAAGTCCCAACCTTGCATGGCAAAGTAAAAGTTAAGGTCCCATCTGGTACGCAGACAGGAACAAAGTTCCGACTCAAAGGTAAGGGAATCCCAAATGTACGCGGATATGGAACCGGGGATCAGCACATAATCGTCCGTATTATTACTCCAACTAAGTTAACGGATAAACAAAAGCATCTTCTTCGTGAATTTGCTGAACTTAGTGGAAATTCACCAATTGGTGAACATGAAGAAGGTTTTTTCTCAAAAGTAAAACGAGCCTTTAAAGGCGAGTAAGGATTGGAGCTGGTAGAATGAAGTGGTCTGAATTTAGTATTCACACTACAAACGAAGCGATTGAACCAATATCACATATTTTACACGAGGCCGGTGCCAGCGGTGTAGTTATTGAAGATCCTTTTGAACTAACAAAGGAAAGGCAAGATCAGTTCGGGGAAATCTACCAACTCAATCCAGATGATTACCCTGAAGAAGGTGTTATCGTTAAAGCATATTTACCTGTTAACAGTTTCTTAGGTGAAACAGTTGATGCAATTAAAGAATCAATTAATAATCTCATTATCCACAATATCGATATTGGGAAGAACCAAGTGACCATTAGTGAAGTGAACGAAGAGGAATGGGCAACAGCATGGAAGAAATATTATCATCCTGTTAAAATTTCAGAGAAGTTTACGATTGTTCCTACTTGGGAGATATACACCCCGGTCAGCAGTGATGAATTAATCATTGAACTGGATCCTGGGATGGCTTTCGGAACTGGAACGCATCCGACTACGGTCATGTGTATTCAAGCATTAGAAAGATTTGTCAGGCCGGGTGACAGGGTAATAGATGTTGGTACTGGCTCGGGTGTCCTTAGTATTGTTGCTGCCATGTTAGGCGCAGAGGATGTTCGTGCCTATGATTTAGATGAAGTTGCTGTAACTTCAGCGCGACTCAACATCAAGCTTAATAAAGTAAGCGACAAAGTAGCCACTTCGCAAAATAATCTATTAGATGGTGTAGAAGAGAATTCTGCTGACGTTGTCGTTGCCAATATTTTAGCGGAAGTTATTCTACGTTTCACAGATGATGTAGCACGTGTTGTTAAGCCTGGAGGAACTTTTATTGCCTCAGGAATTATTCAGCAGAAGAAAGATCAAGTAAAAGAAGGACTCGTTCAGTCTGGATTTGAAATCATTGAAACCATCTTGATGGAAGATTGGGTTGCAATTATCGCTAAAAGGACATAATTTTTAAAAAAGGGGATAAACCCCCTTTTTTCTATTTCACTGCTTTAAAAGTGAGATTTAATGCAGTACAATAAAGAGTAAAATGTTTTAGAGGGGTGCATCGTGTGCAACGCTACTTTGTTAAACTACGAGCAACTGAAAATAGTTTTGTGATTGATGGTGATGACCGCCACCATATTATCAAGGTTATGCGTATGGAAATCGGAGACAAAATCATTTGTGTTGATCCAAATGGGAATGGTGCAGTGTGTGAAATTGCAAAAATTACCGATGAACAAGTCGTTGCAGACGTTGTACAATGGAAAGATGAGAAGTCAGAGCTTCCTATTTCGATTACGATTGCCAGCGGACTTCCAAAAGGGGACAAACTTGAATGGATTATTCAAAAAGGCACTGAACTTGGTGCCAGCGAATTTATTCCTTTTTCTGCCCGTCGTTCCGTCGTAAAATGGGATGATAAAAAAGCCGGTAAAAAAGTAGAGAGATGGCAAAAAATTGCCAAAGAGGCAGCAGAACAATCCCATCGTGGATTTATCCCTGAAATTATCAGCCCAATGAATTTTAAAGCTTTGATAGAGAAAAGCAAAAATTTTCATTATAAATTAGCTGCTTTTGAAGAAGAGAGCAGAAATGGTGAAACATCTGTTTTTTCAGCAACATTACAAAAAATGAAACCAGGGGAATCGCTGTTTTTGGTATTTGGTCCTGAGGGTGGACTAGCTGAAGAAGAGGTTAACGTACTACGGGACAATGATTTTGTCCTTTGCGGCTTAGGTCCGCGTATATTAAGAACGGAAACTGCGCCACTGTATGCTCTAGCGGCGATTTCCTACCATTTTGAATTAATGAGGAGATGAATACAATGCCAACAGTCGCTTTTCATACACTTGGATGTAAAGTGAATCATTATGAGACTGAAGCAATCTGGCAATTGTTCAAGCAAGAAGGCTACGAACGAGTTGATTTTGAATCAATCTCTGATGTATATATCATTAATACTTGTACGGTTACAAATACAGGCGATAAAAAAAGCCGTCAAGTAATTCGCCGTGCGGTCCGCAAAAACCCTGACGCCGTTATTTGTGTGACAGGATGTTATGCGCAGACATCACCTGCGGAAATTATGGCAATACCTGGCGTTGATATCGTAGTTGGGACACAGGACCGGGTAAAAATGCTTGAATATATTGAACAGTATAAAACAGAACGCCAGCCAATAAATGGTGTCGGTAATATCATGAAGAATCGTGTCTATGAAGAGCTTGATGTTCCTGCATTTACCGATCGTACACGTGCTTCATTGAAAATTCAAGAAGGCTGTAACAACTTCTGTACTTTTTGTATAATCCCATGGGCACGCGGGCTAATGAGATCTCGTGATCCAAAGGAAGTCATTCGCCAAGCACAGCAGCTTGTGGATGCTGGTTACAAAGAAATTGTATTAACCGGAATTCATACAGGTGGATATGGAGAGGATATGAAGGATTACAACCTAGCCTTGCTGCTTCGTGATTTAGAAGCTCAGGTAAAGGGACTTGCACGTCTCCGAATTTCTTCTATTGAAGCAAGTCAAATCAGTGATGAAGTAATTGAAGTAATTAAACACTCAAATATTATTGTTCGTCATTTGCATATCCCAATTCAATCTGGTTCAAATACAGTATTAAAAAGAATGCGTCGTAAATATACGATGGAATTCTTTGGCGAAAGATTAGACCGCCTTAAAGAAGTACTTCCTGGTCTTGCTGTAACATCAGACGTAATTGTTGGTTTTCCTGGTGAAACGGAAGAAGAATTTATGGAAACATATAATTTTATTAATGAACATAAATTTTCTGAACTACATGTTTTCCCTTATTCTAAGCGCACAGGAACACCCGCTGCCAGAATGGAAGACCAAGTGGACGAAGAGATTAAAAATGAGCGAGTGCACCGCTTAATTGCTCTTTCTGATCAATTAGCTAAGGAATATGCTTCGCAATTTGAAAGTGACGTATTAGAAGTGATACCGGAAGAAGAATTCAGCGAGGGACAGTATGTAGGATATACAGATAATTATTTGAAAGTGGTATTCCCTGCAACAGAAGAAATGATTGGTAAACTTGTTAAAGTGAAGATTTCAAAAGCCGGCTATCCTTATAATGAAGGACAATTTGTCCGAATTGTTGAAGATGAACCAGTTAAATTTGAAGTATTTACAGAAGAAGAAGCTGCCATTTAAGGACCTATTTTGGTCCTTTTTTTTATCTTGATTTGGGTATTCTATTGTTAGTATCAACTTTCTTTCAACTACAGATTTGAAAAGGGGCTAAGAAAATGGCTACTGCCAATGTTGCTTCGATGATCGACCATACTTTGTTAAAAGCAGATGCTACGCGTCAACAAATTGAGACCCTTTGCCAAGAAGCTAAGGAGCACAAATTTTTCTCGGTTTGTGTAAACCCTGCTTGGGTTAGCACTGCGAGAGGCTTATTGAGTGGAAGTGGCGTAAAGGTTTGTACTGTTATTGGGTTTCCACTCGGTGCTGTTACTCCGGAAACCAAAGCATTTGAGACAAAAAATGCAATAGAGAATGGTGCAGATGAAGTTGACATGGTAATCAATATCGGCGCCTTGAAGGATAAAAATGATGAGTTAGTGGAAAAGGATATTCGTGCAGTTGTTGAAGCTGCAAAGGGCAAAGCATTAACGAAGGTTATCATTGAAACAAGCTTGCTTACAAGGGAAGAAAAAATTCGCGCCTGCGAGCTAGCAGTAAAGGCAGGAACAGACTTTGTTAAAACATCGACTGGATTCTCGACTGGCGGTGCTACAGTTGAAGATATTAAGCTGATGAGAGAAACTGTGGGGCCTGATATTGGAGTTAAAGCCTCCGGAGGGGTTCGTAATACGGAAGATACCGAAAAAATGATTCAAGCGGGAGCGACGAGAATTGGCGCAAGTGCAGGAGTTGCCATTCTTCAAGGCTTAACTGTTACTTCAGATTACTAAAAAAGACGGCCATGGCCGTCTTTTTTGTGTTTTATTTTATTTTTTCACCATGGACTTTCAGGATCATTTCACCAAACTTTGTCGCAAAAGGCAGGACCATGATGGATGAAACGACGTTAAATATAACACTAATATGTGCTAGTTGAATCATTTTTTCATCCGCTAATAAATGAGCATTTTCGGACAAAGCGGGGATAAAGGGAGTAAAAAGTAAAACACCAGCTACATTGAGCCAAACGTGTGCAAAGGCAGCCAATCTTGATTCTTTCCCGCCTCCAATAGATGCGATCATTGCCGTTATACATGTCCCGATATTAGCGCCAAATACGATAGCGATACCTGCATCAAGGTGAAGAAGACCTGCGGTTAAAAAACCCATGGTGATACCGGTCATCGCTGTACTAGATTGAATGATAGCAGTAATAACTGCTCCAGTTACTATACTTAATAAAATATTATCGTTAATAGAGAGGATAAAATTATTGATAAATGGGAGGGCGGTTAATGGCTGAGCTAACAGCTCAAAACCTTTCATAGCTGTAAAAACTGAGGCGATACCAAAGGTGACCATACCGATGCTTCTAATCTTGATCGGTTTAAAAAAGGTAAGTAAGGCTCCAATAATAGCAAGGGGTACCAGAATTTTATCAAGATTGAAGGTAATCAGCTCTGTCTTAAAGGTTGTTCCGATATTTGTACCCAAAATAATCCCGATTGATTGGGGAAAAGTCATGATTTTTGCTGAAATTAAGCCAATCGTGATAACCATGACTGCAGAACTGCTCTGTAATAATGCCGTAACAAAGGTGCCTGTCACCATGCCTTTTAGTGGTGTGCTTGTTAGTTTGGTCAGCCATCCTTTTAATTTATTCCCCGACAAATTAAATAATCCAAACCTAATAATGGTCATCCCAAAAATAAATAATAAGATAAATAAGATAAATAATACTATGTATAGCATGTCTTCACCCCTCTCTTCATTGTATGCCTGAGGGAAGGGGACATGCCAGATTTATGGAGGTTGTTCAAAAAATTGTGGATTTATGAATAAAAATAGTAAAAGCTTGTTTCATCTCTATAAATACAGTTGACCTTGATTACAGGTTATATTATAATTGCAAGGTACATGGATTGAGTGTAAGTGTGTTGTGTTTCGGAGGGAGGGAAAGAGAATGTCTAAAACCGTCGTTCGTAAAAACGAATCGCTTGAAGATGCTCTTCGTCGCTTCAAACGTACAGTATCAAAAACTGGTACTTTGCAAGAGGCAAGAAAGCGCGAATTCTACGAAAAGCCAAGTGTAAAGCGTAAGAAAAAGTCTGAAGCAGCAAGAAAACGTAAGTTCTAAGAGAGGGTGTAATTTATGAGTCTTCTCGAGCGTTTAAATAGTGACATGAAACAAGCGATGAAAAATAAGGAAAAAGACAAACTCATAACAATTCGGATGGTCAAAGCTTCATTGCAAAATGAAGCGATTAAGCTTGGAACAAAAGAGCTTTCCGAAGAGGTTGAGTTAACTATCCTTTCTCGCGAAGTGAAGCAACGCAAAGAATCCCTCCATGAATTTGATAAAGCAGGTCGTCAAGACCTTGTTGATAAATTGCGTGCAGAATTGGCTATCGTCGAACTGTATTTACCGAAGCAGCTTTCCGAAGAAGAGTTGTCAGAAATTGTTAAAGAAACAGTCTCTGAAGTCGGTGCAAAATCAAAAGCGGATATGGGAAAAGTGATGGCTGCGATTATGCCTAAAGTAAAGGGTAAAGCAGACGGGTCACTTGTAAATAAATACGTACAACAACACCTTTCATAATTATTCTGACAACCAAAGCCGCAAGCGTTAAGCTTGCGGTTTTTCATTTTGGAAAGTTGAAACTTATTTGGATTTAAAACGTATACATAGTGTCGACATGAAGGGAGGATAAATATGGTTGAATTTCTAACAAACCCAGTCGTTGTAACGCTGCTATTAACGATTGCAGGGGCAGCTATTGTCTATGAGCTGTTTTCGTCAAAGTTTGGAATATCAGGATTCATCGGTTTATTTGCATTACTTCTTTTCTTTTATGGACATTTTCAAGCAGGTCTTGCTGGTTTCGGAACGATCATGTTATTTGCTGTAGGAATCATGCTTATTTTCTTAGAATTTTTTCTTCCAGGGGCCATTTCAGGAACACTAGGATTGGCAGCATTAATCGCAAGTCTTTTTCTAGCAGGAGAAAATCCATTGAGTATCGGAATATCCATTTTCATTTCTATTTGTGTATCGATTGCCATGCTTTTTATTATGGTTAAGGTTTTACGAAAAAAAATAGTTTTATTTAATCGTATGATTCTATTTGATACAGCAAAAAAAGAGGATGGCTATGTGTCTAATGTGAATCGTACAGATTTAATAGGAAAAGAAGGGATTGCACTGACAGTATTAAGACCGTCTGGAACAGCGGTTTTTAATAAAGAAAGAATTGATGTTGTGACTGAAGGCGATTTCATTGATCAAAATTCAAAAATCGCTGTAGTTAAGGTTGAAGGAGTTCGTATTGTAGTCAGGAAAGTATAATGAAGGACTAAAAGGAGGTAAGTGCTGTGGAATTAACAAGTGGAACTTTATTTATGATTGGTATTATCGTTGTGGCGTTAATTTTTCTCGGAATATTATTATCTTTTGTTCCGGTAATGCTTTGGGTTTCTGCTCTTGCTGCAGGAGTTCGAATCAGTATCTTTACACTAGTAGGGATGAGACTTAGACGGGTTACACCGAGCAGAGTAGTCAATCCACTCATTAAAGCGCATAAGGCAGGATTGAACGTAACAACAAATCAGCTCGAAAGTCACTACCTAGCAGGTGGGAATGTGGATAGAGTGGTGAATGCTTTAATCGCTGCCCATCGTGCAAACATTGAGTTATCATTCGAACGGTGTGCCGCAATTGACCTTGCAGGACGTGACGTCTTAGAAGCCGTGCAGATGAGTGTAAATCCAAAAGTAATCGAAACCCCATTCATAGCAGGTGTTGCCATGAACGGTATCGAAGTAAAAGCAAAAGCAAGAATTACCGTTCGTGCAAATATCGACCGTCTTGTCGGTGGCGCGGGTGAAGATACTGTCGTTGCACGTGTTGGTGAAGGTGTCATATCGACGATTGGTTCCTCACTGGATCATAGTAAAGTGCTAGAGAGCCCTGAACTGATTTCGCAAACAGTCTTAGCTAAAGGATTAGATTCTGGTACCGCTTTTGAAATTCTTTCGATTGATATTGCTGATGTTGATTTAGGCAGAAATATCGGTGCTGAGCTGCAAACGGAGCAGGCGGAGGCCGATAAGAAAATTGCCCAGGCAAAAGCAGAAGAGCGCAGGGCGATGGCTGTCGCAACTGAACAGGAAATGAAGGCAAAAGTAGAAGAAATGAGAGCAAAAGTTGTAGAGGCAGAGGCAGAGGTGCCGCTGGCTATGGCAGAAGCATTAAAATCCGGTAATATCAGTGTCATGGAATATATGAATTATAAAAATATTTCTGCTGATACCGATATGCGCGGTTCTATAGGCAAGATGACAGGTGATAAAAAAGACGACAAATAAACCACCAATTTTTCCTAAAGAAGGAGGGTGGATATGGAGACCATTTTATTTTTAATTATTGCTGGAATTCTCTCATCAATCTTTGGTAAAGCGAAGGGTAAAAGTAATCCGGGAAGAAGAACAAAGACATTTCCTGCAAAAGGGTTTGATGATTTTCGCACAAAGGTTGAACAACAAATGATGGGCATTCCAAGAAACAAAGGACAGATATCTACAGGACAGCCTGCAAAGCAATCTAATATGCAGAGTATGGAGGAGAAATATCAAGAGATAAAGCAGATCCCAGTTATCTCGAAAACGCAAGTAAAGCAAATGAAGCCTAGTAAACCAGCCAGAATCGAAGTGGAATCTGACGACATCCTATTTGAAAAACCAGATGATAAAACGATTATTAATGGAATTATTTGGGCTGAGATACTAGGTGAACCACGAGCTAAAAAGCCATACTTCCCGAGAAAAAGCTAAATAATTCATTTTGAAAGCCTTCTAATTCAATAGAAAAAGGTGTGCTAGAACGCCTTTTCATTTCATATTATGAGATGAAAGGGGGTTCTTTTTTTATGGCAAAAAAATGGGGCCTGCGTGTCCGGAACTGGATGGCACAAAAAATGGATCTTCCTCAAGATGTCATGATGGATTTACCCCGGATCACCATGATTGGGCAAATCCATATATACATTGAGAACCATAGAGGATTGATTACTTTTACAGATAAAGAATTGCGTCTGTTGTTAAAACAGGGTCAATTGCAAATAAGAGGGAATTCTTTCGTGATTAAAACCATATTACCTGAAGAGATTTTGCTTGAGGGGAAAATTGATCAGGTCATTTATATAAATGAAAATCCAGGAGGAGCAAAATGAAAAACCAATGGATCGAATTTTTTTCTGGCAAAGTAACGGTTAAAGTTTCGGGAAGGGGAATAGAAAGATTTTTAAATGTTCTTACTAGAAACGGACTATTGATTTGGAATGTGAAACGACATGGGACTGAAACGATTACTTTCACAATGAGACTCGGTGATGCTTTAAAAATCAGACATTATGCAAGAGAAAAAGAATGCTCCATTACATTCTTAAGGAGGGCAGGGCTGCCTTTTTTATTTAAGCGATTATTGAAAAATAGCGGGTTTGTTGGTGGAGCTATTCTTTTCCTCATGATTATTATGTTTTTATCTAATGTTATATGGGGCATTGAAATTAAGGGGGCTAAACCTGCAACGGAGTATCAGATTCGCAAAGAATTGGACAAGATGGGTGTAAAAATCGGAAAGATTCAGTTTTTTGTGGATAATGTAGAGGGAATTCAAAGGAAATTAACTAATAATATTGGTAACCTTACCTGGGTTGGTGTGGAGTTAAAGGGGACAACCTATCATCTTCAAGTGGTCGAGAAAAAGGAACCAGAAAAGCCAGAGCAGCTTCCGCCAAGAAACCTTGTTGCAAAAAAGAAAGCCATCATAGCATCTATGTATGTAGAGACCGGACAGAAAGTGGTTGATCTCCATGATCATGTGGAAGCAGGGGATTTACTTGTATCCGGTGTAATTGGAAAGGAAGGTCAAACGCAGCAAGTTGCAGCAGTCGGTGAGGTTTGGGGGGAAACGTGGTATAGAAGCCATGTTGAACTGCCATTGAATACGTATTTCTTTGTATTTAATGGACAAGAAAAGCAAAAGCACTCATTAATCCTAGGAAATTTAGAGATTCCTATTTGGGGATTTGGTGAACCGGAATTTAAGGAATATGAGGCAGAAAAAAATGTTAAGAGTATTCATTTTCTCAAATGGGAGCTGCCAATTTCCGTCGGGAATGAAACACTAAGAGCCAGAGAACAGATGACCCGAACTTATAATAAAGAGGAAGCTGAAAATATTGCAATTGAATTAGCAAAAAATAAAATAAAAAGTGGGTTGGATGAAGAAGCTATTATAAAAGATGAAAAAATTTTACAAAAAGAGTTGAAAAATGGTAAAGTTATCCTAGATATCCACTTTAAAATTATCGAAAATATTGCGGTTGGACAACCAATACCCAAGGAGACTCCTGAATGACAGTAAAGTTAAAAACAATAAATGTACAACTTGAAAATCCAACTGAAGCGATTGCCCTTATTGGCAATGCGGATGCAAATCTAAAAATAATTGAAGAAGAACTCGAAGTATCGATTGTCACACGTGGAGAATCTGTCAGTCTTTCTGGAGATGAAGAAAGAGTGATGCTTGCTAGTCAAATTCTAGATAAGCTTATTTTTGTTATAAGAAAGGGTGTAACCATTAGCCAGAGGGATGTTTTGTCTGCCATCCAAATGGCTCAAAAAGGTACTCTCGATTACTTCGATAATCTCTATGATGAGGAAATCGCAAAGAATGTAAAAGGAAAGAGTATTCGTATCAAGACGCTGGGACAAAGACAATATATAATGGCGATCAGACAGAATGACCTTGTATTTGGAATTGGCCCAGCGGGTACCGGCAAAACGTATTTAGCCGTGGTAATGGCGGTAAATGCATTAAAAAATGGTCAGGTAAATAAAATTATTCTAACAAGACCTGCGGTAGAAGCTGGAGAAAGTCTTGGATTTTTACCTGGTGATTTAAAAGAAAAGGTGGATCCATACCTACGGCCTCTCTATGATGCACTGAATGACGTTTTAGGTACCGAACATACTCAAAGGTTAATCGAACGCGGGACCATTGAAATTGCGCCGTTAGCCTATATGAGGGGTCGGACACTAGACGATGCCTTCGTTATATTAGATGAGGCCCAAAATACCACTCATGCTCAAATGAAGATGTTCCTGACAAGGCTTGGATTCGGTTCAAAAATGGTTATAACCGGTGATACAACGCAAATCGATTTACCTAAAGGTGCAAAATCAGGGCTAATAGCTGCTGAAAAGATCTTGTTAGGTGTAAATGGAATTTCTTTTGTTTTCTTAGAACAAAGCGATGTTGTTCGTCACCCGCTTGTCGGCAGGATTATCGAGGCATACGAAAAGAAGCCCCTGCAAAGCTAAAGTACAGGTAAAGGGATAAACCGTCTAATGGTTTATCCCTTTTGCCATATAATCATAACAATTGGCTTGCAAAAATAACCTATCTTTTATTAGAGGATGAAACTTCAGGAAAAAACTGTTATCATTTTACATAAAGCGTGTTTACATACTTGACTACGGTTATTTTTGGTGCTTTTGGGGGGAGTTAGTTGAAAAAAATACAGCAATACTTAATTCAAATAAAAAAGCTTCTAGATTATACCTTCTTCAGAGTATTAGTGTTTGTTGTTTTAGGAGTCATTCTATTTACCTCTATGTATGGAAATGTAAAGCCTGAAAAACTCGATATTAGTCTATTAACAGTAGCTGAGAAAACCATTCGTTCCCCTGCAACGGTAGAGGATAAAATTAGTACAGAAAAAAAACGTCAAGAGGCATTGGACCAAGTTCAAGACGTATATACATTAAAAAAAGAATATTCATCCAATCAAGTAGATTTGATTTCATCCATTTTTGACTCAGCTGTAGAAGTAACTGAAGAAATAGAGGATGAAATGAAAAAACAGATTGCGACAGATGAAGAACCTTTAGATTTACAGCAGCCAACCGTTGAAGAAGAAGTAACCATGCTAAAGGCGAAATTAACAGATCGTGTAATCAAGGATTTATCAGCGCGTGTTTTTTCCGCACTTGTCCAAGCCAGCGATGATGAATTAGCGATTGCAAAAGACTTGACGGTAACAGCCATTAACAATGTTATGAACAAGCGGATTTCTGCAGATGATGTAGAAAATGCAAAAAAAAGCCTGGAAGAAGAATTAAAATTCACGACCTTAAATAGTGACTTAAAGAATGCAGCCATAGAATTAGGCAGATATGCAGTCATTCAAAATGAGTTTTATGATCCAGAGGCAACGGAGGAGCTGCGTAAACAAGCAGCAGAATCTGTCGAGCCTGTTAAAATCCTACAGGGGCAAATTATTATTGAAGAGGGTAAATTAATCCGTCAGGAAGAATTTCGACAGTTAGAACTAGTAGGATTATTAGACAACAAACAGTCGTATAAACCATTCATTGGTTTAATTATTTTAATTTCAATTATTCTTTCGTCACTTTATTATTATTTCTATCAAATGAAGGAGCATCCGGAAAAGAGACATACCAACCTGCTCTTGTTTGGGATTATTTTTATCCTGACATTTTTTATTTTGAAAATTGTCAGCATGCTTCAAATTTTTAACTACTCAGGAATTGGATACTTATTCCCTGCCGCTATGGGCGGGATGTTAATTAAAATATTAATTGATGAAAAACTTGCGATTCTTTCATCGATAATCATTTCTATTTTTGGCAGTCTTTTATTCAATGAAGGGGTTTCTGGAACGCTTAATTTTTCAGTGGGGATCTATATAATGTTTAGTGCCCTCTCAGCTTTGCTTTTTTTAAGTGATCAAAATCAGCGCTCTAAAATATTGCAGGCAGGTTCCTTTGCAGCTGCAGTAAATCTTTTTACCATTTGGGCACTTATGTTTTTACCGAATGGACAATTTTCAGGATTGGAATATGGGTATTATATCTTAACAGCCATTTTTTCAGGAATCGGTTCAGCTGTCTTGACGATGGGGTTATTACCGCTCTTTGAAACAAGCTTTGGAATTCTATCAACCATGAAGTTGATTGAGCTTTCAAACCCTAATCATCCACTTCTGAGGAAAATTTTAATGGAAGCACCTGGGACTTATCACCATAGTGTAATGGTTGCTAATTTAGCGGATGCAGCCTGTGAAGCCATTGGTGCAAATGGGCTGCTTGCTAGGGTTGGCTGTTATTACCATGATATTGGGAAAACAAAACGGCCGAATTTTTTCATAGAAAATCAGATGCACCGTGAAAACCCGCATGACCGGCTGCCGCCTGATAAAAGTGCGAATATCATTATTTCACACGTAACAGATGGGGCAGCAATATTAAAAAAATACAATATGCCAAAGGAAATTATCCATATAGCTGAACAACATCATGGAACTACATTATTGAAATTCTTTTACCATAAGGCTATACAAGGCGTACAGGATGTCAAGGAAGAGGATTACCGTTATCCTGGTCCAAAGGCACAGACGAAAGAATCAGCAATTGTGGGTATTGCTGACAGCGTGGAGGCTGCTGTTAGATCCCTTAACCAGCCCACGCCTGAAACGATTGAATCGCTCGTTAAGAAGATTGTTTCAGAACGGCTTCAGGATGAGCAATTAAATGAATGTGATTTAACTTTAAAAGAATTAGAAATGGTGTCGCACTCGTTTTGTGAAACGTTAAAGGGGATTTTCCACTCGAGAATCGAATATCCAGAAATGACGAAGAAGGTGGTCCAAGTATGAACAAGTTGATGATTGATTTAGTGGACGAAACAAATCAACTTTCTACCGAGCAAATGGAACAAATCGAAAAACTGCTGAATTTTGCAGCTGGTATAGAAAATGTTGAAGACAGTAGCGAGGTTTCTGTTACATTTGTATCCAATGAAAGAATTCACGAAATTAATAAGGAATTCAGAGATAAAGATGCCCCCACGGATGTTATTTCCTTCGCGATGGAAGAGCTTGGTGAAGGAGAAATACAGTTGATAGGGGCTGAGCTTCCGCGTGTCTTGGGGGACATCATCATTTCTATACCAAAGGCAGAAGAACAGGCAAAGGAATATGGGCATTCATTTATTCGCGAACTAGGCTTTTTAGCTGTCCATGGTTTCCTTCACCTACTCGGCTATGATCATATGGAAAAGGATGAGGAAGAAAAAATGTTCTCTCGACAGAAAGAAATTTTAGAAGTTTATGGACTCACACGATAAGCCTATTCGGTTATGGAAATCCTTTTCTTTTGCTTTAACAGGGATTAAGGCAGCCCTTTTGACGGAAAGGAATATGCGCATTCATTTTTTTGCTTCGCTTGTAGTGATTGGGTGTTCAATATTATTTTCCATTAGTAAACTGGAATGGTTATTTGTGATTCTAGCAATTGGAGGAATCTTCTCTCTTGAATTAATGAATACAGCTGTCGAGAGGGTTGTAGATTTAATTACAGAGGAGTACCACCCACTTGCTAAACAAGCAAAAGATTTAGCTGCCGGAGCGGTTTTTATTTATGCTATTATTGCGGTTGTGATTGGAATTATGGTCTTTACACCATATTTTTTTAGATGGTTGTTCTGATGTAATTTGAAATGGAATTACGAATTCGGTACAATAACTTATCAGCCCTAACCTAATCTATATGAATTAGCTGATTTTTATGAAAATTCTAATTTTTATATTACTTTTTCGCTACAAGTGATGATTTTGTAACATTTTTAGGGTAAAATAAAGAAAGCGGCAGATAATTACTGCTGGAAGGGAAGATTGAATTTTGAACACCGAGAGATTAATCGAAGAGTCAAAGAAAGCAAGAGAAAAAGCCTATGTTCCTTACTCTAATTTTCAAGTAGGAGCTGCCATTTTGACAACAGATGGAAAAGTATATCATGGCTGTAACATTGAAAATGCCGCTTATAGCATGTGCAATTGCGCTGAACGTACTGCATTATTTAAAGCTTATTCTGAAGGTGATCGAGACTTTAAAATGCTTGCAGTAGTGGCTGATACTGATCGACCGTGCTCGCCTTGCGGGGCATGCCGGCAGGTAATCTCGGAACTATGTCCAAGTGACATGAAGGTTGTACTTACCAACTTAAAAGGCGATATTTTAGAACTTACTGTAGCTGAGTTACTTCCAGGTGCCTTTTCTCCGGAGGATTTACATGCATAGTAACGATAATAAAGGTTATAAATCAGGTTTTATTTCAATTATTGGACGTCCAAATGTAGGGAAGTCAACATTTCTTAACCGGGTTATTGGTCAGAAAATTGCTATTATGAGTGATAAACCACAGACAACTCGAAATAAAATTCAGGGTGTATTAACCTTAGATGATACCCAAATGGTCTTTATTGACACTCCAGGGATTCATAAGCCGAAGCATAAACTAGGCGATTTTATGATGAAGGTTGCACAAAACACGTTAAAAGAAGTTGATTTAATCCTTTTTATGGTAAATGCTGAGGAAGGGTTTGGCCGTGGGGAAGAATTTATTCTTGAAAAGTTCGAAACCGTCAACACACCAATCTTCCTTGTTATAAATAAAATCGATCAAATACACCCAGATGAATTACTGCCACTAATTGAATCATATAAAGAAAAGTATCCTTTTAAAGAAATTGTTCCTATTTCAGCGCTTGAAGGAAATAATGTGGAACGTTTACTAGAACAGATTAAAGTTTATTTACCTGAAGGACCGCAGTATTATCCTGCAGATCAGGTTACCGATCACCCAGAAAGATTTATTATCACAGAGTTAATTCGAGAGAAAGCATTGCACTTAACACGTGAAGAAATTCCTCATTCCCTTGCTGTTGTTCTAGATAAGATGGAACGTCAACACGGAGGTAAGGATATCATTCACGTAATGGCTACTGTTATTGTGGAGAGAGATTCTCAAAAGGGCATCATTATTGGGAAACAAGGGAGTATGCTTAAGGAAATAGGAAAACGTGCCCGAGTGGATATTGAAAATCTTTTAGGGTCAAAAGTTTTCTTGGAGCTTTGGGTTAAAGTTCAAAAGGATTGGCGTAATAAAATGTCCCAACTTCGCGATTATGGCTTTAATGAAGATGAATATTAATACTAATACTAAAATCTAGACCCTAACTAAAATATTAACGCTTATATAGAATTATGCATGGACAACATTAACAAAATTTTCGTCTTATGATTTTTGCTAAGGCAGGCTATGATAATTGTAAGGTTTGGGATTCTTTAAAAGGCTAGTCTAAATCATGAAAGGTGGGGTTTTCGATGATGGATTTTACGTGGAAAGTATTCCTACAGACAGGTAATATTGACACATATCTTCTCTTTAAAGAGCTTGAGAAGGAAAACCAAGAAATACCCGGAAATCAGAATGAAGATCTAGCGCAAATGGATTTTCCCGTTTCATAAGTTTGTCTAATGTATCGGGATGGTGACATATATGCTCCAAAAGTGTGAAGGCATCGTCATTAGAACTACAGATTATGGTGAAACCAATAAAATTATTACCTTATATACAAGGGAATGGGGAAAGATCGGTGTTATGGCAAGAGGTGCTAAAAAGCCAAACAGCCGACTTTCCTCTATTACCCAGCTTTTTACTCACGGTTACTTTCTAGTCCAAAGAGGTACTGGATTAGGGACTCTTCAACAGGGAGAAATGATTACTAGCTTTCGGAGTATTGGTGAAGATATATTCCTAACTGCCTATGCTAGTTATATTGTAGAATTAACAGATAAGTGTACGGAGGATAAGAAACCAAACCCATTTCATTTCGAACTGCTTTTTCAAACACTTAATTATATGAATGAAGGATATGATTCAGATATTCTAATGAATATCTACGAGATGAAAATGCTTAATGTATTGGGATTATATCCAATTCTTAACCAATGTTCCGTTTGCGGCAGCACAGACGGACTTTTTTCTTTTTCAATTCGTGAGGGAGGCTTTATCTGCCACCGCTGTTTACAGAAGGACCCGTACCATTATAAATTATCGCCATCATCTGTAAAATTATTACGGTTATTTTATTTTATTGATCTTTCAAGACTAGGAAATATCACTGTTAAACAGGAAACAAAGGATGAATTAAAAACCGTAATTTCAGCTTATTATGATGAATATTCAGGTCTTTATCTAAAAACAAAGAAATTTCTGCAGTCCATGGAAAAATTTCGAGATCAATTATTGTGAATGATTGACTTTTATTTTAGATTTCGATATGATGTGTTTTAATAATAAATAGATGCGTTGATGGAAAAGAGTACTTAGCAATCTTTATAAAAGCGAACCTAGGATGGTGTGAGCTAGGGTATAGGGACCTAAGGAAGGCGTTCTTGAGCATATCATGTGTGAAATCACACATCAAAGAGGCTGCATTAATATGCAGCAAATAGGGTGGAACCGCGGGTAACTCTCGTCCCTATGCTTATTTTAAGCATAGCGACGAGAGTTTTTTATTTTCAATTTTTTATTAAACGAAGAGGAGTTAGGGAAATGAAAGTATCAATGGAGCAAATTGTTTCTCATGCGAAGCACAGAGGATTTATCTTTCCAGGATCCGAAATTTATGGAGGACTTGCAAATACATGGGATTATGGACCATTAGGTGTTGAATTTAAAAATAATATTAAACAGGCGTGGTGGAAAAAGTTTGTTCAAGAGTCTCCGTACAATGTCGGTTTAGATGCAAGCATCTTAATGAACCCAAAGACTTGGGAGGCTTCTGGTCATATCGGGAACTTTAATGACCCAATGATTGATTGTAAAAACTGTAAAGCCAGACACCGTGCCGATAAATTAATTGAAAATGCTCTTGATGAAAAGGGAGTCGAGATGATCGTTGATGGACTTCCGTTTGATAAGATGGAAGAGCTTGTAAAAGAACATAATATTGCTTGCCCAGATTGCGGCAGTCATGATTTTACAGGCATTCGCCAATTTAACCTCATGTTTAAAACCTTCCAAGGGGTAACTGAATCTAGCACGAATGAAATATTCCTACGCCCTGAGACAGCTCAAGGGATATTCGTTAATTTTAAAAATGTTCAGCGTACAATGAGAAAGAAATTACCTTTTGGGATTGCACAAATCGGAAAAAGCTTCCGTAATGAAATCACTCCTGGTAACTTTACTTTCCGGACTCGTGAGTTTGAACAAATGGAGCTTGAGTTTTTCTGTAAGCCTGGCGAAGACTTGAAATGGTTCGATTATTGGAAAAATTTCGCAGAACAATGGCTTCATTCTTTAGGGCTAACCAAGGAAAATTTAAGACTTCGTGATCATTCAGAAGATGAACTTTCACATTATAGTAATGCGACTACCGACTTTGAATATAAATTCCCATTTGGCTGGGGAGAACTTTGGGGTGTTGCTTCACGGACGGATTATGATTTAAAGCAGCATATGCAATTCTCTGGTGAAGATTTTAATTATATTGATCCAGAGACAAATGAAAGATACATTCCTTATTGTATCGAGCCTTCTCTAGGTGCTGACAGGGTAACATTAGCATTTTTAATAGATGCCTATGACGAAGAACAGCTTGAAGATGGTACATCCAGAACAGTTATGCGTTTCCATCCGGCACTGGCACCGTTTAAAGCAGCGATTCTTCCTTTGTCAAAGAAACTCTCCGAAGAAGCAAGAGAAGTCTATGCAACTCTAGCAAAGCATTTCTCCGTTGATTATGATGAAGCAGGTTCGATTGGAAAGAGATACCGCAGACATGACGAAATTGGTACACCATTCTGTATCACCTTTGATTTTGATTCAAAAGAAGACAAAATGGTAACCATCAGAAATCGTGACACAATGGAGCAAACCCGTGTACCAATCGCAGAACTTGTCACATTCATCCAAGAAAAGATTATGTTTTAACTTTTAAAATATTGATGGTGCGGTTTATACCGCACCTCACTCTTAATGGATTAAATATGGTGGTGAGAAAAATAGAACTGACCAAACGCCAAGAAACTATTATTCAAATAGTAAAGGATAATGGACCGATAACTGGGGAAAGCATTGCTGAACAGCTAAATCTAACAAGAGCAACATTAAGACCCGATTTATCCATATTAACAATGGCAGGATATTTGGACGCAAGACCTCGTGTAGGTTACTTTTATACAGGGAAATCTGGAACGCAGTTATTGACGGAAAACCTCCAGAAGATTCTTGTACGAGATTATAATTCAATCCCTGTCATAGTGAGGGAAAATGTTTCAGTTTATGATGCGATATGTACAATGTTCCTTGAGGATGTGGGAACATTATTTGTTGTAGATCAAAACGCTCTGCTAGTTGGGGTTTTATCAAGAAAAGATTTGCTTAGAGCCAGTATCGGCAAACAGGAGCTTACGGCACTGCCAATAAACATCATTATGACTAGAATGCCTAATATTACAATGTGTGAAATGGATGACTTATTAATCGATGTCGCTAAGTTACTAATCGATAAACAAATTGACGCGTTACCTGTAGTAAGGCAGTCAGAAAATGGTTATGAAGTAATCGGCAGAATAACTAAAACAAATATCACAAAAGCATTTGTTGCCTTGGGTGATGAGTGATTCGTAATATCTATGGCCCAGACCTAGATAAATAATAAAAGTAATTCCAGAGGAGCTGTTGAGGAAGAATGATCACACCAGTCATATATGTAGTATCTGATTCAGTGGGGGAAACAGCTGAATTAGTTACAAAAGCAGCAATCAGCCAGTTTAATGGATCAGGAATGACATTGAAAAGATTCCCTTATGTGGAGGACAAGGAACATATTGATGAAGTAATTTCGCTAGTTTCAATGGACCACGCTATGATTGCATTTACTCTTGTAAAACCTGATATGAGGATTTATATGAAGGAAAAAGCGGATGAAGCAGGAATTTACGCTGTTGACTTAATGGGACCAATCATGGATCAAATTCAAATTTTTAGTGGGAAAGCCCCTCTGTGCGAACCCGGACTTGTAAGAAAACTTGATGAAGACTATTTTAAAAAAGTAGAAGCCATTGAGTTTGCTGTGAAATATGATGATGGAAGAGACCCACGGGGAATATTAAAAGCTGATATTGTCTTAATTGGAGTATCTAGGACGTCAAAAACTCCTTTGTCTCAATATTTAGCTTTAAAACGGTTAAAAGTTGCCAATGTACCCCTAGTTCCAGAAGTGGACCCTCCAGAGGAAATATACAAAGTGCCCGCTGAAAAATGTTTTGGACTAAAAATCAGTCCGCAAAAACTAAATAATATTAGGCGTGAACGGTTAATCTCACTCGGATTAAATGACCAGGCAAGCTATGCGAATATTGAACGAATTCGGGATGAATTAACCTTCTTTGAAAAGATAGTAAATAGAATTAATTGTCCAGTTATTGATGTTACCAATAAGGCTGTGGAAGAAACAGCAAATGTTATTCTAAATTACTTTCATAAAAGAAGGTCCTAACACATAATCTTAGATTATGTGTTTTTCAAATAAGGCTAAAAAAGTATGGAAATGTAGAAAAGAATGTACTATAATAAAAAATTGTGATAAAAATGCATCTTTTAGGTTTAGACTTGCATGTATACGAATAAACTATTTATTGTTAGATGTCAAGGGAACCTAAAGAAAAAAATTCGACATAAGTCTTTTAAGGGCTATTCAGATCTCACATTTATTAATTCTGAATATATAAGTACAACTACCCTAATGATGCGCCATTTAGGGCTAGCTAATTGGCGAGTTTACTTAAAAAAAGTTAACATCTTAAAGAAGGAATTTGCTGAGAGATGTAGAATTAATACTTATACAAATGGGATTCGAACAAAATTTGTCGATGCAGATTCATGCCCGTTGAAAGAGGAAATTGTCGAAATTGCTTCTACTTTTTCCATTTTATTGCTTCTTATGATCATCTTGGAAACAATACGACTACATATGGTAATGCTACATGGAAAGTTGATTCCAGAAAAGAAGCGGCGGACTTATTCATTATGAATCATACTGCAAAGGGGGATATTACTGTAACACAGGATATTGGGCTTTTTAATTCTGATGATTGTGCAAAATTTTTCAAGGAACTAACTAAAATTTTGTCGAAATATGCAGGAATTTAGATTTCTTTGCAGAATAAGTATAATTGGAGATGTTTTTCATGGCAGAACGGATTGCCGAAGAAAAAATTAATCAAATTCGTCAGTCTGTTGATATTGTTGAAATTATTAGCGAATATGTTCAACTAAAAAAACAAGGGCGAAACTACTTCGGATTATGTCCTTTCCATGGAGAAAACTCCCCATCATTTTCCGTTTCAACCGATAAACAAATTTATCATTGCTTTGGCTGTGGAGCGGGAGGAAATGTTTTCTCATTTTTAATGGAGCTTGAAGGAATTTCATTTCTAGAAGCAGCCGTTAAATTAGCTGAAAAGGCTAATGTTGACTTACAAGTAAACTTCTCAGTTAATGGCAAGGGTAAGAGTGTTTCTCCAGAACTTCAGTCAATGCTGGACGCACATGAGCTTTTGCGTAAATTCTACCATCACTTATTGGTAAATACGAAAGACGGTCAACATGCTTTAGAGTATTTGTTGAACAGAGGCTTTACCCGAGAATCGATAGATAAATTTCAAATTGGTTATTCATTAAATTCATGGGATTTTGTATACAAATTTCTTACGAAAAGAGATTTTTCTCCAGAATTAATGGAAAAGGCCGGATTGATTATCAAACGAGAAAGGGATGGGACTTACTTTGACCGATTCCGAGATCGGATTATGTTCCCGATTTTTGACCGCAATGGAAACTGCATTGCTTTTTCTGGGAGATCATTAGGGGCCGATGAGCCCAAATATTTAAATAGTCCAGAAACAGTAATCTTTAATAAAAGTAAAATTTTATATAATTTTCATTTGGCCAAACCAAGTATACGAAAAATGCAGCAAGCTATTCTCTTTGAAGGATTTGCTGATGTCATAACTGCAGATAAATCTGGTGTGGAAAATGGTATCGCCACAATGGGTACTTCTTTAACAGAAGAGCACATTAACCTCATAAGGCAGAATACTGAGTCGATAACGATTTGTTTTGATTCAGACAAAGCAGGAATTGAAGCTGCATTTAGAGCTGGGAATATGCTCATTGATGCGGGTTGTTCAATAAAAGTTGCTATGATGTCTGATGGACTTGATCCAGATGAATATATAAAAAAGAATGGTCCGGAAAAGTTTCGTAATGAGGTAATAGGTGCAAGTCATACATGGATGGCATTTAAATTTCTTTATTTTCGAAGAGGAAAAAATCTTCAAATAGAAGGAGATCGACTTGCCTATATCGAAACAATACTTAAAGAAATAAGTAAATTGACAAAAGCTGTTGAAAAAGATCATTATTTGCGGCAGCTTGCCTCTGAGTTTTCAATTTCTCTTGACGCCTTACAGCAACAGTTGAAACAAATTTTCTTCACAGAAAAAAAGAAGTCAAATGGTCAAACACCGACAATAAATAAGCCCAGCGTTATGGTTAAACAGGATAAGAAATTAAAGCCTGCTCATTACACCGCTGAAAGACGGTTAATGGCCCATATGTTAAGAGATCGAGACACAGCTTACAAGGTTCAGGATTTATTACGGGGTAATACGTTTAATATCGATGAACATCAGGCAATAATAACATATCTAATTGGTTTTTACGAAGAGCATATGAATCCTGATTCTAGTGCGTTTTTAACCTATATTCAAGATGAAAATCTTAGAAGAATAGTTGCTGATATTGAAATGATGTCAATTAATGAAGAATTAAGCAATCAAGAATTAACTGATTATATCAAACAGGTGTTGAATTATCAAAAATTGTTAAAGATAAAAGAAAAAGAAGTGGAACAAAAAGAAGCTGAGCGACAAAGTGATTTTAGTAAAGCTGCCGCAATTGGGAATGAAATTATTCAATTGCGTAAATCGCTATAGATTCCATTTTTAATGTCTTTGATTCTGGAAGGAGGGGGACATATGGCTGAAAAATCAGCCCGTTCAAAAGAGGCCGAGAACGAATTGACTTTTGAACAAGTAAAAGACCAGTTAACGGTACTGGGAAAGAAAACCGGCGTCCTTGCCTATGATGATATTGCGGAAAGAATGGCAAATTTTGATTTAGAATCCGATCAGATGGATGACTTTTTAGAATCCCTAACTGAGCAGGGAATTGAATTAGTGGGTGAAAGTGAAGACGAAGATCCAAACCCTAAGCAATTAGCAAAAGGGGATGACGATGAGTTTGATTTAAATGATCTTAGCGTTCCACCTGGAGTTAAGATAAATGACCCTGTCCGTATGTATTTAAAAGAAATTGGCCGTGTTGATTTGCTTTCCGCCGACGATGAAAAAGAGTTGGCACTTCGTATCGAAAAAGGTGACGAAGAAGCGAAGCGACGACTAGCTGAAGCAAACCTCCGTCTGGTGGTTAGTATTGCAAAGCGGTATGTTGGACGTGGTATGCTTTTCCTTGATCTGATTCAAGAAGGCAATATGGGATTAATTAAAGCTGTTGAAAAATTTGATTATCAAAAAGGCTTTAAGTTCAGTACCTATGCTACATGGTGGATACGTCAAGCGATCACAAGAGCAATTGCTGACCAAGCGAGGACTATTCGTATTCCGGTTCATATGGTTGAAACCATTAATAAACTTATCCGTGTTCAAAGACAATTACTTCAGGACTTAGGCCGCGAACCTACACCAGAAGAAATTGGTGAAGATATGGACTTAACACCAGATAAGGTAAGAGAAATTTTAAAGATTGCTCAAGAGCCTGTATCCCTTGAAACGCCTATAGGTGAAGAGGATGATTCACACCTAGGTGATTTCATTGAAGACCAAGATGCTACTTCACCTTCTGAGCATGCTGCCTATGAATTATTAAAAGAGCAGTTAGAAGATGTTCTTGATACATTAACAGATCGTGAAGAAAACGTCCTTCGTTTACGCTTTGGATTGGATGACGGCCGCACGCGCACGCTAGAAGAGGTAGGAAAGGTTTTCGGTGTTACCCGTGAACGTATCCGCCAAATTGAGGCAAAGGCTTTGCGTAAATTACGACATCCTAGTCGCAGTAAGCGTCTAAAAGACTTTTTAGAATAAATAACTAAATATTAAAAAGTAGTTTACTTCTAACTAAGAGGTAAACTATTTTTTTGAGATAATTGGAAATGAAAGCACTTTCTTCTTTTGTATTTATTTTACTGAATTGTTTTACACTTTGCAAATAGGTAAAAGGAAACTTTTTGATTTTAATCACAATTCATTTTTGTAAGAAAGGGTATTCCATTGCTCATTCCCCAAGACAATAGATGTTGAGAGTATGTAATTCATATTCAAAAATAACAAAAATTAATTAAAGGTTTTTTAATACTTCGAATATTACATGCACAATTGCACGAAAAATTGGTTGATAAAAGGAATAAAAGGGAAGAATAAGCAGGCTGACATTTCCTGTAAAAATCAGCTGGTTTTGTTTTTTTTATAAATATTATCGTGACAAAGTAAGTTTAGGGCTTTTCCTTCTTAAGTTTTTAAAGTAAAATAGTAGTTGTTTGTAGAAGACTATTTATTTACAGCTATACGTACATAAGGGAGGTTATATGATGAATCGAAATCCGGTAATTCCATACATCCTAATCTTTGTATTTGGAATCGGACTAATGTTCTTATTGTCTTTCAAAGGCCTCGGGGATAGTGAGGAGCTTGCCAAGGAAAAAGAAGGCGGTACCGAAACAGAACAGGTTGCAAGAGGTCCAGAGGAAATTTACAATTCTTGTATAGGGTGTCACGGAGATGCATATCAAGGGGGAATGGGTCCTGCTCTAACAGGAGTTGGCGACAGGTTATCCCAAGATGAGATTAAGGAAATTGTAGTTAATGGTAAAGGTGCTATGCCAGGGGGCATGGTTAAACCTGAGGAAGCCGATGCAATGGCTGAATGGTTAGCAAATATTAAATAATGTTACAACGAAAAGGTCCTTTGCTAATGTAAAGGACTTTTTTTATACTGTAAGTAATACATAAAAAGTGGTGAATGATTTGAATACAGATAAATTATCCGTAAGGTTAGAAACGGTAGCAAAATTTGTTCCAAAAGATTCAAAGTTAGCAGATATTGGTTCAGACCATGCATATTTACCAAGTTATCTTGTTAAGAATGGTGTGATAACCTTTGGGATCGCTGGAGAGGTAGCAAAAGGCCCATTTCAGTCTGCTGAAAAAAATGTAAGGGCAGAAGGACTTACTGATATGATTTCAGTGAGAATGGGTGATGGTTTGGCGGTAATTCAGCCAGGCGATGTGGATTGTATTACCATTGCCGGAATGGGCGGCACTCTTATTGCCAATATTTTAGAAAATGGCAAGGGGAAGCTCTCGGGAGTTAAGCGACTTGTGTTGCAGCCCAATCTAAATGCAATTGCCATTCGAAACTGGTTAATCGATAACAATTGGGAACTGATCGCAGAAGAAATCATTGAAGAGGATAGCAAAATATATGAGATATTAGTGGCTGAAAGTGGCGACCCATTAAAGCCATATAGAGATATAAATTTAGAAACTGGCCTTTTAGTCGGACCTTTTCTCCTTCAAAGGAAAGTAAGTGCGTTTAAGGAGAAATGGAGCCTAGAAATAAAGAACTGGAAGCGGATTTATGAACAGCTTGAAAGTGCTGCACCTTCTGCAGAAACAGATGAGAAAAAGCAAGAGATTTCAGAAAAAATCAATTTAGTAAAGGAGGTATTGGACAATGAAGAAAGCGAATGGGCATGAAATCATTCAATTATTTGAACAGTTTTCACCTAAGGGTCTTGCAATGGAGGGTGATAAGATAGGTTTACAAATTGGCCGTTTGAACAAGAAAATTGATAAAATCATGATTGCCCTTGATGTCCTTGAAGAGGTGATTGATGAAGCCATTGAAAGGAATGTCCAGCTAATCATTGCCCACCATCCGCCAATCTTTCGCTTTCTAAAGAATGTCCTAACAGACACGGTTCAGGGAAGAATGATTGAAAAACTATTAAAGCATGATATAGCTGTCTATGCTGCCCATACAAACCTTGATGTGGCTAAAGGCGGGGTAAATGACCTCCTAGCGAACGCACTGGGATTGGAAAGCTCTGAAGTACTAGTACCTACATACGAAACGAAACTTAAGAAACTAGTTGTCTACACACCGGCAAGTCACGCTGATGAGATTAGAAAGGTCCTTGGGGATACTGGTGCTGGTTATATCGGTCATTACAGCCATTGTTCCTTTTCAGCTGATGGAACGGGGAGGTTTGTACCTGGGGAAAATACGAACCCGCATATTGGACAGCAAGGTCGTTTAGAATCAGTGGGTGAAGTAAGAATCGAAACCATTGTACCTGAGCATCTGTTAAAAAGGGTAATTACGGCTATGATAAAAGCTCATCCATATGAAGAAGTTGCTTATGATATTTATCCTGTTGAAAATAAAGGGGAAGTTCTTGGGCTTGGCAGAATCGGAACTGTCAAAGAAATGACACTCGGAGAATTTGCTGGAAGGGTAAAAGAAGCTTTAGAAGTTGATAAGGTTAGGGTGGTTGGTGATTTATCATCACGTGTCAAGAAAGTGGCCGTATTAGGCGGAGATGGCAATAAATATTTCATGAGCGCAAAGTTTAAGGGCGCAGATGTCTATATTACTGGAGATATTTATTATCATACTGCTCATGATGCGATGATGCAGGGATTGAACATGATAGATCCTGGTCATAATGTCGAAAAAATTATGAAAAAGGGACTAACGGCAACACTTTCAAAAATGTGCAAGGAATCTGGCTATGAAGTTGAAATTTTCCCTTCAGAAGTAAACACAGATCCGTTTCAATATGTATAAAAAAATAACCGGTCAACACGACCGGTTATTTTTTAACTTTAGGTAATATTTTATTTAACGGAACGTTTTTCCGGCGTTCCCAGGTTGCTTCGTTATTGGGATCAAATTGCTCTATGAATGTAATGACTTCCTTGGTGATTGGTGTAGGTGTAGAAGCACCAGAAGTTACGGCGACGTTCTTTGCATCCTTAATCCACTCAATTTCTAACTCTGAGATATCGGCAATTCGATAGGCCTTTGTACCAGCAATTTCCTCTGAAACTTGTGCGAGTCGATTGGAGTTGTTACTCATCGGATCTCCTACCACGATGGTTACATCTGCTTCAGTGGCTTGTCCAGCAACAGCTTCCTGACGAACTTGTGTGGCGTTGCATATTTCATTATAAGCCTCTGCATGCGGATATTTTTCCTGAACCTTTTTCATTGTATCAGCTACATCCCATTGGCTCATGGTGGTTTGATTGGTAACAATCAATTTATCACTATGAATGTTTAAGGCTTCTACATCGCTTGGTGTTTCGACAAGGTGTACGAGATCAGGTGCTACACCAACAGCACCCTCAGGCTCTGGATGGCCTTTTTTTCCAATATAAATGACTTGAAATCCTTGCTTTGTTTTCTCTTCAATCAAATCATGCGTTCTTGTTACATCTGGACATGTCGCATCAATCGTAACAAGTCCCTTCTTTTTCGCAAGCTCTCTTACTTCAGGGGATATACCATGAGCTGTGAAAATTACAGTTCCAGTATCTACCTTATCAAGAATGTCTTTGCGGTTTTTTCCGTCGAGTGTAATAATTCCTTCTTCGGCAAATGCATCTGTTACGTGTTTATTATGAACGATCATCCCTAGAATGTAGATAGGGCGTGGTAATGATTTATCTAGTGCAGCATTTCTTGCAATGACCATGGCGTCAACGACACCATAACAGTATCCGCGCGGTGAAATCTTAATGATTTGCATATAATAAAGTCCTCCTATGGAACAATGACTTTGAATCTATGTATTTATTATATAAAACTAATAGAAATAATACAAAGATACAATTTTCCTATGAAATTTCTGTAAAAATTTCCTGCAAAAAAAGATGCTGTTTTCTCAGCATCCATTTGTTTAAATGTATAGTTTAGGAACAGATGGCCCATTTGGTCGTGTTTTTTCTCCAACACTTTCAGATTGAACAACACTTTTCTTTTTAGTTTTTTTCTTGGGTTCAATAGTGGAAGGATCAGACTCCTCCGCCATTAAATCTGGCTTGATTTCCTCACTTTGTTCCTCCGTTGGTAAATCTTTAAAACCTTTATACAATTTCCACATCATAGGGATGTTCTTGACTAATGGTCCATATTGCTGAATCATTGGTGTTATCGATTGAACTGAATTCAAAACCTGTTGGGTGTTGTTAATAAATCCTGTCAGACTGTTCGGATTACTTAGTGTTTGAAGTATCGAACCAACTCCTCCTCCGCTGGGAGCAGCTCGGCCGGCTGTCTGCACGCCTCCAAGACCTCTTGCTTGATTGCCTTGCTTTTTCCCGCCAAGAATTTTCGAAAGTAAGCCACCGCCATTTCGTTTTCCTTGCCCTCTTCCCATCGTTTGTCCCATCATAGCGCTGCCACTGTTATAATTCTGCTGAAAACCCATCATCGGTCCACTGCCGCCATAAGGATTCATCATGTGCTGTTGACCTCCGTATGGTCCTCTTCCCATCATGTTTGGACTCATATGCCCGTACATGGGATATCTCGGTCTAGGCTGCTGCATACGTAAGTCCTCCTCTCAAAAAAGCCTTATAATTTAAGGTATGCAATTTCCTGAATTTGGTTTAGAAATAAACACTAGGATAAACAGTAAATTTTCATGATTAAAAGTAGTCCAAAAGTAAAAGATGATAATAACTGGTTATTTAGACGAAACTTTACTATAATTACGAGATGGAAATAAAAGTGGAAGCTCTTGCTTGGAGAAAACTTGTAAGAAAACTACTCCATTAACGGTAGATATTAATATATAAGGAGCAATTACATGAAGGAAAATCGTTTTGAACGTTTTAATTTTCAACCTTTTATAATAGACGCAATGAAGGAACAAGGTTTTTATGAACCAACTGAAATTCAGGAACGAATGATACCTTTGGTTCTGAAAAATGAAAGTGCCATCGGTCAATCACAAACTGGTACAGGTAAAACACTTGCCTTTGTATTACCCATTCTAGAAAAAATAAATCCAGAGCGACAAGAGGTACAAGCTGTCATCACAGCACCAACAAGAGAGCTTGCTTCCCAAATCTATCATCAAATTTTAAAGGTGACAGAGCATTGCAGTCCTGACAAAGCGATCATGACTAGATGCTACATTGGTGGTACAGACAAACAAAGAACCATTGATAAACTAAAAGTACAGCCCCAAATTGTAGTTGGAACTCCTGGAAGAATTAAAGATTTGATGATTGAACAAGCACTATTTGTCCATACTTCGGAGATTCTTGTCGTTGACGAAGCAGATATGATGCTTGATATGGGCTTTATCGAGGATTTGGATCAAGTAGCTGCAAAAATGCCTGAGAAATTACAGATGCTTGTATTTTCGGCAACAATTCCCGAAAAACTTAAACCGTTTCTCAAAAAATACATGGAAAATCCGAAATCTATTCAAATTGATGCCAAGAGAAAAAGTGCTGAGAATTTAACACATTATCTATTGCCTTCTAGGCACAGAAATAAAAAACAGCTTGTTCACGATGCTCTTATTCAATACAATCCGTATTTAGCGATTGTGTTTACAAATACAAAAAAGATGGCGGAAGAGGTTGCTAACTTTTTGATTAATAAGGGGCTAAAGGTTGCTCGTGTCCATGGAGATCTTAACCCCCGTGAACGGAAAAAAATGATGAAACAAATTCAAGATTTAGAGTACCAATATATCGTTGCGACTGACCTAGCTTCAAGAGGAATTGATATTGAAGGAATCAGTCATATAATTAACTATGAATTACCTACTGATTTAGACTTTTATATTCACCGGGTAGGAAGGACTGCAAGAGCCGGAAACTCGGGAATTGCCCTCACCATTTATGATATTTCCGATGAAGATGCATTAAACCGCATTGAAAAGATGGGGATTCAGTTTAAATACGTCGATCTTAAAAAAGAGGAATTTGTGGAATTAGAGGATCGCAATAAAAGAAAAACAAGGGTAAGAAAAGAGGATGAAGCAGATAAGGCTGCTAAAACAATGGTCAAGAAACCTCAAAAAGTTAAACCAGGCTACAAAAAGAAAATGCAGTGGGAAATGGACAAAATAAAAAAACGTCAGAGAAGATTAAAGAAGAAGTAAGAATTTGAAGGGAGAGAGAAGGTTTTGTTGAAAATAGGATCACATGTCTCAATGAGCGGTAAAAAAATGCTGCTGGCAGCGAGCGAGGAAGCCGTTTCATATGGTGCTAATACATTCATGGTCTATACAGGAGCACCGCAAAACACTAGAAGAAAAAAAATTGAGGATTTGAACATTGAAGCAGGGAGAAGGCATATGGAAGAGAACGGTATCTCTGAAATTGTTGTCCATGCTCCATACATCATCAACATTGGTAATACCACGAATCCAGATACTTTTGAGTTAGGTGTAAGGTTCCTGCGAACAGAAATTGAAAGAACTGAGGCAATTGGCGCTAAACAAATTGTGCTGCATCCAGGTGCACATGTTGGTGCTGGTACTGAGGCTGGGATAAAGAAAATTATCGAAGGCTTAAATGAAGTGCTAACTGGAAAAGAGCAGCTGCAAATTGCTTTAGAGACAATGGCAGGTAAAGGCTCTGAATGTGGGAAGTCATTTGAGGAATTGGCGATGATTATCGATGGTGTAAACTATAGCGACAAGCTTTCTGTTTGTTTTGATACCTGTCATACTCATGATGCTGGATATAACATTGTCGAAGACTTTGATGGTGTATTAAATGAATTTGATAAAATTGTCGGCTTAGATAAACTAAAGGTACTTCATATTAATGATAGTAAAAATGCAGTCGGGATGAGAAAAGACCGTCACGAAAATATCGGCTTTGGTCATATCGGCTTTGATGCTATCAATTATATCGTCCACCATCCACAGCTGAAAGATGTACCAAAGATTCTAGAGACACCATATGTTGGTGAGGATAAAGATAATAAAAAGCCTCCGTACTTATTTGAAATTGAAATGCTGAGAGAGAAAAAGTTTAACGAAAATCTTTTAGATAAAATCATGCTTTCGTAAGAGGAAAAGCTGTGCTCAAGAGCACAGCTTTTTGATTTTCATTTTGTGAATTGAACAAATAGCTTATTTACTTCTCTTGCTACCTCTGGGCCAGCTATCTTTGCAATTTCTTTAATTAATACTGCTCGTTCGCGGGCGTCAAAAATATTTACATTTTTTCCTCTTAAGTATTGAGCAACTTTATATGCTTGCTGTCTATTCACTCGGATATTAAATTGTTCTGCATATTTGAATAGTTCATCACCAGTAATGGTATTAATCTTATGATTAATGACGCTCTCAAAAATCTTCACACTCATCACTCCTTCATCTAATGTATGAAAGGTGAAAATAGAGTGTTACAAAATACTAACATCAACTCTTTAATACTTCGTGTAAAGGTAAAAGCTTTACATTAGGAAGTTCCTATTGTATACTACTTTAAGTTAAATCGGAATGATTCTTAAAATTAAGGTGAGAAACCATGAAATCACAGTCAATTATTGAAATCAAACAAATATTCTATCGATATGAAAAAGATACAGTTCTTGAAAATATTAACCTAGCCATACCAAATGGCTCCTTTCTGGCAATTGTCGGTCCAAATGGTTCAGGAAAATCAACATTATTAAAGTTAATCTTGGGACTATTAAAGCCACAAAAAGGAGAAATTCGCTTATTTGGGCAGGAAATGAGTAAATTTAAGGATTGGCAGCAAATCGGTTATGTATCTCAAAAAGCAAATTCCTTTAATACAGGTTTTCCAGCCACAGTTTTTGAAGTGGTTTCCAGTGGATTAACAAAGAAGCTGGGATTATTTCGCTTTTTTAAGAAGGAAGATTCCCAAAAAGTATATGATGCTCTAGAATCTGTGGGAATGAGAAAGTTTAGTACTCGAAATATCGGAGAGCTTTCAGGCGGGCAGCAGCAAAGAGTATTCATTGCCCGTGCCCTTGTAAGTGAGCCTAAGCTATTGATCTTAGATGAACCAACAGTTGGGGTTGATGCTGAAAACGTAAATTCATTTTATCAAATGCTTGCTGATTTAAATAAAAAGCAGGGAATTACACTTCTATTAGTTACACATGATGTTGGAACCATTTCAGATAAAGTCACCCATGTTGCTTGCCTGAATAAGCACTTGCATTTCCATGGGGATACACGTGAATTTGAAAAGCACCAAAGTGAAGGGATGTCTGAATTTTATGGTACGGATGTCCAGCTAATATCCCATCAACATGACCACGGAGGCGTTTTTAAATGATTCAAGGAATATTTCAATATGAATTTTTACAAAATGCCTTCCTAACAGGGATCTTAATTGGTTTTCTTGCACCATTATTAGGTGTATTTATTGTGGTAAGGAGGCTTTCCTTAATTGCCGATGCCTTAAGTCATGTAACCTTAGCGGGAATTGCTGCCAGTCTTCTTCTTGAGAAATACTTTGTTGCGTTAAGCGGTTTAAATCCACTCTATTTAGGAATGGTTTTTTCAGTCGGAGGCTCGTTGTTTATTGAAAAACTACGAGGAGTATATAAGCATTACCAAGAGCTTGCTATCCCAATTATCTTATCTGGCGGTATAGGTCTAGGAGTAATCTTTATTTCACTCGCTGATGGATTTAATACGGACTTGTATAGTTATTTATTTGGAAGTGTCTCTGCAGTCAGCCGAACAGATTTATGGGTTATTTTTATTATTAGTATCGCTGTCGTAATGACAATCATTTTATTATATAAAGAGCTATTTTTATTATCATTTGATGAAGAGCATGCAAAAGCCTCAGGAATAGCAGCAAAAAGCATCCACTTTATTTTTATCATCATGGTTGCTCTTGTGATTGCTGCTTCCATGCGAATAGTGGGAATCATGCTTGTTTCTTCATTGATGACATTACCGGTTGCAGCAAGTATACGCATTGCTAAAGGCTTTAAGCAAACCATTTTTTTGTCCATCATATTTGGCGAAGTATCTGTTCTTGGAGGACTATTTGCCTCTTATTACTTAGACCTTGCTCCAGGTGGAACAATTGTCATGATAGCTGTGGCCATATTAGTGTTTACCATCATTTATAAAAAAATTATGATTAAAAATCATGTTTCACAAGGGGGTGCAGCAGGGTGAATGTTAATGAAGCCATTCAATTCTTAAAAGAAAACGGATTTAAACAAACAGGAAAAAGAGAAGATATGCTTCAACTGTTTGCTGACAGTGATAAATACTTAACAGCAAAGGATGTCTTAGATGAGTTAAAAGAGGACTATCCAGGGTTAAGCTTTGATACGATTTATCGGAATCTTTCTCTTTTTGTCAAAATGGGAATTCTAGAGATGACGGAACTATCTGGCGAAAAGCATTTTCGCTTTTCCTGTTCACGCCACCAGCATCACCATCATTTCATCTGTATGGATTGTGGTAAGACGAAGGAAATTGAAACTTGCCCAATGAACAGCTTAAGTGAGGATTTAAAAGGATACGATATCTCAGGACACAAATTCGAAATTTATGGACGTTGTCCAGAATGTAATTAAAATTGAAAAGCTGCAGCGCCTAGGCACTGCAGCTAGACAAAAAAACAGCATGGGGTTGTCCATGCTGTTTTTTGCCATTTATTGAAGCCATTTTTTAACCCAATTATTAGCTTCAAACCAATTATTAACACGTATTACACCTTTCGGAATAGGGTCCTGATTATAAGGGGTATTAAACAATAGAACAGGGATATCGCACTCTTCGTGAATCATGACAGCATTGTCGTGTTTATCCTCCAGAAATATATCCACATGATGGTGTTTAGCCGTTGACACCTTATCATGGGACCCAATTAATTCTATGTGGTTATAGGACAAGCCTTTTTTGTTAAACCACTTCTTGGTATTTTCTAAAAGGTGTGAGCCCCTTGCACTTATAAAGAATAATTCATGTTCCTTTTTCCATGTGTTCAGTATAATTTCTGCCCCTTCTGCAAGAGGAGACTCCTCATAAATTACGGGTTCGTTTTCAATAAACCACTTTGAAAATTTTTCCTTTGGAACATTTACCACTTTATTTAAATCATATTCCTTAACATCAGCGAGTGTTATGTTTAGCCCGAACCCCTCGTTAATAAAGGGTACAAGTGCTGATGGACATGTAACTGTTCCATCAATATCAATTCCAAATCTTTTCCTCATACGTATTCACCTTCAATTGCCAAGTTTTTAACTTTATTTTACCATACTAAAATGATGAAAGTTACAAACAATAATAAATGCTCCTATTACTGAAAGTGAGGGATTCGGATGGAAGATAAAAAAGACACGAAAATACGTGGGTATCTCCCAAGTCCAAACACTGATGTAGATAGTCCAGATTACCCTTCTGATTATAGAGAAGAAACAGCAGCTGAAATTGCAGCTCCGGTTCCTTTAGTACGAACCAGGGACCGAGAAGAAAATCGGGAAAGAGCAGAAGGCGGCACAGGTATGGGATGGGCAGCTTTAGTTCTATCTATACTATCACTGTTTGTAATGCCGATTCTTTTTGGTGCAGCAGGTATTGTGTTAGGGTTCATTGCAAGACGCCGAGGGGCCGAAGGGCTCGGAGCGTGGGCAATCGGGATAGGTGCCATATCCATTATTGTTGGTATCTTTATACTCCCGTTCTTTTAAACGGTAACCTGTAAATATAGGGGCAAAAAAGGAAACCCGGTAGAGATACCGGGTTTCCTCATGTGTTTATGAATTTGTTACTCCAGCTTCTTCAGCAGCTTTTTTCTGGAAATATTCTTCTGCAATTTGATCGATTTCTTTCTTTAATTCATCGACCAACTGATCTTCTGGCACTTTACGAACAATCTCACCTTTACGGAAAAGTAAACCCTCTCCTCGTGCACCAGCAATTCCAATGTCAGCTTCTCTTGCCTCACCAGGACCGTTTACGGCACATCCCAAAACAGCTACTTTAATTGGCGCTTTTATGGTTGAAATATATTCTTCAACTTCATTTGCAATACTGATTAAATCAATTTCGATTCTTCCACAGGTTGGACACGAGATTAACGTTGCAGCATTGGAAGAAAGCCCAAATACTTTTAAAAGCTCTCTAGCTACTTTGACTTCTTCAACAGGGTCGGCACTTAGAGAAATACGGAGTGTATTACCGATGCCTTTACTCATAATCGCCCCAAGTCCGGCTGCGCTTTTAACCGTTCCTGCAAAAAGAGTTCCTGATTCAGTAATACCTAAGTGCAAAGGATAATCAAATGCCATTGAAGCTTTTTCATAGGCTTCAATGGCAAGGCTGACATCCGATGCCTTCATGGAAACAATAATATCATGGAAATCTAGGTCTTCAAGGATTTTGATATGATGGAGGGCACTTTCAACCATTCCATCGGCAGTAGGATACCCATATTTCTCAAGAATTCTTTTTTCCAGTGATCCTGCATTTACACCAATTCGAATTGGTATTCCGCGTTCCTTTGCAGCTTTAACAACAGCTTCAACTTTCTCACGCTTACCAATATTTCCTGGATTAATCCGGATTTTATCAGCGCCGCCTTCAATAGCCTTAAGCGCCAATTTATAATCAAAATGGATATCGACAACTAATGGGATATTAATTCTTTTTTTAATTTCAGGAATGGCGTTCGCTGCTCGTTCGTCTGGACACGCTACACGAACAATTTGGCAGCCTGCCTCTTCAAGGCGTTTTATTTCAGCAACAGTTGCTTCAACATCATGCGTTTTAGTAGTCGTCATGCTTTGTATAAATAATTCGTTACTGCCGCCAATGGTTAAATTGCCAACTTTTATTGGACGGGTCTTTGTACGATGAATAATTTCACTCAAGGGAAATTCGCTCCTTCAAATTGGATTCGAATAATAGTTTAGTTTTTACACGCACCTATTATTTTATCAGTCCTTTACTAATCTTGACAAGACTGACGCATTGGTTTCCCTATTTTGAGTAATCAGGAAATTGATAGGAGGCTCCAATTTGAATTTTCTCCGGAGATTGACCCGGGTTTAGGCTTTTGAAATCCCCAATTAATTCGTCAATGGAGACGGGTAAAGGCTTTTTAATATGACCTTCGACAATGGATATGAGTGTTTCACCAGGTTCAACTTCGGCCTCAAATGCGGCAATCGTATTTTCAGGGACAGCCATTGTCGCTAAAGTTTGTTCAGGTGCTTGGGATTCATCCTTGGGCAAAGTACCAGCTGTTAAATCAATATATATAACATAAATGGTTAGAAGTCCAAGAAGAAATAGAGAAATTCTTTTCATGATACAAGCCTCCAAAATGGAATGTTTGTACATTCCTATGCCTGTCCAATGCGTTATAGAACAAAAAAACGCACCCAAGGATGCGTTAGTTCTCGATCGTTGCTTTTTCTTTTGTTATTTCTTTTATTGCTAAGTATAGGATGATTATTTCAACAAACCAATTGATTAAGAAACTATTTGGTACAGGTGTATTAATAGCACTCATAATAGTAAAGAATACCGTTGGCAGCGTTACACTGTAAGCGGCCATTCTCCATAGGCGGCGATAACTAATATCTCTGCCTGCAAGATTTTTTAATGCTAATCCAAATAAAGCCAGTATGGACACTTCAATGAAATTTATTGCACTTGAAAAGAGGAAGATTAAAGCAGACATGACTGGAATAATAATTCCTTTGACTCCATCTACTGTATCGACTATGTCAATAAAATCATTTTTCGTAAGTGTTAAGTCTTCAAGCATGGAGTAGGAATAGGTATCGATTCTTCCCCCTGCTGATACTGCAATTTCATTCTTAAGTAAAGCGAAGGCATTCTCTTCATCTTCCACATCATCGGTTGTAATAACTCCCGTTGGATCAACAATAATGGAGAATTCTCCTTTATCGATGGTAATGGGTACATCTGTTTCTGCAGATAAACTCCCATTATCTATCGTAAAGGAGGGGAGTTCATTATTCATAACTGATTTGGTACCTTCGATTCCAGCAGTAAGCATTGTACTTAAGTAATAAATGGACGGCAATATGGATAGTAATGTGAGGAGAAATACATATAAAATTGTTTTTCCAATTCCCTGAAAGCGAAAAGAGGCAATGTCCTTTGGGGAATGAGTACTTTTATAAAATTGTTTGAAAATATTCATATTTTACCACCCTAATAAAGATTCACCATTCTATTGTAGCTTTAGGAGCTGATATTAACAAGAATGATGTATTTATGAAACCAATTAGGGAATGAATCCGTATATTTCTTAAAATAAATTTTCTAAAGGAATGAAAATTAATGGATATAGTTTATTGGTCAGTTATCGTCATTCTATTTATCATTGGGTTTGTTGGACTCATTTATCCCATCATCCCTAGTGTATTATTCTTATTAGCTGGATATCTATTGTATGGTGTCTTTTTTTCCTTTGAGCCCTTTGGGTGGTTCTTTTGGTTGATTCAAAGTTTTTTTATCATTCTTTTGTTTATCGCGGATTATATTGCCAATATGATTGGAATTCAAAAATATGGCGGTTCGAAGGCTGGAGTCTGGGGAAGTACGATAGGTCTTATAATTGGCCCATTTGTCATCCCGTTCTTGGGAATTCTGCTTGGTCCCTTTATTGGTGCGGTAGGAGCAGAACTTTTAGTAAATAAAAGGGATTTCAAAAATAGTTTGAAGATTGGCTTCGGATCTGTTGTCGGATTTATCAGCAGTGTCATTACAAAAACAATCATTCAAATCCTCATGCTTGTATATTTCTTCTTAGTAGTAATCTAATTAAATAAGCTCCTGCTCATGATTATGAGCAGGAGCTTATTTAATTTACACCACAAATTTCATATGGACAGTTTTGACAGTCTACTTCTTGTTTTAAATATTTAAGATTTTTTATAATGAATTTTTGCTGATCATAGGATAGCACATCTTTTTCCCGCAATTCTTTTAACGCACGTTGAATAACTTCTCTTGTTCCAAAGGTTAGGTTGGCAAGCTCTTGATGTGTTAATGGCATATCAATAAGAATTCCATCTTCTGTTTTAACCCCGTAGGTATTACATAGACGGATAAGTATGGAGTATAAACCTCCCTTTTTTCCGTTCATGATCAGGTCCTGGCATTTCATTTGAGCTTTTAGGTAGCATGTGCTCAACCATGCCACAAAAGCATTCATTGCATCAGGGTCATTCATAATAAATTCTTCAAATTGGTCTTTTTTTATCGTAAGTATTTCACAATCAGAAAGGGTCTTTGCGTAAAACTGATAACGTGGATTATCTTTAAATATTTGATATTCTACTATTAATTCTCTGCTATTTACTATTTTTAAAATAAAGTCTTTTCCGCGCATGTGAACTCTGCCTAGTGAAACGCTTCCACTTAGCAGTAGATATACATATTCAACAGCATCCTTCTCCTGAAAGAGTACGGTATCCGCTTTCACCTTTTGTATTTGCTCTGCTTTACGAAAGAATTGATCCAGTAAACTATATATAGAAAAACTGCTTTTTAGCATATTTCCCACTCCTTTTATCCCTACAATTTGATTAAATCATGTATTTACAATCTATCACCGGTTGAAACATGACAATTTATCGAAAACTTTGTAATCATACCTGTTTTCATTTATATGTATAAAATTTTCCCGAGAAGGATATTGTATATTTGTTAGGTACAAAGCATTTTATTTGAAACAATAGACTATCTCTGATAATCTTAAGCTACAAAGCTTTAGGAATATTCTAATATCGTTTTGATTTTAGACACAACTAAGGCTGGAAAAATTTTTATATACATAGGAGGAAATGACAATGGCATTTGAATTACCACAATTACCTTATGCGTATGACGCACTTGAGCCTCACATCGACAAAGAAACAATGAACATCCATCACACTAAACATCACAACACTTATGTGACAAATTTAAATAATGCACTACAAGGTAATGAGGAATTATTATCTAAATCTGTTGAAGAAGTAGTAGCAAACCTTGACGCTGTTCCTGAAGCAGTTCGTACAGCAGTACGTAATAATGGCGGAGGTCATGCGAACCATGCACTTTTCTGGCAAATCCTTTCTCCTAATGGAGGCGGTGCGCCAACTGGTGAACTAGCAGACGCAATCAATAATAAATTTGGCAGCTTGGAAAGCTTTAAAGAGGAATTCGCGAAAGCGGCTACAACTCGTTTTGGCTCTGGCTGGGCTTGGTTATCTGTAAGCAATGGGGAACTAGAAGTGTCTAGCACACCTAACCAAGACTCTCCTCTAATGGAAGGTAAAACACCTATCTTAGGTCTTGATGTTTGGGAGCATGCTTATTACCTAAACTACCAAAACCGTCGTCCTGATTACATCTCATCTTTTTGGAACGTTGTAAACTGGGATGAAGTTTCTAAGCGTTACAGCGCTGCGAAATAATAATATATTAATGAAGACAGCTGATTTTAGCTGTCTTTTGTTTTTTTCGTATAAAGGCTCTCTGCTTGTTAAAGACTAACCCTTATCACAAAGGGGAGTTTTTATGGCGAAAAAATTTAAGTTGTTAGGTGACGTACAATTAACGAAAGATTTAACCTTACTGTTATTCATCGGTGGGACTTATTCTTTAAGTGTTGCACTATCAAACACTTTTGTGAATATTTATTTATGGAAGCAAACAGGTGAATATTCTGACCTTGCACTTTATAATCTTTCGATTGTCATTTTACAGCCCTTAACCTTTATCTTAGCTGGCAGATGGGCAAAGAAAATTGATCGCGTTAAAGTGTTAAGAATTGGAGTTAGTTTTCTAGCGCTTTTCTACTTAATGGTATTAATTACTGGCAAAAATGCTTCAACTTATTTATTACTGCTGGGAAGTCTCCTTGGAATAGGATATGGGTTCTATTGGCTTGCTTACAATGTTTTAACCTTTGAAATAACCGAGCCTGAAACGAGAGATTTTTTTAATGGCTTTTTAGGAATCTTATCCTCGACTGGCGGGATGATCGGACCGATTGCCGCAGGATTTATTATTACACGATTTGAAAAATTCACAGGGTATACCATAGTATTTGGAATTTCCTTATCGCTATTTGCACTTGCTGTGTTCTTGAGCTTTTCGTTAAAGCCGCGGCCTGCGAATGGTAAGTATTGTTTTAAACGGATTCTGGAGGAAAGGAAGAAAAATGAAAATTGGCGGCTTATTACCAATGCGAATTTTTTTCAAGGACTAAGAGAAGGTACGTTTTTATTTATTATCTCCGTATTCGTCTACATTTCCACAGGAAGTGAGCTTGCTCTTGGAACGTTTGGACTTATTAATTCCGGAATTTCTTTCGTAGCCTATTATGCTGCTTCCCGGTTAATTAAGAAAAACAAGCGGAAAAAGGCCATTCTTGTCGGCGGTATTATCCTTTATTTAGCTGTGTTGCTAATTGTCTGGGATATTAATTATGTAAAACTTTTAATTTACGCAGCCATGATTGCGGTTGCTTATCCTCTCTTGCTTGTGCCTTATATGTCAACTACATATGATATTATTGGAAGTGCTTGGAAAGCTGCAGAAATGAGAATAGAGTATATTGTTGTTCGTGAGATTTTTATAAATTTGGGAAGAATTGTTTCGATTTTGTCTTTCCTAGCAGCGGTAACTTGGTTTGACGCCGAAAAAAGCATTCCAATCCTCCTTTTATTTATTGGGGCAGGACATTCATTGATATATTTGTTTGTAAGAAGAGTCCAAATGCCCACAGTGTAATGCGATGAGTAATTCATATTACTCATTGCATTTTTTATTTATAAATGTTTTCTAGCTGTTATCAATTGGTAAGTGTTTTTCGTAGTAAACAGGGTGACTTTCAGCTAAAATAAGGCTTATAATGTCGAGATGACAAGGAAGTGGAGAACTTGAATTTTAAAAAGAAGAAGAAGCTGCATGTTACTTTTCGCTTAAACATGCTTTTCTTTGTTGTATTTATGCTGTTTTCTGTACTAATTCTACGTTTGGGCTTAGTACAAATCGTTTACGGCGAGGATTTTAAACGTGAAATTGAGCGGACAGAAGATATAACCGTTAATAATCCAGTACCTCGGGGGAAAATGTTTGACCGTAACGGGAAAATTATTGTTGATAATACCCCGTTAAATGCCATTACTTACACAAAATTTCAGGATACTAACCAAGAGGAAATGCTTGCAACGGCTGAACGTTTGGCACAGCTGATTGATAAAGATACATCTAAAGTTCGGGATCGTGATAAAAAGGATTTCTGGTTGTTAAAGAATCCTGAGAAAGGTAAGGAAAAAATTACAGAAAAAGAATGGGACTTATACGAACAAGACGAATTAGATGATAAAGAACTATATAACCTTCAGTTAAAAAGAATAACTAATGATGACCTTAAAAGTTTATCTCAACAAGACTTAGAGACCCTGGCCATTTTCAGGGAATTTAACAGCGGGTATGCTCTAACCCAGCAAATCGTAAAGAACGAAAATGTCACACCTGAAGAATTTGCGGTTGTCAGTGAAAATTTAGAGGATCTGCCTGGTGTTGATACTACAACGGATTGGGAACGATATTATGCATTTGGGAACACATTAAAAACTGTACTCGGAAATGTAACATCCTCTGATGAAGGCTTACCGAAGGACAAACTAGAGGAATATCTTGCTCGGGATTATAGTCGAAATGATCGGGTCGGTAAAAGCTATATTGAGCTGCAATATGAAGATGTCTTACACGGTCAAAAAGGTAAAGTTAAAAATGTCACTGATAAAGGCGGCAAAATCCTGTCTACTGAAGTTGTTTCTGAAGGACAGCGTGGAAAAGATCTTGTTTTGACGATTGATATGAATCTTCAACTTGAAATAGAAAAAATTATTGAAGAGGAACTATGGAAAGCAAAGCAGAATTCTAAATCAGCACTATTAGACCGTGCCTTTGTTGTTCTTATGAATCCACATACCGGTGAAATATTAACAATGGCAGGAAAGCAAATTGCAAAAAATGATGAAACAAATAAACAAGAAATGCGTGACTTTGCTCTGGGAAATATAACGACCTCTTATGCAGTTGGGTCTGTTGTCAAAGGAGCGACGATTTTAACGGGTTATAATACTGGGGCAATTAGCCCTGGCTCTACTCAGTATGATTCACCTTTATTAATAAAAAATACTCCGCCTAAATCATCTTGGAAGAACTTTGGATCTATAAATGACCTAAGAGCGCTACAAGTGTCATCAAACGTATATATGTGGAAGACAGTGATTGAGATGGCAGGTGGAACCTATTCACCGAATAAGCCGCTGCCATTAGATTTAACTGCTTTTGACACGATGCGTCAATCTTTCAGCCAGTTTGGACTTGGTACAAAAACCGGAATTGACCTTCCAAATGAGAGTACTGGATATGTTGGTCCTTTGAAACAGCCTGGTTTACTACTTGACTTAGCAATTGGCCAGTATGATACCTATACGGTTATGCAATTAGCACAATATGTTTCAACCATTGCTAACGGCGGATACCGTGTCCAGCCTCATATTGTAAAGGAAATTCGTGAACCTGTGCTTGAGAACAACCAACTAGGTCCGATTGTTCAAGAAATTGAACCTACTATATTAAATCGAATTGATGGTAAGGATGAATGGATTAATCGGGTACAGGAAGGATTTAGGATGGTTATGCAAGTAGGGGATGGTACCGGTGTTAGTACCTTTAAGGGTGTGGAGTATAATCCCGCAGGTAAAACTGGAACTGCCCAAGCTTTTTATGATGGTCCTGAGCGAAAGAACTTTGGGAAAATACCACCTGAAGTGATGAACCTAAGTCTTATAAGCTATGCACCCTTTGATAATCCAGAGGTTGCCATGGCCGTTTTAGTTCCTTGGGCATATCAGGGAAACAGTGGTCCAGCTACAGCTAATATAATTGGTAAAAGGGTATTGGATACCTATTTTAATTTAAAAACACAGCCACAAACCAAAGAACAAAATGTCGAAGTCATCGACGAAAACTCGGGTACAGATAGCAACCAATAGAATCCAAAAAACATTTGTCTCTAAATATTGAGGCAGATGTTTTTTTTTATTAAAAATGAACATGATAACAATAGTAGAAATTTATTTATGATTTACAAAAGTCATACACACATTTACAAAACCTTTACAATTCATTAAAACAAGCTTAACAGAGAAAGTTTATTATTAGTCTTGTAAGGAAAACGAACAACGAATTAAACAAACCAATTTTTCGTAGGGGGAATTAAGTAATGAAAAGCTTTAAGAAATTAGCACTAACAGCAATGATGACTGGCGTGCTAGCTATTACAGCAGCTTGTGGTGCACAAGGAACTGAAGGCAACAAAGAACAAGCTGGCGAAGATGTAAAGCAACTTCAAGGTGAAATTAAAATAGACGGTTCATCTACAGTTTTCCCGATTATGGAGGCAGTGGTTGAAGAGTATGGAATGATACAACCTAATGTAAAAGTACCTGTTGGATCATCTGGAACTGGAGGCGGTTTTGAAGCATTTATTGCTGGCGAAACTGAATTAAGCAATGCTTCTCGTCCAATTAAAGATGAAGAAAAAGCTGCACTTGAAGAAAAAGGTATTGATTATACAGAAGTAAAATTAGCGTATGACGGACTTTCAGTCGTAGTAAATAAAGATAATGACTGGGTAGAAAGCTTAACAATCGAAGACTTACAGAAAATTTGGGTTGAAGACGGAACAACTAAAAAATGGTCTGATATCAATCCTGATTGGCCAGCTGAAGAAATCAAATTATACTCTCCAGGAACAGATTCAGGAACTTTTGATTATTTCGATGAAGTAATTCTTGATGGAAAACCAATTGTTGAAAAAGCAACTCTTTCTGAAGATGACAATACACTAGTTCAAGGTGTTCAAGGTGATAAGAATGCTATTGGTTACTTTGGTTATGCTTACTATGCAGAAAACAAAGATACTTTGAAAATCGTTCCAATTGATGGCGGAAATGGTCCTGTTGAACCAACGAATGAAACAATTGAATCAGGTGAATATGCGCCGCTTTCACGTCCATTGTTTACGTATGTGAAAAACTCTGCGATTAAAGAACAAGAAGAAGTGTATGATTTCATGAAGTTTCTTTTAGAGAATGCTGCAGTATTATCTGAAGATGTTGGATATGTACAATTACCTGAAGAAGAGTATACAAAGCAGTTAGAGACATTAGAAACTCTTAAGTAAGATCTAGAATAATTTTATAGGTGAGAAGCATAAAAATATGCTTCTCATCTTGTCATTGGAATGAAAGGGGTTTTCAATTTGACCACTCAAAACACAAATTCTTTCTCTGTTCAAAAAATGATTCAAGAGAAGAAAAAAAGGAAGAGCGCTGGAGGAATTACTGAAAAAATAATGCCATATATTTTATTCCTCACAGCTGCTGTCTCTGTTTTGACAACGATTGGTATTGTTCTTACGCTCATCTTTGAAACATTTCTATTTTTCGATGCAGTATCCATTAAAGAATTTTTTACAGCTAAAAAATGGTATCCTTTTTCCGAAACCAATGGATCATTTGGTATTCTGCCGTTAGTAATGGGAACTCTAAAGGTAACTGTTATAGCTGCTATTGTTGCAGTCCCGATCGGATTGGCTTCAGCCATTTATTTGAGTGAGTATGCATCAGAACCTGCTCGCAGAATTATTAAACCGATATTAGAGGTTTTAGCTGGAATTCCAACGATTGTTTATGGATTTTTCGCGCTAACCTTTGTAACTCCTATATTACGTGAAATCATTCCATCCCTTGAAATTTTTAATGCATTAAGTCCTGGTATTGTAATTGGAATCATGATAACACCGATGATTGCTTCTCTCTCAGAGGATGCGATGACTTCGGTTCCGAACGCAATGCGTGAAGGTGCACTTGCACTTGGATCGACTAAATTTGAAGTAGCCATTAAGGTTGTACTGCCAGCTGCTATTTCAGGAATTATAGCATCTATTGTATTAGGGGTCTCACGAGCAATCGGTGAAACCATGATTGTAGCTGTGGCAGGTGGTTCAACACCGAATCTTGATTGGAATTTGACTGGCTCGATTCAAACGATGACTGCATATATTGTCCAAGTCAGCCAAGGGGATGCTGGTTATGGTACGACGATCTACTATAGCATTTATGCAGTTGGTATGACATTATTTGTCTTTACATTGGTGATGAATTTATTAGCACAATATATCACCCGTCGTTTTAGGGAGGAATATTAATGAAATTAATTAATCATGAATCCGTTGTTAAACGGATGACACTAAGATTATCTAAAAATTCATTTTCAAAATGGATATTTTTTGCTTTAACCATGTTTGTTTTATTAATATTAGGAGTATTATTATATCGGATATTCTCTCAAGGACTTGGCTATTTAGATTTGCAATTTTTACAAAGTCTTCCTTCCAGGAAGCCTGAAAATGCAGGAGTATACGCTGCATTAATTGGAACCATTTGGCTTATGGCTGTTGTCGCACCTGTTTCATTACTGCTGGGTGTGGGTACTGCTATCTATCTCGAGGAATATGCAAAAGATAATGCAATAACAAATTTTATTAAAGTGAATATCTCTAATCTAGCAGGTGTCCCATCTATTGTTTTCGGATTACTCGGATTAACAATATTCGTACGTGCATTAGCACTTGGGACAAGTGTCTTAGCTGCAGGACTTACCATGAGCTTACTTGTTCTACCTGTCATAATTGTAGCTTCTCAAGAAGCCATTCGCGCAGTACCTAATCAATTAAGAGAGGCTTCATTTGGATTAGGTGCTACAAAATGGCAGACCATTGTTCGAATTGTACTTCCTGCTGCCATTCCAGGAATACTTACTGGCGGAATTTTGGCTCTTTCTCGTGCAATCGGTGAAACGGCGCCGCTTGTTGTCCTTGGGATGCCTTTATTCCTTGCATTTTTACCAAAAACATTTCTTGATAGTATGACCGTATTACCTTTACAAATTTATAATTGGACAGGTCGTCCTCAAGTTGAGTTTCATGCTTTAGCTGCAGCGGGTATTATCGTTTTACTAGTGATGTTAATTATTATGAATTCAATTGCTGTTTTAATTAGGAATAAATTTCAAAAGAGATATTAATTGGTTATGATTAGGGAGGCAAACAATATGGAAACATCAACAGCTACTGCAAAAGTTGTCAATCCACTAGAAAAGCAAATTGTATATAAAACAAGTGACTTAGATTTATGGTATGGTGATAATCAAGCGCTAAAGAAAATAAACCTAGATATTATGCAAAATGAAGTTACGGCTATTATCGGACCTTCAGGTTGTGGAAAATCAACGTATATTAAGACATTAAATCGTATGATTGAACTAGTTCCTGGAGTTAGAACCTCTGGTGAAATTCTCTATCGAGGAAAAAATATCCTCGATAAATCTTACCAAGTAGAAGAATTAAGAACGAAGGTCGGAATGGTGTTCCAAAAGCCAAATCCATTTCCAAAATCAATCTATGAAAATGTGGCTTATGGTCCAAAAATACATGGTATTCGCGATAAAAAAATCTTAGATCAAATTGTCGAAAAAAGCTTAAGAGGAGCGGCGATTTGGGATGAAGTAAAAGATCGACTTAATCAAAATGCATACGGATTATCTGGAGGACAGCAGCAGCGCCTTTGTATTGCCCGCTGTCTCGCGATTGAACCTGATGTTATCTTAATGGATGAGCCAACTTCTGCCCTAGATCCTATTTCAACTTTAAAAGTAGAAGAACTAGTGCAGGAATTAAAGAAGGAATTTAGTATTATTATCGTTACCCATAACATGCAGCAGGCTGCGCGTATATCTAAGAAAACGGCTTTCTTTTTGAATGGAGAAGTGGTAGAATTTTCAGAAACTAATAAAATTTTCTCTACTCCAGAAGATAAGAGAACCGAGGATTATATTACAGGAAGATTTGGATGATGAGGTGATAGGATGAGTACTAGATCAAAATTTGATAGTAAATTAACGGATTTAAAAGAAAAGCTCCTAGAAATGGAAAGTTTAGCAGAGACAGCCGTTCGTGATTCGCTAAGTGCGCTTATTAATCACGATATTGAAAAAGCCAATCTAGTCATCGATGGTGATGATAAAATAGACGCCTTAGAACATGATATTCATGATAAAGCGTTGCTTTTGATTGCAAGAGAATCGCCTGTAGCAAAAGATTTAAGAACACTCAATGTCGCTCTAAAGGTTTCATCTGAAGTAGAGCGAATGGCTGATATGGCAGTTAATATTGCAAAAGCCACCATTCATATTGGTAATGAAAAGCATTTTAAAGAAATTTTGGATATTCCGAAAATGATGGATCTGGCCCTTGAAATGGTATCCATGTCCGTGAAGGCTTATGTTGACGAAGATGTGATGCTAGCACAAAAATGTGCTGAAAGAGATGATGAAGTAGATAAAATGTTCGGTAAACTTGTTCATGAGCTAATCAGCATGGTACCTGACAATCCGAATGCTACAAACCAGATTATTCAACTATCTTTTGTTTGCCGATTTATCGAAAGAATTGCTGACCATTCAACGAATATTGCTGAGAATGTCATTTACCTAGTAACAGGTAAAAAATTCAACCTAAATGAGTAAAAAATAAATAGTTCACCTAAAAGATGAGACCTATCAATGATGGCTCATCTTTTTTTTGTTGAGAAAATTGTCTTATTATGTACAAGCAAAATACGACAAAATACGTTCATTGTACAGTTTGTTTACTGATGTTACCATTAATAGTATCTATGATAGAATATTTTGATTACTTTTGCATATAGTATTTGTTTGCAGAAATGGAGGAGAAAAATGATTAAAGAAATTATTAAACTAAGAGAGGATGGTTTATCGTTCCGAAAAATCGCCTCATATTTGAATACCACCGTTGGAAAAGTTCAATATCAATGGAATAAATATACGAATACTCAGGAAAATCACATAAAAGCTTGTTTTGATGAAGAGAAGACCCAAAAGGAAAACAGTGAGTTAAATCCTCTAACGATTGATTATACTCCTGTTAAAGGGGAGCTGCAGGTTAAACTGGTTACCCCTCGAAAGGTAATACTTTATTGGGAGGCATCATCAAAAATTCCCGGCAAGGTCATCACTTCATTTTATGATAGACCTTTTGAGGATCTAGTTCATATCGTTAGAATTTATGATGTTACGGATATTATTTTCACAGGAAGTAATGCTCATCATTACTATGATATTACTGTTCCTTATAACAAAGGCTATTGGTTTATTAAAGGGTTGACAGCAAATCGGAGTTATATTGCTGAACTAGGTGTGAAATTAAATGAAAATGAGTTTTTCCCGTTACTTCGATCAAATTCAGTTCAAACACCGGCTATTGGCAATTTAAATGGCAGTGAAATTTATACTAACTTAGTGAACTTTCAACAGATTGATGATTACTCACCAAAATGGATTGATCATGTAAGTACCTACAGTTATTATGGGGAATCCAAAAATACGGAGCAGAAGAATGGATGATTATTTAAATACTGTAATGACCCAAAAGCATTCCAACGACTGGCAATTAAAAATTCTGATATTAACATGGGAGTACCCTCCTCATGTTGTTGGCGGGCTCTCGAGGCATGTCTATGGTCTTTCCGCCCAATTAGCCCAACTAGGTCACGAGGTACATGTGATTACCGCTGGGAATGGCGGTATCACGGCTTATGAGATAGTAAATGGAGTTCATGTCCATCGAGTCATACCACTTAACAATCAGGATGATAATTTTCTCTCTTGGATTGCAGGTCTAAATTTAGCTATGAGCTATAAAGGGGTAAAAATTGCAGAAGAGATAAAGTTTGATATCGTCCATGCTCATGATTGGCTCGTAGGCACTTCTGCAGTTACGTTAAAAGAAGAAATGTCCATTCCGTTATTAACAACTATTCATGCTACCGAACATGGCAGGAATATTGGAATTCACACAGATATGCAGCAGTTTATCCATAATAAAGAAAAGAAGTTAATTATGGAGTCCGATCAAATAATTGTTTGCAGTACCTATATGAGAGAAGAATTATTAACAAACTTCCAACTCTCTGAGAAAAAACTGGAAATAGTTCCTAACGGAATTGAACCAAGTACTGTAGAGGTAAACTCAAACGAAATTTATCCTTTCATTAAGCATAGAAAGTATATCTTCTCTGTAGGAAGAATGGTTAAGGAAAAAGGATTTGAAACGATTATTGAGGCAGCGCAACTGGCGAAGGATAACCAAAGGGATATTTATTTTGTAATTGCCGGCAAAGGACCAATGCTCGAAAGATACCGTAAAATGGTTTCGGAAAGACAATTAGATCATTTCATTGCTTTTATTGGTTATGTTTCGGACGAGCAAAGGAATGCACTGTTAGTAAATAGTGAAATCGCTGTTTTCCCGAGTCTTTACGAACCCTTTGGAATCGTGGCTCTAGAAGCAATGATTTTGGGTAAACCTACGATTGTTTCAGACACAGGCGGGTTAAAAGGAATTATTATGGATAAGCAAACCGGCCTGCTAATGAATCCTGGTGATGCCGAAAGTCTCCTATCTAATATTGACTTCTTATCACAAAATCCTGATAAGGCAAAGGAAATAGGCGAAAAAGGCAGGCGGATTGTTAAAAGCCTATATGGATGGAAACGAGTTGCTTCACAAACAGTTAAAGTTATGGAAGAAACGATGTTAAATAAACGGGTAAATGTCAATGAAAATCCTTGATAATGAGGGTTACTTTATACTTTTAAAAAACACACTAGCATTTCCTTTTGAAAAATGATATTATAGAAAAGTCGTATGAACGAACTAGCTTAATCGTTTGGAGGGAAATTAACATGCGTGTAAATATTACGTTAGCTTGCACTGAGTGTGGAGATCGTAACTATATTTCAACAAAAAATAAACGTAACAACCCTGATCGTCTTGAGCTTAAGAAATATTGCCCAAGAGAAAAGCGTACAACAGCACATCGCGAAACAAAATAAGCAGTAGGGCTTCCTGCTGCTTTTTTTGTTGCAAAAAAATAAGGAGAAAACGATTTATATGAATGAAAAAAATATCATACGTAAAGAAATGAAAGAGAAACTTTCTGAACTTACTAAACCTAATTATGAAGATTACTCCTATAAAATAGCTAGGAACCTATATAATGAAGATGACTGGAAACAAGCTAAAGTTATTGGGATTACCATCTCGAAGGAGCCGGAAGTCGATACATATCAAATTATTAGAAGAGCGTGGGAATCAGGAAAAGTGGTTGTCGCTCCGAAGTGTCACCCAAAGGAAAAGGTTTTATCCTTTCATAAAATAACCCAATTTTCGCAGCTTGAATCTGTTTTTTATGGTTTACTTGAACCCATAAAAGAGCAGACGATGGAGGTAAAGGCTGATGATATCAATCTGTTAATTGTACCTGGTTTGGTTTATACAAGAGAAGGATACCGGTTGGGCTTTGGCGGTGGATACTACGATCGCTATCTACCCAATTTTAAGGGGAAAACAATCTCTCTTGCCTTTCACTTTCAGGTTATTCCACAATTTCCTATTGAAAAACATGATATTCCAGTCTCGAAACTTATCACTAATGATGAGGTAATAACTATAAAATGATCCAAAATCTAATCATTATCTCAATTATTATAATAGGTGGTTTTGCTGGTTATCGGGAACGATCCTTAAGTAGTGATGGGGCTATTGCAGCAGTAGCGGTAGGAGTCGCTGTCAATTTCGGGTTCGGTTTAAAGGGTCTTTTCCTTCTTGGATTATTTTTTGCAACATCCAGCTTTTGGTCGAAATATAAAAGCTCAGCAAAAAAAGAAATTGAAGAAAAGTTAGCAAAGGGAGCAACCAGAGATTGGCGTCAGGTTTTAGCGAATGGTGGTTCTGCTGCATTGTTAAGCATCATTTATTTTTTTCAACAGGATACGATTTGGCTGATGGGTTTTATTATCTGCCTTGCTAGTTCAAACTCGGATACGTGGGCTTCAGAAATTGGCACGTTAAGTAAAAGAAAACCTATATATATACGGACTTTTAAGGCAATAGAAAAAGGAACCTCTGGAGCAATCAGTTTGTTGGGTACTGCAGCTGCACTATTCGGATCCATGTTAATAGCTTTTGCAGGTGCATGGCTTTTTCATTTGGGTATATTCCACTTTTTTATCATTTTCTTCTTCGGTTTTTTGGGTAATGTCATTGATACTTTATTTGGAGCGTATTATCAGCAGGTCTATATTTGTAATGAATGCGGGATCGAAACGGAGAAAAAGGTCCATTGCCAAACATCAGCTAGAAGAATAAAAGGCTATCATTTAGTGGATAATGATATGGTGAATTTCTTATCTGGATTTATTGCTGCACTATTAGCAATGATCTTCATTTATTTTATTACATAATAGATATAAAGCTGGATTGATACTGAAAAAAGTTGTGAATTATTGTACAATTTAGTTTATGTAAAATAATATACCCATTATTCCCCAAAAGGAGGAAATTTCATGGTTAAAGTGAATAGAGTTGTCCTTGTTGGAACAGGTTTTGTTGGCTCCAGCTATGCCTTTGCATTATTAAATCAAGGAATAACAGAAGAACTAGTATTAGTTGATTTAAACGAAGCAAAAGCTGAAGGGGATGCGATGGATTTAAATCATGGTCTGCCTTTTGCTCCTTCACGTACCAAAATTTGGTACGGAACCTATGCGGATTGCGATCAAGCCGACCTAGTCGTGATCACAGCTGGGGCTAACCAAAAACCAGGTGAAACACGCTTGGACCTTGTAGAGAAGAACACCAACATTTTTAAAGGTATTGTTGAACAAATAATGGCTAGTGGTTTTGATGGTATTTTCTTAGTTGCAACGAACCCAGTTGATATATTAACATATGCTGTCTGGAAATTTTCTGGTCTTCCAAAGGAACGTGTAATTGGTTCAGGAACTATCTTAGATACAGCAAGGTTCCGCTTTTTATTGGGTCAGTATTATGATGTTGATACACGTAACGTTCACGCCTACATCATTGGCGAGCATGGAGACACTGAACTTCCTGTATGGAGCCATGCCGATATTGCTGGGATGAAGATTTCAGAATGGACAAGTAAACATGAAACGAACCAAGAGGACCTAGATAATATATTTATTAATGTTCGAGATGCTGCTTATCATATTATTGAGCGAAAAGGTGCCACATATTATGGGATCGCTATGGGGCTTGTTCGCCTGACAAAAGCGATATTACGAGACGAGAATTCAGTATTAACTGTCTCAGCCTATTTAGATGGAGAATATGGTCATAAAGACGTCTATATTGGTGTACCTGCAGTAGTAAACCGCAGTGGAATTAGAGAAGTTGTAGAGCTTGATTTGAATAAAAAAGAAAAAGAAAAATTCACAAACTCTGTAAACGTTCTAAAACAAACAATGGATCCAGTGTTAAGTAAGTACTGATATAAAGTGGATAAAAACAAACTCCTATTCACATAATATCGGTAGGAGGGATGATATGTCTCGTATGCTGACATCCATATTTATGATTGGATCCATTGGCTATTTTGCATTCCGCTTCAGATATCGGATTATTAACCTTTTACTAAGATCGGGCTGGATGCGTCGAATCGCTGTAGGTTCGTTCATGAGCTTCCCAGGTGTGAAAAATAAAATGATGCAGACTGTTTTTGGCGGACCTGCCGAAAGACCATCTGATTGGTGAAAACCACAGATGGTTTTTTTTGTTTAAAAAAATGCCCACCTTATCCTCTTGTTTAGCCATCTTAAGGCTCGTTTATCGTTTATAATGTAATAAACAAGTGAAAGATGAATAAAAAAATAATTATGACAAGGTTGTCCTAATAGAAAGTAGTGGGAGTATTGAATTATAGAGAGGATTATGTCTTTTGGAGATTGGCACATTACTTTATTTCGGAGCAAGGCTACCGAATTATTCAATTATTTGAGAATCAGAAAGAATTATGGCTGGAAAAACTCGAAAATAAAAAGGCGCCAATAATTCGATTGGTACGGATTGATTTAGACTGGAGCAGCTCTTTGCAAAGAGATATAGAATTTACAGCCTCAAATGGCGAACAGATACGGAAACAAATCGGGCGTGGTGAGCTTTCGGTTGTGAATATCTATATTAGTCAATTCCCTCCGGTTGATGACTATGAGCATCGTCTGCAAAGTTCATTTATCTATCCACAGGGAAATAAAACAAGCGTAAATTCTGTATTATTAGCGGGCAGTCAATACGAATCAGGATTTAAAGCATTATCAGAAAGACTGGAAAGAGAAATCTCCTTCCCGATAAACGATGAGTATTTAGACCAAGACGTTATGGCTCAAAAGAAAGCAGCATTGGATTCTGCTCTCCAAAGGTCTAAAAAAGAAAAAGAAATATTTTCGAATGGTAAACCATTTTTTACATATCTTTTTATGATTATCCAGGTTGCACTTTTCTTATTGTTAGAGCTTCAAGGGGGAAGCACGAATACCTCTACTCTGATTAAATTTGGTGCCAAATTTAATCCTTATATCTACGAGGGAGAATGGTGGAGATTCATAACGCCGATCTTCCTTCACATCGGCTTTTTACATTTAGCAATGAATACCTTGGCTTTATACTTTTTAGGACCGGCTGTCGAAAAAATCTTTGGTAATACCCGATTTTTATTGATCTATCTTTTTGCCGGGATATCAGGGGTTATAGCCAGTTTTATTTTTAGCCCGAATATTTCAGCCGGTGCAAGTGGAGCAATCTTTGGATGTTTTGGGGCATTGCTTTATTTTGCCCTCATTTATCCAAAACTTTTTTTTCGGACAATGGGCCCTAGTGTCATTACAGTACTGGCCTTTAATTTAATTTTTGGATTTACCGTTTCCATCGTAGATAATGCCGGTCATTTAGGAGGTTTGGCTGGAGGTTTCCTTGCAGCAGGAATCCTCCATTTTCCTAAGAAGAAAAAGCCATTCTTACAAACACTATTTTTGTTACTATCTGCCTCTATTATATATGGCTCCTTAGTATATGGTTTTCAACATTCTGCTACAAGCGGGAATGAAAGTTCTACTATGATGTTAGCGCAAGAATATATTAAACAAGAGAACTATGAACAAGCATATGACGTATTAACGAAATACGTGGAGGACTCTCGAAAACAATCTCTAGAAGTATATTTTGCTTTATCTTTTGTAGAAATTAAGATGAACAAACTCGATGATGCTAAATCTCATCTGCTCAAAGTGATACAATTAGACCCTGGTTTACCCGAAGCCTACTATAATTTAGCCTTACTCCATTTAGAAGAAAATGACCTAAATAAGGCGAAAAAAAATGCTGAAAAGGCGGCAGAATTAAAACCAAGCCAACAGGAATATTCTGACTTGGTTCAGGAACTTAATCGTTTACTGCCATCATCTGACGGAGGAGAATAGGCTCACCTAAAGCGGACTCTGTTAATACTAATAAATGTGTTTTGTCGGTTGCAATTAAAATAAGTGGAAGGGTACTGCCTTTGGGATTTTCAATGGCACCCTCTGCTTTTTTTATTCCAAGGATATAATTTTTATACAAGCCCTCCCATAGGTTTCCTACAATTGCGGCGGTTTCTGATTTTGTAAAACCCGGTAATGTATCCTTGGCCATTTCATTAAATTCGCTGAGGGGAAAAGCTTGATAGTTGCTCAAATTAATAGAAAAATGACGCAAACCTTTGTTCCAGCTGAGCTGCAGCATTCTTTCTACCTTTTGTTCCAACTGTTTCTTCACATTAGACTCATCGGCAATAGCTGTTAGGAAGAAAGTTTGATCCGAGGACATTGCTTGGGAACTGAAAATTTGGTTTTCATTTTCATGGAGCTCTGCATGGTGAAAGGTAATGGCTTGTAAGAAAACATTTTTATCCATGGTTATTCTTTTTTCTTGCTCAATTAATGCAGTATTCTGCTTCCAGTTCCAAAGTTCATCGATAAGACGTCCGTTGGCATATAGCAAGGCAGCATCCTGCCTTAAGTATGCCTTCCGATCCAAAGTGGAATGTTCTTTCCATAAAATTGTATTTGTTGGTTTATTCATCACTGTAAGCGTGGTTTGTGCAGTTTTAAAGCTTACCTTTGGATCAATCGGGAAGTAGGTGATACTCTCCTGTACTTTCGGATTTTTATAATGATGTATCGTAAAAGCTAGAATAACAGTGATAAATACGCCTAGCACTAAATAGGCTTTTTTCATCTAATCCCATCCTTCCTTTTTCCTATTGAGAGATTAATAGCAGGTATATTTATGTTATATGGGAACAATTGGCTGGACATGCCATATTCTTGTTTCATTCTTAGCAAGAACAGCTTGAGCGTGGTAGGGGCTTAAGGTATACTTTACATGTAATGTTTCTCATTCCTTATGTAAGAGGGCTAAATAATGAAGTCAATCTATGATATTCAACAATTTTTAAAACAATATGGAACAATTATTTATATTGGTGATCGAATCGCTGACCTTGAATTAATGGAGTCAGAATTAAAAGATTTGTATCAAGCTCAGTTAATTGAACCGAAAGAATACTCAACTGCACTGTTAATTTTAAGACATGAAATTAGATTTTTAAAAGAAAAAGAAGAAAAAAGATAGGTGATTATGGTGTCGGAACAATGGATTGTTGGTGTTGACCTGGGTGGAACTACTACAAAAATAGCTTTTATTAACTTGAATGGAGAAATCCTTCAAAAGTGGGAAATTCCAACTGATAACGCAAATGAAGGTCAAAATATTACTAGGAATATTGCAAATGCAATCAATCAAAAATTAGCAGACCTTAATGAACAAAAGTCCAAATTAATTGGAATTGGTATGGGTGCACCTGGACCTATAGATTATGAAACTGGTGTTGTTCTGAATGTTGTTAATCTAGGTTGGAAGGATAACTTTCCTTTACAAGAAAGTTTGCATTCACTAACAGATTTGCCAGTGGTTATTGAAAATGATGCTAATTGTGCAGCATTAGGGGAAATGTGGAATGGTGCCGGTAAGGGTGCCCGAGATCTAGTGTGTGTAACACTTGGAACGGGTGTAGGCGGCGGCGTAATTGCTAACGGAGATACCGTACGAGGTATTAACGGTGCGGCTGGGGAGATTGGTCATATTACGTCTATCCCTTTTGGAGGAGCGCCTTGTAACTGTGGAAAGTCTGGCTGTCTTGAAACAATTGCTTCCGCAACGGGGATTGTTCGTTTGGCAAAGAATGAACTATCAAAAGCTGATGCAAAGGGGCCGCTAGCCGTAATACTTTCTGAAAATGGGGACGTTACAGCAAAGGATGTCTTTGATAGCGCTCGAAATGGTGATGAACTGGCTAAAAAAATTGTCGATGAAGTTGCCTTCCATTTAGGATATGCTCTTGCGAATATTGCTAATACACTGAATCCGGAAACGATTGTACTTGGCGGCGGGGTATCTCGTGCAGGTGGTCTTTTATTAGACGCAGTAAAAGTAAACTTCTCTATGTTTGCTTTCTCAGCAGTTAGAGATTCTACAGCTCTTTCACTGGCAACATTAGGTAATGATGCAGGAGCAATTGGTGCAGCTTGGCTTATAAAAAATAAACTAAATTTATAAAGAGCAAATTAAACCTGCAATAACATGCAGGTTTTTTATTGTGCTCATTTTCTGCTTCCTTTCATCATATGATTTTTATGATGGAAGGAGGCAGAAAAAATGGAAGTTCGAGTCCGTGAAGGTGATTCATTTTCGTATTATGGCCGATTATTTATGGTACCGCTTGAACTTATTACCGATTCAAACGAGAAGGTAGAAGCTTCTAGTTTGAAATCAGGTGCAAAAATAGTCATTCCAGGCTACGTTTCTGTTCCGTACACAATTAAAGAAGACGATACTTTGTGGAAAATCGGAAATGAAAAAAAAGTACCGATTGACGCTATGATGATTCTAAATCAAATGAAAGATCCCAATCGATTAATTCCAGGTGAAATCCTCTATCTGCCAGAACGAATTTCAAAGCAAAATCTTATTCCGAAATTACCATTTGATTCAAGGATACTAGTGAAGCAAATAAAAACTCTTAAGAAGTATTATCCATTTATTCATGTTGATACAATAGGCACTAGTGTTTTAGGGAAGCCCATTCAAGAAATTAGAATCGGAAAAGGGTTAAAAAAGGTTCATATGAACGCCTCTTTTCATGCAAACGAATGGATTACAACGATGGTATTAATGACCCTAGTGAATCAGTACCTCCTTTCATTAACAAATCGGACTGCAATAAGAGGAATTAATACAATAAATTTATATAATGAAACGGAGTTATCAATTGTACCATTGGTAAATCCAGACGGGGTAGACCTAGTATTAAATGGTCCACCTGCAAGCCGTCAGGATGAAGTGGTAAACATTAATGAAGGCAGCAATGAATTTGTTCATTGGAAGGCAAATATAAGAGGGGTAGACTTAAACAACCAGTTTCCGGCGAATTGGGAGATTGAGCAGGAGCGGAAGGAGCCTAAGTCTCCTGCACCTAGAGATTATCCAGGCAAGTCTTCATTATCAGAACCAGAAGCAATTGCGATGGCAGATTTAATGAAAGAAAATCATTACGATCGAATTCTGGCTTTTCATACCCAAGGCGAAGAGTTCTATTGGGGATATGAAGGCTTTGAACCTCCAGAATCAGAAGTCTTGGCAAAGGAATTCGAACGAGTCAGTGGATACAAGGCGATACGAAATGTAGATAGTCATGCGGGATTCAAGGATTGGTATATTCAAGAGTTTAAACGCCCTGGTTTTACTTTAGAACTTGGAAGGGGAATAAATCCATTGCCCTTATCTCAATTTAATGACATTCTCCTAAAAGTTGAGGGTATTTTTCTAGCCTCACTTTATTTGTAAATAGTACTTCCACTACTTGTAAAATGAAATCAATGACATTAAAATAAACTATTGTGATGGTTATTTGAAAATAAGAAAAAGTCGTACAGCTGCGACTTTTTTCTTATTTTTAAAATAATTCTGTTATTATTGAAACGTTTTTGTAATAATAACGTACTAATTATTAAGAAGAAATGGGAGGGAGGAGAAAAATGGGTTTAAACAGTAGTAAAATGAATATTAAATATATGTTCCAAATCATGTTTTTACTCATTTTTGTCTCCTTATTTAGTGCCTGCACGCACCAACAAGATGCCAAGCCCAGCCCTTCTAAAGAAATTGACAAGGATAATAACAAACCCTCTCAGCCAGTAGAAGCTTGGAAACTCCCAATTGAAATTCCTGAAGGTGAATTCTATAAAATAGGGAGCTGGTTTTCTGACCATCAGTTACTCTATATTACTAACCTTGAGCAATCATCATCTGTATATTTTTATAATCTTTTAACTGGTAAAAGTGAATTACTATATAAGAGTGAGGACCCAATTGTCACATTACAGGTTAGCCCATCAAAAAAGAATATACTAATACAAACTTCTCCTTCCACCTATGAAGGACAGGTTATCATCCTATCTCCTGAGGGCTCTGAACGAATAAAGAAATCTTTCCCCTCGTATGAATTAGCCTTTGAATGGAACCCATATAATGAGTCGGAAATTCTAATCTCTTCTTTTAATGAAGATTGGACATATCAAATGCTGCTGCTTAATATTGAACAAAGTAAAACAACTGAATTATCAATTCCTCAGCCATTTATTAAGTGGATAGGGAAAGATGAAGTGGCCTATCTGAACTGGGATGAAACGAGCCCTTCACTTTTTGCGCCACTCATGTTAAAGAAAATGGGAGCAGAAAGTGAAGAAGTACTATTCAATGATGTACTTCAGTTCTCATCCTATCAAAATACTCTAATGACTGTTACCGCCAGGGATGAGGAGCAATTACAAGCATCATATCGTTTTTATAATAAGGACAAAAAGCAGCTATTTTCTTTTTCTATCCCTCATCTGACAATGTTCTCAGGCTGGTTAGTTCCTTACCATGACTTTAATGAGAGTAAAGGGAAATTCATTACCTTTAAGCCCATAAAAAGTGTTGAAGCCGATGCTTACACAGAAGGCTTTGAACTTGTAAGTTATGATATTAATAAGGGTGACAGCGATATGATTTTGCAAGGACAGAAGAATGAACCAATTCTGCTCTCACCTACTGGGGAAGCTGCACTGTATGGAAATCGTTTTGAAAAAATCATTAATTTAGAAACAAAAGAAATATCTGAGCTCGTAGAAAAATAAAAAGACTGCCGGTTGGCAGTCTTTCATTTTTCCCCGAGCTTAGTGTGCTGTAGGAAAACCACTTTCAATAAGGGTCATGATTGCAAACCAGCCAAAAACAGCCAATGTTGCTACTGCCCAAAATGCCCCTAAGAAATTTTTATTTTTTAGGGCAGTGAATGCACCATAAGCAGCAAGTAAGGCAACCAAAGCAAAAATAATAACTACTCCCATTAATAAAGCCCCCTTTATTAGATAATACTTGGGCTTAGCCCAAATCTCTAAAATAGTTATGTAAGAATATTATATACACTCGATTCTTATTTTATATTCTTTTTTATCATTTGTCGAGGGCTAAAAAAGTTAGCAATGAAGCTTACATAGTGTAAAATAATAGTAAGGTAAAAATAGTTGGAGGTAATGAAAGAAATGAAATGGTCTCAAATCCCTCTAGGGGTATTACAAACAAATTGTTACATAGTTGAAAGACCTGACAAATCCTGTTTAATCTTTGATCCAGGCAGTGAAGGGAAAAAGCTAATTAAGTGGTTAACAAAGAGAGAACTCAGACCAATTGCAATTTTTTTAACTCATGCACATTTTGACCATATTGGTGCCGTTGATGAGGTAAGAGACTACTTTAAGATTCCTGTTTATATTCATGAAGAGGAAGAAGATTGGCTGATAGATCCGGCTTTAAATGGTTCGAAGTTTTTTCAAATGCAAGAGTTGATGAAAATGAAAAGAGCTGACTATATCTTAAAACAAGAGGAAACGTTAACGATTGGTGATTTTACGTTCTCTATTTTTGAGACTCCAGGGCATTCGCCTGGGAGTGTATCCTATTACTTTGAGTCCGAGGGATTTGTTGTATCAGGGGATGCACTATTTAAGAGCAGTATTGGTCGAACAGACCTCCCAGGGGGTAACCATAAACAATTAATGAAGAGTATCCATGAAAAATTATTATTTTTACCAGAAGAAACAGCTGTTTTATCGGGGCATGGACCTATAACCACAATTGGAGAAGAAATGGATAGTAATCCGTTTTTGAATGGTTTTTAAATCCCAAAGCGGCAGCGCCTAGGCAGGCTGCTTGTGCTAGACGGATTTGTTCCATAGAAAAGCCCTTCTCGTCGGAGAAGGGCTTTTTTGGGGGATGTCCTATTATAAATAATGGGAGGGATATAGTTAAGCTACTAAATTTACAATATAACAAATTTATCACTGTGTCAATGATGTAAAATGAAAGAAGGAAAAAATTATGTTTAGCTATTTAAAGAGGTTAATTTCAAACTCAGAACTAAACTTAATATCCTATGCAGAGTATATTGAGGCAGTCCTCTATCATCCTGAATTAGGATACTATATGAAACATAAACAAAAAATTGGCAGCCAAGGAGATTTTATTACGACAAGTAATATTTCTGATATTTATGGGAAAATAATTGCCAAATGGTTCGCAAATGTTTGTAAAGAAAATGATTTAGAACCTATATTTTGTGAGATTGGTGCAGGAAATGGTCGCTTTGCTCATGCCTTTTTACAGGAATGGGAGGATTCCATCAAAACTCCGTTCAAATACATAATTGTAGAGAGCAGTCCCTATCATTTGAGTTTGCAAAATGAATTATTAAAGCCTGCCTATACTGTAACGCAAGTAACCAGCCTTGATGAACTTGAAGCGTTTGAAGGGATGGTCTTTTCCAATGAATTATTTGATGCCATGCCTGTTCATGTAATTGAGAAAGTGAACGGTCAATTGTATGAGGTTATGGTGGGAATGAAAAATGAAACCTTATATGAGGAAAATGTTCCGCTAACCAATTCATCGATCTATACTTTTTTAGAGGAAAGCGGTTTGGTATTAAAGGATAAGCAGCGAATAGAAGTGCCTTTGTTAATGGAAGGGATGGTGCAAGATATATCCCTCGTGTTAAAGAGGGGGCTTGTAGTAACAGCGGATTATGGATATACCAAGGAGGACTGGAAGCAGCCTTCAAGAATAAAGGGAAGCTTAAGGGGATATTATCAGCACCAAATGATTCATGATGTTTTGGAGCACCCTGGAGAAATGGACATAACGACACACATTCATTTTGATTGGCTAATACAAAAGGGTAAGCAGGCAGAATTGTTATTCCATTCAAAGCTTAGGCAGGATGAGTTTTTACTTAAAGCAGGAATATTAAAGGAGTTAGAAAACCATTATGATCCAAATCCATTTTCAGAGGTAAGCAAACGAAATCGTGCTATTCGCAGTTTGATAATGCCGTCTGGTATGAGCTCGTTTTTCCATATAGTTATTCAACAAAAAGGTATAAAAGGTAATCTATTTATAGAATAAAAAACACCGGAATAGGTCCGGTGTTTTTTATGTGTTAATATCTTCTCAATGTCCTCCACCCAGCGGCATCATAAATGTTGTCCAATAAGTGAAGCCTGCGAAGAATACTGTCAAATACCCACAGAAAACATACATGTACATACGTTCGGATAATTTTAGATAGCTTAACAAAACAAAGAATCCAGTTTGGGCTAAGAAAAGCATGGCAGTTTTATCCATATCACCTAAATAGAACATTACGGTGAAAATACCTGTCCAGAAACCCAAGACCCTGTACATACGATCCATATGTATCCCTCCTTTTCCCCTACGGTACCATCAAGAAATATTATAAAGAAAAGGAGTTCAAATGTAAATAAAGTTTCAAATTAGTTTGAAACAAGCGCCTGGTAAGAGCAAGTTTCACAACCAGATATGATATTTTCTTTCTCAACTAGCTCCACATTGTCAAATAATGCTTCAAACATTCCTTTTAGGAACTCATGATGCATAGCACAAACACTTTCGTGTTCCTCTGCAACTTCTTTGAACGGACAATTGTAAATCTGGAAGTAAATTTTTGTGTGATCCCCATTAACTTCGAATTCTGGATAGAATCCTGCTAATGTTGCAGCACTTTTTAATATGGTTAGCTTTTGATCAAATTCTATTTCTTCCCCAAAGGATCTTCTTGTCAATTCCTGCTCAATTACTTCAGTTCCAAAACGCTTACCAGTTAAATAAAGAGCTTGTTTACCAGCTTCACCTAATGTAAGCATAGTAGTAATTGCTACTTTGGATAGAAGCATATAATCCCGGAACGGGAAGTGCAATTGAATTACATCGTCCGATAAACGGTATAATCTACTTGGTCGGCCGCCTTTACCAGTCTTTTTAGTTTCAGAAGCTAACATGTTAACATCTTCAAGTTTTGATAAATGTAATCTTGCAACATTGGGATGAATATTAAAGTTCTCAGCCACCTCTTGTACAGTTACTTCTTGGTGACGTTTCGTAATGTATTGATAGATGTAATACCTAGTTGGATCTGATAAAACATTTGTTATCTTTAATGTTTGTTCCATCTCTGTTCACCTCGAACCCCCATAATTTAATCCAATTATAATACAGCTATTTAAACATGGGAATGAGGTTAACAATGTTAACACTATATGTTTAGAAATTGTTCACATTTAAAGAATGTACATCCGGGTTTGGTTAAACAAGTGTTATACAAAAATTATACAACCTATTTGTCAATAGTTGTTTTTTAGGGGATTACGAAGTAATAAACTCCAAAAATATTTTTTTAAAAAAGAAAGAATCTTGAAGGAATAGCATGAATGATGTCGAATTACTACAAAGACAAAATAAAAGGTGGTGTTACTCATTGTAAGTTCAATCGAGATACTAGCAAACAGGATTATCAAAGATGCTGCTAGAAACCAAGCTACAGATATTCACATTGTACCCAGAAAGAAAGACACTCTCATTCAAATCCGCTTAACGAACAAACTCATTCCCCGGTTATCACTTCCAAAAGATGAATGCGACAGGTTAATTTCACATTTTAAATTTACTGCAAATATGGATATCGGAGAACGAAGACGCCCACAAAGCGGTGCGATTTTTTGTGAAGTGGATGGGAAATTAATGGGTCTTAGGCTTTCAACCCTTCCATCAAACAATCGAGAAAGTCTGGTGATCAGACTATTGCCTCAACAAGAACAGATTCCCTTTCACCAACTCTCACTTTTTCCTGGAATGACCAGAAAACTACTTGCCCTTCTCAAACACGCACATGGATTAATTATCTTTACTGGTCCAACCGGATCAGGAAAAACCACAACTCTTTACTCCCTTTTAAATGAAACCGCACATCTTTTTCATCGTAACGTAATCACACTTGAAGACCCTATCGAAAAAAACTACGATTCTGTTTTACAAATACAAGTGAATGAAAAAGCGGGCGTAACATACGCAGCGGGCCTAAAGGCAATTCTTCGTCATGACCCCGACATTATTATGGTCGGTGAAATACGTGATGCGGAAACAGCTAAAATTGCAGTGCGGGCTGCATTAACAGGACATTTGGTTCTCAGTACAATGCATACAAGGGACGCTAAGGGGGCGGTATACCGTCTCCATGAGTTTGGTGTAAATTGGTTAGAGGTAGAACAAACCCTCATTGCAGTTACAGCTCAGCGATTAGTGGAGCTGACATGTCCATATTGCGAAGGGGAGTGTTCACCCTTCTGCTATTCGTACGGAAGATGGAAAAGAGCGAGTGTTTTTGAACTTCTATCAGGGAGAAATCTTAATGCTGCGATGAAACAGGCGAAAGGAGAAAATATTATTTCGCGATACACGACAGTAAGAGAAGTAATAAAAAAAGGGATTGTTCTGGGTTATATTAAAGAGTCTGAATACGATCGTTTGGTGTATGATCATGAAGCGCCATAATTGGTCTGTTAATGAGCAGGCTAATTTCTTAAAAAGGATAGGAGAATTATTGGCACGCGGGTACCCTATTGCAGAAGCAATTGAAAGTTTATCCTTGCATTTATCAAAGAATCGAAAGGAGGAGCTGTATCAGTGTTTAGTTGAGCTGAGAAATGGGGTATCATTCCATGACGTCCTAAGTAATCTAGGCTTTCACAAGGATTTAATTGGTTACGTCTATTTTGCGGAGCGGCATGGCAGCTTTTCGGAGGCACTTCTAGAAGGGAGCAGTCTAGCATTAGTAAAGGAGAATGATAGAAAAAAATTAGTAAAACTTATACAGTATCCAGCCTTACTTATCTTTATCACTGGTTTTTTGTTAGTGTTTGTACAGAAATCATTGCTGCCAAAATTCACTAGTCTCTTTGAATCTATGAGTCTTGAAGCAAATTTCTTTATGAAGATACTCTCCTCTTTCGACACATATGTTCCAATATTAATGGCTATCCTCCTGCTTCTGTTGGCATCAGGTGCAACTTATTATATTTTTGTGTTTCGGAAAATCTCCGTCCTGAAGCAACGGTCACAACTCGTAAGATTTCCGATTGTGGGAAGAATCCTCAAATTGTTGTTTACCCATTATTTTTCTGTCCAGCTAAGTTTTCTTTTATCAGGAGGAATATCCGTATTTGAAGCTCTGCTCTTATTTGAGAAAAATCACAGGCAGCCATTTTATAGCGTGCTGGGATCGGAGATTAAGCAAAAGCTGTTAACCGGTGAAAAACTTGAGTCAATCCTGGCTTCATTCCCATTCTTTGAGAGAGAATTTTCGATGATAATAAAACATGGACAAGAAAATGGGAAATTAGAACAAGAATTACTATTTTTTAGCGAGCACTGTTTATTAAACATGGAGGAACGGATTGAAAAAAGCTTAAAAATGATTCAGCCTGTTCTTTATCTTTTTATTGGCTTTCTTGTTGTATCAATGTACTTAGCAATATTATTGCCGATGTTCCAGCTATTAGATGGAATATAGAAAAGCTAACAATATAAAATGGAGGAATTAATGATGAAAAATGAAAAAGGTTTTACACTTGTTGAAATGATGATTGTGATGCTGGTTATTTCGGTTTTATTAATTGTTACAATTCCAAATGTGGCCAGGCATAATACAAATATTAACAACAAAGGCTGTGAGGCATTTGTGAAAATGGTTCAAGCACAGGTGCAGTCTTATATTATGGAAAATAATAAGGTGCCTACGATGGCAAATCTAATTACTGATGGCTATCTTATTGAAGATACCGGTTGTCCAAATGGAACAAAGAATGTACAGATTGATTCAGAAGGTAAAGTAACAGCTGTAGCCAAACCAACAACGTAATGCATTACAATCAAAACGGATTTACATTGATTGAATCTTTGCTTGTTCTCTCCATCTTTTTAATCATCTCTTCGATAACTGTCTTTAGCATAAAGCCACAATACCAAATAGCTACTACCAAGTCCTTTATTTCCCAATTAAAAGCAGATTTATTTTACGGTCAGCAGTATGCCATCGCTAATCAGACTGAAGTGAGTGTTATCTTTATAGAGAATGAGCATACGTATGTCATCGCAGCGGGTGTTAATAGCATAGTCGAAAGAAATTATTCTCCGAGGATAACTGTAGGTCAGGGCACCATCCCACTATATTTTAAATATAATCGGAATGGGAATGTAGACAGATTCGGTACACTATTTATTCGGACGCCGCAGCAGGATTACAAATTAACTCTTTTGATTGGAAAGGGACGGTTTTATGTTTTGGAAGAATGATGGCTTCTTTTTACTCGAGCTCCTTTTATCATTGTCTGCTTTGTTTATGCTGAGTATGTTTTTTGTGCCTTTGTTAATAGATTTTGCAAATCAATCTCAGCAGCATGTGAGAGAAAAAAGAGCTAAACAGTTTTTATTTGAAGAACTTCAAGCAAATTTAATTGAGGACAGGACCAATACCCCTTACTCCATAAACCTTAATGGAACAGAATATAAGATTTACTGGCGTTTGACCTCAGTTAGTGGACAAAAGGAGGTGTGTGTGAAAGTTGATGAAAATACACTTCTCTCAAGTTTTGAAGACTGTGCGATACCCGAATGAAAAAGCTTTTACTCTCCTTGAGGTGCTTTTTGCATTCTCAATCTTCACAACGATCGTATTTTTCATGTTTCCGGTATTTCAAATCATATTAGACAATAAAGATTCAAATGTAAGACTCCAAAACATGGAGTGGGACGTATTTTGCAGTCAGATAAAAAAGGAAATCCATATTAGCTCTAAAGTGGAAGTGGTTTCAGGTAACCTGGTATTAACCCTAGGTAATGAAAAAGTTTTATATGAAAAGTATGGCAGTAATATAAGAAAGCGAGTGAATTCTACTGGACATGAAACATTACTGCAGAATGTTTCTGTGGTCACGTTTACAAGGATAAATAACTCAGTGAAAATTACCGTAAAAGATGTCTGGGAAAGAGAATACAGTGTTGTAGTACATTCCTATATTGAATGGTTTCCAGTAATATGAGGAGCAGTGAACGAGGATTTACATATCCATTGACTTTAGTGGTACTCATTTTGTTTCTTTCTATTTTTTCCTTTCGTGTAGAACAATTGCTATCTGAAAGGAAATTGTCGTATGAAACAACTGTGATTCTTCAGGAGGAATATTATTTCCATTCTTCTTTTAAAAAAATCGAAAAATTATTGCAATCCGGTGGTGTTGTACCAGTTAAGGGCTCATTCTCCTATCAAAAAGGGATTATGGGATATCAAGCAGACATTCCGATCGGGTCGGTACAGAAAATCAACTTTACTCTTAAAATGCACACTGGTGAAACAGTGGCAGGACGCGGCTTTTTTGATCTTGCCGCAAAAAAAATGATTAAATGGGCTGAAATTTATTAAGGGTCTTAGTAGTTTGAAAAAATAAAATATGGACATACTTTTAGGGAAGAAATAAAGGCAGGTGTGTCCATGAAAACAAATGATTATGTAAAATATATGACTCAAACTCTTGTTAAATATGCGGACCAGCCAAAAGATGAACGAAAACGGCTCCGGGAAGAGAGAAAGCAGGCCAAGGCATCTTTTTGGTATCGTTGGTTCGGGATTCTTCCCTATATTTTTTATATCGAAGTAAAAAATAGGAGAAAAAGGTAAAGAAGCAGAATCATGTCTGCTTCTTCTTTATTGTTCTGTCTAGCTCCAGCGCCTAGGAGCTCGGGTCATAAGCCAATCCGTCAAAAAGGTTAAAGAGCAACCTTTCCGCCGGCTCGTCTTATGCCTGTCGCCCCTAGGAAAAAATGAACTGCATTTTTCCCTAGGAAAAAAGCAGTTCATTTTTTCCCTGGTCAAGGCGCTTCCGCTTTTCGTATTAAACAGCCTTATCGGTTAAATAAAACAATCCGCCATTAATAAACGAGATGTTTATTTTTGGTTCATACTGTTCCTGTAAAGCTTTTTTCTCTGTTTCGTAACTTTCATTTTCTTCTTCTGCATCCTCATAAAAATGGTGAAGAAGCTGCAAATCCTTCTCCCAACGCTTCCTGGCATCCTCAGCCCAAGAATGATCATCTTCATCAATTACTGTTTTTAGATAATTTTCAATTCGTGCCAAACCGCTTTTCGGTTTTACAAGCGGCGATAGTGTAAATGAATAATCTGGTATTTTCGGTGTAAGCTGAACATTCTGCAGATGATCATGGAAATCCTCTACCATTTGTCCATTTATGAGCTGCAAACCGATTGATTTAAAAATATCCCGTTTCCGGTCGCATTGATATGATATCTTAACATTCATACACAACCAAGGCATTAATGGCGTTTGTTGATTGTTATTCTGGTGATTCTCATAAAGCCTGATGTAACTCGATAGTTTCTTTGTTGATTGAAATATTTGATGCAGTCTTGGGGACCCAAAATGAATGGTTTCCCCTTTTATATTTTCGGGCGCTATCTGTGGATTCGTAATAAGAGTAAGCTTCATTGGATTAGCTATTCCACCCGTTTTTTCTAAATAGTGCCAATAAAAAGGTCTATTCATTAATTCCTTATCAAGCTCAATCGATAACTGAACAGATAAGTATCCAGGGCCATTTTCAGTTATTTCACATTCATTAGCCTGAAAATAGCGTATAAGAAAGTTATGAATTTCCAGCTGCTGCATGTGAATCCTCCTTCTGCATGTCTTTAGCCAAATCAATCATAGATGTAAGGTTTTCCATCTTAATTCGCATTTCACCTTCAGAGCAGGATTGTCCAAATATATCAATTAAATGATCTTCAATACTTCCAAAGTCTAGCTTCGTTAAGATATCGTCTAAATCACCTATAACTTTTTCAAATAGTTCAATTTTTTCATATAGAAGCTTTAATATATGTTCTTCAACTGTGTTCTGGATGGCAAAGTTATAAATCATTACGTCCTTTTCCTGGCCAAGACGATGAATCCTGCCGATTCTTTGCTCAAGCCTCATTGGATTCCAGGGTAAATCGAAATTAATTATATGATTACAGAATTGGAGGTTAATTCCCTCGCCGCCAGCTTCAGTCGCTATGAGGACTTGTGCATGTTTTTGAAATAGCTCACGCATCCAGTCTTTTTTCCCGCGCTTAAAACCGCCCCGGAAAGGAACAGATGATATCCCATTTTGTTTTAAATACCATTGAAGATACATTTGGGTCGCTCTGTATTCGGTGAAAATGATTACCTTATCATCGATTTTTTGGATTAACTCCAATGCCTTTTCTGCTTTTGAGTTTGTTGTAACTGCTTCTACCTTTGAAATTAAATATTGAATTTGATCTTCGTATGACTTTGTTGGATTTTCTTTTTTTTGCAGCATATTTTTAAGAGTATAAAATACGGACTCCCTGCTGCTGCAGGCTTCACGCTGTAAGGTCATCACCGAGAAAGCACTTGTTTGAACCCAATCACCCTCACTTTTTAATTCAGTAATGGCTTCATACAATTCTTTCTCTTGAGGTGAAAATTCAATCGGAATCGTTTCTACATGTCTTTTGGTCCATTCAATACCTGTATCGGCACGCCGGTTTCGAATCATTACCTTATTTACCAGCTCTTTCAAATGCGCATTGTCATTTAATGAGCGGGCATCCCGTTTGTATTTTTCATAAAATGCTGTTTCACTGCCTAAATGTCCCGGTTTTAATAGGGAAACAAGATTGAAGATTTCTTCAATCCGATTTTGTATCGGAGTTGCAGTGAGAAGAAGACAAAACTTCTTTTTTAGATTTTGAACAAACTCATAGTTTTTAGTCTTATTGTTCTTCAGTTTGTGTGCCTCATCAATAATAATTAAATCGTAGTCTTGTTTATAAATAATATCACGATGAGGGTCCCGTTTAGCGGTATCAATCGAAGAGACAACTACATCGCATTGCTCCCATACATAGCTTTTTCTTTGAGAAACAGCAGGAATGAAAAATTTACTATTTAATTCATAGGACCATTGGGTCACTAGCGAAGCGGGAACGAGAATTAATACTTTTTTAACGAGGCCGCGAATCATGTATTCTTTTAATATAAGTCCGGCTTCTATTGTTTTTCCAAGACCCACTTCATCTGCAAGAATAGCTTTTCCATTCATGTTTTCAATTACCTGCTTTGCGGTTTCGAGCTGATGGGGCAGCGGGGTTAGATTAGGCAGATGACTTGGTGCTTGTAAGCCTTCAAAATCAGGGATTATCAGATGTTTTTCAACTCCAACTGCCAGCTTAAAAAGCTCCCGATTTCCCCAAGGGCCATCGTTTTCAATTCTATGTAAAAATTCATCCTGCCAAGAGGAATCAAATTCTATTTGAACTGTCATGTTTTTCATCTCCCTTTTGCAGAAAAATTTATTGCTCAATATTATGCTTTAATGGTAGGATGTAAATAGCTTTGAAAGTTTTAAATATTGTAATAAAATAATTTTTTTCAGATGTATATTTTAGTATGACCCGAATTTGAAATTATTATAATGCGGATGATGACAAGGGGAGAGACTACTGATGTAGCGCCGAAGGAGCAAGCACAATGTGTGAATCTCTCAGGCAAAAGAACTCTTGTTTGACGCAGCTCTGGAGAGTGCTGACTAAAGGGCAGCCACCAAAGGGGAAAGCCTAGCCTAGGTAAACTTTCAGGTGCAAGGACAGAGACCTTCTTTTTCGTAAAAGGGAGGTTTCTGTCCTTTTTGTTGTTTATGCACTAAAGTATTTAACAAGGTATCAACCTATGAAAAACATCTTTGATTAAAGGGGGATTATTGATGAGTGAATTAAAACGCACGCCGCTATTCGAAGTGTATAAGGAATATGGCGGGAAAACGATTGATTTTGGAGGCTGGGAGCTGCCTGTTCAATTCTCAAGCATCAAGGAAGAACATGAAGCTGTCCGCACAAAGGCTGGGTTATTTGATGTATCGCATATGGGGGAAATCATCGTCACAGGACCCGACAGCTTAAACTACTTGCAAAAGATGTTAACAAACGATATTTCAAAAATTAAAAATGGCGGAGCACAATACAATGCAATGTGCTATGAAAATGGCGGCACTGTTGATGACCTGCTAGTTTATAAAATAGAAGACAATCATTATTTACTTGTTGTGAATGCCTCGAATATTGAGAAGGATTTCAAATGGCTTGAAGCCCATTTAGAGGGAAATGTTTTGATAGATAATTTATCTGAAAAAATGGCTCAATTGGCGCTGCAAGGCCCACTTGCTGAAAAAGTACTTCAAAAGCTTGCAGGTGATAGCGATTTAACTGAAATTGGCTTCTTTAAGTTCCAATGGGAAATGGAGATTAATGGAAAAAATGCACTAGTTTCACGAACTGGGTATACTGGTGAAGACGGCTTTGAAATTTATTGCGATGCGTCAGATGCTGTAGAACTTTGGAAGGCGATTTTATCTGCTGGAGAAGAGGATGGCGTTGTTCCATGCGGGCTTGGTTCTCGGGATACACTTCGCTTTGAGGCAACTTTAGCTCTATATGGCCAAGAATTGTCTCCTGAAATTTCGCCATTAGAAGCTGGAATTGGCTTTGCAGTTAAGTTGAACAAAGAAGCAGATTTTATTGGTAAAGAAGTACTTAAGCAGCAAAAAGATGCAGGGGCGGCTAGAAAGTTAGTAGGAATTGAAATGATTGATCGTGGTATACCACGTCACGGCTACCCAGTATATAAAGGCGAAGAGCTAATTGGTGAGGTTACAACTGGAACTCAATCACCATCCTTGAAAAAGAATATTGGACTTGTCCTTATTAAAAGTGAACATGCAGGTATTGATTCTGAAATTGACGTGGAAATTCGCGGAAAACGCCTAAAGGCGAAAATAGTCCCAACACCTTTTTATAAACGAGAAAAGTAAACACGAGGGGAGATTAGGTTATGAAACATCGTTATTTACCTATGACTGAAGAAGATAAAAAGGCAATGCTTGATACAATTGGTGTTAGTTCCGTTGATGAATTATTCAGCGATATCCCAGAAAAAGTACGATTTAAAGGTGAATATAACATCAAGGCAGCAAAGTCAGAGACTGCTTTGATGAAAGAGCTTTTTAACATGGCTTCTCGTAATGCCGATTTAAAACGAAATGTATCCTTTTTAGGAGCAGGGGTTTATGACCATTACATGCCAGTCATTGTCGACCATGTTATTTCCCGCTCTGAATTTTATACAGCTTATACACCATATCAACCAGAAATCTCTCAAGGAGAGCTTCAAGCTATTTTTGAATTCCAAACGATGATCTGTGAATTAACAGGCATGGATGTTGCGAACTCCTCTATGTATGATGGCGGGACAGCTCTAGCTGAAGCAGCAATGCTAAGTGCTGGTCATACAAAACGTAAAAAAATCCTTGTTTCAGGTGCCGTTCACCCTGAATCAAAGGAAGTCCTCAAAACGTATGCAAAAGGACAGTATCTTGAAGTGATTGAAGTTCCTGTTGATAACGGGGTAACAGATATTGAAGCCTTAAAAGGTTTGGCAAACGAGGAGATTGCAGCAGTGATCGTTCAGTATCCAAACTTCTTCGGCCGAATTGAACCATTAAAGGAACTTGAAGAAATCATCCATGCTCACAAGTCACTGTTTGTTGTTTCAAGCAATCCGCTATCACTAGGTGTATTAACACCTCCTGGTAAGTTCGGAGCAGATATTGTTATTGGTGATGCACAACCGTTTGGTATCCCTACTGCGTTTGGCGGTCCACACTGCGGATATTTTGCAGTAACCACTAAGTTAATGCGTAAAGTTCCAGGCCGTCTAGTCGGCCAGACAACTGATGATCAAGGACGCCGTGGTTTTGTACTAACTCTTCAAGCCCGTGAACAGCATATCCGTCGGGATAAAGCGACATCTAATATTTGTTCTAACCAAGCATTAAATGCCCTGGCAGCCTCAGTAGCGATGACGGCGCTGGGTAAAAAAGGAGTTCGCGAAATTGCCGCTGCTAACCTGCAAAAGGCTCACTATGCGAAAACTGCATTTAAAGAAGCTGGTTTTGAAGTCATCCATGATGGTTACTCGTTTAACGAATTTGTTGTTAAATTAAATAAACCTGTAAAAGAAATTAATCAAGAGCTGTTGCGAAAAGGAATGATTGGCGGATACGATTTAGGCAGTGATTATTCGGAGCTCGCAAATCACATGCTCGTTGCGGTTACAGAACAAAGATCGAAGGAAGAAATTGATACTTTTGTGAAAGAAGTGGGGGATTTACATGCATAACCAAGACCAGGCACTCATTTTTGAACTTAGTACACCAGGAAGAATTGGATACAGCCTCCCTGAAATGGATGTTCCTGAATTAGAACTTAGCAGTCTTCTTCCGGAAGGGTATTTGCGCGAAGAAGAGCCAGAGCTGCCTGAGGTATCTGAGCTTGATATTATGCGTCATTACACCGCCCTTTCACGTAGAAATCATGGTGTTGATTCTGGTTTTTATCCATTAGGCTCCTGCACAATGAAATATAACCCAAAAATTAATGAAAATGTAGCTCGGTTTAATGGATTTGCTCATGTCCATCCGCTTCAAGACGAAAGCTCTGTCCAAGGTGCTCTTGAGCTGCTGTATGATTTGCAGCAGCATTTAATTGAAATCACAGGAATGGACGAAGTGACATTACAGCCAGCAGCTGGTGCCCATGGTGAATGGACTGGATTAATGATGATTCGTGCCTTCCATGAAGCAAATGGGGATCTAAAGCGTACAAAGGTTATCGTTCCCGATTCAGCACATGGAACAAATCCAGCATCGGCAACGGTAGCTGGGCTTGAAACGATTACAGTTAAATCAAATGAGTATGGTTTAGTTGACCTAGACGATTTAAAAAGAGTGGTTGGCGAAGATACAGCTGCTTTAATGTTAACCAACCCGAATACACTTGGTCTATTTGAAGAAAATATCGTTGAAATGGCTGAGATTGTTCACGCTGCAGGCGGTAAGCTCTATTATGATGGTGCAAACTTAAATGCGGTTCTATCAAAAGCTAGACCGGGAGATATGGGATTTGATGTTGTTCACTTGAATCTTCATAAAACCTTTACCGGTCCACATGGCGGCGGAGGTCCTGGTTCAGGTCCTGTTGGTGTAAAAGCAGACCTGATTCCTTTCCTTCCGAAGCCAGTGATAGCAAAACGTGGTGAAGAGTATGTGTTTGATTATGACCGTCCGCAATCTATCGGCCGTGTGAAGCCTTTCTATGGTAACTTTGGAATTAATGTACGTGCTTATACCTACATTCGTTCTATGGGGCCTGACGGTTTAAAGGCGGTAACAGAGTATGCAGTATTAAATGCAAACTATATGATGAGAAGACTGGCTGAGTATTATGATCTTCCGTTTGATAAGCATTGCAAACATGAGTTTGTACTAAGTGGAAGAAGGCAGAAAAAATTAGGTGTTCGTACTTTGGATATTGCAAAACGACTGCTTGATTTTGGCTACCATCCGCCAACCATCTACTTCCCGCTGAATGTAGAAGAATGTATTATGATAGAGCCGACTGAAACAGAATCTAAAGAGACTCTTGATTCATTTGTAGATATCATGATTCAAATTGCGAAAGAAGTAGAAGAGAACCCAGAAATCGTCCAAGAAGCACCTCACACAACCGTAGTAGGTCGTATGGACGAAGCAACAGCAGCTCGTAAACCAATTCTTAGATTTCAAAAGGCTTAACATATAGAAGGGCCAGATTCTGACAGCAGAATCTGGCCCCTTTTCTATGCACAAAATAAAAAGACTTCCACTTAAAAGGAAGTCTTCATTGGCTTATTTTTTTACTTTCACTTTACCGGACCATTTTTTAAACCCGCCTTGAAGCTGGGTAAGGTCTTTGTAACCTTTACGATGTAGAAACTGTGCTGCACGGGCACTCCGCATTCCGTTTTGATCATATAAATAAACAGGTAAATCTGGGCGAAGCTCCTTCATTCGTGTTCTTATTTGGGAAATCGGAATATTACGAGCTCCTAAAATATGACCTGCTTCGAAATCGTTAGGTTCACGTACATCGATTAGCTGTGCCTTCCTATAACCGGCACGAAACTCCTCTTCCGTTACCGTTTTAACAATCCTTTTTTGATAAAAATAGGTGAAAACGGAATAAGCTATAACTGCTACAATGATGATTAATAGAGGTATAAGTGAATTCAATTTCTTTTTGCTCCTTTCAAGCTTTGGTACACTATGTTTTATTATATAAGTCAATCGTGCAAAGATAAAGAATAAACGACAAAAACTTCTTCTTCATTATACCAAAAACTTCTCGTTTTGAATTCATATCAGATTTTGGTAGACTAAAACAAGAGTAAACTACATAAAGATGAGGTTTTTAAATGGATAAAGAGGTATGGCGATTTATAGATTCTGGAAATTGTTCACCATCATTTAACATGGCGTTGGATGAGGCTTTGCTTGATTGGCATAGTGAAGGGAAAATCCCACCGGTTATCAGATTTTATGGCTGGGAACCTGCAACTCTATCGATAGGATATTTCCAAAAGGTTGAAAAAGAAATTAACTTGGAGGCAGTAAAAGCCCATGGATTAGGGTTTGTAAGACGGCCTACTGGCGGCCGTGGTGTTCTGCATGAGCACGAGCTTACGTACAGTGTCATTGTTTCTGAGGATCACCCAGAAATGCCTAAAACGGTAACAGAGGCTTATCGTGTTATTTCAGAAGGGATCTTAAAAGGATTCCATCAACTTGGATTAGAAGCATACTTTGCAGTTCCAAAAACAGACGAAGAGCGGAGTGCATTGAAGGATCCACGCTCAGCAGTGTGCTTTGATGCACCAAGCTGGTATGAACTCGTGGTTGAAGGTCGTAAGGTCGCAGGAAGTGCACAGACAAGGCAAAAGGGAGTCATTCTCCAACACGGATCGATACTTTTAGATTTAGATGAAGATAAACTGTTCAGTTTATTTAAATATCCAAATGAGAGAGTAAAGGAACGGATGAAGTCTACTTTCAAAAATAAAGCAGTTGCTATTAATGAAATCAGTCCAAGAAGAATTTCACTTGAGGAAGCAAAAGAAGCTTTTTATAAAGGATTTGCTGATGGGCTTAATATCGAACTTGAATCCTATCAATTAACAGAAGAAGAACTTGCATATGTAAATAAAATTGCAAAAGAACGATATGAAAGCGATGACTGGAACTTCAAAAGATAAAAAAATCAGGCGAACCCATTTATGATGTTCGCCTGATTTTTTTATTGTTGTGTGACTTTTTCTATTTCCTTTATATACTTTTCATACCAGATTTTCCATTCTTCTTTACGTTCAATAGTCCGGCCATCCAGTAATGCTTCTATGACATCTAAACAGACATGCCACCCAGCAAGATCTCTTGGAGTATGATCGGTTATTTTATTCATTTTTTCTTTTAAGACTAATAAACATCCATCTTGCTCCTGCGATAACTCAAAACGGACAACGTCCTCTGCCCACGTAAACTCCAATACAGATTGCATTTTTAGTTCGAGTATCTCCATGTCCTCAAAGGTACCATCCCCCATGTCAAACTTAATTAGTCCCCCTTCGCGGAGTTCATCTACACGAAGCTCTGAAAACCATTTTGGAAGTTTCTCGTTATCGGTTAAATAAGACCATATCTCCTCAACAGGATGTTTAAGAAGGCGTTCATATGTGGCAGAATAGCCTTTTTCAACTTTCTCAATATTTGCTATCATCTATTTTCTCCTCCTCTTATTGACTTATTAATTAAGTATACCTTTTTTAATATTCTCGTTAATCAATTTAACTCCTTTTATTTCGTGATTTTCCCTATAATTTAAAATCGCAACCTGCGAATTTTGTTAAATTTACTCGTTTTATGCCGAAATCAAAGAGATATCTTGTCTTTTCTCCTGTTTCTAGTTTATTTTAAGTTTGACAAACTTATTTATTTCTGCATAAAACACAATATGTAGTGGTGTCGAAAATATTTTCGGTACTATATATTGATTTGTATATCCAACCTGTGTTAATTTATTTATATCGAGTCAGCAAGATATACAAGATATAGTCTCACTTACTAGAATTTCATACAAGATATAGAATTTTTTGAAGGAGTTGTTCTCATGTCTGTAGTTTTTAGACAAGAAATGAATATTGATTTTGAAAGGTTGAATGAGGATATCCACTTATTCCCCCAGGTGCACCCGGTTACCCCAGATATGAAAATAACTCATAAGGGTGTTTCACGATTGGTCATGTTGGACCGTTACACCTTCAAAGACACTGCAAAAATAACCCTAACAAATGGCGACTTTGTTGTACTCACGATAAAAGAAGATCCAAAATTCCCAGCACGCGGACTTGGATACATCATGGAGATAGATTGGGAGAGTAAAAAAGCAAAGGTTTTAGTGGAAGAGGAGTTTAGAGGAGTCCTTGATGACCCCGAAGAAAGTGCCACAGGTTTAATATGGAAGTCACTAGATGTCATTGAAAAACCTTTGGAACTGTTCTATGAGCAAATAGCCAAGAGGAATGCTACAGGGCTTGCGTCAGTTGAAGAAACAGAAGAGAAGAGAAGAGAGTGGTTCGAAAAGTTTTATAACGAGCTTGTTTCGATGAACTTCATTCCAGCTGGTCGTGTTCTTTATGGCGCCGGGGCTGAAACAGATGTAACATTCTTTAACTGCTACGTAATGCCGTTCGTTCCAGACTCACGTGAGGGCATTTCAGATCACCGTAAGCAGGTAATGGAGATCATGAGCCGCGGTGGCGGTGTAGGAACAAATGGTTCAACTTTAAGACCAAGAAACACCTTGGCAAGAGGCGTAAATGGAAAATCATCGGGTTCAGTATCGTGGTTAGATGATATTGCGAAATTGACACATTTAGTAGAACAAGGTGGGTCGCGCAGAGGTGCTCAGATGCTCATGATTGCGGACTGGCATCCAGACGTTATTGAATTTATTATTTCAAAAATGCAAAACCCTAGAATTCTACGGTTTTTAATTGATAATTCAAATGATGAAACAATTAAGAAACATGCTAAGGATAAACTTAAGTTCACACCTTTAACAGCCCAAGAAAAGGCAATGTATCAAGGAATTTTGAATTATAAACAGATCCGTGGTTTAGGTGGTTTTGATGAAGATATCATCGCTGAGGCTGAAGATAAGATACAAACAGGTGGTAACTATACGGTTCATAATCCAGAGTTCTTAACTGGAGCGAACATTTCTATTTGTTTGACGAAAGAATTTATGGAAGCCGTTGAAAATGATAGTGACTATGAGCTTCGTTTCCCTTATGTTGAACATTATAGTAAAGAGGAAATGAAAATTTACAATGAAGAATGGCATAAATTTGGCGACGTTCGTGAGTGGGAAAAGCTTGGCCACAAAGTAAGAGTTTATAAGAAATTTAAAGCTAAAGAACTTTGGAATCTAATAAACATTTGCGCAACCTACTCTGCAGAACCAGGAATCTTCTTTATTGATAATGCCAACGACATGACAAATGCAAAAGCATATGGACAACAAGTCGTTGCAACCAATCCGTGTGGGGAGCAGCCTCTCGCACCATTTTCTGTTTGTAACCTTGCAGCTGTTAATTTGGCTGAAATGGTGGATAAGGAAACAAAAACAGTAGACTTTGAAAAATTAAAGAAAACTGTAGGAGTTGGCGTTAGAATGCAGGACAACGTGATAAATGCCACTCCATACTTCCTGGAGGAAAATAAGAAGCAAGCTCTTGGAGAGCGTCGAGTTGGTCTTGGCGTAATGGGATTGCACGACATGCTTATCTATTGTGAAACAGAGTATGGTTCTAAAAAAGGTAACGAACTCGTTGATCAGGTTTTTGAAACGATCGCAACAACTGCTTATAAGACATCGGTAGAGTTAGCTAAAGAAAAGGAAAGCTTCCCATTCTTAACAGGTAAAACTCAAGAAGAAACTAACCGTCTTCGTCAGGCGTTTATTAACACTGGTTATATGAAGAAAATGCCTGAAGACATTAGACAATCTATTCTTGAGTACGGAATTCGTAACTCACACCTATTAACTGTTGCACCTAAATAACTTGGGCTTTTATGTGGTGACACATAATCGAAACCTCTTTAATTGCTGGGACACCCTAAAGCTGCTTCAACCACAACGTAATTGGTGACAATAAGCGTGATGGTTTGAAAATGAAACAGATAATACAATGGGCAATCAGCAGGCAAGTTATCTTATTTAGTAGTAATAAGATAAAAGCTTCAACGACTAGAGCGGCAGCTCGTACCTCGCAAGCGATTGGCGTGGGAAATAGGAGGGCACTCTTTGAGTGTTTGATATAGTCTATCCTTGTGTGAAAGCACAAGCAGCTTATAAGCGGTATAAAGAGTAGCGTCTTTATATGAATAAAAGAGACAGGATCTACTGGTACAATGGTGGGGGTTTCAACAGGACTCGAGCCTTACTTCTCCTTCTCATACTTCAGAAGTGGGCGTTTAGGTAAGTTTATTGAAGTAAAAGCAGATATTGTTCAAGAGTATTTAAATGCAAATCCAGAGGCAGAACCGGAAAATCTTCCGCACTGGTTTGTAGCGGCTATGGAATTAAAACCGGAAGCCCATGCAGATACACAATGTGTCATCCAACGCTGGATTGACAGTTCCATCAGTAAGACCGTTAACGCACCAAAAGGTTATAGTGTAGAACAAGTAGAAAAGGTATATGAGCGCCTTTACAAAGGTGGAGCAAAGGGTGGTACGGTCTATGTAGACGGTTCACGAGATACTCAAGTTCTAACACTAAAAGCAGAAGATAATCATGTTGATGACACATATGATCAAAAACATACACATACCCATACAACTAATAAACCACATGTTGTATTAATCGATACGATTAATGATTTACGTTCAACTTCTGTTACGATCGGTTCAGAAGTAGGCAACACATGCCCAGTTTGTCGTAAAGGGACAGTCGAAGAAATTGGCGGATGTAATACTTGCACAAACTGTAACGCTCAATTAAAATGCGGTTTATAATAAAATATATTTATAAAGATTACTTTTAGGGAGTCGGCTTAAAGCTGATTCCCTATTTTAGTTCTCACAGATAATTTTAAGACTAAGTGTAAGCTTGAAATTACTTTGCAGAACGTACGTTTCTGTTTTATAATAATATTAGGCAAAAGTTCCAATTCATAAATTTAATTCTTTTAGAACACAACTGATATGGATATAAGGAAGTCAAGAAGATTTCATAAAATATAAATTTGTTTCTAAAATTATAAGTGGAGGGGTATTAATGGGTAATATTAAAAAGGAAAATAACTCAATGTTTAATATTAGAAGTTATCCCCAATATAATAGGTTTGAATATTGTGAATGCATTATTTGCCAACGTGAGTTTCCCTCACCCTTAAGGTATTCAAAGAGATTATATTCCTGTAGTGATTATTGTGAGGATATTAGGAATAGTATGGTGAAAACTAAAGGATTTTATCGTCTTTGTAAAGTTTGTGATAAGCCAATTTGGGTTATGGCATGTCATTCTAAAACAAAGTACTATTGTTCAAAAGCATGTAAAAGTCTGAGCCAAACATTCAATCATTCTTCAATTTCCAAGCATTTAAAGACAGGTAGTAAAAAATACTACGGTCCAAATTGGATACAGCAAAGGAAAAGGGCAAGAAAACGTGATAGCTATGCATGTCAAAATCCAACTTGCAGAATAACTGAAAAAGAATATGGGCAGGAATTATCAGTTCATCATAAAGTACCATTTGTATTTTTTAATGATTATTTAGAAGCAAATAAATTAGAAAATCTTATTTCTTTATGTGAATTATGTCATAGAAAAGAACATGCTGGAGAACAACATCCTTTAAAATTTGATATGAAGAAGATTATTTTTGAGAATGCTTTGAACAGGCCAGGAGTTAAACAATTGGAAATCGCAAAAAAGGTTGTCGATTTGTTGCTAAACACAGATGAATCTATAAAGGACATATCTGTGAAAACGGGATTATCATATACTAGAGTTCGTTCCATATACATTGGGGAAAGATGGAAACAATTATATACTAAACCACCTAGAGAGGTTAGGCCTAGAGCTATGAGTCTAGCTAAAAATCCGGAAACATCTAGGAATAACTTAAAAAAAGCTATTTACTTATTACTTAATACTGATTTAAGTATGAAGGAAATAATTGAAACAACAGGAGTATCAAAGACAAATCTTTATAGAATTTATAATGGAAAAACAAATCAGGATCTTTATGAAATTGCACCTCGTTTTGTTAGACCCAGAGGAAATATTAATCAATGATTTATAGGTTTCATGTACCTATTCCCCTTCCCGTATATTATATTTTGATTGTCTACTGTACCACCAATACCACCAACAGATTAATGCTATAATTGGTGCTATTGAAAAAAATGAAAATATATGATATCAAATTGCCTGTGTTGCTGAAGCCAGTGCGGGTGCAAACATAACAAAAAGAAATTCTTGTCTGATTTGGAACGAAATTACTTTCACTCAACTGAGTATTCAGACTTCTTTGTTGATATTAGAGAACAATTTCCTTTATTGCCTTTGGAAGAAACAATTGCATTTATCTTTGTTCCACAAACGGCCGCTTTTGTTGAAGATCGAATTACGGAAAATGATCAAACTTTTTTTACAAAAATTGTGTAATGTTTCACAAATAAAGAACCCATTTTGATCATTCTTTTTTCAAAACGGGTTCTTTTAAGTTAACGTAAGATATGGGTTTGTGAAGTGTTTTTGATCAAACTATATTTTAAAGCTACAATGTTCTTTGGGGCATCCTCACTTTTTTACAATATTTATCCAATTAAATTAAGTAAGTAACCTCCGATAATTCCAGTAACCACAATCACCCAAGGCGGCAGTTTCCAATAAGCAAGCATGCTAAATAATAGGGATGCAAAAGCAAAATCAATTGGGGTTAGGATTGTACTCGTCCAAATAGGATCATAAAAGGCAGAAATTAATATACCCACAACGGCTGCATTTACCCCCATTAATGCCCCTTTGATTTTTGGATTATGGCTTAAACTATTCCAAAACGGTAATGTACCTAAAACCAGCAAAAACGCAGGGAGAAAGATTGCAATAGTTGCAAGCAATCCGCCTGTCCAGCCACCCATTATGGCACCTATATAGGCAGCAAAGGTAAACAATGGTCCTGGTACAGCCTGGGCAGCACCATACCCAGCTAGGAACGCTTCTTTACTGAGCCATCCGCTAGGAACAAATTCGCGCTCCAATAATGGTAAAACCACATGACCGCCGCCAAAGACCAAAGAACCGGAGCGGTAAAAGCTATCAAACATTGCAACCCAGCTTGAGGCACTCAACTCTCTTAAGATAGGAAGCAAAATCAATAATCCGATAAATAAACCTAAACAAACAGATGCAAACTTTCGAGAAATCGGAAACTGTATATTCGCAGAGGAATCTTCAATCTGCTCCTTGTAAATAAAGTATCCAACAGCCGCTGCTAGTAGAATGATCCCTACCTGTGTGAGAGCTGTTTGCCATAGGAGAGTACCTATCAAGGCAAACAGGGCAATTGTTTTACGGGAAAGATCTGGGGTTAGTTTTTGCGCCATACCCATAATGGCATGAGCAACAACACCAACTGCCACTATTTTCAATCCATGAATCCATCCCGTATTACCAATTTCCATCCCTTGTAGAATAAGAGCAAAAAGGATTAGTACAATGACTGAAGGAATGGTAAATCCAATAAATGCTAGTATCCCCCCTAATAACCCACCGCGCAATACGCCAATTCCAATTCCAACTTGACTGCTGGCTGGACCAGGCAAGAATTGACATAGTGCAACTAAGTTGGCATATCCTTGTTCGTCTAACCATTTTCTCTTTCGAACATACTCTTCATGGAAATACCCTAAATGAGCAACTGGACCTCCAAATGATGTTAAACCAAGCTTGGTAGAAACAAGCAGGATTTCAAGTAAAAGATTATTTTTTTTCATAAAAGACCCCTTTATAGTTTCAATTAAAAGCTAATTTGCTCTATTGGCACACACGAATTAAAATCAACCCATATTTAATTGTATCTCCTTATCTTAGCGTCTTATGTTTTTTGTTCGTAAAAAATATTAAAGATTCATTACAAAGTAGGAATGAAAAAGAGAAGTTGTTGAAAATTTGTCGAAATCTCTACATACAGTCTTCATATAATCTGAGTACTATTGAAATAGTAGTAATTAGTAAATTCCCCATTTCTAGAATTCAGGTGACCCAATGTATAATCTAATGAGTCAATTTAGTTCATTTGTAAGCAAACCGTTTTTTATCATAGCTAATAACTTGGAATCGTGGCCAAATATATTTGCGCTGCTTTTGGGAATGGTCGGTGCACTTGCTCCTTGTCAACTGACTGGTAACATCAGTGCTTTAACCCTGTATGGTAACCGCTCCTTTCAACAAAGTATTGTGTGGAGGGATGTCATCTTTTTCACATTAGGGAAAGTAGCCGCCTTTTCATTATTAGGAGGACTTGTATGGATTTTAGGAAGAGAAATTCAAGATAGCCTTATATCGTATTTTCCATGGATCCGCAAAATTATGGGACCATTACTCATTATTGTTGGGCTATATATGTTAGGATTTATCAAACTAAAAGGGACAATTAATTTATTTAAAGGAAATAAAGAATACAAACAAGAAACTCCATTTGGTTCATTTATGTTAGGTTTTAGTTTTTCGCTAGCATTTTGTCCAACGATGTTTATCCTGTTTTTTGTTACCTTAATGCCGATTGTTTTGTCCAGCACATACGGATTTATCCTTCCTTCCATATTTGCATTAGGGACTGCTTTGCCGCTAATCATTTTTATTTTGATTATTTGGTACCTAGGCGGGGGCGGAGTATTAATGAAAAAGGGAAGAAAGTTTGGGAATTCCATACAAAAAGTTTCAGGAATACTAATTATACTGTTAGGAATATTTGACTCCCTTACCTATTGGTCTTTGTAACTACTTTTGGATAAAAATAAGGCTGTATGAACAAAGTGTGAAAGTTGGAAAATAATAAAATGAACGTATAAAAAACACTTTACATAGGGTAGGGGGGTATGGTTAAATATAGTTAAGAACCTTATCTGTATTACAAAATAAACTAAAGTGTTAATTGCGAAAGGGTGTATATAAAATGGAAAAAGTTACTTTAAACGTACAAGGAATGTCTTGCAATCATTGTGTAAAAGCTGTTGAAGGCAGTGTTGGTGAACTTAACGGAGTAAGCTCTGTAAAAGTTAACTTAAAAGCTAATACAGTTGATGTAGAATATAACAACCAAGAGGTATCGCTAGATAAAATCAAAGAAGCAATTGATGATCAAGGTTACGACGTAGAATAAAAATAGGAAAAGACACGTGCTAGTGAATAGCACGTTCTTTTTAAAATAAAATATACCCACGTGGGGTATAGAAAGGTGGCTTTTATGTCTCAAAATCTAAAAGAAACCAATTTACAAATCTCAGGTATGACCTGTGCTGCCTGTGCACTTAGGATTGAAAAAGGATTAAATAAATTAGATGGAGTTGAAACAGCAACCGTCAATTTGGCTTTAGAAAAATCAGCCATTAAATTTAATCCAGAAAAAGTAAAGGTTGAAGACATCGAGAAAAAGATTAGGGACCTAGGTTATGACGTGGTTACCGAAAAGGCAGAGTTTGATATTACTGGAATGACCTGTGCAGCCTGCTCAACGAGAATAGAAAAGGGTTTGAATAAATTAGATGGTGTCGTAAAGGCGAATGTGAATCTGGCACTTGAAAAAGCAACCGTCGAGTACAACGGAACAGCTTTAACCACTAATGACATAATAAAAAAGGTAGATAAACTTGGTTACGGAGCTCGTGTAAAGGAGGAAGCAAAGGAAACCAGCGACTATCGTCAGAAGGAAATAAAAAAGCAAACAAACAAGTTTATCTTTTCCGCCATTCTTTCTCTACCATTGTTATGGGCAATGGTTGGACACTTTACATTTACTTCTTTTATATGGGTGCCTGAATTATTTATGAATCCATGGTTTCAACTGGCATTGGCTACACCTGTTCAGTTTTTTATTGGTGGACAGTTTTATATAGGGGCTTATAAAGCGTTAAAGAATAAAAGTGCCAATATGGATGTTCTAGTCGCTCTAGGTACATCAGCAGCTTATTTTTATAGTTTATATTTATCAATTATGTCGATTTCTATGGGTACTCACTCACTTGAGCTTTACTACGAAACAAGTGCCGTACTAATTACCTTAATCATCTTAGGCAAGCTTTTTGAGGCAAAAGCTAAAGGGCGTTCCTCAGAAGCGATTAAGAAATTAATGGGGCTTCAAGCTAAGACGGCGACTGTTGAAAGAAATGGGCAAGAGCTCGTAATTCCACTGGAAGAGGTAGTCGTAGGAGATATCTTATATATAAAACCAGGTGAAAAAATACCTGTTGATGGAAAAATCATCGAAGGAAATTCAGCCATTGATGAGTCAATGCTAACTGGTGAAAGTGTCCCTGTTGATAAGACAATCGGTGATGAGACAATAGGTGCAACTCTTAACAAAAACGGTTTTTTAAAAGTAGAAGCTAAAAAGGTTGGAAAAGATACTGCCTTAGCACAAATTATTAAGGTAGTGGAAGAGGCACAAGGTTCTAAGGCCCCCATTCAAAGACTTGCAGATAAAATATCTGGGGTGTTCGTTCCAATCGTGGTTGGAATCGCGGTTATTACTTTTATTATTTGGTTTGTGTGGGCAGCTCCTGGAGATTTTGCGGAAAGCTTAGAAAAAATGATAGCCGTCCTAGTTATTGCCTGTCCATGTGCATTAGGATTAGCAACACCAACGTCAATCATGGCTGGCTCAGGCAGGGCTGCAGAATATGGGATCCTGTTTAAAGGTGGAGAGCATTTAGAAATGACCCACCGTATTACCACGGTTGTATTGGATAAAACGGGGACAGTGACAAACGGTACGCCTGTTTTAACGGATGTCATCACAACCGAAACAATCGAAGAGGAAGAATTACTATCATTGATTGGCTCGGCTGAAAAGCAATCCGAGCACCCCTTAGCACAAGCGATTGTTCAGGGGATTAAGGATAAAGGAATTCACTTTAAAGATGTAACTGAATTCGAAGCCATTCCAGGTTTTGGGATCAAAGCTGTGGTTGGTGGAAAAGAATTATTAATTGGTACAAGAAAATTAATGACTAAGTACAACGTTGAGGCCGCTTCTGCCTTTGAAAAAATGAATGAATTAGAAAGGGCAGGGAAGACAGCGATGCTTACAGCCATAAACGGACAATATGCAGGTACCGTTGCAGTTGCTGATACGATTAAAGAAACATCTAAAAGTGCCATCAATCGACTTAAGGACATGGGGCTTGAAGTTATCATGATTACGGGTGATAATCAGCAGACCGCCTTAGCCATCGCAAAACAGGCTGGAATTGAAAACGTGATTGCGGAAGTTCTACCCGAGGGTAAAGCAGCTGAAATTAAACAATTACAGACACAAGGTAAGAAAGTAGCAATGGTTGGCGATGGGATTAACGATGCTCCGGCGCTGGCAGTCGCTGATATTGGGATGGCGATTGGAACTGGAACAGATGTGGCAATGGAAGCAGCGGACATTACCCTTATTCGCGGGGATTTAAATAGTATTGCAGACGCTATTTTCATGAGTAAGAAGACAATAACAAATATAAAGCAAAATCTTTTCTGGGCACTCGCCTATAATTCTCTGGGAATACCATTTGCAGCACTCGGTTTCTTAGCTCCTTGGCTTGCAGGAGCAGCTATGGCATTCAGTTCTGTATCCGTTGTCCTTAACGCTTTACGATTACAAAAAGTTAAACTACAGTGATCCTACAAAAAGGCTGACACATAATTGTCAGCCTTTTTCCCATTTTTCACTATCTTTAACTATTATACTTATTTTACAAGCAATCAAATTTAATAAGCCGGGTGAAATCAAATGAATCATATTTTACTAATTGAAGATGAGGAAAGTGTGTCAACAGTAATAAAAGGTTATTTAGACAAAGAAGGTTATACGGTTCATTGTTCACCAACTGGGTTAAAAGGGTTGAATCTTTTAAAAACAGCAGATTATAAATTAATTATTCTAGATTTAATGCTGCCTGATATCAGAGGTGAAGAAGTTTGTAAAATCATACGTCAATCATCTGATGTGCATATCTTTATGCTGACTGCAAAAGGATCATTAAATGACAAAATAGAGGGATTAAATATGGGTGCAGATGAGTATTTAATAAAACCATTCAGCCCGAGAGAATTAACTGCTCGAGTAAATGCTTTATTTAGGAGAATAAGCTCCATGTTCCCTTCATCTAAGATTATTTTTGATGATGGTTATTTATCGATTGATTGCGATAAAAGAACAGTCCAAATTTTGGGGCAAGAGGTTCCGTTTACACCTAATGAGTTTGATATTATTTGTGCACTAGTTTCAGCAAAAGGAAGTGTGTTATCGAGAGAACAGTTGATTGATAAAATCTTTGGCGTAGATTTTAGCGGCTATGATCGGACCATTGATGTGCATATAAAAAATATTCGTAAAAAGATAGAAATAGACACCAAGAACCCAAAATATGTCCTTACGGTTATGAAAGCAGGATATAAGTTTGGCGGTGAGAGGTAATTGCAATCTATCAGCAGAAGATTAAGTATTTTATTGGTATTATCAGCGGTTGCTGCCATCCTGCTGGTTACTATTTTTGTTAATATGACAGTTTCCAATAAATTTAACGAATACATGATTGAAATCCAGAACAAGAGGTATGAAAGAATTGTTTCCTATTTCGAAGAAGCCTACAAAAGGGAAGGTAAATGGTCCTCAGATACAGGTGTAGAATTAATGCATGAAGCTTATATGGGAAATTATTGTTTGACACTTTTAGATAGCCGTAAACAGGCAGTCTGGGGAATGGACCCTGATGATTTAAATACTCAAATCCATATTGGGGAAATGTCAGGACATGATAGTGGTGTTTATACAACCAAAACGTTTGACATTAAAGTGGATGGAAACGTAGCTGGATTTGTCGATATTGGACAGTATTCTTCTGTGCTTTTATCAGAAGAGGATCTAACCTTTAAATCTTCTATAAACAAAAGCATTTTTGCCAGTGGTGCACTTACCCTCATTATCATTATTAGCTTAAGTCTATATTTTTCAAAACAATTTTCAACACCGATTCGGGAAGTAGCCAAAATGTCTGTTAGCTTATCTCAAGGTAACTTTGATACAGTTTCAAATATTAAAAGTAATATTGAAGAATTAGAGGATTTAAGAAAGAGTGTGAACATCCTTGCAGGAAAATTAAAGTATCAGGACGCGCTTCGAAAAAGGTTAGTATCGGATATTACGCATGAGATTAGGACGCCTTTGAATGTCCTTCAAAATAATCTTGAGGCCATGATTGACGGCGTAGTTCCAGTAACAAAAGAGGGATTAAATTATCTAAATGAGGAAGTCATTCGGTTTGGAAAATTAGTAAATGACTTAAACCTCTTAAAAGAGTTTGAATCAGAGAGCATCAAGCTTAATTATGAAACGATTCACCTAGAGGATTTACTTACAGAGATGAGTAAAGATTTTTTTATCGGTTCTGATTGTAAAAATATTTCTATCGAATATGATATTCAACCAGATGAAAACTATCAAATGATTTGTGACAAAGATAAGATAAAACAAGTAATAATTAATTTATTTTCAAACTCTATAAAATTCACTGAAAGCAATGGAAAAGTACTGATTAAACTTTATAAAGAAAATAAAAAGATCATCTTAGAATTAATGGATAACGGAATTGGTATTAAACCGGAAGATTTACCCTTTATTTTTGAAAGGCTGTATAGAGGTGATAAAAGCAGGAATCAAATTGAAGGAAATGGGATTGGATTAACGATTGTTAAGAATATCCTTGAACTTCACAATGCGAAAATTGAGGTAGAGAGTGAAGAAGGAATAGGAACTTCAGTGAAGGTCTATTTTAATTCAACAAATTAACGCATATCTGTGACCAAAATTTGACACTCTTATATTCTTCATACTGTCTTCATAACACTTTACTAATCTAATGTTGTAAGCATTATACATTAGGAGTTGTAGAGAATGAAAAAGAAGATAGTTACCTTGCTAGTTTCGAGCGCAATAATAACAGCCTTCACGGGTTGCAGCAGACCAGTAACAGGAGATAAAGAGGCAGATAATGCTCTTCTTGCCTTTAACAAAATTGTTAAGGCTTACCCTGATAAAAAAGTGTTCCATGAAGCTCTAAAGCATTGGGGCTTTGAGCTTCCAACAGGTGAAAAGTTTGAATGGAGTAAAGATATGTCAGCTAATAAGGCGGATTTTGCTATGGTTATGCTGGCGGATCCTCTTGTAGAAGCAGGACTTGATATTAAAAAACTTGATGAAAACGAATGGCTTTATGAACCTGCTGCTAAGGACGATAAAGGAAATGATTTACCTAATCGTCTTATTAAACCCTACAATGTATCAGATAAAAAACAAGCTTCAAATGGTTCAGAAGATTCCATGAGAAGACTCTTAAAGGCTGATACAGACAATGTTAAGTATCATAAGGATGTACAACATTTTGGTCTTAACCTTGGAGAAGGCAACCAAGTTCAGTGGACAGAAAAGCTAGGTACAAATGATGCTGATATGATCTTTGTGTTAAATGCGGAGCCCCTTGTAGAAGCAGGAATTGATATCAATAAACTTGAAGACAGCGGTTGGGTCTTTAAAGAAGCAAGTGAGGATGATATGGGAATGGGAGCAAGTCCAGATCAAATCGTTAAAATCTACGATATTAAAAAATAATAAATAAACCACCCCTGATATCTTGGGTGGTTATCATATTTGATAGAAAAGATTGGAGTGAGTGGGTTGGAACAGAGTCTTAAAATAGGTGGAATGACCTGTGCTGCTTGTGCCAAGCGAATTGAAAAAGTAACAAAAAAGCTTGAGGGAGTTCAAGATTCAAACGTGAATTATGCAACCGAGAAACTTAGCATTCAGTATGATGAAAACATCGTATCACTCCCAGCTATTCGTGCAACGATTGAGAAGGCGGGGTATGAGGCTATTATTGAGTGTGTTAATAGGGTACTGCAAATAGAAGGAATGACCTGTGCAGCATGTGCCAAACGAATTGAAAAGGTAACTAGTAAGCTTGATGGCGTGCTGGAATCAAATGTTAATTATGCAACGGAAAAATTATCAATAAGCTTTGAGCCTTCTAAGGTGAGAGTTTCAGATATTAAGCAAGCAATTGAGAAGGCAGGATATAATGCAACTGAAGATGAAACAACAGTTGATAGTGATAAAGAGAGAAAAGAAAAGGAAATCAAGCTGTTATGGAAGAAGTTTGTGATTTCTGCAGTCTTCACCGTGCCGCTGCTTGTTATCACAATGGGCCATATGTTTTTTGAACCGCTTGGTTTTAAACTTCCTGCGATTATTGATCCAATGGTGAATCCGCTATACTTTGGCCTCATTCAATTATTATTGGTACTTCCAGTGTTATTTGCTGGAAATAAGTTCTTTACGGTTGGCTTTAGCTCTTTGATCAGTAGAAGCCCCAATATGGACTCTTTAATTGCTATGGGTACTTCTGCAGCATTCCTTTATGGAATCTTTGCTATTTTTCAGATATATGGCGGGAATATCGATTATGCTTACGATTTATATTTTGAAGCGGCCGGTGTTATTATAACCTTAATTCTGCTAGGTAAATATTTAGAAGCCGTTACAAAAGGAAAGACCTCTGAGGCAATAAAGAAACTAATGGGACTAGCCCCTAAAACAGCAATTATTATTCGTAATGGTAAAGAAGTAGAAATCGCAATTGAGGAAGTAGAAGTTGGTGATATTATTGTCGTTAAACCAGGAGAAAAAATGCCTGTAGATGGCGAAGTAATCGAAGGGATGACGTCTGTTGATGAATCAATGCTGACTGGTGAAAGTATGCCAGTAGAAAAAAATATAGGCGATGCTATAATCGGAGCAAGTATCAATAAAAATGGATTGATAAAATATAAAGCTACTAGAGTTGGGAAAGATACTGCATTAGCACAGATTATTAAATTAGTAGAAGATGCGCAAGGTTCAAAGGCCCCGATTGCAAAGATGGCAGATATTATTTCTGGATATTTTGTTCCTGCGGTAATTGGAATCGCGATTGCGGCGGCATTGGCTTGGTATTTCTTTGCGGGTGAAACGGGAGTATTCTCTTTAACAATTTTTATCTCTGTTCTTGTTATTGCCTGCCCATGTGCATTAGGATTGGCAACCCCAACAGCTATTATGGTAGGTACTGGAAAGGGTGCTGAATATGGGGTACTAATTAAAAGCGGTGTTGCCTTAGAGACTGCTCATAAAATTAAAACTATTGTCTTTGATAAAACTGGGACAATAACTGAGGGCAAGCCAAAGGTTACGGATGTTGTTGTGAAGAGTGAGAGTGAAATTACAGAGGAATACCTGCTCCAATTGGCCGCTTCTGCTGAAAAAGGTTCAGAGCATCCATTAGGTGAAGCGATTGTGAAAGATGCTGAGGAAAGAGGCATAGAATTTAAAAACTTAGACTTTTTCAAAGCAATTCCTGGTCATGGAATTGAGGTTGAAATGGATGGTAAGAACATTTTACTCGGAAATCGAAAGCTTATGGTTGAAAGTGAGATTTCGCTAAAAGACCTTGAGGTAACATCTGATAGGCTTGCTGGCGAGGGTAAGACTCCAATGTATGTGGCAATAGATGGTCAGATGGCTGGAATTATCGCAGTAGCAGATACCGTTAAAGAAAATAGTAAAAAAGCAATTGAACAGCTTCATAAGATGGGCATTGAAGTAGCCATGATTACCGGAGATAACAGAAGGACGGCAGAGGCGATTGCCAAACAGGTTGGGATTGACAGAGTGTTAGCGGAAGTCCTGCCTGAAGACAAAGCAAACGAGGTTAAAAAGATTCAGGCAGAAGATAGAAAAGTAGCAATGGTTGGCGATGGTATAAACGATGCTCCTGCGCTTGCACAGGCGGATATCGGTATTGCCATTGGTTCTGGTACAGATGTTGCTATGGAATCAGCAGATATTGTTCTTATGAGAAGTGATCTAATGGATGTACCAACTGCCATCCAATTAAGTAAAAAAACAATCTCAAACATAAAACAAAACTTATTTTGGGCATTCGGTTACAACACCTTAGGAATACCAATCGCGATGGGAGTACTCTATTTATTTGGAGGACCGCTGTTAAACCCAATCATCGCAGCCGCTGCCATGAGCTTAAGCTCAGTATCTGTTCTACTAAATGCTTTAAGACTAAAAGGATTTAAACCAGCTAAATAATAAAAAATGGCAGCGAATATGAATCGCTGCCATTTTTTATTGGATAACTATTGTAGGTATTTAGCTCTAATCTCCTCTAGGTCGACTATATTGATATCATCAACCACTTCTATCATTCCAAGTATTTCTTTTTCATTTAGGTAGATACCATAGGAACCACTATTACTAATAGTAAATTCAATATTATTGACCCTTTTTGTACCAGTAAAATCGGTAATAATTTGCATTGTTGATGAATTCAGAATCATAAAGTACCCTTCTGCATTATCAAAGGATGAGAGATCTAAAGTCACCTTTGTATTGATCCCTTTATTAACCACCATAATAAGCGGCTCAAATTCATATCCAGTTCCTTTTATTGAAATTGTCTGCTCATTACCAGCTACTTCAGCTTTTTTAACTAATCGTTCTGTTGCTACCTTACTAAAATCGTCACCGTAGATACTAGGCTGAGCAGGTTCCGCTGGGGGTGCCTTAACAGCAGAATCAAGCCCCTCCCCGTCGCTGCCGGAAGCTGTAATAGCTTCTAAATCATCTACAACTTTAATTACTCCACGCTTCATTCCCATCCAGCAGCTGAAATTAAGATCTTCACTCCCTGGTGTGAATTCAATTAGATTATTTCCACTTTGCAGCTTCTGTTGAATATCCATACCAGGCACTACAATCGTATTATTACAGCTAGTAATTTCTTCACCATTTATAACCCATTTAAGCGGCATTCCCTTTTGCACATAAAGAGTTTTTGGAGTATAGCCATAAACATTAGCAGTCATATTCAAGACCTGAACTCCATCTTTAATTGTTGCTTTTATCTCATCGGTCGAGGATGAGGAGGCGTTTGCATCGCCGAAGGCTCCCACACTGGACATAATAGCCATTGGGCTGATATTCATGCCTGCCAAGGCAAGCCCCCTGTTACTCATAATAAGGCCGAGCATAATTATTAACATACCGCTAAACTTTAGTATTTTTTTTGTATACCCTTTGCTCAACAACCCTGATAATGCTCCAAATGTCAGCATGAGCGGGACTGTACCAATAGAGAACATAAACATCGATAAGGCACCTGCAACAGCACTGCCTGTTCCTAAAGCAAAAATTTGCATGGTTTGTAAGGGTCCACAGGGCATTAATCCGTTTAGAAGTCCGACATAAAATGGTGCTCTTGGTTTACTCATTGCTCTACAAGCCACATTTGGCAATTTAATTTGGAATTTTCTAAAGGCCTTAAAACCAGCCATATTAAAGCCCATCATAATCATGAAAACACCAGCAAATAACTGCAAACCGGCCTTAGCTGTTAGGGACAGAGCGAAAACTGAACCAATAGCACCGATGACCCCGCCAAGTACCGTATATGCGACCACTCTTCCGGCGTTATATAAAAGTGCTGGTTTTATTGCTTCAAATTTATTCTTGCTTTCTTTTCCTATACTTTGCGAAAGCATGATTCCACCGCACATACCTACACAATGGATTGAAGTAATCACTCCAACTACAAATAATACAGCATAGGAAGCATTATTTAGTTGTGATTCCATATCGTAATTACCAGAGTTGATTCCTAGTAACACAACGGCTGCTACTGCAATCATGATGCCAATAAACTTAAAGTCTTTAGGACTTTCAGTGCTATAACCTACACTCTCAATAGCGTTTTTAATTTTTTTAAAATCACAGAAATGATCATCATATTCAATTTCCGCAAATTGACCGCTAAAACTAGCTTTTACATCGAGGACCCCATCTAATTTTCTTACGGTCCTCTCAACCCGCTTCTCGCAGGATGTACAGGTCATTTCATATACCTTTATACGTTCTTTTATTACACTCATAATATTTCCCTGCCTTTACTAATTAATGAAACCAACTAAAAGATAGGTAAAGTATAGAGAATTTTTATGTTGATGATATGAAGAAAGAGAGTAGTATAGTGAACAATTTGTAGACAAAATATATCCAAATTTTGAACCATGTTAAAAATTATTAAAAGACCATACTATAAAAAAATAGTTGGAAAAGAGGATGGAATTTGGAACCTTTTATGCCGCAATTAGTTTATTTTGAACCAAGGGCCCTAGAATACCCTCTTGGAAGAGAATTAAAAGAGAAATTTGAAAAATTGAATCTTGAAATTCGTGAGACGACCTCTCATAATCAAATTCGTGATTTGCCGGGTGATAATGAAAATCAAAAATACCGAAATGCAAAATCAACCCTTGTGGTCGGAATCAGAAAGACATTGAAATTTGATACTTCTAAGCCTTCAGCAGAATTTGCTATACCTTTAGCCACTGGCTGCATGGGGCATTGCCATTATTGCTATTTACAAACAACTCTTGGCAGTAAACCATATATTAGAACCTATGTAAATCTAGAGGATATCTTTGAACAAGCTCAAAAATACATGGATGAGCGTAAGCCTGAGATAACCCGATTTGAAGCCGCTTGTACCTCGGACATTGTTGGAATAGATCATTTAACACATTCATTAAAGAAGACGATTGAATTCATTGGACAATCAGAATTTGGGCTGCTCCGCTTTGTAACGAAATTCCATCATGTAGACCATCTTCTAGATGCCAATCATAATGGAAAAACAAGGTTTCGTTTTAGTGTGAATTCGCGGTATGTGATAAAGAATTTTGAACCAGGTACATCTTCCTTTGAAGATCGGTTGTCAGCAGCAAGGAAGGTAGCAAAGGCAAATTACCCATTAGGGTTTATTATCGCCCCCATATATTTGCATGAAGATTGGAAGGAAGGATATCGTGAATTGTTTGAGAGGTTAAGTGACGAGCTTTCAGGCATAGAAATACCAGATTTAACGTTTGAACTAATTCAACATCGCTTTACAAAACCGGCAAAGAATGTAATTGCAAAGAGGTACCCGAAAACCAAACTAGAAATGGATGAAGAAAAGCGTAAATATAAATGGGGCCGCTATGGAATTGGAAAATACGTCTATCCAACAGAAGAGGCCAATGAATTGGAAACCACCATTCGCCAATATATTAATGAATATTTTCCAAATGCAGTTGTTGAATATTTTACATGAAAAAATTATTTTTTTACTTGTACACCGTACTATTTCATGAACCTCCTGCTTAAAGATGTAACAATGAGTTACCTTTAGGAGTGGCTGCCATGAAAATAGACGGTGTTTTTTCTGGAGGAGGAATAAAAGGATTTGCCCTTATTGGGGCTATTCAAGAAATTGAGAAAAGAGGTTTTCAATTCGAAAGAGTTGCAGGGACGAGCGCTGGGTCGATTGTGGCCGCATTAATTGCGGCAGGCTATGGAAGTAGTGAGATAGAACACCTTCTTGATGAATTGGATTTAACAAAATTTCTCGATGCCCGAAAAATGATTATTCCGTTTCCACTTGCTAAATGGCTTTTTGTTTATTGGAGGTTAGGCTTGTATAAAGGGAATGAATTAGAAAAATGGATTGAAGAAAAATTAGCAGCTAGGGGAGTAAAAACTTTTTCAGATTTACCGCCACAAAATTTAAGAATCATTGCATCAGACCTTTCTAATGGCAGGTTGATGGTTCTTCCAGATGATTTGGCTAAATATGGGATTCCTCCTGAGTCATTTTCAATTGCAAAAGCAGTAAGAATGAGCTGCAGTATCCCATACTTTTTCGAACCGGTGAAATTGAAATCGATGGATGGAGTAAATGTGATCGTTGATGGCGGGGTATTAAGCAATTTTCCAATGTGGCTTTTCGACCGTGAAAATATCCAAAAGGTGAGGCCAGTAATCGGAATTAAATTAAGCGCAGATGAATACGAACATGAAAAACATAAGATTAAGAATGCTATTCAATTGTTTGCTGCTCTCTTTGAAACGATGAAAGATGCACATGATTCACGTTATATATCCAAAAAACATGCAAAAAACATTATTTTTATTCCCTCGGAGGGGGGAATGTCTATCGAGTTCCATATAACAGATGAAAAGAAACAGGAATTGTTTAAGATAGGCAGAGAGGCTGCTATAAAGTTTTTTAAATCTTGGTGTTACTAAGAAAAGATATAAAAAAAATCGAGCGCTTATAACGACGCTCGATTTTTCTTTTTTCCTTTTTTACCATCGATAACTGTTAAGTGAACAGGGGATTTCTTTTTAGTCATTTTGCTTCTCTTTAAAGAAGTTAGTGATCCAAAAGATGTACCTTTTGCAGACTGTTCGCCGCCTTTAGTCAGTAAACGTTTTTTCGACTTCTTAGCTGCTTTGATAAAGGCCTGCTGCTCTTTATTCCTAGGATTTGACCTGCGAATTAGTTTGAAAACAAAATAAATGGCTAAACCAACCAATGCGAACACTACGATATTCTTAAGGAAACCAATAGGGTTACTTGTAAATGCTGCAAAAATGCCAATTATTCCTAAAACAATAACACTACCAACCAAAGGAACGGAAATCCGATTTTTCAAGAAAGCCACCTCCCTAACAGCATCATAATCATTTTCTTAATTTTTTAAACTCAAAAATAATAATGTTTTCAATATTTTATTCAGCATGAAGCTGTAATATAAACACTACTCGACTAGTTCTTTCGTATTACATTCAAAAAATAAGATTGTAGGTTATAAATAATTGTATTTACTTATATTTAATTCTACTCCATATATGAAAAAACCTCTAGGATGACATAATATTTCCAATTAAAAAATTTATTCTATGCAAGTGATTGACAAAGGAAGGGCATAATAGGGTTGAATTCATTTCGATAAGAAATTAAATTTACAACCTTAAAGGAGGTATTTAATATGACTAAAATTCCTGAAAAGTCAAAATATCCAAAACCAATGTCTTTTGTTACTGTTGTATTTTGGACGGGTTTGTTTGGAGGTCTATTTTGGGGGACGATTGGTTTTTTTGCATATTACTTCAATTTCACTGAAATTCGACCTAATATCATACTAGGTCCATGGGCGTTAGGGGATTGGAAAAATGAATGGCTAGGAACGATCATATCAATTATTTTACTTGGGATTTTATCGGTTGGTGCAGCCTTTATTTATTCTATTGCACTAAAAAAATTTAACGGTATTTGGTTGGGCTTAGGGTATGGTATTGCACTATTCTTAATCGTGTACCTGGTGTTGAATCCCATTTTTTCAGAAATGAAGCCATTTTTAGACTTAAGTCGTAATACGGTAATTACCTCAATATGTTTATATTTGGTTTATGGCTTATTTATTGGTTATTCCATTAACTATGAGTATGAAATCAATCATATGGAAGAAAATGAGACAGCCTCTTAACGCTTTATTAGTCTTTATGGACTGAGATGTGTTAAAATATTTTTGATATTATGGAATAATGCAATATTTGCTGCTGGATTACATACGGGAGAGTGGGAGAAGATGGGAAAGATAGATAAATTAAGATCAAGTTTTTCTACATATGGAATTGATGGTTTTTTAATTACAAGTCAATTTAACCGTCGCTATATGACAAACTTCACTGGTTCGGCTGGGGTAGTTCTTATTAGTGCTGATAAAGCACAATTTATTACGGACTTCCGTTATGTTGAACAAGCATCCAACCAATGCGAAGGATATGAAATTGTTAAAATGACCGGCACGCTTGTTGATGAGGTTGCAAAGCAAGCCAAAAAACTCGGTATAAAAAAACTTGGGTTTGAAGAGGACCATTTAACATTTGCTACATATAAAGCTTATGAAAAAGAAGTTGAAGCAGAACTTATCCCTGTTTCAGGGGTTATTGAAAAGTTACGCTTGATTAAGACTGACTCAGAGATTAAGATATTAAAGGTGGCAGCGGATATTGCCGACGCTGCGTTTAAGCATATATTGGATTTTATTCGTCCAGGGAAAACGGAGCTTGAAGTATCCAATGAATTAGAGTTCTTTATGAGAAAAGCAGGAGCAGCATCTTCTTCTTTCGATATTATTGTTGCGTCAGGTTATCGTTCAGCACTTCCACATGGAGTTGCAAGTGACAAAGTCATTGAAACAGGAGACTTTGTAACCTTAGACTTTGGTGCCTATTATAATGGTTATGTATCTGATATTACAAGAACAGTATCAGTGGGAGAACCTGAGGCTAAGCTGAAGGAGATATACGACATTGTCCTAGAAGCGCAGCTTAGAGGAATGGCTGGAATAAAGCCTGGCATGACAGGTAAAGAATCAGATGCACTTACAAGGGATTACATAACAGAAAAGGGTTATGGAGAATACTTCGGACATTCAACCGGTCACGGTATTGGTCTCGAAGTCCATGAAGGTCCAACGCTTTCTATGCGTTCAGATATGGTTCTAGAACCAGGCATGATTGTTACGGTTGAACCAGGTATCTACATACCAGGCCTTGGCGGTGTTCGGATTGAGGATGATACTCTCATCACGAAAGACCATAACGAAGCTTTTACACATTCCACAAAAGAACTTATTATTTTGTAATAGACATAGGAGGATAAAACATGAGTATTTCTGTTAATGATTTTAAAACCGGGCTAACCATTGAAGTGGATGGCGGCCTATGGCGCGTACTTGATTTCCAACATGTAAAACCTGGTAAAGGTGCCGCATTTGTTCGTTCTAAGCTTCGTAACCTTCGTAATGGTGCGATTCAAGAAAAAACATTCCGTGCCGGTGAAAAGGTAGAAAAGGCTCAAATTGATAATCGTAAGATGCAGTATCTATATGCAAGTGGCGATCAGCATATTTTTATGGATATGGAATCATACGAACAAGTTGAATTGCCAGCAAACAATATCGAATATGAATTAAAGTTTTTAAAAGAGAACATGGAAGTCCACATCATGATGTTTAACTATGAAACACTCGGTGTAGAACTGCCAAATACTGTTGTACTAGAAGTTACTGAAACAGAGCCAGGCATAAAAGGTGATACATCTTCAGGTGGAACCAAGTCTGCAACCCTTGAAACAGGACTTACAGTACAAGTACCTTTCTTTGTCAATCAAGGTGATAAATTAATTATCAACACAACAGAAGCATCCTATGTTTCTCGTGCATAAAAAATAAGTCCCAAAAAACTAAGGCCGCTAAACATGGCCTTAGTTTTTTGTTTATTTCATGCTGAAAAGTTTATTACTTTTCCTATTGTGAAAACTTCACTAAATAGTAATAATTAGTTTCCATTCATGTGATTAGTTTTTGTTAAAATTAAGTAGAATTACAAACATATAAACAAAAGGGGTGACACAGCAATGAAAAAAGTTCTCTCTCTCTTGTTTCTCTGTGCGGCTATCGGTCTACTAGTAGCAGCCTGCGGTAACTCCAAAGAGACAAATGTGACTTTAGATAAAAAACATTTACCATTACCAGATTATGTTTTAAACTCTTCTGATTTGATTCAGGAAACGTATGCTATGGTATCGAACTACCCAGAAGTAGTAGCAGGTGTACCTTGTTATTGCGGATGTTATGCACAAGACGGGCATGAAAGTAATCTGGATTGCTATATTGATTCATTTGGAGAAGATAATGCCGTTACCGGCTGGGATTCAATGAGTATATCCTGAGACGTCTGTATAGATATCGCCCGGGAGGCGGTAGAAATGCATTTAGACGGTAAAAGCCCTAAGAAAATATATGATTTAATCACTACTAAGTATCAAGATTTTGGGGAGCCTACTCCGACACCAGAACCTAAGTAAGGGATAACCTATGAAAAAAATACTATATGGCCTTTACATCATTATCTTTATAGGGATTATTATTTGTATCGTTAATAGTGATATTTTTAGCAGCAAGAATGCAGAAGCAATTGCTGCAGGTGAAAAGGTTTATAACAAGCAGTGCCTGATATGCCATGGTGAAAATGGCAAAGGTGAAGGTAAAAATGCTGGCACCGCCATTAATAATCAACAGTATTTAAATGCAGTTAGTGACAAAGACATTTTCAATAGTGTTAAATTTGGCAGAGAAGGTACAGGAATGCCTAGCTATGGACCAAGACTTTCAGAGGATGAATTAAATAATGTTGTTGCTTATATAAGGAATTGGCAGTCTGAAGAAATAGATTTTGAGGTTCCTAAAACAATTGCAGGTAATATTGTTAATGGTGAAAAACTTTATAATTTATATTGCATTAACTGTCATGGCGAGGCAGGCAGCGGTAAATTAAAGATGGGAACAGCTCTATCAAATCCACAATTCTTGAAATTTACTTCGGATAAGCAAATTTGGATTGGTACAGCATATGGCCGTGATGATACCAGAATGGCAGCATCATTAAAGGGCTCGGACGGAGTAAGACAGCTTGAGAAAGAAGAAATTACGGATATTGTAACATATATCCGTTCATTAGAAGCAAAATAACGAAAACCCTGGATCTTCGGATTCAGGGTTTTTTAGTATGCAATTTAATTAACAAAACGTTCATTTTCAAGCCAATTAGTTAAATAGTTTTGGGTTTATAGTACTAGTTGAGATAAAAAAATAGGGGGATTTTTATGGCATGTAGATAAATGTGAACATTCTGTGGGCATTTTTTGACAAAAACGTAACGTTTATACCCCTTTTACAAAATGTTCATAAGTGAATCAACTATACACAGATGATTAATATTATATTTATTTCAAAGAGGGCTATAGTGAAAAATAGCTTAGGAGCTCAAGGAGGATTAACATGCTTAAAAAGAAGTTGTTGGCTTTATTTGTAATTACCTCATTTTTATCAAGTTTTATCATTTCAAACGCTAAGGCTGAAACAACCTTTCAGCCAGAGAAGTTTCCCTATACGGAAATGCAAATTCAGGTAATGCCAGAGTTTGATTATCCTGAAGGTTGGGAAAAAGATACCCCTTCTTTACTAGTGGGACAATATGGAACTTTTACAAACAAAAGCGGACAAGATTTTGATGGGAAAGTTGAATTAGCTGTTCCAGCTAGTGAAAAAGGATTCCAAGCATACTTAGTTGCTGAATTTCCAGAAGACAACAAGCCCGAAGTACAACGGCCATTTGATGTGGATAAAGAAAAGGGAACTATTTCTTGGAAACCTTCAAAAGCAATAAAGAATAATGAATCATATAGATTCGTTGTCGAGTATTATACGAGCGCAGTAGATGTTAAGGATAAGAGAAGCTTTACATACGAATATAGTAACCCAACAGAGATTGGAACATTAGACGTAATCTTCTATGCTCCAATGGAAGCAAAAGAGATTACACTAGAACCGAAGGCACCAAATAATACGAAAAGTGAATATGGTGAAGAGTTATTCTACTACCAATACAAAGATGTAAAAATAGGAGAAAGCTATAAATATTCATTTTCCTATCAAAAAGATGGTTTCAAATCTACTTTAGATGCTATTAATGAGAAACAACCTCCGAATGATGAAAACCATACTAGTGTTAATGGTACAGCAACAGATCAAATTTCTGGCGGATCAGGTGTATCAACTGAATCAGATGGAAATCGCCCGCTAATTGGCATTGGTGGTGCTGTCGTTATTGGAATCGCCATTATCATAGCCGGTGTGTTTGTTTACTTGGGGTTAAAAGGGAAATCATATTCTGCACCTAAAGCATCTAGTTCTAAAGCAGCGATCCAACACCCGAAAAAGCAACTAGCTAAAAAAGAAACGAAGTCAATTAGTGTTGACGATAAAAAGGAATTACGTAAAAAGCTTTTAGCGGGAAAGATTGATCAAGAAACGTACGATGAAGAAATGAAAAAATTAATTTAATGGGGTGAATGGGTGTGAAAAAGAACACAATCGTTATGCTGGGTGGTTTTATTATCGCAGGGGCAATCGTTTTCTTACTTATGGCAGCTACACCAGGATCAAGCGGCATCGAATTAACAATGAAAGATCTTTTGGCTAACCAAGAAAAACATAAAGATGATTTTGTAACGGTAGAAGGACTATTAATCGAAGAATCTATTAAATGGAACCCAGATAAAATCGAATTGAAGTTTGATTTAGAAGATAACGAGGGAAACCTAATGCATGTTATCCATAACGGCACAAGGCCAGATAACTTCTCTGAGGGTGTTATTGTTATTCTCCAAGGCGCACCTACTAAGAAAAATACATTTGTCGCTGAAACAGTTAAAACAAGATGCCCTTCTAAATATGAGGGTGAAGATGTTGAAAACTATGATCCTGAAGCACATAAAAAATTATTAGATCAGCCACCAACAGAACCAGAAAGTGCAAAATAATAAGAAGGTGACGATATGTACTTATTTGCTAATGCAACAATTTATGTAGGCTTAGCGCTTGCAATCTATTCACTCCTCATCATCACGCTGGGGATTAGCACTAAGAATCAAAAATTAATTAATAGCGGTAAGGGTGGTGTAATCGCTATCCTAGTCTGCGCCTCTATGGCAATGCTTTCCTTATTTTATTTGCTAGCTACATCCCAATTTCAATATGAATATGTTAGTGATTACACCAGCAGTGAGCTTCCAATTATTTATAAACTTACAGCATTATGGGCGGGGAATTCAGGCTCATTGCTATTATGGACTTTCTTCCTAGTTCTTTACACTGTAATGATTGCCTTCTCACGCAAAATGAGAGGAAATCCGATGGTTCCGTATATTTCCGCCATTCTATTAGGAAATATCGTATTCTTCTTTTTAATCCTTGGATTTGTTGCTAAACCTTTTATACTGTTGGATCAAGTTCCAATCGAAGGTCATGGCTTAAACCCAATGCTGCAAAACCCGGGAATGATTATCCATCCTGTTACACTTTACCTTGGTTATGTAGGACTTGCTATTCCGTTTGCCTTTGCAATGGCAGCACTGTTATTGAAAAACGTGGATGACTTCTGGATTAAAATGACTAGACGCTGGACAATTATAGCTTGGTTGTTTTTAAGTCTAGGTAATATTTTTGGCGGCCAGTGGGCTTATGTCGAGCTAGGCTGGGGCGGTTACTGGGCATGGGATCCAGTTGAAAATGCATCCTTTATGCCATGGTTAACGGCAACTGCGTTCCTGCACTCGGTTATGATTCAAGAACGGAAAAACATGTTAAAGATTTGGAACATAAGCTTAATCATTACTTCTTATGCATTAACATTGTTTGGAACATTCCTTGTTCGAAGTGGTGTTCTTACATCGGTTCACGCATTTGCTAACTCAAATCTAGGATTATACTTCTTAATCTTTATGGGTGTAATGGTTATAGGGGCATTGTATGTCTTAATGAGCCGTTACAACCTGCTTAAACGCAGTGCCGGGGAGTTCAATTCCTATATTTCTAAAGAAAGCAGTTTCTTAATTAATAACCTATTGTTAGTGGGAGCGGCGTTTGGGGTATTCTGGGGAACAGTATTCCCATTAGTATCAGAAGCTGTACGAGGTACAAAGGTTACAGTAGGGATGCCATTCTTTAATACCGTTCAAGCTCCAATTCTATTATCTATGATGTTTGTAATGGCGGTATGTCCATTGCTGGCATGGCAAAGGTCATCATTAAAAAACTTAAAGAAAAACTTCTTGATTCCAGCAATTCTTGCTGTTGCAGCAATGGCTTTAATGGTTGTACTAGGAATACAAAAAGCCTGGGCAGTAATCGGCTTTGGAGTTATCGTTCTTCTCTTAATTACTCACTTCCTTGAGTTTTATCGTGGAGTTAAAGCAAGAAGGAAAATGACAAGTGAAAAATTTTATCTTTCACTTTATCGCTTGATGACTAAAAACCGCAGGCGCTATGGTGGTTATATTGTCCACATCGGTATAGCGTTTATCGCAATGGGTATTATCGGATCGCAAAACTATGATGTACAAACTATGAAAACAGTAAACTTAGGGGATTCCATTGAAGTGAAGGATTACCGTATTAATTACGAGCGTCTTGATCAAAAAAAGGAAGGTATAAATGATATCGTTTACGCGGAAATGACGGTTTTCAAAAACGGTAAACGAATTGGAAATATCCAGCCTGAAAAAGTTTTCTATGGCAACTGGGATCAGCCATCATCAGAAGTTGGACTAATCACATCCTTAAAAGAGGATTTATACGTTGTATTAAGTGATTGGGAAGATGATGGAAAAGCAACCTTTATTGTGAAAGTTAATCCAATGATTGCATGGCTATGGATTGGATCCTTTATGATTGTTATCGGCTCGCTGTTTGCTGTGTGGAATGGAAAATATCAAAATATTACTCCAAGATACACAGGAGTACGCAAAGAGGTGTCTTAATGTGAAAAATAAAATTTATATTGGACTCCTTCTAATTGCCTTTATTTTTCAGGCTACAACCTTTCAAGCAGGAGCAAAAGAGTTCGACTACAAATCGAAGGAATTCGAAGCAGCTGCGTCTCAATTCATGTGCACCTGCGGCTGTGGTCAAGACCATTTTGAATGCGATCCTAAGACTTGTAATCTCACAATTGGTTTTAAGGAAGACATCGTTGAAATGATGAATAAGGGCTGGGATAAGGATAAAATTCGTGAATACTACGTCAATATTTACGGTGAAGAAATTTTAACAGCCCCAGAAAAAAGCGGGTTTAGTTTAGTTGCTTGGATAATGCCTTTTGCAGCGTTAGCCATTGCGGGGGCAGCGATATTCTTCATCATTCGTAAATGGGTGAAGAAAAAAGGAACGGATGAATTAACCCTAGACAACGAAAAGGTAAAGGATGAGGTGGAAGAAGAAATCCTCTCGTCTATGATTGAAGAAGAACGCAAAAAGTATCTTTAGGATGTGAACATTATGCAAGAAATCTCGATCATTTCAATGATATTTACAGCAGCCCTCGTGCTCATTTGTTTATTTCTCGTTCTTGCACCCTTCTTTTCTTGGAATTCGTATTTAAGTTTTGCGAATATGGGTCAGGATTCTGCTTCCAATAAAGAAGTGCTCTTATCCACACTGAATGAACTAGAGTTTGAATACAAGATGGATAAAATTTCACACGCAGATTACAAAAATCTTAAGAAGCAATATGAATCCCAAGTAGTCAGCATTATGAAGGAAGAAGAAGAGCAAATAACATCTCAATCCGTTGACAAGGATTTAATGGCTGAAATAGAAAGTGAAATTGAAGCGACAATGAAGAGTCATAAAAATAATAAGGGGGGAGGAAAGTGATTAAGAAAGTCACCGTTTTCCTCCTCGGACTGCTGCTGCTGATTCCATTAAATGGAATGGCAGCAGGGGAATCAGCGATATCCGTTGATATGCATTACCTAGTCGTCAGCCCTGCAGAAGATGGTTCAACTAATATGATGAATATGGTGAACTATACCAATACTTCATCAGAGGAAGTTAAAGGTGACGGCAAGGGTGAAGCAGTACTGAATGTCACTATTCCGACAGGAGCAACTGGATTTACCTTTTTAGATAACAAAATTGCTCAAAAACAGGTTGATACAGGATTCATTACAACAGATCCTATCTCAGCCAATCAGACCGTTGTTTTGCCATACAGCTACAGAATCGCAAAGGGCGAGGAAATTAACCTGAACTTCGACTATCCTGTTCAGATGATGCAAATTCTTGTTCCTGAGGGAATGGGTAGTATTGAATTTAAGAACATTACTGCTACCAATCAAGGGCTATTCAAGATGGATGATCAAAATTATCAGGGATACAGTGTTGAAGGCATCCAAGCAAAACAAGCCTTTACAATGATTTATAACAAAGATAAACAGCCATCAGCAAGTGCAGCTCAAGGTACTACAGAACTAGGTGTAAGTGAAACTAGTGGAAATGTAACAAAAACAGCACCCGCCTTCCATAATCCTGGTCATCTTCGCATGTGGTCACAATCACCGCTGCGCAGTTGGGACCCACATGTGTTCTTAATTGTAATGGTTGCCATTATTATCGCAGCGTTGTCCTATTTTGCTTACTTTAGAATGAAGGCAAGAGCAGAAGAGAAGAGACTTGGTGCTGACAAAGAAGAAAATGCATTTAAGAATTTAATGGCAAAGCAAAAGGCGATTATGGATAAAATCCTTGAATTAGAAGAAAATTTCGATGATGGAAATATGTCAGAAGAGGATTATCAAGCCAAACTTTCTACATATAAGCAGCATTTAGTACAAGTTAAGATGAATTTACGCCAATTTGTAGAGTAACGTCGGAATGCGAGGGATACTTGATGATTGAAATAAAGAAGCTTACAAAGCAAGCCGACAATAAGTTAATTCTTCGAGGTGTTGACCTATCAATCAAACAAGGTGAAACAGTTGCTATTCTTGGTCCAAATGGAGCGGGAAAGAGTACACTTTTAAAAGTGCTGGCAACATTAATAAAGCCTTCATCAGGCCTTGTAAAGATTAACGGATTGGATCTTAAAAAGGATCATATAGAAGTGAAAAAACTGTTTGGATATTTACCGCATTCCAGCTTGCTGTACGATCATTACACACCGCTAGAAAATTTACTGTTTTTCGGTGAGTTATATGGTGTCAAGGACGTTGAAAATAGAGCAAGACAATTGGTAAAAGAAGTAGGCTTGTCATTCTTCATTAATGAACCAGTAAAGAATTTTTCCCGTGGGATGATCCAAAGAATTGCAATAGCAAGGGCCATTATCCATGATCCGAAAATCATGCTTCTTGACGAACCGCATACAGGATTGGACCAAGGTGCGATTACAATTCTAAATAATGTTGTTCTTTCCATGAAAGAAAAGGGATGTACGACATTAATGGTTACTCACGATTTCAAACAAGCAGCTGAAATCTGTGATCGAATTATTATTGTGAAGAACGGAAAGATAGCTGATGATTTTAGCATTAATAATAAATCTTTAGGCTTAGTTTCTGAAAAATACCAGGTTTTAGTGGAGGGAGTTTCGTAATGTTTAGAGCAGCCCTCACAATTGCCAAAAAAGATATCTATTCTGAACTCAGAACAAAACAAGTTTTGGGTACGATGATTATTTTTGCTGGGTTAGTCATCTTAGTCCTAAGCTTTGCTTTTGATCCAGCAAACAATACGACAAAAGCAGTGATTCCAGGTGCTGTTTGGATCATCATTGTATTTTCGGGGATTTTAGGCCTTAATCGCTCGTTAGTATCTGAGCAGCGAAATGATACCATGCATGGTTTATTGGTTGCACCAATGGAAGCCTCTAGTATTTATTTAGGCAAATTCATGGCAAACTTCTCGATGATTTTAATAGTAGAAATTGTCGCGGTTCCCTTCCTATTTCTACTATTTGATTTTAAAGTGAATGGCAGTATTTTATATTTTATCTTAGTGTTGTTTGTTGGGAGCTTTGGATTCATTGCAATTGGAACTTTCTTGGCCGCATTAGCTTCCAATTCTAAGAGCAGTGAGATGTTATTACCGCTTTTGCTCTTCCCAATGACAAGCCCGGTATTAATTGGTGTTACCCAAGCAACAAAAATTATTCTTACTAATATGGAGAAATTACCAAGTGCTATTGCTTGGCTGCAATTGGTCGCAGCCTATGATGTAATTTTCTTTGTACTATGCTTTTTACTAATTGAGTACGTTCTGGAGGTTTAATAGATGAGTATGAATCTTGAAAGAGAAAAGGCGCCTCTTCCTATAACAGATTTGGCACCGATAAAAAGTTCGCTGCTTACCAAAATATTATATGGCGGAATGGTAGCTGCGATGTTGGCGGCATTCTACTTTATTTTCCTTTATGCAGAAATAGAAAAGACAATGGGAGCCGTACAAAAGATATTTTATATGCATGTTCCATCAGCATGGGTAGCTTTTTTAGCTTTCTTTGTAACATTTGTCTTTAGTATTCTATTTTTAATAAAACGCAAACGGATCTATGATACATACGCCTATGTATCTGCTGAAATTGGTGTTGTATTTACAATCATTGTTCTAACGACAGGACCTATATGGGCAAAGTCTTCATGGAATACATGGTGGGCTTGGGAACCACGCCTAACCACAACACTAATCCTATTCTTCCTTTTTGTAGCATACTTGATGGTTCGTCAGATGGATGGAGTTTGGGATAAAAAAGCTAGATTAGCTGCAGTATTTGGAATTATCGGATTTGCTGATGTTCCAATCGTATTCTTTGCGATTCGCTGGTGGCAATCTAAATTCCACCCAATCGTATTCGGAGATGGTCCATCACAACAAGGCGGCGGAATAGCACCAAGTATGCTCGTTGCTTTATTAGTTACGATTACTGCTTTTACATTCCTTTATGCCTACCTTCTTCATAAGGGTGTTTCTTTTGAAAATATGAAAATTAAAGTTGACCAGTACAAAGAAAAATTACGTGAGAAATTAGAAAACTAGGAGGAATTTTTTATTATGGAATTCATGTATGGAGCCTATTCAGTTGTTTGGTTAGTTATTTTTGGTTATATGCTTCTTATTGGAAAGCGTCATAGCAGCCTGAAAAAAGATATTGAGTTTTTAAAACAACTAGATAAATAAGGGGTTGTTAGGAGGAAGCATGATGAGCAGACGAGTCATAAACTTACTCGTATTGTTTCTATTAATTGGAATGTTTGGCTTTTTTGGATATAGTTTGGCTAGTAAAGGTGACAATACCGATGTTGGTGACCAAGCCTATAATTTCGAACTCCCAAATTTAGATGGAACCAATACGAAGCTCTCTGATTACAAAGGCGAAATAATCATCTTAAATTATTTTGCATCATGGTGTAAACCGTGTGTGGATGAAGCTCCAGAACTTGAAGCATTTGCAAGGGATTACGGCGATAAATACCGATTAATTATGATTAACAAAGGCGAAACAATGGACCGAGTGAAAAAGTTCCTAGAAAAATATAACACGCCTGCCGTTTATGTATTTGACTACAATTCCAAAATTGCAAAAAAGTATAATGTAACAGGGCAGCCAGAAACATTTGTCATCGATAGACAAGGAGTAATAAGAGAGCATTACAATGGTCCGGTTACATCAGCCCAATTATATGGAATGGTAAAGAAGTACGATCAATAATAGTTTAAAAAAAGGATTGAACCACTTTTACAGTGATTCAATCCTTTTTTTATCCACTTATAGGATGATATTTAAAATCAGCTGAAACACTTGCTTTAATTAGAAGCTGTCCCGGTAGAATTTGTGTTGAACTGACTCCTTTTGCAAACGCAACTTGTTGGCTCTCAAAGGGCTGAATAACGTCTGTGCCTTCTGTCACAAGAATTGGCGTGGGATTGAGTGTGACTCTTAAGGTATTAGCTATGGTTGTTGCTTTGCTGCTTGCATTGTTTAAAGCCATTACAAGTGCTTGTTGGTAATAAGAATCCTTGTATCTCGTTGTAAATTGAACATTAGCAACATAATTTGCTCCGTTCTGAACCGCAGTATCTACTACATTTCCTATAATAGATAAATCATCGATTTTTACCTCCAAGATATGTGTTACTTTATATCCTCGAAATATTTGTTTTCCTTGGTCATAGTCATAGTCGGGTTCAATTCGATAATCAAACGTTTGTATTTGATTTCTATCAATACCTAAAGCAATGAGAGAATCTATCACCTTGTTTCCAACAATTGAATTCTGCTGCTGAGCACCAATTAGTTCTTTACTTTCAGTTACTACTCCTAAATTAACGGAGGCTGTATCTGGCTGTACGGCAATTTCTCCTTCACCCTTCACTTTTATTATGTTGTTCCTTTGAGATAGTGTATTCCGGTCTCCAGGATGCTGAATGTACATGAATTTTCCCCCTCAATAATATTCCTTACTACATAAATTACGTTTTACTTTATGAAGTATTCCTAGCAATCTAGTCATATTGCGCATCGAAAGGCATACATTTTAAATAATGAGACAAGCAACCCGCAAGGAGGAAGAAATGTGGAAACGATCCTAAAATTCTTACCAAAAAACATTGCAGAACAAATCAGTAAAATCCCTCCTAGTCAAAAAGAAGAATTGGAAGAAATCAGAATTCGTATCGACCGCCCAATAGAAATTACGATGAAAGGAGCTCCAATGTTTCTATCGTACATTATTCGGCAAGAAGATGCTTTCCACTTATTGAATAAAATCAGCCAATTCTCGATTTATACACTTGAGGAAGAGTTGAAACGGGGGTATATAACGGTTTCAGGCGGCCATAGAATTGGACTCGCAGGAAAGGTCATCCTTGAAGAAGGAAAGGTAAAGGCGATAAGGGATATTGCTTCTTTTAACATCCGGATTGCCAAGGAAAAGATAGGTATTGCAGAGAAAATTACCCCCTTTATTTTCAATCATTCATGGATGCATACGATGATTGTTGGTCCTCCCCAAACCGGAAAAACAACATTGTTACGGGATATCGCTAGAATTATTTCATCTGGAAACCAAGAAAAAGGGATACATGCATATAAGGTAGGAATTGTTGATGAACGCTCGGAAATAGCGGGATGTGTACAGGGAATCCCTCAAATGACGTTCGGGCACCGGTTAGACGTGCTCGATGCCTGCCCAAAAGCCGAGGGGATGATGATGATGATTCGTTCAATGAGTCCCGACGTGCTGGTTGTAGATGAGATTGGTCGAATAGAGGACGCCGAAGCCATTCAAGAAGCTGTACATGCTGGCATAAAACTAATCATGACCACTCATGGCACAAGCCTAGAAGAAGCGAAAAATAGACCTTCACTAAAGTCTATTATAGACCAAAACATCTTCCAGCGATTTATTGTCCTAAGCAGGGCTCACGGACCAGGAACAATTACACATATTTTGGATGGTAATGGAAAAGAACTCAGTCAAAAAGTGAGAGTGACGTAAATGGTTAAAATAATTGGAGCCATTTTTATTATTCTTGCTACTACTTGGACAGGATTTGAAGTTGCCAAACATTTAAGTGAACGGCCGAGACAGCTTAGGCAATTAAGATCTGCTCTTCAATCACTTGAAGCTGAAATCATGTATGGTCATACACCTTTGCATGAGGCTGCGAGGAGATTGGCAGCACAATTATCAAAGCCATTATCATCCTTCTTTGAAGGTTTTGCAAAAAAACTCACAGATACGGAAACAACAGTAAAGGATGCCTGGGAAGACAGCTTGAAGGAGGTTTGGAAGCAGACTGCTTTCAAACAAGGTGAATTTGAGATTATGAAGCAATTTGGGGAAACCCTGGGTCGGCATGATCGCTTTTCCCAGCAAAAACATATTATGCTAACTCTTTCCCATCTCGAAAGAGAAGAAGCTGACGCAGTTGAAAACCAAGCAAAATACGAAAAGATGGTAAAGAGTTTAGGGTTCTTTTCAGGATTATTACTGATTATTTTATTAATTTAGGGGGAAAAGCAATGGGTTTAGAAGTGGATATTATTTTTAAAATAGCCGGGGTGGGAATAGTCGTTGCATTTTTGCACACAGTTCTTGACCAGGTTGGGAAAAAGGAATATGCCCAGTGGGTTACTTTATTCGGCTTTATTTACATTTTGTTTCAAGTCGCTTCAATTGTGGATGATCTCTTCCAGAAAATAAAATCTGTATTCTTGTTCCAATAGAAAGGAGGGCTTTGCCATTGAGATTATTAAAATAGTTGGCGTGGCTCTTGTCGCAACCTTCCTTGCTTTAATAATAAAAGAGCAAAAACCTAATTTCGCCTTCCTGTTAATTGTATTTGTAGGCTGCAGCATTTTTTTGTTTTTAGTTGATAAAATCTACGAAATTATTCATATGCTTGAAAAGCTGGCAGTGAATGCAAATGTCAATTTAGTTTACGTAGAAACCATACTAAAGATTATTGGAATTGCCTATATTGCCGAGTTTGCCTCTCAAATTACAAAGGACGCAGGTCAGGGTGCAGTAGCTTCAAAAATCGAACTTGCTGGAAAAGTGTTAATTCTTGCGATGGCAATCCCAATTTTAACGGTCATGATTGAAACCATAATTAAGCTAATTCCCAGTTAGAAAGTTCATTTTCGTTTGAATACAAGAGGTGAAAAATGATGAAGCAAAGGCTGCAGATTATTCCCATTATTATTCTATTATTTATGTTTTTTACTTCAACAAGTGTACAAGCTAACGAAGAAGTGAATGATGCCTCCACACCTCTTTCGCCACAGGATTTAGTTGACGCACAGCTTAAAACAATGGATTTAACAGAGCTTAAACAATATTGGGAGGATATTCAAAGTAAATACGGCGGCTTTCTCCCAGAAAGTCAGAAAGGAAGTTTGTATGATTTTGTAAAAGGAGATAAGAAATTCTCCTTCAAGGAGTGGACACAAGGAGTTTTAAAATTCCTATTTCACGAATTTGTTATAAATGGAAAATTACTTGGTTCTTTAATCCTTCTTACGATATTCAGTATGTTTCTCCAATCTATGCAGAATGCGTTTGAAAGCAGCACGATTAGTAAAGTTGCCTATTCCATTGTCTATATGGTCCTAGTAATTATTGCGCTAAATAGTTTTCATATCGTAATTGAGTATACCAATGAGGCAATTGGGAGCATGATTTCCTTCGTGCTGGCACTTATACCGCTTTTGTTAGCCTTGATTGCATCATCGGGCGGAATCATCTCAGCAGCTTTCTTCCATCCTGTTATTTTGTTCTTAATGAATATCAGCGGGATGTTCATGCAGTATGTCATCCTTCCGCTGCTTTTTTTAGCCACTCTATTGAGTATTGTGAGTACGATGTCCGACCAATATAAGGTGACGCAGCTTGCACAGCTGCTTAGAAATTGGAGTATTGGCTTAATGGGGCTTTTCTTGACTGTTTTCCTTGGAGTTATTTCAGTCCAGGGTGCGTCTACAGCGATAACAGATGGAGTTGCCATCCGTACGGCAAAATTTGTGACTGGTAACTTTATTCCTGTCATTGGCAGAATATTTACTGATGCGGCAGACACAGTAGTAAGTGCATCTGGATTGTTGAAGAATTCTGTTGGAATAGCGGGTGTCGGCATCCTGCTCATCATAGTTGCTTTCCCGGCTATTAAAATCCTAATGATCGCGTTTATTTATAAAATAGCGGCTGCTATTTTACAGCCGCTAGGCGGGGGACCCGTTATTAAATGCTTAGATATTATTAGCAAAAGCGTTATTTATGTTTTTGCTGCACTTGGCATCGTCTCTCTCATGTTCTTTTTAAGTATTACAGTTATTGTCGCAGCAGGGAATCTAACGATGATGATGAGATAGGGGAGAACGTTATGGAATTTTTAATAGAATGGGTAACGAATATTATTCTTTTTATCCTCTTGGCAACCGTTATTGATATGCTGCTTCCAAATACAAGTATGCAAAAATACACAAAAATGGTTACGGGGCTTCTGCTAATAGCCATAATCCTTACGCCTATTTTTAAGTTAATCTCTAAGGATTTTGAAACTGCGATGGCTCAGATCCCCTCTTTCCAGAGTCCAGGAGAAAAAAATATGGAAAATTTAATAGAATTGCAGAAAAAAGAAATACAAGCCTCTAATCATGCATATATTTTAGAAACAATGGCTGCCCAGCTTGAAAAGGGAGTAGAAGAGGAGTTGATGGAACAATTTGGTTTGGAAATCGCAAAAATAGAACTCACAACCAAGGATGATAGTCAAGAATCATTCCCTGAAAATCTTGAAATGGTTACAGTTCGCCTAAAGCAGCCTGAATCAAAAGTTACAACAGTCGAAGCCGTACAACCAGTAAGCATTGATACGGGAACGCCTCTTCCATCTAAAGATCAAACAGAGGAATCAGAAAAAATCGCCGCATTTCTTTCGCAACAATGGAATGTAACCGATAAAGTAATTGAAGTCTCGGTTGAAGGGGGGATGAAATAGCAGAATGGAAAATAATAAGGGACCATTTTCATGGCTTAAAAACCTAGTCTCAAAGGGTGAAACTTCTGATAAAAAGTCTGGGAAATATCAATATATGATTCTGGTACTATGTATCGGTGCAGCCTTTATGATTGTTGGTAATGTCCTATTCTCGGATAAATCTGCTCCACTTGACAGTAAGGCAGTAACTGCGAGCCAGTCAGAAACGTCAGAGGTTGAGGCTTTTAGCCTAAAGAAAGATTCTAATAATAAAACAATTTCTGGTTACGAAGAAGAATATGAGAAACAGCTTAAGAAGGCACTGGAAGAAATGCTGGGTGTAGACGATGTAATGGTAGTGGTGAATATTGATTCAACTGACAAAAAGGTGCTTGAGAAAAACAAAGTAACAAAATCTCAAACAACAGAGGAAAAAGACAACGAGGGTGGAGAACGGAAGGTTCAGGATACCTCCACGGATGAGCAATTAGTCATTATTCGTGAAGGTGAGAAAGAGGTACCGATTGTAGTTGAATATCAAAAACCAGCCATTCGCGGCGTATTAGTAGTAGCTAAGGGTGCAGAAAATATTCAAGTCAAAAAGTGGATTATTGAGGCAGTAACAAGAGCTCTTGATGTACCTAGCCATCGCGTTGCCGTAATGCCTAAAAAATAAAAGGGGGATTTATAAATGCTATTGAAAAAACAAACAGTTTGGTTATTAACAATGTTAAGTTTGGTGGTTGTATTATCCGTTTACTACATCACATCTCCTGAACAAAATAGTAATGAACTTGCAGCAGTGAAGCAAGAAGAGAAAGCTGATCAAAAAGAAACGAAAACAGATACTGAAACGGAAGTTAAGGATGGCGACACCGTTATTTCTCAGGTTGCTGGTGACGAAGAATTTGAAGCACTTCGTTTGGAGCTTCAAGATGAGCGCAGCGAATTAAAGGAACAATTAAACACTGTTGTGGCAACCACTGATCTTCCTGCTGACCAAAGAAGTGAAGCGGTTGACCAAATGAAAAAATTAAGTGAAATTGCTCAAAAAGAAGAAATGCTTGAAACATTAATTAAAGCCATGGATTATGAAGACGCATTAGTGAGAGCAGATGGTTCAACGGTTAAAATTATTGTAAAGTCTAAAAAAGAATCTTCAAAATCAGAAGCAAATGCGATTATACAAATGGTTAAAAAAGAAATTGGTGAAACAAACTTCGTAGCTGTAGAATTCCAGCCAACTAAATAAACCAAACAAAAAGGAAAGCCGTCGGCTTTCCTTTTTTTAAGGATTGAAAAGAAGAATATTGAACTTCAACAAGGTATTAGCGTATAGTATTAGTAGTTAGTATTAATCTAGCAGGACAAGGAGTGTTTAGATTGTTAAAAGTTCAAGAAATTCGTGAATTAATTAAATTAGTTGACCAATCCAGCATTGATGAATTCGTATATGAAAATGAAGGTTCCAAAATAAAAATGAAAAAGAATACTGAAACAAAAGTAACAACTGTACAATCAGTACCACAAGCATCAGTTGAGGCTGTTCCTGTAATTCAACCAGCAGCACCAGCTGCAGTTTCTGCAGCACCTGTGCAAGAAGAAAAGCAGGAAGCAGCAAACAATGTTGCAGCGACTCCAGCTGATACATCAAATTTACACAAAATCACTTCCCCAATGGTAGGGACTTTTTATGCCTCACCAACACCAGAAGCAGATGTATATGTAAAAGCAGGTTCAGGTGTTACCAAGGATTCTATTGTATGTATTGTCGAAGCAATGAAATTATTTAATGAAATTGAAGCTGAAGTTAATGGCGAAATCGTTGAAGTTCTAGTGAAGAATGGTCAATTAGTAGAATATGGGCAGCCATTATTTTTAGTAAAGCCAGAATAAGGAGCGATAACAGGATGATAAAGAAACTGTTAATTGCAAATAGAGGAGAAATAGCTGTCAGAATTATTCGTGCCTGCAGGGAAATGGGCATTGAATCTGTTGCCGTTTTCTCCGAGGCAGACCGTGAAGCGCTGCATGTACAGCTTGCAGACGAAGCCTATTGCATAGGACCGACATTATCAAAAGATAGTTATTTAAATGTGACAAATTTAATTAGTGTGGCAAAACTAACAGCTTGTGATGCCATCCACCCTGGATATGGTTTTCTAGCTGAAAACGCAGATTTCGCTGATCTTTGCCGTGAATGTAATATTACCTTCGTGGGACCTAGTCCCGAGGCGATTACCAAAATGGGAACGAAAGATATTGCAAGGGAAACCATGCGTAAAGCAGGGGTTCCAATTGTACCAGGTTCAACGGGAATCATAAATGATATTGATGAAGCACTCGAGCTTGTTAAAAGAATACAATACCCTGTAATCATCAAAGCAACCGCTGGTGGAGGCGGTAAAGGTATCCGTGTTGCAAAAAATGAACAGGAACTCGTTAAGGGTATTAGTATTACACAGCAAGAGGCGCTGACTGCGTTTGGTAATCCTGGAGTATACATAGAAAAGTATATTGAGGATTTCCGTCATGTTGAAATACAAGTTCTTGCAGACTCCTATGGAAATACTGTCCATTTAGGAGAAAGGGACTGTACGATTCAACGGAGGCTGCAAAAACTTTTAGAAGAGACTCCTTCACCAGCATTAGATGGGGAAATTCGTGAAGAAATGGGAAATGCAGCAGTAAAAGCGGCAAAAGCAGTTGATTATTCAGGTGCGGGAACGGTAGAATTTATATATGAATACCGCAATCGTAAATTTTACTTCATGGAAATGAATACTAGGATACAGGTGGAGCACCCAGTTACTGAAATGGTTACAGGTATTGATCTTATTAAGGAGCAAATCCGCGTTGCTTCGGGAGAAAAATTAACGGTAAAGCAGCAGGATGTTACGTTTACTGGCTGGGCAATTGAATGCCGAATCAATGCAGAGAACCCTGAAAAGAACTTCATGCCTTCAGCAGGAAAAATAAATATGTACCTGCCTCCTGGCGGGTTTGGCGTTCGAATTGATTCAGCTGCATACCCAGGATATACGATTCCACCTTATTATGATTCTATGATTGCAAAGGTCATCACATACGGTAATAGCAGGGAAGAAGCAATTTCACGAATGAAACGTGCGTTAAGTGAATTTGTGATTGAGGGTGTTCATACTACCATACCATTCCATTTAAAATTGCTTGAGCATGAAAGTTTCGTAGAGGGACAGTTCAATACGAAGTTTCTAGAGTTACATGATGTGATGAAGTCTATCTAAATCTGGGGGTGTACTTTATGAGCGAATATAATGTACTGGAAATGAATCAAGGTAACAGTGGCCACGGTAAAGTTGAAATTGCACCAGAAGTCATTGAAGTCATTGCAGGTATTGCTGCTTCCGAGGTCGAGGGAGTTGCACAAATGCGTGGGAACTTTGCGACAGGTGTAGTTGAACGGCTGGGGAAGAAAAACCACGGTAAAGGTGTTAAGGTGGAATTATCAGAAGATGGAATCACAGTTGACGTATACTGCTTAATGAAATTTGGGGTATCTATTCCAACTGTAGCAGGGAAAATACAAGATAACATCCGACAAGCATTGCTCAACATGACAGCCCTAGAGGCAGAAGCAGTAAACATACACGTCGTTGGTATCTCATTCGAAACCCAAAAACCAGAACCAGAAGTAGAAGAAGAGATCTAAACGGATGACCAAAGGAGAAAATCCTTTGGTTTTTTTCTTTTTTTACGGTTATTAGTATACTGCTTCTAGGTAAAAATAAGGTATTACAGTGCGAATCGATTTTAGTTATGCTATTATCTTTTTATGTGCAAAACAATATCATGCAATTGTTGTATGAAATTAGACAAAAATTAATTATTATCTCTAAAGGAGTTAACTGTATAATGAAAAGAAGAACTGCAAGGGAAAAGGCGTTACAAGCTCTTTTTCAAATCGATGTAAGCAATACAGAGCCAGCTTCTGCAATTGAACATGTTTTGGAAGGGGAGTCAGGAGATGACTACCTAACTAAGCTTGTGTTAGGAGTGGTTGAAAATAAAAATGAAATTGATCCATTAATCGTAGTAAACCTTGAAAAATGGACGATGGACCGTTTAGCAACCGTAGACAGAAACTTATTAAGGTTAGCCGTCTATGAATTAAAATATTTCAGAAATGAAACACCTGAAAATGTTATTTTAGATGAAGCAATAGAAATTGCTAAAATCTACGGTGACGAACAATCCAGCCGATTTATTAATGGTGTACTATCTAAGGTGAAACAGCAGCTGATTAGCGAATAAATAAATTGACAATTACAGGAGGGGAAACATTATGACTGCAACAATTATTGATGGTAAGGAAATAGCCGCAAAGAAAAAAGTAGAAATTGCTGAGGAAGTCCGTAAATTAAAGGAACAAGGAGTTACACCTGGACTTGCTGTCATTCTCGTTGGAAATAATCATGCGTCCAGAACATATGTATCAAATAAAGAAAAAACTTGTCGAGACCTTGGTATGCACTCTGTGCTAATTGAATTACCGGAAGAGGCTTCCCAGGAAGAACTTCTGTTAAAAATCGAGGAATTGAATGGAGACCCCGCAATCCACGGAATTCTTGTTCAACTGCCACTGCCAAAGCATATTGATGAAATTAAAGTAATTGAAGCAATTTCACCATTAAAAGATGTCGACGGATTCCATCCCATTAACATTGGACGAATGATGACTGGTCAAGATGCGTTCTTACCGTGTACCCCTTTTGGAATCATGGTGCTCTTAGAGGAGACTGGTATATCTGTTGCTGGCAAACATGTAGTAGTTGTTGGGAGAAGTAATATTGTTGGAAAGCCAGTAGGTCAATTATTTCTTAACCAGCATGCAACTGTAACCTACTGTCATTCACGGACAAAGGATTTACAGGCTCAAACATCACAGGCTGATATACTTGTTGCGGCAGTTGGTATTGCTAATTTTATTAAAGCCAATCATGTAAAAGAAGGTGCAGTCATTATTGATGTAGGGATAAACAGAAATGAAGCTGGAAAGCTTTGCGGGGATGTTGATTTTAACGAAGTTGTAGAAAAAGCCGGTTATATTACTCCCGTTCCAAAGGGAGTAGGTCCAATGACCATTACGATGCTTATGTATAACACTCTTAAATCAGCAAAAAATACGCTGCAGTCCTAAAAAGGAGTTCGTAATGGAGGAAAAAAAGTATTTATCTGTATTGGCATTAACAAAATACATAAAAAGAAAATTTGATGCTGATCCCCATTTGCAGGATGTCCATGTTAGAGGTGAAATATCGAACTTTAAACAACATTCGAGCGGGCATATGTACTTTACCTTAAAGGATGAAAAAGCACGTATTCTGGCTGTCATGTTCTCCAGCCAATCACGGACAATGAAGTTTTCGCCAGAAAACGGCATGAAGGTGGTTGTGAAAGGTGATATTTCTGTCTATGAACCAAGCGGTCAATATCAAATATATATAAAGGAAATGCAGCCAGATGGGATTGGGGAGTTATTTTTAGCCTATGAACAGTTAAGAAAAAGACTTGAAGCGGAAGGTTTATTTTCGATAGAACGTAAGAAGTCTATTCCAAGCTATCCTAAGACGGTAGGCGTCATTACCTCCCCAACAGGAGCTGCAATAAGAGATATTATCACCACGATAAAAAGACGTTATCCGATTGCGAATATTCTAGTATTACCAGCACTCGTACAAGGTGAAAATGCCGCTCCTTCTATCGCTAAAGCTATTGAGAAGGCAAATAAGCTGGATGACCTTGATGTGCTTATAGTTGGGCGTGGCGGCGGCTCAATTGAAGAATTATGGGCTTTTAATGAGGAATTGGTCGCTAGAGCGATATTTCAATCTGTACTCCCAATCATTTCTGCTGTTGGACATGAAACAGATTTTACCATTGCAGATTTTGTTGCAGATATGCGTGCGCCAACGCCGACTGCAGCAGCTGAGTTAGCTGTACCTCATATCGAGGAATTAATGGAAAGACTGCTGCAGCGGAAAACCCGTATGCTCCAGTCTATGAATAGCCTATACCGATATGAGAAGCAACGGTTAGACAGAGTACAAAAATCCTATGCTTTTCGGTATCCACAGCGTCTTTACGAACAGAAGCTTGAGCAGGTAGATAAATTAACAGAACTGCTTGTTCGCGGCGCTTCTCGATTGTCAGATGTAAAAAGGTCACAGCATCAAACGGTTCACAATCGTCTGATGCGAAACCATCCAAGGGTAGCTTTACTCGATGCAGCGGGCAGGTTTGACCGCTCACAAAAAGATATCGGGAGGGCAATGGAGAAAATTCTCTTAAAGAAACAAACAGAATTCGATAAGGTTATTTCAACCCTTCAAGCCTTAAGTCCGTTAAAAATAATGGAACGTGGATACAGCCTCGTCTATTCTACTGAAAATGAATTAATAAAAAGTATTAAACAAGTTAAAGAGAACGAACCACTTCAGATTCAATTATCAGATGGCAGCCTTCTCTGTAATGTACAGAACATAAAGGAGAGCGAAAACCGTGACGAATGAACAAAAGATTTCCTTTGAGGAAGCAATGAATAAGCTTGAGCAAATTGTGGATAAGCTTGAAGAAGGAGATGTCCCTTTAGAAGAGGCAATTGTCTTTTATAAAGAAGGGATGGAACTATCTAAGCTTTGTCATGATAAGCTTAAAAGTGTTGAAGAACAATTAACACAGATTATTACGGAGGACGGACGGAAACAAAACTTCAAGATAGAAGAGGAGGAATAGGCTTTGAGTACTAAAGTTCTAGATGCTTTTACACAAGAACATAAACAACTGCTTGAATCAGAGCTTCGAACCTTGGTGCAAAAGCTGAAAGCACCTCCTATTATTAAAGAAGCCATGCATTATTCCCTTGAAGCAGGCGGTAAAAGAATTCGTCCTTTACTAGTATTTGCTACTATTGCTGCATTTGGAAGAGACCCTAAACTTGGGCTGTTAGCAGCTTCAGCAATAGAAATGATTCATACTTATTCATTAATCCATGATGACTTGCCAAGTATGGATAATGATGACCTTAGAAGAGGGAAGCCAACGAATCACAAAGTGTTTGGCGATGCAATCGCCATACTAGCTGGAGATGCCTTATTAACCTTAAGCTTCGAGGTAATTGGACAGATTCCAAACGAAAATGCTTCGAGTGAGACGAAACTCCGATTGGTAACCGAAATGGCCAAAGCTGCAGGCAGTGAAGGAATGGTTGGCGGTCAGGTGGCGGATATGGAAGGAGAGGGAAAAACTCTTACCATTGAAGAGCTTGAGTATATACATATACATAAAACAGGAAGACTCTTAAGATTTAGTGTCATTGCAGGTGCGTTGTTAGGCGGGGCAAACCACGAGCAACTTGAGAACCTTTCTTCTTTTGCCCATCATCTTGGGCTTGCATTTCAAATACAGGATGACATTTTAGACTTAGAAGGCAATCCAGAGTTACTGGGTAAACCTGTTGGAAGTGACACCACTAATCATAAGAGTACCTATCCACAGCTGTTAACGATGGAGGGTGCGAAAGAAGAGTTACAAAAGCAATTAGATTTGTCCAAACAATACTTAGAAAAGACTGGACTTACTATCAATCTGCTTAGTGAAATTGCAGACCTAGTGGCATCTAGAGACCACTAATATAACTGGTATTTGAACAACAAAGTAATTGTGTTATAATTGTTGTCAATGTAGAAAACGTTGTTAATGCCGTTACCACTAATAGTGTTAGCGGCTATTTTTAAATAGTAGACTGAAAGAAAAAGTATGAAAGTGAGTGGTCCTAAAATGGATCTGTTATCAATAAAAGACCCTTCCTTTTTAAAAGGGATGTCAAATCAAGAATTAGAGGCTTTAAGTCAAGAGGTACGCAAATTCTTGATTGAAAAGCTGTCTGTAACTGGTGGCCATATTGGACCGAATTTAGGTGTTGTCGAATTAACAATTGCTTTACATAAATGTTTTGACAGCCCCAAAGACAAATTTATTTGGGATGTAGGACATCAGTCCTATGTTCATAAAATACTGACAGGCAGGGCTGGCGAATTTGATACATTGCGTCAATATAAAGGACTGTGCGGCTTTCCGAAAAGAATTGAAAGTGAGCATGATGTATGGGAAACAGGACATAGCTCGACATCTCTTTCTGCGGCGATGGGAATGGTCATAGCAAGAGACTTGAAAAAAGAGAGCTCCTTTATTGTGCCGATTATTGGTGATGGTGCGTTAACAGGTGGAATGGCATTAGAAGCATTAAACCATATTGGTCATGAAAAGAAGAATATGATCGTCATCCTGAACGACAATGAAATGTCAATTGCTCCTAATGTTGGTGCTCTTCATAATATCCTTGGTCAATTACGCACTGCGGGTAAATATCAGTGGGTTAAAGACGAGTTAGAATTATTCTTAAAAAAGGTTCCGGCTGTTGGTGGAAAACTCGCAGCAACTGCCGAACGTGTTAAAGACAGCTTAAAATATTTATTTGTTTCAGGCATGTTTTTTGAGGAAATGGGCTTTACGTACTTAGGTCCAGTAGATGGGCATGATTTTGAAGCATTATTTGAAAATTTCCGCTATGCCAAAAAAACGGAAGGACCAGTCCTTCTCCATGTGATTACGAAAAAAGGAAAAGGTTTCCATCCGGCTGAAAGTGATACAAAAGGTACATGGCATGGAACAGGACCATATAAGATGGATACAGGTGCCTTTGTTAAGTCTGATAAGGCACCACCGGCATGGAGCAGCCTAGTTAGTGAAACAGTTCGCAAGCTTGCACGCGAGGATGAGCGAATTGTGGCAATTACCCCTGCAATGCCTGTTGGGTCTAAGCTTGAGGGCTTTGCTAGTGAATTCCCAGAGAGAATGTACGATGTTGGAATAGCTGAACAACATGCTGCTACGGTAGCTGCTGGATTAGCCACCCAACATATGAAGCCATTCTTAGCTATCTATTCGACATTTTTACAACGGGCATATGATCAAGTTGTTCATGACATTTGCCGTCAGAATCTAAATGTTTTCATTGGAATTGATAGGGCTGGGTTAGTAGGAGCAGATGGTGAAACCCATCAGGGCGTATTTGATATTGCCTTTTTAAGACATGTACCTAATATGGTATTAATGATGCCTAAAGATGAAAATGAAGGGCAGCATATGGTTTATACGGCTCTAAATTATGATGATGGTCCAATTGCGATGAGATTCCCTCGAGGAAATGGTTTAGGTGTTCCAATGGATGAAAAGTTCAAGAGCATTCCAATTGGCACCTGGGAGGTTTTAAAGGAAGGCGAAGACGGTGCTATCTTAACCTTTGGTACCACAATTCCAATGGCAATGGAAGCAGCAGAAGTTCTAGAAAAACAAGGAATTTCAATAAAAGTAGTGAATGCGCGTTTCATAAAGCCATTAGATGAAAAAATGCTCAATCAGTTATTCTCAAAGAATACACCTCTCCTAACCATTGAAGAAGCGATTCTTCAGGGTGGATTTGGAAGCAATGTTTTAGAATACACACATGATCAAGGATTTTATCATCAAGCAATTGATCGAATGGGGATACCAGACCAATTTATTGAGCATGGAGATGTTAATTCACTGCTAGAGGAAATAGGGATGACTACCTCTGAGGTTGTTAAAAGAATGACTATACTTGCGCGAAAAAAACAACAAAGGGCATAACGAATGAAGAACAAAGAGCGTTTAGATGTTTTATTAGTTGAAAGAGGTTTAGCTGAAACTCGGGAGAAGGCAAAGCGTTCCATTATGGCTGGGCTGGTTTATACAAACGAGGAGCGCTTAGATAAACCCGGAGAAAAAGTAAAAGTAGATATCCCGCTTATGATAAAAGGAAATGTGCTCCCTTATGTAAGTCGCGGCGGTCTTAAGCTTGAGAAAGCGTTAAAGGTCTTTGATGTGACAGTTAAGGATAAAATTATGCTCGACATTGGTGCTTCTACGGGAGGTTTTACTGACTGCGCTCTGCAAAATGGTGCCCAAATGTCCTATGCCTTGGATGTAGGATATAATCAGCTTGCATGGAAGCTGCGGCAGGATGACCGTGTAGTGGTTATGGAAAGAACCAATTTTCGATATGTAACACCGCAAGATTTATCAGGAGAAATGCCCAATTTTGCAACCATCGATGTTTCTTTTATTTCCTTAAAGTTAATCTTACCTGTTTTAAAAACACTTCTTGTCCCTGACAGTGATATTGTTGCGCTCGTCAAACCGCAATTCGAAGCAGGCCGTGAGCAGGTTGGAAAAAAAGGTATCGTTCGCGATGAAAAAGTACATTTACAGGTTGTTAATAAAATTGTCAATTTTGCACTTGAACAAGGATTTAATGCGGTTAATTTATCCTTTTCTCCTATTACAGGAGGAGACGGGAATATTGAGTTTCTCCTTCACCTCAGGTGGGTAGGGGAGCAAGATAATGGTCAAAATCAATTACCTTTTGAGCCTTCACAAATAGTGAAAGACTCCCATCTAGAATTTAAATCGAAACAAGATATAGAAGGATGAGCATATGCTTATCCTTCCTTTTTGATTTGACAAGTTTTTCTCTTGAATAATCATTGTACATCCTAGGCAAAATGGGCTAACATATTGGTATAAGCGACATTTTTGTACAAAATACTCAAATGTTCCGATGATTACGGGGTGAATGATTTGAATAAAGGTCAACGTCATATAAAAATTAGAGAAATTATCACCAATAATGATATTGAAACACAAGATGAACTGGTTGATGAATTAAAAAGTGCTGGGTTTAATGTAACACAAGCAACGGTTTCAAGGGATATTAAAGAACTGCACTTGGTTAAAGTCCCATTGTTAGATGGCAGATACAAATACAGCCTTCCAGCAGATCAACGCTTTAATCCATTGCAAAAATTAAAAAGATCGTTAATGGATGCATTTGTTCGTATAGATTCTGCTGGACATTTACTTGTAATGAAATGTCTGCCTGGAAATGCTATGGCAATCGGTGCATTACTTGATAACCTTGACTGGGAAGAAATCTTAGGAACCATTTGTGGGGACGATACGATTTTACTCATCTGTCGTACACCTGAAGATACAGAGACAATCACAAATCGGTTCCTTGACATGCTGTAATTGGGGGGAGCACCATGTTATCAGAATTATCGATTAAGAACTTTGCCATTATTGAGGCCCTTTCCATTTCGTTTGACAAGGGCTTGACTGTATTAACTGGAGAAACGGGTGCAGGAAAGTCAATTATTATTGACGCCATTCATCTGCTGGTAGGCGGCAGAGGCTCTGCTGAGTTTGTTAGACATGGGGAAGATAAGGCAGAAATTGAGGGGCTATTTCAAATAGATGAGCACCATCCGGTATTTTCAAAAGCATTTGAGTTTGGAATTGAAATTGAAGAAGGTATGGTCGTATTACGAAGAGATATTTCCCGGACTGGCAAAAGTGTTTGTAGAATCAATGGTAAGCTCGTGACCATTTCCACTCTCCGGGAAGTGGGTTCGACCTTAGTTGATATACATAGTCAGCATGAACACCAAGATTTAATGGATGAGAGCAGGCATCTTCTCTTACTTGACCAATTTGGGTTTGAGGAAATATCTCGTTCCCAGGCAGAATACCAAGAAGTGTTTCATCGCTATGAACAAACTTTTCATAAACTAAAGTCTTTGAGTGAGAATGAGCAAAAAACAGCACATCGATTAGATTTAATTCAATTTCAATTTGACGAGATTCAAAATGCAAATTTAAAGCTGAATGAAGATGAGCAGCTCTTTGAAGAAAAAAGAAAGCTTGTGAATTTTGAGCGTGTTTTTGATGCAATTCAATCCAGTTATAATGCCCTTACAGGAGAACAAAAGGGGTTGGATTGGATTAGTTTGGTAATGGGACAGCTTGAAGACGCTCAAGCATTGGATTCCGCTTATAAAGAATTATATGAATCCGTCATGAATAGCTTTTACCAACTAGAGGATGCTTCCCGCACATTGAGAAGTGAACTAGATGAATTAGAATATGATCCACAGCGGTTAAATGAAATCGAAGAAAGATTAAATGAAATTAATCAGTTAAAACGGAAATATGGAAAAACAATTGAAGAAATTTTAGAATATGCAGCGAAAATTGAAGAAGAAATAGAAACATTACAAAATAAAGAAACACATATAGGGCAATTAGAGAAACAACTAGCCTCCATCAAAAAGGATTTAAGTCTAGAAGCCAAACAGCTGACCGAGCTCCGAAAACGCTGGGCTGGAAAGCTGACAAAACTAATTCATAATGAGTTAAAAGAACTATACATGGCAAAAACAGTCTTTGAAATCCGCTTTGAATCCGTCTTGCCACATTTTACAAAAAACGGTGTGGATCACGTGGAGTATTTTATTTCAACCAACCCCGGTGAGCCTTTAAAGCCATTATCAAAAATTGCCTCTGGCGGTGAACTATCGAGGATAATGCTAGCACTTAAAAGCATTTTTTCGAAACACCAAGGAGTTACTTCCATTATTTTTGATGAGGTGGATACTGGTGTCAGCGGCAGGGTAGCACAATCGATAGCTGAAAAAATTTATAATGTAGCTGTCGATTCACAGGTATTATGTATTTCTCATTTGCCGCAAGTGGCTGCAATGGCAGATACTCATTTGTTTATTTCCAAAGTGACAAAAGGCGGGCGAACCAAAACTTCGGTCAGTCCACTCTGTATGGAAGAAAAAATAAGGGAAATTGGCAGAATGATTTCAGGTGTTGAAATTACCGATTTAACGAAAAAACATGCTGAAGAATTGTTATTTTTAGCATCTGAAAATAAAAAAATTGAAAAGCTTCCCAATTAGGGGAGCTTTTTTATGTTGTCACAGGTTATAAATGATGCTGATGGAGGCAAAATTAAAGATGTAGCCATTTCGATGTAGAGTGAAACAGAAGCGAGGAGAGTGAAGATTTTGAAGTTAGAAATAATTAGAAAGATCATTGGTGGAATTCTCCTTGTTTCATTAATCAGCGTTCTTTATTTTCAGCCATTTCAGCAGTACCTTGATATACCAAAGACCATTACAGTCTTTGAAGGACAAGATTATACTTTTCAAAAGGCTGTACCGGTATCAGCCTCTTTAGTATCTCACAATTCAACTATCACACTTGAACAAGATCAAAAAAATGTATCCTTAAAAGCAAATGATTCAGGCAAAGAAGAAATGCTATTAGAGTTTGCAGGGATACCTGTTAAAAAAGTCGATGTAAATGTCTTAAAGGATTTCAAAGTCCAGCCAGGAGGACAATCCATTGGTGTTAAATTAAATACGGTTGGCGTATTGGTCGTAGGTCACCATTTAGTTAATACTGAGGATGGAAAAAAGTCACCTGGTGAAATAGCAGGAATCAAAATCGGTGATATTATTACAGAAATCGATGGTACGAAAATTGAAAAAATGACAGATGTGGCTCCCTTTGTACAAAATGCAGGACAAAGCGGAAAAGCATTAGATATGGTTATTAGCAGGGAAAGCGGTAAGTTCACAACGAAACTAACTCCCTTGAAAGATAAGGGAGAAAGCTCCTATAAGCTTGGATTATATATTCGTGATTCAGCAGCAGGAATTGGGACTATGACATTTGTTCATCCGCAATCTAAAAAATATGGTGCCCTCGGGCATGTCATTTCGGATATGGATACGAAAAAGCCAATTGTAGTAGAAGATGGTCAAATCGTTCGGTCTACTGTTACCTCCATTGAAAAAGGCAGTAATGGCGACCCAGGAGAAAAGCTTGCACGATTCTCTTCAGATCGTGAAATAGTTGGGAATATCACAAAAAACAGCCCATTTGGCATTTTCGGCGTGTTAAATAAAGAGTTAAAGAACGGAATTTTGGACAAACCACTGCCAATCGCCTTATCTCACCAAGTGAAGGAAGGGCCAGCAAAAATTCTAACAGTGGTAAATGATGACAGGGTAGAAGAATTTGAAATTGAAATTGTCAGCACGATCCCGCAGAAATTTCCAGCAACAAAAGGCATGGTTTTAAAAGTAACTGATCCAAAGCTATTAGAAAAAACTGGAGGAATCGTTCAGGGTATGAGCGGAAGTCCTATTATCCAGGATGGAAAGCTAATTGGAGCAGTAACACATGTCTTTGTCAATGATCCAACCTCTGGTTATGGAGTACACATTGAATGGATGTTAAATGAAGCAGGAATTAACATATACGAAGAACCTAAAGAAAAGGCTAGCTAAAACTCAGTCATTCAAACAAAATAGGCGATATCGCCTGTTTTGTTTTTTTGCATTAACGTAAAGTTTTTTCGACATTTTTTTGGAATAATTAGGCATATATGCGAATTTAGTCGAAATTCAAAGTAAAACAAAGAAAAGATGAGATTTTCTCACTATTTTAAGAAATATTAAAAAAACTAGAGGAATTTTAGTTGCATTGTCGAATTTCTAATTTAGAATAGAATTAAGAGAATAAAAAATTAATGTTAAATAGAGATATGACCATTTGGATTTGAGGAGGATATAAAAGTGAAAAAGATTAAAGTTTGTGTCGTGGATGATAATAGGGAGTTAGTTGGATTATTAGAGGACTATATTTCTTCCCAAGATGATATGGAAATTGCGGGTATTGCAATTGCACATAATGGTCAGGATTGTTTAGAACTTCTTGAATCAACGGATACGGATGTACTCGTTTTAGATATTATTATGCCTCACCTAGATGGTTTAGCTGTTCTAGAGCGCTTAAGAGAGCTTAAAAAGGGTGCAATTCCAAATGTTATTATGTTGACTGCATTTGGACAAGAAGACGTTACAAAGAAGGCAGTAGAGCTTGGTGCCTCGTATTTTATTTTGAAACCTTTTGATATGGAGAATTTAGGTAACCATATCCGTCAAGTAAGCGGTAAAAGCAGTCAGGTAAGCAGGAAGGCAGCTTCAGGAAATTATCGTTCACACACTGAAAATAAACCAAGAAATCTAGATGCCAGCATTACAAGCATTATTCATGAAATTGGAGTTCCAGCACATATCAAAGGATACTTATACCTGCGTGAAGCCATTTCAATGGTTTATAACGATATTGAATTACTTGGCTCCATTACGAAGGTGTTATACCCTGATATTGCAAAGAAGTATAACACTACAGCAAGCCGTGTGGAACGTGCAATCCGTCATGCTATCGAAGTAGCGTGGAGCCGCGGAAATATCGATTCCATTTCATCATTATTTGGTTACACAGTAAGCATGTCTAAGGCAAAGCCTACAAACTCCGAGTTTATTGCTATGGTTGCGGATAAGCTTCGTTTAGAGCATAAGGCTTCTTGAAAGGATCAATAATATAAAAAGCCTTCATTTTGAAAGAGACCACTGAAAAAGTCCTTAAAGGTTAGCCTTTGTTAATTAGGCCGGTTGATTTCCACTCCAGGATGCTTCGCTTTCCGCGGGGCGTGCGGTGAGCCTCCTCAGCGCTAAAGCGCCTGCGGGGTCTCACCTGTCCCGCTGATCCCGCAGGAGTCTACGCACCTTCCGTTCCATCACCCTAGTGCCTTAAACCAATAACTCTAACGAACTATAGAACGTCCAAATCACTAACTTTTTTAGGGATTTGGACGTTCTTTGCTTTATAATAGAGTTAGTCTATATGTTTTATCTGTATTTGCGTTTTCCAAAAACTATTCCTCAACCAATGTCTTCTCACTTATTCTCAAATTGAATTTTTTTAACCGACGAATGATATAGGATTGGGATACACCGAGTTTTTTTGCTGTTTTCCAAGTGCTATTCGTTTCGTTATAGGTTTTAATTAAAATGCTTTTTTCAATCTGTTCTAAATAGAATGGTAAACTCACTTCTTCTACATTTTGAGGGAGCATCTGTTGAGACTGCTGAAGGGGGAAGTCGCTTGGTAAATCATCTATATCCAGTTTTGGTCCAATAGATGTAATCACTAATCGTTCTATTAAATTTTCAAGTTCACGAATATTTCCTTCCCAGCTGTAATTGAATAAGGTATCCATAATATTTTTTGATAAAGTATGTTGACGACCATACTTTTGGTTGAATTTACTTAAATAAAAATTTAAAAGTGGAATAATATCTTCTTTTCTTTCGCGTAAAGGCGGTATTATCATGGGAAGGATGTTTAAACGATAAAATAGGTCCTTGCGAAATGTTCCTTCTTTGACCTGTTCCATTAAATTTACATTCGAGGCTGCAATAATTCGCACATCAGCTTGTTGTACTTGGTTATCCCCAATCATTCTAAATGTCTTGTTTTGTAAAAATTGCAGAAGCTTTGATTGTAGATGAAAAGGAAATTCTCCGATTTCGTCTAAAAACAAAGTCCCCTGTTCAGCCGCTGCAATTAAACCGAGTTTTCCATACGCATTGGCCCCTGTAAATGCCCCTTTTTTGTACCCAAATAATTCAGATTCAATGAGGGATTCCGGAATTGTACTACAATCTAAATGAATAAATGGTTTATTATTACGACTACTCAGCTGATGAATACGATAGGCAAAGGCTGTTTTCCCAACACCTGTTTCTCCAGTTAATAGAATCGTTGAATCGATATCTGCAATCTTTTGAGACCAGTCAAAAATGTGCTGAGTAGCTTTACTTTTTCCGACATAGAAATCTTCATACTGCTGATTTTTTTGCAAAATTAGTTGCCGAATTTGCTGTTTATATAGTTGTAAAATAGATTCGATTTTTTCTAATTCACTCGATTGATTGATAACTTGGGATAATTGTCTTGCATGCGTAACGATATATTGAATATCCCCATTCTTGTCTGGAATATAGTCACTAGAAACAAGCAAATGAACATTATCTTGAGTCACCTGAATAGTACTAATAAACTGTTTTTGTTCAATGACAAGCCTTGCGATTGAAGGTGAAAATATACCTCGTTTTTCCATTTTAATAACGTTTTGGCCAATCAATTCATCAATTTGTATGGATGAAAAACTTTTATATGCTGCTTCATTCACCCACAATACATTCCCTTTGTTATCGATAATCCAAATAGGATCTTTTAATGTATTTAAAATTTTAAAGAACAATTCCTGATCAAATTGTTGTATAACCCCATTAGCCATAATATCTCTCCTCATTAGTAAACAATTCATTCGTATCTGAATCATAAAATATCAGTTTTTGATTCTAAAAAGAATCAGTAAAATCCCCTTTGTGAGAAAATTCTAACATAAAGCAAGACAAATTTGTGCTGTTTTCGACAAATTGATTCTATTTTGAATCATTAAATTGATTTTGAGTTATAAATATTGTTTAAAAACTACAAAAATGCCGGTATATCAACATTTTAAAAGTTGGCATGATATTTGCAGATATATGAAGTGAACCAACATTACGATAAGTAGGAGGGTGAACATTTTTGCAACATTTACTTAGCAATACAGTAAAAAATATTAAAGTTTCTGCCATCCGTGAAATCGGAAACAAAGTGGCAAATGATCCGTCGATTATAAACTTTACAATTGGACAACCAGATTTTGTAACACCAGATTCTATTTTAGAAGCAGGAAAACGTGCAATTGAAGCGCGTAAGACTGGTTATACACATAACTCAGGTGTACTTGAACTTAGACAAGCTGCGTCTGACTTCGTAAAAAGACGTTACAATCTAAATTATCGCCCAGAAGATGAAATTTTAATTACAATGGGGGCAAGTGAAGCGCTGGATATTGCTTTCCGTACGATTTTAGAGCCTGGTGATGAAGTGATTTTACCAGCACCCATTTATCCAGGTTATGAACCACTTAATCGTATGTGCTACGCAACACCTGTGTTTGTGGATACTCGTAAAAATAATTGTATAATCTCTGCAAAATTAATCGAAGAAAACTTAACAGAAAAAACAAAATGTGTTGTTTTACCTTATCCATCAAACCCTACAGGTACTATTTTAAATGCTCAAGAATTAGAAGAAATCGCAAACCTATTAAGAGGTAAGGATATTTTTATTGTTTCGGATGAAATATACAGTGAATTAACATACGGTATGAAACATATTTCAATCGCTTCCTTCCCAGAAATGAAAGAGCAATGCATAGTCATTAATGGTTTATCAAAGTCTCATGCCATGACAGGTTGGAGAATTGGCTACACATTAGCCCCTGCATATATAACAGAAGAAATGTTTAAAGTTCATGCGTTTAATTGTGTATGTGCCAGCTCAGTCAGTCAATATGCTGCCATTAAGGCATTAAATCACGATTTAATAGAAGTCGAAGAAATGCGTCAGCAATATGAACTTCGCCGCAACTATGTTTATCAACAAATTACGGATATGGGCTTAGAAGCCATCAAACCAGATGGGGCATTTTACTTATTCGTTTCAATTGAAAAAACTAGATTAAACTCGAACGAATTCATTAACAAACTTGTTGATGAAGCGAAAGTGGCTGTTATTCCGGGTTATGGGTTCTCTGAATATGGTGAAGGGTACTTCCGGATTTCGTATGCATGTTCAATGGAGAATCTGAAAGAGGGCATGAAACGTATGAAACGGTTTGTACAAACATTATTAAAAAAAGAGGAGGTTGTTTAAATTGAAACCATTGTATTTTCTTGCATTTGTTCCTGTTGTGGCTTTCCTAATTGGTGTACCTTTTACCAATCGGGTTGAACCCTTTGTATTAGGGCTGCCCTTTTCAATATTTTGGATTGTATTGTGGGTTATTTTAAGTTCTTTAACTATATTAATTTTATATAGGTTTGATCAACATGACGAGGAGGTGTCAGAATGAATATTTCATTAATAATTATGATCGCCGTTGTTATCTTTTGCATCTATACGGCGATAAAAGCCGGTAAAGGAAAAAATGAAAAATTGGAAGAGTGGGCATTAGGTGGACGAGGCATGGGGGCTATCATTACGTTCTTCCTATTAGCAGGCGAGTTTTTTACAGCCTTCACTTTAACTGGGTTAGTAGGACTAGCCTATAATAGTGGGATTGCGACTCTTTATATCATGTCCTATATCTCGATTGCTTGTATTATTGGTTATTTTCTATTACCAAAAATTAGACGTTATAGTAAGGAGCATAATCTAATTTCACAAGGTGACTTTTTTGAGAAAAAATATAATAGTCCGACCTTAGGGAAGATTATTACAATCGTGGGGGCAATTGCTATTATTCCGACAATAGTAATGGCATTAAAAGGGATGGGGCTGATTGTGTCTGTTGCATCCTATGGGGCAATATCTTCTACAGCAGCAATTTGGTTTGGAAGTATTATTGTTTTATATATACATTAATTTCAGGACTTCATGGTTCTTCTCGTGTAGCTTTGGTTAAGGATATTCTTTTGTTTGGTGTGCTTCTATTTTTAGGTCTTTACTTCCCATTCCATTATTATGATGGTGTTGGATCAATGGTTAAAGAAGTTGGTGAGGTTAAGCCTCAAGTATTACTATTTCCAGATACAGGTCTAAGTCTAGTATGGTATGTCTCCACTGTCGTCTTAATGTGTTTAGGGTTATATCTATGGCCAAATTCATTTTTATCGATTTTTGCAGCGAAAAATGACAAAGCCCTTCGAAAAAATACTATTTTAATGCCGTTATATTCATTGATGCAGCTATTTGCATGTCTTGTCGGTTTAACGGCGATATTAGCCATTCCGACTCTATCAGGAGCGGAAAGTGATTTGGCATTAATTAAGTTAGTATTTGAAACATTTGATCCATGGTTTGTAGGATTCATCGGAGCAGCGGGATTACTGGCATCTTTAGTACCGTGTTCTGTCGCGCTCATTACAATTGGTTCAATGATAACTTCTAATATTTATATGCCGTTGAAGCCAGATACTTCAGTTCGTAAGCAAATGAATATTGCACGTCTTTTCGCAACCGTTGCAGCAATTATTAGCTTATTCTCATCATTAAATTCAAACGGTGCAATCGTGTTCCTGCAATTAATTAGCTATAACTTTATAATGCAGCTATTCCCAGCTTTTATTTTTAGTTTACAGAAGAAAAACCTTGTTACGAAACAAGGGGCAATTAGTGGTATTGTTATGGGTGTATCATTAGCATTATACTCCGCAGCAGCCGGTACAACTGTGGCAACATTAGCCCCGAACCTGCCATCATTTATTTTAGACATTAATAATGGTCTATACATGTTAATTATTAATGGAATCGTAACGATGGTTGTCAGTCTTTTAACTCAAAAATCAACAGCGGAAAGTAAAACTTTAGAAAGAGGAATTATATAAAATGAAAATTATAAATTATGAATTAGCTAAAAAACTACGCCACGAATTGCATCAACATCCTGAACTTTCTAACGAAGAAGTTTGGACAAAACAACATTTAATGGAATTTTTGAAAGCGAATACAAAACTAGAACTAGTAGATAAAGGAAATTGGTTCCTTTGCGTTTATCGGGCAGGAACAGATAAGCCAAATATTGCTTTCCGTGCAGATTTTGATGCACTTCCAATGGATGAAGTCATTGATCTGCCATGGGCTTCTCAGCTCTCTGGAAAAGCACACAAATGTGGTCATGATGGCCACTCAGCAACACTAGCAGGATTTGCGCTTGAAATTGATCAAGAAGGTGCAGATAAAAATATCTTTTTTCTCTTCCAACCTGCAGAAGAAACAGGAGATGGTGCTATTCAATGTGTTGATTTCATTAAAGAACACAATATTGATGAAATTTATGCCTACCATAATATGAGTGGTTTCCCTTACAAGACTATAGGGATTATGGATGGAACGATGATGTGTGCATCTAAAGGGATGACGATCCATCTGGAAGGTGCTCCTGCCCATGCCAGTCAGCCAGAAACGGGAATCAATCCTTCCTTCGCGATCGGTAATATTCTTGGAGCGATTCCTGAATTTACCTCTCCAGAGAAAAATAAAGGTCTTATCCTGTGCACAGTTGTACAAATTGATGTAGGTGAAAAAGCTTTTGGTATTGCTGCATCAAAAGGAGATATTCGTATGACAATACGTGCTCGTTACCAAGAAGAGTTGGAGCGGCTACAAGAAAATCTTGAAAACTTTGCGAGAGAGCAGGCAGAAGTATTTGGGTTGAAAGTAAGTTTCCAATATAATGATGAATTCCCGGAAACGTTTAATCATAAAGAAAGTGCAGATAAAATTCGTTTGGCAGCAAAAGCAAAGGGAATGGAATTAGTTGAAGTGAGAGAAGCATTCCGTGGATCTGAAGACTTTGGACACTTTACAAAGTTAACGAAAGGTGCATACTGCTTTATTGGAAATGGAGAAGATTATCCACATGTTCATACTTATAAGTATGACTTCCGTGATGAACTTATTGAATCGGGAGTTGAACTATTCAAGGGGTTAGCTAAATTGTAACATTATATGGGCTATTTTCAAAGCTGAACTAATTCAAATAAGTAGTTCAGCTTTGAAAAATCCAATCCCCATAATCTAATAAGGCTTGGATTTTAATCAAATGAATCTATAATCATGTAATTGCTTTTAAAACAGCTCTTAATTTTTTACACACTCCAATTTTGGATCAAAAGTATCAAAAAACGGAACAAGTAGCCTTATATGTTCTGGTCCTAATTTATCTGTAGAATGGAGTAGCCAGTCGAAGATAATGCCTCTGGTAAAAATGAGAATCATGTGGGCGATAAATCCGGCATCCATATCTCGGCGGAATTCATTTTGCTCCTGTCCTTTTTGAATAATCCCTTTAAAATGGATAAACATACGCCGTTCCTGCGAAATCATGTATGAAGGCTGTTCGTCATTCATTTGCAAAGTGTAGATGGCCTTCGTCCATTCTCTGCGGCTTTCATTTACATAATTGTACATTTCCTCACATAGGGCGATTAATTCTTCTTTATTAGTTTGATAGGTTTGTGATGATACTCTGGTGATCACTTCCTCATCAAGATCAAACCAGGAACTGAGGATGACTTCTCCTTTATTTTTAAAATGATTATAAAAAGCTCCTTTTGTGACCCCGGCTTTTTTGCAAATATCCTCAATTGTCGTATTATGGTAGCCTTTTTTGATAAAGAGCTCCATACTGATTTTGTTCAGCGTATTGCGCGTTTTTTTCGCTTCTTCCCTGCTTTTTCGAGCCATTTTGCCAACACTCCTTTACTTAAAAAGCCTCTTTTCCATAAGATGTAATACTTACATAAATCATAGCACAGAATGAAATCTTGCAAAATTAGGAAGAATTCAATAGTATTTTTTATTTTTTAAATTATTGAAAAATTCAAAAATATATAGTAAGATAAAAACATCAATTACATACTACGGTATCTAAATGATAAAGCATGTGTTTGGTTTTATCAATAAGGAAGGTGGGGGATAGGAAAAAGTACCTTTGGTTATAAAACTACTATTTTAAAGAGGTTAATGGGAGGGTTCTTAAATGTTGAAAAAAAAGTCCAAATTTTTATTCCTAAACATAATGATTGGTTTAATCGTCGCGCTTATTCTTTCCGGCTGTTCGGGTTCAAATTCAAATTCCCCAGAAACATCGACATCTCCACAAAAGCAAGTGGATCCGGGAGAACCTCAATATGGTGGAACGTTAAAAATTTCATCACCTATTGAACCTGCCAATTTAGGTGTTCCGCCGGAGCAGCCTGGAAGCGGTTTTGTACACATGATGGCACCAGTACTTGAAACACTCGGAAAATTTGATGATAAGGGTGTTATGCAGCCGCTATTGGCAGAAAAGTGGGAATTGGATCCACAAGCAAAAACCATCACTTACTTTTTGAAAAAAGGCATTAAATTCCACGATGGCACTGACTTCAATGCAGAGGCTGTAAAATGGAATATTGAATTATTTCGGCAAGCCAAACGAGGCGAAGTAGACGGGATTAGTTCGATTGATGTAGTAGATGAAAGCACAGTCAAGATTAATCTAACCGAATGGAACAGCAGCTTGAACAACGCGCTCTGTTTCTGGATTCAAATGATTTCTCCGACAGCGTATGAAAAGAACGGAAAAGACTGGGCATTTAGCCATCCAGTGGGCACCGGTGCATTCGCGTATGACAGTTGGGAGCGCGGCGTTGCGATTAAATACAAGAAAAATGAAAACTACTGGCAAGAGGGCCTTCCATATCTTGATGGGATCGAATACAAAATCATCCCTGATGCCATGACGGCTTCTGCTGCCTTCCAGCAAAGAGAAGTGGATGCCTCATTCTATTTACCGGTTGATAGAGTCCTAGAATTAGAAAAGAACGATCAATACAAAGTCGTCACACTTACAACAGGTCTTGGCAATAGAGAAAACGGGCTTATCCCAAATAGCGGAAATCCGGATTCTCCTTGGGCCGATGTAAAGGTCAGAGAAGCATTAGCTTATGCGATTGATGCAAAGACAATCGTCGAAAAGGTCCTAAAAGGCGGTTATGAAGTTACAGATCAATGGGGACCTGTGACAGGGAATTCTTACAACCCAGATGTGAAAAAATTTGAATATAATCCTGAAAAAGCGAAGAAATTGTTAGCGGAAGCAGGATATCCAAACGGCTTCAAAACGAAGCTCATCTCTTGGCCGGGTCTTCAGCATGAATCACTGCCGCCTGTTTATCAGAGCTATTTAAAGGAAGTTGGAATTGATGCGGAAGTCATGCCTGTTGATACTGCTAGAATGTATGACCTGATTGGCACCGAGTGGGACGGGCTTATGTACTTTGACGTTATGACCGACCCAGACCTGCCGCTTTACATGGAACGTTACTTAAGCAAAAAAGCCAAATTATACGTAAACATTGACCATCCGGAAAATGTGGAAGAGCTCATTAAAAAGGGTAAAGCTGCAACCGATCCGGAAACAAAGCAGCAGGCAAACCTTGAATTACAGAAGGCTGTCTTTGAGGAAAACCATATGTTCTTCCCATTAGCGGTAACGACCATGCCAATTGTCATGTATCCGAATATTCAAGACAGCGGATTTAATGAAACATATGGCAATGTGTATTCTCCAGAAAAGACTTGGCTTTCAAAATAATGAAAAAGCTTGAGGGGAAGACGCTTTTCATCTTCCCCTCTAAACTAACAGAAAAGGAGAGCTGTTATGATTGCGTTTATAATCCGCAGGCTATTACAGACCGTTATTGTTTTGTTTATGGTGAGCCTCATCGTATTTTCCATTCTGCAGGTTCTGCCGGGAGATCCAGCACGGACTTTGTTAGGACCTGAAGCTTCCCCAGAACAAGTAGAACAAATTCGCGAAGAATTAGGGCTGAACCGCTCGCTGCCAATCCAATATTTTACCTGGGTCAGAAATGCCATTCAAGGGGATCTAGGAAAGTCGATTGCCTTTAGAGTAGATGTAACGGGAATTATTGGCGAACACTTACCAAAAACCATTTATATCAGTATTCTTTCGATGATATTAGCCATCATTATCGGGGTGCCGGCTGGGATTATTGCTGCCATTAAAAGGGGAGGAAAAATTGATTCCCTTATTTCCGTCGTCGCAAACTTTGGAATGGCGGTACCTGCCTTTTGGCTCGCTGTTTTATGTATTTATTTCTTCAGCCTTAAACTGGGATGGTTTCCGGTGCAAGGATATACCTCCCCATTTGAAGATTTCTGGTTAAGTACACAGCAGGTCATTATGCCTGTTATCTGCCTTGCCTTTGCCGCCCTAGCTTCCTTTGCCCGCCAGACTAGGTCAGCCATGCTGGAAGTGATTATGCAGGATTTTACCAGAACGGCACGTTCCAAAGGGTTAAAGGAAGGCGCTATTATCATCAAACATACGTTGAAAAATGCCATTATTCCTGTTATCACCTTAGTGGGGCTGCAGGTTCGAAACATCGTGGGCAGTACCATATTTATTGAGCAGGTCTTCAATATTCCGGGTATGGGGCGGCTTGTCGTTCAAAGTATCTTTAATCAAGACTTTGTTGTCGTTCAGGGCTGCGTGCTGGTCATTGCCATTATCGTTGCGCTTACCAATCTATTGATTGATATTTCATATGGCTATGCAGACCCACGGATACGGATTAAATAAGGAGGGACAAAGATGACAACAGAAATCATTGCTGCTAACAAAGGCATGGAACAGGAGGTTAGAAATACAAGCAATACTCTGCGCTTTATTCGTGTATTCCTTGCCCGAAAAACAGTGGTAGTAAGTTTAGCCATTATAAGTATTATGATTATTTGTGCTATTTTCGCTCCGTTAATTGCTCCATTTGATCCATATAAACAAGACTATACGCAGATACTTGCGGAACCATCACTAGCCCATCCATTAGGAACAGACCTTGTTGGACGAGATGTCTTGAGCCGGATTATTTACGGCAGCCAGGCAGCGCTGCTGGTTGGAATTGTGTCCGTCGCCATTGCAAGCATGATTGGGATTATCCTAGGATTATTTTCTGGCTATGTTGGCGGGTTAATTGATGCGATTATTATGAGAGCAATGGATGCCCTCATGGCGATTCCTCCTATTATATTGGCGGTGGTTTTCGTGGCAGCCTTTGGCGGAGGTTTAACGAACGTCATCATTACGTTAGGCCTTTCGCTGGTACCGACTTACGCACGATTAATGCGGGGCCAGGTACTAGCGATAAGAGAATCGGATTTTATTGTGGCTCAGGAGCTCATGGGCTCAACGAATTTACGAAATATGATCAAGCATGTACTGCCAAACTGTATTTCACCTTTGATCGTCTTAATTACTTTAAACTTTGGTGTGGCAATTTTGGCTGAAGCGGGCCTCAGCTTTTTAGGGCTTGGGATTGTACCGCCGAAAGCTGCCTGGGGTTCCATGATCAATGACGGCTATAAATATTTATTATCAAATCCAATTCTCTCCTTTGCCCCCGGAATGGCCGTCGTTCTCGTAGTGGTGGCATTTAATATTGTCGGAGATGCATTAAGGGATGCCCTTGATCCACGTCTTAAAGGAACCTTGTGAAAAAAATAAATGGGAGGTGTACATAAATGAGCCATTTGCTCGAGGTTAAAAATTTACAAACACACTTCACGGTCGACCGCAATGTCGTAAAAGCAGTTGATGGCGTTTCCTACTACGTAGATGAGGGAGAAGTTGTGGCAGTCGTCGGTGAGAGCGGCAGCGGGAAATCCGTTACCCAGTATTCCGGAATCCAGCTAATCCCAACGCCCCCAGGAAAAATTGTCGGCGGGGAAGTCCTGTTTAATGGTAAAAACTTGCTGCAGTTAAGCGGGGAGGAACTGCGGCAGGTACGCGGCGGGGAAATCGGGGTCGTATTCCAGGAACCGATGACATCGCTGAACCCTGTATTAACAATTGGTTATCAAATAATCGAGACGATTATTCTCCATCTAAAGATGAATAAGAAGGATGCCCGCAAACACGCCATTGAATTACTGAAAAGTGTGGGGATTCCAGATGCAGAAGAACGGATTGACTATTATCCGCACCAATTCAGCGGCGGCATGCGGCAGAGGGTGTGCATTGCGATGGCGATGGCCTGCAAACCGAAAATTCTAATTGCGGATGAAGCAACCACCGCACTTGATGTTACTACACAGGCACAAATCTTGGAGATGCTAAAAGATATTGTAAAAGAAACAAAAACTTCTATTGTATTAGTGACCCATAATTTAGGGATTGTTGCCCGTTATGCAGACCGTATTTATGTGATGTATGCCGGCGAAATTGTTGAATCAGGCACAACTAAGGAAATTTTCTCAAGTCCAAAGCACCCCTACACGATTTCCTTGTTGAATGCCATCCCTAGATTGGATGATCCAAAAGGCCGGCAGTTGATTCCTATTGACGGTATTCCACCATCCTTGATTAACAAGCAGGACATTTGTGCCTTTTTACCAAGATGTCTACACCGGGCCGCAGCCTGCTCCTTCAAGCCGGCACCAAAGCTTGAGTCTATGGGTGGCAACCATTATTCTGCCTGCCATAAAGATATAAAGGCCGAAGCAATTCTAGAGGTGGCAGCCGCCAGAGCCGCTGCGGAGTATTCTTCTACTGAAGTATTCCATCATCGTCAATTGGATAACGAAAACCTACTAGAGGTTAAAAACTTAAAAATGTATTTCCCCGTCACAAAAGGGATTCTGAAGCGAAAGGTAGCGGATGTTAAAGCAGTGGATGACGTGAGCTTCTTCATTAAAAAAGGGGAAACTCTTGGTTTGGTTGGGGAAAGCGGATGCGGAAAAACTACAATAATCCGCAGTATCTTACGGATGTATGAACCTACTTCGGGTGAAGTAATTTTTGATGGACAAAACATTGCCAAAATGCCAAAAAGCAAACTGCGTCCGATACGCAAAAATATATCCCTGGTATTCCAGGATCCATTTAGTTCACTTGACCCCCGTCAAAGTGCAGGCAGTATTGTAGGAGAGCCTTTGATCATTCATCAATTAACGAAGACAAAACAGGAATATGAAAAAAAGGTCGATGAATTATTTGAACTAGTGGGGCTAAACCCTTCCTGGAAAAATAGAGTGCCTCACGAATTCAGCGGAGGGCAGCGGCAGCGGATAGGAATCGCCCGCGCATTGGCCAGTAACCCCTCATTTATCGTGTGTGACGAGGCCATTTCCGCACTGGATGTTTCGATACAAGCACAAATTATTAATCTATTAGAAGATTTACAGAAAAAGCTGGGCCTTACCTATTTATTTGTGGCCCACGATCTGTCCGTTGTCCGCCATATCAGCGACCGGGTTGTCGTCATGTACCTAGGTAAGATTGTTGAGGTAGCGGATTGGAAGTCGCTGTATGAAAACCCATTGCATCCTTATACAAAGGGACTACTTGCGGCCGTACCAATACCAGACCCGTTCGTAGAGGAAACCCGGGATCATGTGATGCTGGAAGGGGAAATCCCAAGCGTGATGAACCGGCCAAAAGGCTGCGCGTTTATTAACCGCTGTCCAATGGCAACTAAGGAATGCAGTGAAGTGGAACCGCCGCTTGTGGAGACTGAGGAGGGGCACAGTGTTGCTTGCATTAAAGTCGGAAAGGAAGTTTTAGTATGAGCCATATGAAAAGAATAGATCAGGCATTAGCAACAAGAGGTATTGCGGTTGGCACCTTTATTTCCTTTAACAACCCTGACGGCGCTGAGTTTGCTGCCCATTCTGGTTTCGATTTTGTTTTAATTGATGCGGAGCATGGAACTTTCTATTTTGAAGGTACCGTTGCGATGATGCGTGCGGCCGCGGCAGGCGGAGCAGCCTCTGTTGTCCGGCTTCCTACTAGTGAGCATTCCGGCATCACTAAAATCTTAGATGCCGGTGCAGTCGGTGTACTGATTTCAAGCATTCGAACTGGCGAGGAAGCAAGAAGGGTTGTGCAGGCCGCCAAATACGGACCATTTGGTAAGAGAGGCTTTAGCCCAGGTACCCGCGCTATGGATAGTTTTAAAAATACTAAGGAATACCGGGAGTGGAGCGATCAGAATATCTTGATCTGGGTGATTATCGAGAATGAGGAGGCCCTCAGGAATATTGAAGACATTCTCGACTCCGGCATCACCGGCATTATGCCTGGGCCATATGATTTATCGATGGCTATGGGGTACGAAGGGGACACGACACATCCGGAAGTCGTAATGGCCTTAGACCGCGTTGCTGACCTTGCTGTTAAGAAGGGCATCGATCTTGTTGTATTTACAGAGGTGCAAGAAGGGGAGGAGGCGCCAACCCCATATGAAATTGCGGAGTCTTGGAAAAACCGCGGAGCAAGGTTCATTCATTTTAGCACTGACCGTATGATCATGGCGTCCGGTTACCGAAAGATATTAAGTGGTTTAAAGGAACCACTGAATTTTTAGTAGTGTTACCATTAGAAAACAGAAGGAGAAGTGTCAGATGATAACCGTAAATACTTCAATTAAAAGACCAGACCACGAGCTGGTAAGACAATTAGGGGAGATTACCCCAAGCGACTACGGGCACAAATTGAATTTTCAGTTCATCACTGCAAGTAAAATGAAGCCGTTATTCCCGATTGAGACGCATTTCGCCGGGCCGGCGGTAACGATTCGGATCCCGCCGAACGATGTACTGCTAACCTGCAAGGCACTGGAGTATATCCAGCCCGGTGACATCGTCGTCATTGATGCATCCGAAGAGGACCGTTATGCCTGCTGGGGTGAAGTAACAACAAGAATCGCATTGGAAAAAGGGGCAGTGGCTGCCATTATCAACGGGGCCATTACAGACTCGATTGCCCTGAGAGATTTAGGGTTTAAGGTATATTCACATTCGGTATCACCATTAACGACGAAATTCTACGGTCTTGGCGGCGAAATCAATGTTCCGGTTTCGATTTCAGGCTGTGTCATACAGCCCGGAGACGTGATTGTTGGCAGTAATGATGGGCTTTTAGTTGTACCTAAGGATGAAATCATAGACTATCTAGAGATTGGAAAAGCGGCAAAAGAATTAGATCAAGCGAATCTCGAAGAATTAAGAGTATTAGGGGCAGATAGGTTCCTGCGCCGACTGGATTCACAATGGGAAGATATGCTGAATAAGGGTAAATAGGGTTTTTCTTCAATCAACAAATATGCTTTTTAAGCGCGAAGTTCATCCAAATAAATTAGCATCAATATATAATAGTCTAGGAGATGGTGGCAGATGCTTCATTTAATCAACAAGAATGTCAGACAAATAGAAATATCCGGTATTCGAAAAGTCTTTAATAAGGTGTTAAATGATCCAAGTATCGTCAATTTAACGGTAGGTCAGCCGGATTTTGCTACTCCTGAAAAGGTGATTAATGCAGGTATTAGATCGCTGGAGGAAAAACGGACAGGTTATACTACCAACTCGGGATTACCTGAACTTAGAAACGCCATTACAAGCTTTGTAGATCGTCGCTATGGCTTAAAATATGAGCCGGAGAACGAAATTCTTGTTACAATCGGCGCAAGTGAAGCTCTTGACATTGCGTTTCGTACCATTCTGGATGAAAGCAGTGAAGTGATTTTGCCCGCACCTATTTATCCGGCGTACGAACCACTGATAAGATTATGCGGAGCCAAACCTGTTTTTATTGATACGAGGGAAACTGGCTTTAAGCTTAACGCAAAGATGATAAAAACAAAACTCACTGATAAGACGCGGTGTGTCCTTCTACCTTATCCATCCAATCCTTGCGGAAGTATTTTAGAAAAAGAAGAATTAGAGGAGATTGCTGATATTTTAAGAGATAAGGAAATTTTTATTATATCCGATGAAATATACAGTGAATTAACCTATGGAACTAGACATCATTCGATTGCCTCTTTTCCAGGGATGAAAGAAAAGAGTATTGTGATTAATGGTCTTTCAAAATCACATGCGATGACAGGCTGGAGGATTGGCTTTGCACTTGCACCGAAATATCTAATTGATGAAATGCTAAAGATCCATGTATATAATACCGTTTGTGTAAGCTCCACCAGCCAATATGCAGCATTAGAAGCATTATCGACAGATTTAATAGAAGTAGATCAAATGAAGGAAGAATATCAAAAACGAAGAGATTACGTTTTTGACCGTGTCAAATCAATGGGTCTAGATGTGAGTTGGCCGGATGGGGCCTTCTACTTATTTCCTTCGATAAAAAATACAGGGATGAGTTCTGAGAAATTTACTAACAATTTAATTGAACAAGCAAAAGCGGCGGTTATACCTGGCAGTGCCTTTTCAGCCTATGGAGAAGGATATATTCGAATCTCGTACGCTAGCTCAATGGAAAATCTGGAAGAAGGGTTAAACAGATTAGAGGAATATTTGGAAAAAATAAATATCAAAATGGATTGCTAGAATAGTTAAAAAAAAACGGTGTCAGTTAGTGCGGGCGAGTATAGGTCGTAACATATAGCAGGTTGGGTTCCAAGCCTTCATTTATAAAATGAAGGCTATTTCATATATTAAATATTATTTTTCCTTTTCTAGTTCCATTAATTTTTGAATAAGTATATGCTGAGGCATATGCATAAGCTGTTCTATGGGAACATTTAATTTTTCGGCAAGCTTAATGGCAGTTTCAGGTGATAATTGTAAAGGTTTCATTGTGATCCTCCATTTATTTAGTTAGGAAGTGAAAAAATGACACAGGTTTTTGCGCATCGAGGTTATTCTTCAGCTTTTGCTGAAAATACAATGAGTGCATTTATTGCTGCCGAAAAGGCAGGAGCCGACGGTTTAGAGCTGGATGTCCAATTAACAAAGGACGGTGAAGTGGTTGTTATTCATGATGAAAAACTTGATCGGACAACGACTGGTAAGGGCTTCGTGAGAGATACTACATTTAAAGAAATAAGAAAATTAAATGCCAATAAAAAAGGTGTGAATAAAGAGCCAATCCCCTCATTGGTTGAGGTTCTTGAATGGATGCAATCCAATCAACTTGTTTGTAACATAGAGTTGAAAAATAACCTATTTCCGTATGAAGGAATGGAAGAAAAGGTAATTCAGCTTGTTCGAAGATTTAATTTGAGTAATCGGATTATTATTTCTTCTTTCAATCATTACAGTATTGTCTTAAGTTATCGGACTGCACCTGAAATCGAGACAGCACCTCTATTTAATGAGCGAATCTATATGCCATGGGTTTATGCGCAATCCATTCGCGCACAAGGGATTCATCCGAAGTTAGCGTCGGTAACAGATGAAATTATCAAAGGTGCAATAGAAAATGGAGTAGCAGTCAGACCCTATACCGTTAATAAAGATGCTGATATGCAAAGGCTTTATAAACTAAATTGTACGTCGATTATTACAGACGACCCAGTAAAAGCTCTGAAAATCAAGAAACAATACGAAAAGAGACCTTAAAAGGCCTCTTTTTATTTTTTGGCTGTGTTAAAGCTGAATGTTGATTTTACTGTGTTTTGAAAATAAGCGGAGAATTTCCGTATAAATTGGGAAATACCCATATTTCCTTTATAATAAGCGGAGTTTTTCCGCTTATTGTATCCAAATCATTGGATTTTGTCTTATTTGAAGCAGTTAACCGGAATATCTCCGCTATATCTGCTTCTTAAGGTTCCTTTTCTACAATAGGCGGAAATTCTCCGTCTATGAATGATCAACCCGACACGAAATCAACAATGAATAATAACACAGCCTATTTTTTAAATCTAGTCTGTACCTTGTTTCTTTTTCTGTCGCGGTGAAAAATGAACCCTGCGACGAAGGCTAAACCACCAAGGAATAGGATTAGACCTAAAAGAAATTGCAGCCATAAGAAAGGGATTGGGCTTTGAAGAATCCCAAATGTCATATCACGCATTAATTTAATCCCAAAGCCAGCTAAAAAGCCTGGAATAACTAATATTAGTAAAGCAATAATCCGCTTCATAATTAAATCCTTCCAATTGTTTAGTAAGTCGTAAGAATAATACCCTCAAGGAAATATTAGTACAAAGATAAAATTTGTCAAGGTAACTAAATAAATATAAAATAGAAATTGAAAAATATTGCATATTTTCGATTATGTTGTATGAAAAAATCTTCTTTTTCAACTATAATAAAGGGGCGGAAAAATGCAAAATGTTATGATTGTTGGCGCCGGTAAGGGTGGTACAGCGGTCCTTAAGCTGCTCAATGAAACAGAGGTCCTTAAGGTTAAGGCTGTCATTGACAAAAATTTAGATGCACCGGGTATCTATTTAGCTCAGAGTGCTGGTATTAAAATCGGAACTGATTGGAAGCAGTTTATAAGTGAAAATATCGATATTATTATTGAAGTAACAGGAAATGAACATGTGTTTCAAGAGTTAAGGAGCGCTAAGGACAAAAAAACCGTTTTAATTCCTGGCAGTGTTGCATTTCTTCTTGCAAGGCTTCTTGAAGAAAAGGAAGAATTGATTGTTAAACACCAAAATGCCTCCTACCAGCAAGAACTAATTTTTAATGCCACAAATGATGGGATGCTCGTGATTGATGCAAAGGGGTTCGTGATTTTATTTAATCGACGAGCCGAGGAAATGACAGGTGTGAAACGGGACCAAGCAATTGGCAAATACGTGGTAGAAGTAATCCCGGAAAGCAGACTGCCTTTAATCCTTGAAACGAGAAGAATAGAGACGAATCAGGAAATGGTATTAGGGAATGGAAGAAAAATTATAACAACCCGTATTCCTATCATCGAAGAGAACGGGACCCTAATAGGGGCATTCGCCGTTTTTAAAGATATCACAGAAGTAGTCAATCTAGCCGAGGAAATTACCGATTTAAAAGAAATCCAAACTATGCTTCAGGCAATCATCCATTCTAGTGATGATGCTATTTCAGTAGTCGATGAAAATGGCAGGGGTTTGCTTATTAACCCGGCATATACACGTCTTACTGGTCTTACACAAGAACAGGTTATAGGACATCCAGCGACTGCAGATATATCCGAAGGTGAAAGTATGCATATGAAGGTACTCCAAACAAGAAGAGCGGTCCGTGGTGTTCCGATGCGAGTGGGTGCAAATAAACGGGAAGTAATAGTCAATGTGGCGCCGATTATTGTTAAAGGTAAACTAAAAGGCAGTGTCGGAGTTATTCATGATATGTCAGAAATTAAAACACTAAACAGGGAATTGAACCGTGCCCGTCAAATCATTCGCACGCTTGAAGCGAAGTATACCTTCGAGGATATTATCGGCAGTTCTGAAGAAATGACTCTCGCGATTGAACAGGCGAAGTTAGGGGCAAAAACGCCTGCGACAGTTCTGTTACGGGGTGAGTCTGGTACAGGAAAAGAATTGTTTGCCCATGCTATACATAATGCAAGTGATCGAAAATACAACAAATTTATTCGCGTTAATTGTGCAGCCATTTCTGAGTCCCTTCTGGAAAGTGAATTATTTGGTTATGAAGAAGGAGCTTTTTCAGGGGCAAAAAGAGGAGGAAAAAGGGGTTATTTTGAAGAGGCAAATAACGGAAGTATTTTCCTCGATGAAATAGGCGAACTTTCTGCCAATACACAGGCGAAATTACTTAGGGTATTGCAAGAAAATGAAATCACACGTGTAGGCGGTACAAAGCCAGTTCCGATAAATGTTAGAATTATTGCGGCAACACATGTGAATCTTGAAAAAGGAATTGCAAAAGGCTCTTTTAGGGAAGACTTATACTATCGTTTAAATCGTATGCCAATACATATACCGCCACTCCGAAGTCGGAAGGAAGAGATTCCTGTACTGTGTGAAAGGCTAATTGAAAAAATTAATTTGGATTACGGCAGAAACGTCGAGGGAGTTACCCAAGCTGCTCTCTTAAAATTAGTAAATTATGATTGGCCGGGAAATGTACGGGAATTAGAGAATATTCTCGGTAGAGCGATAATTTTTATGAATTATTATGAAACATTCATAAATGTACATCACCTGCCAGAATTGAGACCTAAAAAAACGGGAAGTGAACCGCTAATAGCAGACCATAGTGAATCAATCCAACAGGATCGTTCCTTAAATGCAATGGTAGAAGATTATGAAGCAGAGATTATCCAGCAAATGCTTCACCGTTATAATGGTAATAAGACGGCAGCTGCTAAGGCACTAGGCTTATCGGTGAGGAATCTTTATTATAAGCTAGAAAAATATAAACTTGAAAATAATAGCACGCAATAAATTTCATGGTGTGAAAAAAATTGCACTTATTATTTTGGTGATTAAAGCGTTTTCAGTGATTTCAACTTGGCACGGATTTTGCATATTAAAATGATGGAGTTGCAGTTGAAGAGAAAGGGTTGATGACAACTTGTTGCTTGAATCACTGATACAAAAAGCAACCCAGCTGGATGGTAACACGGTAGCTGTTGCAGTAGCAGAAGATGAAGAAGTCATCGAAGCAGTTATCGAAGCATTAAACCGGAATCTCGCCAATTTTATATTATTTGGTGATAAAGAAAAAATTAATATGATAGTAAACCTTAAGAATAAAGACCAGCAAAAAAGTAACAGGAAGCTTACTGTTATTCATGCAGACTCAAACGAGATGGCTGCAGAGCTGGCAGTTAGGGCTGTATCAACGAAGGAAGCAACCGTTTTAATGAAAGGGAATATTCCTACAGGCGCTCTTTTAAAAGCAGTTCTAAATAAAGAGTACGGTCTTAGGACGGGAAATGTTCTATCACACGTGGCTGTTTTTGAGGTTCCAGATTTCAATCGGTTTACCATCGTTACGGATGCAGGGATGAATATTGCCCCTGATTTAGAGCAAAAAGCTCAAATGATAAAAAATGCTGCAGCCTTGGCTAGGGCAATTGGAATTGAAAGTCCAAAGGTTGCTCCTATAGCTGCTGTTGAAGTAGTGAATCCGGCCATGCAAGCGACAATTGATGCTGCTGCATTAAGTGTTATGAATAAACGAGGGCAAATCACTGGCTGTATTGTAGATGGTCCATTAGCATTAGATAATGCCGTTTCTGCTTTAGCTGCTGAACACAAAGGAATTCATAGTGAAGTAGCTGGTAGAGCTGATATTTTATTAGTTCCCACTATTGAGGTTGGAAACGTCTTATATAAGTCATTAATTTATTTTGCAAAGGCAAAAGTAGGGGCTGTTATTGCAGGCGCAAAGGCTCCCATCGTATTAACTTCTAGGGCGGATTCGGCGGAAAGTAAGCTTTATTCACTTGCGCTCGCCATCTGCTCTGTAACCAAATAGAATAGAGTGTAGTTTTCAAATTTGAGGAGGATGTTAACATGGAAATTTTTAAGTACTTAGAACAATATGATTACGAGCAAGTTGTATTTTGCCAAGATAAACAATCTGGATTAAAAGCAATTATTGCCATACATGATACAACTCTAGGACCAGCACTAGGCGGTACTCGTATGTGGACATATGAATCAGAAGAAGCTGCAATCATTGATGCATTACGATTAGCCAAAGGAATGACTTATAAAAATGCTGCAGCTGGTTTAAATCTTGGCGGTGGTAAAACTGTTATCATTGGTGACCCGCGTAAGGATAAAAGTGAAGAATTGTTCCGTGCTTTTGGCCGTTACATTCAAGGGTTAAATGGAAGATATATTACAGCTGAGGATGTTGGTACAACGGTTGCAGATATGGATTTAATCCATGAAGAAACAGATTATGTTACTGGTATTTCACCAGCATTCGGTTCATCTGGAAATCCTTCACCTGTAACAGCTTATGGGGTTTACGTTGGAATGAAAGCAGCTGCAAAAGAAGCATTCGGTTCTGACTCCCTAGAAGGAAAAGTAGTTGCGATTCAAGGTGTTGGGAATGTTGCTTATACTCTTTGTAAATACTTGCATGAAGAGGGTGCGCAATTAATCGTTACCGATATTAACAAGGAAGCTATTCAGCGTGCAGTAGAGGATTTCGGTGCTCGTGCAGTGGATCCTAATGAAATTTACGGCGTTGAATGTGATATTTATGCGCCTTGTGCCCTAGGTGCAACCATTAATGATGATACGATTCCACAGCTTAAAGCTAAAGTTATTGCGGGTTCTGCTAATAACCAGTTAAAAGATACTCGTCATGGTGATCTTATCCATGAAATGGGTATTGTTTATGCTCCTGACTACGTCATTAATGCTGGCGGTGTTATCAATGTTGCAGATGAACTTTATGGGTATAACCATGAACGGGCAATAAAAAAAGTGGATCAAATCTATGCAAGTATCGAAAAGGTAATTGCTATTTCAAAGCGTGACGGCATCCCAACTTATGTTGCAGCAGATAGAATGGCCGAAGAAAGAATTGAAAAAATGCGTAATTCACGCAGCCAATTCTTGCAAAATGGCCATCATATTTTAAGTCGCCGCTAGGATTTTCGAAAATAGGAAGGGTAGAACGCTGAATGGGTAATTCAGCGTCTTTTCCCTTTAATAGATGTGAAATGTAAAAAAATGGAGGTCAAATACCTTGCCTGATAAGAAATATCGAATGCTCGTCATCAACCCAGGTTCCACTTCAACTAAGATTGGAGTCTTCGATAATGAAATTTCCATTTTAGAAAAAACAATCCGTCATGATTCAGAAAAAGTTAATTCATTTGCCAATATTATTGATCAATATGAATTTAGAAAGAATACCATTTTGGAAACACTGGATAACGAAGGGATCAATATTTCCAAGCTTAGTGCTGTTTGTGGGCGCGGAGGTTTGCTTCGTCCGATTGAAGGGGGAACCTATGCAGTCAATGAAACCATGCTCAATGATTTGCGGTCTGGTTTTGCTGGACAGCACGCCTCAAATCTAGGTGGTATAATCGCTCAAGAAATTGCATCAGGACTAAATATACCATCCTTTATTGTTGATCCTGTGGTTGTTGATGAATTAGAGCCTCTTGCCAGGGTTTCTGGATTCTCATTAATTGAAAGAAAAAGTATCTTTCATGCACTGAATCAAAAGGCTGTTGCACGCAGAGTGGCTAAAGAATTGGGGAAGAAATATTCCGAATTAAACCTAATTGTCACGCACATGGGCGGTGGGATTACAGTTGGGGTACATAAGCAAGGGAAAGTCATAGATGTAAATAATGGTCTCCATGGTGATGGTCCTTTCAGTCCTGAACGAGCTGGAACTGTTCCTGTTGGGGATTTAGTTGCTCTTTGTTATTCTGGGCAATATTACCGCGAAGAAATAATGAAGAAGCTTGTTGGCCAAGGGGGCCTAGTAGGATACCTTGGAACGAATGATGCTGTAGAGGTCGAAAAAAGGATTGAAAGCGGAGACGACCAGGCCGCTCTCGTTTACGAAGCAATGGCTTACCAGGTAGCAAAGGAAATTGGTGCAGCAAGTGCGGTATTAGCTGGAAAAGTAGATGCGATTGTACTGACAGGCGGTCTTGCATATGGTAAAGATTTTGTGAAATCCATCACCGATAGGATTAATTGGATTGCAGATACGATTGTCCATCCAGGTGAGAATGAGCTTCAAGCACTGGCGGAAGGTGCATTAAGGGTTTTACGCGAGGAAGAAGCTGTTAAAGAATATCCTGGCACGTTTAAAATAGCAAAAATCTAACAATTTGGGGAGGAAATACAGTGTCACAAGAATACGATTTAGTCATTCTTGGCGGTGGTACCGGCGGTTATGTAGCTGCCATTCGTGCCTCCCAGCTTGGCTTGAAAACAGCAATAGTTGAAAAAGGGAAACTTGGAGGAACCTGTTTACATAAAGGCTGCATCCCAAGTAAAGCTCTTCTCAGAAGTGCTGAGGTTTACGCGACAGCTAAGCACAGCGAAGATTTTGGTGTTATCACAAGTGAAGTATCCTATAACTTTGTGAAAGTTCAGGAAAGAAAGAATAAAATAATCGATCAACTCCATAAAGGCGTACAACATCTCATGAAACAAGGGAAAATTGATGTTTATGAGGGACTTGGCCGCATTTTAGGACCTTCTATTTTTTCACCAATGCCGGGGACGATTTCGGTTGAAATGAATAATGGCGAAGAAAATGAAATGCTCATTCCGAAAAACGTTGTCGTTGCAACTGGTTCAAGACCTAGGACGCTTCCTGGACTTGAAATTGATGGTGAACTTGTCATTACCTCTGATGAAGCATTAGAGCTTGAGACATTACCTGCATCCATCATTATTGTTGGCGGTGGAGTGATTGGAATTGAGTGGGCGTCAATGCTTTCTGATTTCGGTGTAGAAGTAACTGTTATCGAGTATGCGGATCGGGTTATTCCGACTGAAGATAAGGAAATTTCTAAGGAAATGCAGCGACTGATGAAGAAAAAGGGGATAAAGCTTGTAACAGGAGCGAAAGTCCTTCCTGAAACACTTGTAAAAGGTGATCGCGTCACCATTTCAGCAGAAGTTAAAGCTGGTGTGAAAGAATTTAAGGCTGAAAAACTCCTTGTATCTGTAGGACGCCAAGCAAATGTCGAAGGAATTGGAATAGAAAATACAGAAATCCAGGTAGAAAAAGGATTTATTGTTACCAATGAATTCTACCAAACAAAAGAATCTCATATTTACGCAATTGGAGATGTAATTGGCGGCTTGCAGCTTGCGCATGTTGCCTCCCATGAAGGGATTATTGCAGTGGAGCATATTGCTCGGAAGGATCCGTCAGAGCTGAATTACAATCTAGTTTCAAGATGTATATATAGTAATCCTGAGGTGTCCAGCGTTGGGATTACCGAAGAACAGGCAAAAGAAAAAGGTCATAAAGTAAAAGTGGGTAAATTTTCATTCCGAGCAATCGGAAAGGCTCTTGTATTTGGAGAATCCGATGGCTTTGTCAAGATTGTTGCTGACGAAGAGACTAATGATATTCTAGGGGTGCATATGATTGGTCCACACGTAACGGACATGATTACAGAAGCAGGATTGGCAATGGTATTGGATGCAACTCCATGGGAAATTGCTCATACGATTCACCCTCATCCAACTCTATCAGAAGCGATTGGAGAGGCTGCATTGGCAGTTGATGGAAGAGCAATCCATTCTTAAATAATAATGGACTTTCGAACATATGGGAGGTAAAAATAAATGGCTGAAAATCGTCATCATTCATTAGGTTTAAGTGATGAAAAGGTTTTGGAAATGTATGAAACTATGCTTTTAGCCCGCCGGATTGATGAACGGATGTGGTTATTGAATCGTGCGGGTAAAATACCATTTGTTATTTCTTGTCAGGGACAAGAAGCTGCTCAAGTAGGTGCAGCATTTGCGCTTGATAAGGAAAAAGACTATGTACTGCCGTATTACCGGGATATGGGTGTGGTGTTAACCTTTGGGATGACTCCTAAGGAACTTATGCTTTCTGGTTTTGCCAAAGCGGAGGACCCAAACTCAGGCGGCCGGCAAATGCCAGGGCACTTTGGTCAAAAGAGAAATCGCATCGTTACTGGTTCATCTCCTGTAACCACTCAGGTTCCACATGCTGTCGGTGTAGCGTTAGCAGGAAAAATGGAAAGGAAGGATCTGGTGACCTTCGTAACCTTTGGTGAGGGTTCGTCAAACCAAGGTGATTTCCATGAAGGAGCTAACTTTGCTGGAGTTCACAAGTTACCTGTCATATTCATGTGTGAAAATAATAAATATGCGATTTCTGTCCCAATTGAGAAACAATTAGGATGTGAAAAAGTGTCTGATCGTGCAATCGGCTATGGTATGCCAGGATTTACTGTTGATGGAAACGATCCATTAGAAGTGTATAAAGTGGTGAAGGAAGCTGCAGACCGCGGTCGTCTTGGTGAGGGTCCTTCATTAATAGAAACAATCTCATACAGACTGACACCACACTCTTCTGATGACGATGACCGTTCGTACCGAGCTCCTGATGAAGTGGCTAAAGCGAAAACGAAGGATCCAATCATTACCTTCGGTGCCTATTTAAAAGAAATAGGTGTGATGAATGATGAGTTGGAAAAAGAAATCAATGAACGTGTGATGAAGCAAGTGAATGAAGCCACTGATTATGCTGAAAATGCACCGTATGCAGCACCTGAACACGCGCTGAAATACGTTTATGCGGATAAGTAAGGGGGATGTAACATGGCAGTAATTTCTTATATAGATGCGGTCACAATGGCCATTCGGGAAGAAATGGAACGAGACCCAAAGGTATTTGTCCTTGGTGAAGACGTTGGGGTAAAAGGCGGGGTTTTTAAAGCCACACAAGGTTTATATGAACAATTTGGTGAAGAGCGAGTGATTGATACACCACTTGCTGAATCTGCAATTGCCGGGGTAGGAATCGGAGCAGCTATGTATGGAATGAGACCGATTGCTGAAATGCAATTCGCTGATTTTATTATGCCTGCAGTAAATCAAATTATTTCAGAAGCAGCAAAAATTCGCTATCGCTCAAATAACGACTGGGGCTGTCCAATGGTTATTCGTGCACCTTATGGCGGCGGAGTCCACGGGGCACTTTATCATTCTCAATCCGTTGAAGCGGTGTTTGCGAATACACCAGGTTTGAAAATTGTTATGCCTTCAACTCCATATGATGTGAAGGGATTATTAAAAGCAGCTATCCGTGATAATGATCCAGTGTTATTCTTTGAGCATAAGCGTGCATACCGTTTAATCAAAGGAGAGGTTCCGACAGATGATTACACACTTCCAATTGGAAAAGCGGATGTGAAGCGTGAAGGTGATGACATTACTGTTATTACCTATGGCCTTTGTGTTCATTTTGCCCTCCAGGCAGCAGAAAAATTAGCTAAGGATGGAATATCTGCACATATTCTTGATTTAAGAACAGTTTACCCGTTAGATAAAGAAGCAATTATTGAAGCGGCTTCTAAAACTGGTAAGGTGTTATTGGTTACAGAAGATAATAAAGAAGGCAGCATTATCAGTGAAGTATCTGCAATCATTGCTGAAAATTGTTTATTTGATTTGGATGCTCCAATTATGCGTCTAGCTGGTCCTGATGTCCCAGCAATGCCATATGCACCAACAATGGAGAAATTCTTTATGGTCAATCCTGATAAAGTTGAAAAAGCAATGCGTGAGCTTGCAGAGTACTAATTCGAAAAGCGGAGGCGACTTGGGCAGCCCCGACAAGCGTAAGACGAGCCGGCATGAAGGTTGCTTTTTAACCTTCTTGACGGATTGGCTTATGTCCTCGAGGGGCTAGTCGCCGCAGCTAGACAATAGGAGGTTTGGATATTGGTTATTGAACAAATTAAAATGCCTCAGTTGGGGGAAAGTGTAACCGAAGGAACAATCTCTAAGTGGCTTGTTTCTGTAGGGGATAAAGTAAATAAATACGACCCATTGGCTGAAGTAATGACAGATAAAGTAAACGCAGAAGTTCCATCTTCCTTCACAGGTACAATAAAAGAGCTAGTAGCGGAAGATGGAGATACACTTGCGGTTGGTGAAATTATTTGTACCATTGAAATTGAAGGCGGTAATGCTGAAAAAACGGAAGTTAGTGAGCAAAAAACAGAAGCAGCTGAAACAGCTGCTGTTTCCGAGCAAGCAGATCAAGGTAACAAAGCTCGTTATTCTCCTGCAGTTTTAAAAATTTCTCAAGAAAATGGCATTGATCTAAATCAGGTGACAGGCACCGGTGCAGGCGGCCGGATAACAAGAAAAGATTTATTGAAGTTGATTGAAACAGGAAATATCCCTGCTGCTGGTGCAAAGGTTGAAGCACCAAAGCAGACTGAGGTGCAGCAAGTTCCAGCCATTGAAACGGCACCAGCGGTTGCTTCTCCAAAGCAAGGGACACCTGCTCCAAGTATTCCTGTTGCAGCAGGCGATATCGAAATACCTGTAACTGGCATCCGAAAAGCAATTGCCGCCAATATGCTCCGAAGTAAGCATGAAGCACCTCATGCTTGGACAATGATTGAGGTCGATGCAACAAATCTTGTGGAATACCGCAATTCTTTAAAGGATGAGTTCAAAAAGAAAGAAGGCTTCAATCTCACTTTCTTTGCCTTTTTCGTAAAAGCTGTAGCGCAGGCATTAAAGGAATTCCCTCAAATCAACTCCATGTGGGCTGGAGATAAGATTATCCAGAAGAAAGACATCAATATATCTATTGCAGTCGCAACCGATGATGCTTTATATGTACCTGTTATTAAGCAAGCCGATGAGAAAACAATTAAAGGGATTGCCCGTGAGATTTCCGAGCTTGCTGTAAAGGTAAGAACCAATAAACTTCGCTCAGAAGATATGCAGGGTGGAACCTTTACTGTCAACAATACTGGCTCGTTTGGCTCGGTTCAATCAGCTGGAATTATCAACTATCCGCAGGCAGCGATTCTTCAAGTGGAATCCATTGTCAAGCGCCCAGTAGTTATGGACAACAATATGATTGCTGTTCGCGACATGGTAAACCTATGTATGTCACTAGACCACAGAGTATTAGACGGATTAGTTTGCGGCCGATTCTTACAACGGGTAAAAGAAATTCTTGAAAATACCTCAAAATCAACAACATCTATATATTAGTAAAATAACCGCCGCCGATCATATGGCGGCGGTTATTTTTATTGCTTGATATTACTATCTATCTTACAATAAAACTAAGTGAAATTTATTGAATATTAGTTTAATTTTCGATCTCAAGGAAGGGGGATGTTGCGTTTGGATAACTTTCGAAATCAATTTTTTCCATTAAAGACGAAAGAAGATTGGAAAGCAAAAGCGGAGGAATCTTTAAAGGGTAAAAGTATTGAAGCCTTGAAAAGTCCTACATATGAAAATATAATTTTGGAACCGCTTTATTCTCAGCAAGATGATCAGAAAGCACCGGACTATCCGGGGGGGGCAGATTTTCGTAGAGGCATTGACCCATTAGGTTATGTAACAAATGATTGGAAGGCAGCGCAGCGAATTTCATATCATTCTGTTGACGAACTAAAGGAAAAGCTCCATGTGGGCGTTGAAAAAGGACAAACAGCTCTTTCATTTGAAGTTTCAGAGGAACTTCTTGAATCCAAAGAAACTTTAAATGATGTACTTGGGGATTTACCTTCTACATTCCCATTTGCAGTTAATGGGAGAGATATGCAATCAGCATTGCTGGCAGTATTAGCAGAAAGTGAGGAAAGCGCTAATCAAGTAAGTGGATATATTGGCAGCGACCCATTGTCTTTGTTTGCAGAGGAAGGACTCATTGATGAAGATTTTTTCAAGGGTTGGATAGAAGATATAAAGCTTGCAAGTCTAAAACTACCAAATTTACGGTCAGTTCTAGTAAATACCTCACCCTACCATCAAGGCGGAGCCAATGCTGTTCAAGAATTGGGGATTGCAGCCGCAACGGGTACATTCTATCTCCAAATGCTGCTTGAAGGCGGAATGAAGCTGGAAGATATTCTTTCGAAAATGGTATTTCAATTCTCAATCGGCAGCAATTTCTTTATGGAAATGGCCAAACTTAGAGCAGCTCGAATTCTTTGGAACAAAATAACCAAAGTATATGGAGCAAAAGCTGAGGCTCGGGGAATGCAGATTTCTGCCGAAACATCTATGTTTACAAAAACGGTTTATGACCCGCATGTAAACATTCTCCGTGCAGGAAATGAAGCATTTGCAGCGGTTGTTGGCGGAGTTCAGTATCTGCACGTAACGCCATTTGATGGTATAACGGGCAGTTCTCAACAATCTGAACGAATTGCGAGAAACATCCAAAACATTCTGAAGGAAGAAGCTCATCTTCGTACAGTTGTTGATCCTGCTGGAGGCTCTTGGTATGTTGAAACATTGACCACTGAGCTAGCAGAAAGAGCGTGGAAGTATTTCCAACAGATTGAAGCAAATGGCGGTATGCTGGAAGTATTAAAATCCGGATGGTTACAAGAAGAAATTTCTTCAGTCCATACACAACGCAAACAGGATATTTTCACAAGAAAACAAAGCATTATCGGTACAAATGTATATGCAAATCTAGTAGAAAATACGGTTCAAGTTAAAGAACATGTCACTGAATCAACTAAGATCAATCCTAATGCAATTAGCATAAAGGCAATTAAGAACATCAGATTATCAGAGCCATATGAAGAATTACGTAATAAGAGTAAAGGTATTGAAAGGAAGACAGGCTCTAAGCCACGGGTTGGCTTGATTTGCCTCGGTGAGTTAAAACAATACAAACCCAGGTTAGATTTTATGCGGGGTTTCCTCGCAGCTGGCGGATTAAAAGCTATCGACAGCAATCCAGTTACTTCTTTGGAAACTGTCAAACTATTTATCTCAAGTCAAGAAACTAAGTTTTTCTGTCTGTGCAGCAGCAATGATCTATACGAATCTCTAGGACTTGAAATGATTAAAGTACTGCGTAAAGAATTCCCAGATAATATTTTTTATTTAGCGGGATTGCCTGAAAAAGACATGCAATCACAATGGACGAATGAAGGTATAAGGCAGTTTATCCATATAAATAGTAACTGTTTTGAACTTCTTTCAACCATTCTTTCAGAAATGGAGGTGGGGTTAGATGAATACACAAAAGCCTGATTTTCAAAGTATTTCCCTGTTTGAAGAACAAGACTTTATAACAAAAGAGCAATGGCTGGACAAGGTTGATAAGCAAATAGATACGTCTATTAATGATTTGCTGTTTGAAACGAATGAACAAATTCAACTAAAACCACTCTATACAAAGGAAGATCGTGAAGGACTGCAGCATTTAAATGACCTCCCTGGGGTACCGCCATTTACTCGCGGGCCTTACCCAACGATGTACGTGAATCGTCCATGGACAGTAAGACAATACGCTGGGTTTTCTACTGCTGAGGAGAGTAATGCTTTCTATCGCAGAAATCTAGCGATGGGTCAAAAAGGCTTGTCCGTTGCCTTTGATTTAGCCACACACCGCGGCTATGATTCTGACCATCCACGCGTCGTTGGCGATGTTGGTAAAGCTGGGGTTGCTATTGATTCTGTGTTAGATATGAAGACCCTTTTTGATGGAATTCCGTTGGATCAGATGTCAGTATCCATGACCATGAACGGTGCTGTGCTGCCGATCCTAGCCTTTTTCATCGTTACTGCTGAGGAACAGGGGGTCACACAGGATAAGCTGTCTGGAACGATTCAAAATGATATCTTAAAAGAATATATGGTCCGTAACACGTATATCTATCCGCCTGAGATGTCGATGAAAATCATCGCAGATATCTTTGAGTATACTTCTAAATACATGCCGAAGTTTAATAGTATCAGTATTTCTGGCTATCATATGCAGGAGGCTGGTGCTCCTGCTGACCTGGAATTAGCTTACACCTTAGCAGATGGGCTGGAGTATGTACGCACAGGACTTAAGGCTGGAATTGACATTGATAAATTTGCACCACGGTTGTCCTTTTTCTGGGCGGTGGGCATGAATTATTTTATGGAAGTTGCGAAAATGCGGGGTGCTCGTTTAATCTGGGCAAAAATGATGAAATCATTCGAGCCGAAAAACGAGAAATCTATGGCCCTCAGGACACATTCCCAAACATCAGGCTGGAGTCTAACGGAACAAGACCCATTTAATAATGTAATGCGGACCTTGCTTGAAGCACATGCGGCGGCTATGGGTCATACACAATCACTCCATACTAATGCTTTGGATGAAGCAATTGCTCTGCCAACAGATTTCTCAGCTCGAATAGCACGAAATACACAATTATTTTTACAAGAAGAAACGAATATCACCAAAGTTATTGATCCTTGGGCAGGTTCTTATTATGTAGAAAAGCTTACCGATGAATTGGTAAAAAGAGCCTGGACACATATTGAGGAAATTGAAAATCTTGGCGGTATGGCAAAAGCAATCGAAACAGGACTTCCAAAAATGAGAATTGAAGAAGCTTCAGCTAGAAAACAGGCACAAATAGATTCTGGCAAAGAAACTATTATTGGTGTTAACCAGTATCGCCTCGAAAAGGAAGAAGCAATTGATATTTTGGATATTGATAATACCGCGGTTCGATTAAAGCAAATTGAAAAATTAACAAACTTAAAAGCAGGCCGCGATGAAGCAAAGGTAGCAGAAGCTCTGGCTGCTTTAACAAAGGGTGCCGAAACAGGGGAAACCAACCTGTTAGAGCTAGCTGTTCAGGCTGCAAGAGTCCGGTCAACCTTAGGTGAAATTTCCGATGCGATTGAGAAAGTTTCCAGCAGACATAAAGCGATTATTCGTTCTATCAGCGGCGTCTATAGTAAGGCATATACAAACGAAGAAGAAATATCTGAAGTAAAACTTATGACGGATGATTTCCTTGAGAATGAAGGCAGAAGACCGAGGATTCTCATTGCCAAAATGGGGCAGGACGGTCATGACCGCGGCGCCAAAATCATTGCCACTGCCTTCGCGGACCTCGGGTTTGATGTTGATATAGGTCCATTATTCCAGACCCCGGAAGAAACAGCCATGCAGGCAGTTGAAAATGATGTGCATGTCATCGGAATGAGCTCATTGGCAGCAGGTCACAAGACATTATTGCCGCAGCTTGCGGAGGAGTTGAAAAAGCTTGGCCGTGAGGATATTTTACTTGTAATCGGCGGGGTTATCCCTGCTCAGGATTATCAATTTTTATATGAAAATGGCGCCTGTGCCATTTTTGGACCGGGGACCATAATCCCAGTGGCTGCCCAAAAGGTAATCAAGGAAATTTATAAACAGCTTGGGTATGAGGAAGTGTCACAATAAATGTCTGAGGATATGAAACCGGAATGGAGCAACCCAAATGAACCGGAAAAATTCTCAACACTTATCAAAAAAGGGCAAGAGCAGGAAGGCCAGTCTTTAGTCATCGAAAAAAACATTGTCTATCGTAAACGTCAGTCAAAGGAGCCTTCTGTTGAAGAGTTAGTTGAAGGTGTACTGTCAGGGAATAGGGGCCAGCTTGCCCGTGCCATCACTTTGGTTGAAAGTAATGCTGAACAGCATTTCCATAAGGCTCAGGAGCTCTTGCAAAAGCTCCTGTCTCACAGTGGGGAATCAATTCGAATCGGAATTACTGGTGTCCCTGGTGCTGGGAAGAGCACTTTTATTGAAACGTTTGGCACTTATCTTTGTGACCTTGGGCTAAGGGTCGCTGTACTGGCAATTGATCCAAGCTCTAGTCTTTCAGGTGGAAGTATCCTTGGGGATAAAACCAGAATGGAACAATTATCGCGTAATCCAAGGGCTTTTATTCGACCCTCGCCAACGGCAGGTAAATTGGGCGGTGTACATCGAAAGACAAGAGAAGCGATGCTGATATGTGAAGCAGCAGGTTTTGATGTGATTTTAATCGAAACCGTCGGTGTGGGGCAAAGTGAAGTAATTATACGCGACATGGTTGATTTTTTCATGCTCCTTGTCCTGACAGGTGCTGGTGATGAATTGCAAGGGATGAAGAAAGGGATTATGGAATTAGCAGATGCGGTCCTTGTTCATAAAGCAGACGGAGCTAATAAAGAAAAATCGGAGCAGACGAGAAAAGAATATAGCCGTATCCTTCATTTTCTTCAGCCGGCTACGAAGGGATGGGCGTCCAAAGCGTATACCTGTTCCTCATTAACAGGGGAAGGTATTAAAGATGTTTGGGGAGTCATTAAGGATTTTGAAGAGAAAGGAAAGTCCCGAGGAGTATTTGCAGAAAGACGAAAAGGACAGCAGCGTGATTGGATTTATTCGTTGATAACTGATCAGCTTCATTACAGCTTTTTCCATCATCCAGAAGTAAAGCTCCAGCTTCCACAATTAGAAAATGAAGTAATGGCAGGAGAAAAAACAGCAGCAACTGCAGTGGAAATCCTATTTAATGCATTCTTATCAAAAAAGTAAGTACTGTTCAATTGGAAAAAACACGTTTTTACTGTTATTATATAGTTATATCGACATAAATTAGGAGTGAAAAGTATGAGCATGGATTTCAATTTTTTCATGAATGATGTTGTGACTCAAGCACGTAATGAGATCGCGGCAGCTGGTTATAAAGAACTTAAAACACCTGAAGAGGTTGAAGAAGCGCTTGGGCAAAAAGGTACAACCTTAGTAATGATTAATTCTGTATGTGGTTGTGCCGGCGGCATTGCACGTCCAGCAGCGGCTCATGCCCTTCATTATGATAAACGTCCAGACCATCTTGTTACCGTTTTTGCAGGACAAGATAAAGATGCAACAGAAAAAGCACGCAGTTATTTTACAGGTTACCCGCCTTCCTCGCCATCATTTGCTCTATTAAAAGATGGAAAAATTGTTTCAATGGTTGAAAGACACCAAATCGAAGGATACGACCCAGCAACAGTAGTGGCAAGACTGCAAAAAGAATTCGAAGAAAACTGTGAAGAACTATAAAGTATTGTCAAAAGGGCTAATCTCTTAACGGAGATTAGCTCTTTTTTTTATTTTAAAAAAGTAATAATCAATTTTTATAAATATACTTGCATAATTATTTTATCCTGTGTTAAAATTCATTACGTTGTATAAATATTAGACTTTAACTCTATAAAGTTAGAAAAAGCAGTATGAAAATTAATTTTGAATTTTTAGAAAATTATAGGAGGAAAACAAATGAAAAAAGTAATTGGTTTATTTTTAATAATGATTTTAGCTGCTGGTATACTTGCGGCCTGTGGAGAAAGTGAAGATGATAATGCAAGTGATAAAAAGACACTAGTGATGGCAACCTCAGCTGATTATGCGCCGTTTGAGTATATTGAGTCAGATAAAAGTGACGAAATTATTGGTTTTGATGTTGATTTAGCGAATGCAATTGCTGGAAAACTTGGCTATGAAGTTGAAGTGAAAGATATGGATTTCGGCGGTTTGGTCCAGTCACTTAAATCTGGACAAGCTGATTTTGTATTAGCGGGAATGACTCCAACCGAAAAAAGAAAGAAAAACGTAGATTTCAGTGATATCTACTATACAGCGCAACACATGGTTATCTCTAAAAAAGACAGTGAAATCTCAACAGTAGAAGATTTAGAAGGTAAAACAGTTGGTGTTCAGTTAGGTTCTATTCAAGAAGGTAAAGCAGACGAAATTAATGAAACTGTAGCTATAAAAGTTGAGAATCGTAACCGTATCCCAGAACTTATTCAAGAATTGAAAGCTGGCCGTTTTGACGCAATTATTATTGAAGACACTGTGGCTAAAGGATATCTTGATAAAGAAGCGGATTTAACTAGCTTCACAATCAGTGATGATCCAGAGGAAGCAGGATCTGCGATTGCATTTCCGAAGGATAGTGCTTTAACAGAGAAGTTTAACAAAGAGCTTCAAGAAATGAAAGATAATGGCGAACTGCAAGAATTGATTGTTAAATGGTTTGGTGGGGAAAACTAAATCTACAACCAAGACGTTCAGAAAGTCTTCTGAACGTCTTACTAATTTCAATACATAGAGAGGACGGCAGATGAATGAACTTAGATTTCGGACAATTTATTCCTTCAATGCCATACATTTTAGAGGGAATATTTGTTACCCTTAAAATTGTCATACTGGCAGGAATAATAGGCTTTATTTTAGGAATTATCCTTTCTCTATTTAAAATTAGCAAATATAAATTTCTTGGCTGGTTTGCGGACGCCTACACCTCGATTTTCCGAGGTACTCCGCTCGTATTACAGCTGATGTTGATCTATTATGGTTCGCCGCAGTTAATTGGGTATCAAATTGAACCTTATACCGCTGCGATACTATCCTTTGCTCTTAATTCCGGTGCTTACATATCCGAGATTATTAGAGCAGGAATTCAAGCAATTGATAAAGGACAGCAGGAAGCTGCAATGGCTCTGGGTGTACCTTACTCGAAAATGATGTGGGATATCATTTTACCGCAGGCTCTTAAAAATATTCTGCCTGCATTGATGAATGAATTTATAACGTTAACGAAGGAATCTGCGATTGTTACTACAATTGGGGTAATGGATATCATGCGTCGTTCCTATCAAGTTGGGGCTGAAAATTATTCGTTTTTTGAACCACTTTTAATAGCTGGATTGATTTATTACTTAATGGTCGTGACCTTGACGTTCCTTGGAAAAGTGGTTGAAAGGAGAATGAGACGCAGTGATTAAGGTTGAAGATTTGCATAAAAATTATGGAAAGCTCGAAGTTTTAAAGGGCATCACCACGACAATTGAAGCAGGAGAAGTTGTTGCGATTATTGGACCATCCGGTTCAGGAAAGTCTACCTTTCTTCGCTGCATGAATCTTCTTGAAAACCCAACAAGCGGAAGAATATTTGTAGGTGGACAGGATGTTACGGATAAAAAGACAAATATTATGAAGGTACGGCAAAACGTTGGAATGGTTTTTCAACATTTTCATTTATTCCCGCACAAAACCGTTTTGCAGAATCTTACCTATGCACCGATTAAGGTAAAAGGGTTAGCAAAGGCTGAAGCAGAAAAGATAGCCTATGATTTGTTAGATAGAGTAGGATTAGCGGAAAAAGCAAATGAATATCCGACAAGATTATCTGGGGGACAAAAGCAGCGTGTTGCCATTGCAAGAGCATTGGCAATGGAGCCGGACGTTATGCTTTTTGATGAACCAACTTCAGCGCTTGATCCAGAAATGGTAAAAGAAGTTCTGGAAGTAATGAAATCCCTCGCTCATACTGGGATGACGATGGCGATTGTGACCCACGAAATGGGTTTTGCCCGTGAAGTGGCCGATCGAGTCCTATTCCTGGATGGCGGGGTATTAGTCGAAGATGCAAAACCGCAAGAATTTTTTATAAACCCGAAGAGCAAGCGAGCACAAGATTTCTTGCAAAAAATGCTCTAATAAGGATAAGCTAAAGATGGTCTATATGGATCATCTTTTTTATTTTGAGGAGAATTGCAATGAAATATCGAATTGGTTATCGGACAATTAAAACCGCATTAGGGACAGCAATCTCTATCTTAATTGCTCAGCAGTTAGGTCTAGACAACTTTGCCTCAGCGGGTATTTTAACTATTTTGTGTATTAAGGTAACAAAAAGAAAATCTGTACGTGCTTCTTGGGATCGATTTTTAGCTTGTGTTTTAGCTATGGCATTTTCAAGTCTATTTTTCGAGGTTATCGGTTACCATCCAATCGTTATTGGAATTATGCTATTATTCTTTATCCCGACTGTCGTAATGTTCAAAGCTAACGATGGAATCGTCACGAGCAGTGTAATTATTTTACATATCTATATGGCTAACAATTTATCTGTAGATCTTTTTATTAATGAGCTTGGTGTTATTATTATTGGAATTGGAGTAGCACTCATTATTAATCTCTATATGCCAAGTGCAGATAATAGATTAAAACAATATCAATTGAAATTAGAGGATAATTTTAAAGTGATTTTTTGTGAAATGATCAAATTCTTAAGAACAGGGGAAAGTAATTGGTCCGGACAAGAAATTACGGAAACGGCTAATTTACTAGAAGAAGCAAAATCATTTGCCTTTCGAGATGTAGAAAACCACTTTTTAAGGGATGAAAATGACTATTTTCATTATTTTAAAATGAGAGAAAAGCAATTTGAAATCATTGAAAGGGTTTTACCGATTGTTACATCCCTTACGGTTACGTTACCCCAAGGGAAAATGATTGCCGAATTTCTGGAAGAACTGTCCAAAAATATTCAGCCAGGAAACACTGCTCATATTTATCTAGGAAAATTAAAAGAGATGAAAAAGGAATTTGAAGAAATGGAGCTTCCGAAAACAAGGGAAGAATTTGAAGTACGAGCTGCACTGTTGCAGTTAGTAAAAGAAATGAATGAATATTTAATCATTAAAAGTTCCTTTAAGACATCAAAATGGAATAAACCAAGGAAAACGGAAGCAAACTAAGAAAAAAATGGCAGGTGGATTTTTATGATAAAGATACTATCGCCAATCCTGTTTGCTTTTTTTATTTCTCCCCTTTGGCCGCTTGGTCCTAACCCACTCCCTGGCGACCCTTTTGTTATTGTCAATAAAACGACAAATGAATTGGCTTTAATTGATGCTAATAGGGTCCAAACTGTTGTGAGTGTTGGAACTGGAAAAACCAAAGATTTAACTCCAGAAGGACTATTTACGATTACGATAAAAGCAGAGGATCCCTACTATCGTCGGAAGGATATACCGGGTGGTGACCCTGAAAATCCCCTTGGTTCCAGATGGATTGGCTTTGATGCAGAGGAAACAGATGGTCGAATATATGGAATTCATGGAACCAATCAACCGGCATCCATTGGCAGGTATGTTTCACAAGGCTGCATTCGTACACAGAATGAAGTCATTTCCTCCTTGTATCCCATAATTCCATTAGGTACGAAAATCTTAGTCACTTCAACGAATAAGTCATTTGAGGAGCTGGCAATAGAAAATGGAGCCATTGATAAATAGTAAAAGGGACTGTTCTTCAGACAGTCCCTTGTCTATGTTTTAAATTAAATAAATTGTGCAATCCCGATTAGGAGAGTTGAGGCTAACATCGCGATTAACATTAAGTATACAACTATTTTTCTTGTTCTTTTCTTATTCAAAGTGGGTTCCCCCCTTTATATTAATAGCTTTATTTCTATTTTACAGGGAAAAGCCCAATTGAACAATGGAACAACATCTCAATTTGGGAAGGAATTATGAATTTTTTAGCGAATAAGATAATTGTCGAAACTATTATAATTTTGAAAAATAGAGGGATAAAAATGATTAAAAAAGTAGACCACATCGGAATTGCTGTTCGAACGCTTGAGTCTTCACTTCCTTTTTACACAGATGTACTTAATTTGCCATTATTAGGTATTGAAGTAGTAGAGAGCCAAAATGTTAGAGTTGCGTTTCTTAAGGCGGGAGAAACCAAACTTGAGCTGCTTGAGCCAACTTCGGAGGAAAGCACAATTTCCAAATTTATTGAAAAACGCGGTGAAGGAATACACCATGTTGCACTAGGCGTAGATTCAATTGAAGAAAGAATCAAGGAAATGAATGAAAAAGGAATTACGATGATCGATAAGGAGCCAAGAATGGGTGCAGGGGGGGCTCATATTGCCTTCATGCATCCAAAGTCAACATCAGGTGTATTAGTCGAGCTATGCGAAAAGAAGGGGTGAGGGAATATGATAGACATCTATGAAAAAATTAATGAATTGTATGATAAGCGCCGGGAAGTAGAGCTTGGCGGCGGTGACGAGAGAATTGATAAGCAGCATGAAAAGGGGAAATTAACCGCAAGAGAAAGAATAGAGCTTTTAGTAGATAAAGGTTCTTTCGTAGAATTAAGTCCATTTATAGAGCACAGAACCAATGACTTTGGTTTGGATGAACAGAAAGGACCCGGTGACGGTGTTGTTACTGGATATGGAAAAGTAAATGGCCGTCCAATCTACTTATTTTCACAAGATTTTACTGTATTTGGCGGTGCGCTTGGGGAAATGCATGCCAAAAAAATAGCTAATGTTATGGATTTAGCTGCTAAAAACGGTACACCGTTTGTCGGCTTGAATGACTCAGGTGGTGCACGAATCCAAGAAGGTGTAGTCTCGCTGGATGGTTACGGACACATTTTTTATCGAAATGCGATTTATTCAGGGGTGATTCCGCAAATATCCGTCATAATGGGTCCATGTGCTGGTGGAGCGGTCTATTCACCTGCTATTACCGATTTTGTTTTTATGGTTGAAAAGACAAGTCAAATGTTTATTACAGGTCCAAAAGTAATTGAAACCGTAACGGGTGAGAAAATTTCTGCAGAGGATCTTGGAGGAGCACATGTTCATAATAGTATTAGTGGAAATGCTCATTTTGAATCTCCTTCTGAGCAGGAAGTTTTAGAAGAGGTTCGTAAACTTCTAAGCTACCTGCCGCAAAACAATGAAGAAAAACCTCCAAGACTTGAAGTGGAAGAGGAAAATGATTATCGACCAGACTTAACAGATGTTATTCCATTCGATGCCGTCCGTCCATATGATGTTCGCAAGGTAATTGAACAAGTTTGTGATGCAGACTCCTTTATGGAAATTCAAAAAAACTTTGCGAAAAATATCGTCGTAGGTTTTGCCCGAATTAAAGGCGAGAGTGTAGGGCTTGTTTGCAACCAGCCAAAAGTGATGGCGGGCGGGCTTGATATTAATTCATCTGATAAAGCCGCAAGATTTATCCGTACCTGTGATTCGTTTAATATCCCGATTATTACCTTTGAGGATGTAACAGGTTTCTTTCCAGGAGTTAAACAGGAGCATGGGGGTATTATTCGCCATGGTGCGAAAATATTATTTGCTTATTCAGAAGCCACTGTTCCGAAGCTGACAGTTATTTTAAGAAAAGCTTATGGCGGGGCATATGTAGCGCTTAATAGTAAGTCTATTGGGGCGGATTTAGTCTATGCCTGGCCTAATGCAGAAATTGCGGTAATGGGTCCACAGGGTGCTGCCAATATCATTTTTGCGAAAGAAATCCAAAATAGTGATAATCCTGAACAAGTAAGGCAGCAAAAAATTGAAGAATACCGCGAAAAGTTTGCCAATCCCTATGTGGCGGCGAGCAGAGGCATGGTCGATGATGTCATTGACCCGCGTGAAACGAGAATAAAAATTATCCAGGCATTAGAGATGCTTCGAAACAAAAAAGAATCTAGACCCTTCAAGAAACACGGCAATATCCCACTGTAAAGCTTTCATTTGATGACAGGTTTATGAAAGAGTATACTCTATTGTGAGTACATAAAACGGAGGGTTATTCAGATGATTAATCATGAACGTCTTTTGAATGAATTTTTAGAGCTTGTCCAAATTGATTCAGAAACCAAATACGAAACTGAAATTGCGAAAGTGCTAAAACAAAAGTTTACCGATTTAGGTCTTGATGTGTTTGAAGACGATACAACGGCCGTAACGGGTCATGGAGCCGGAAACTTAATTTGTACCCTTGCTGCGACTAAAGACGGCGTAGATCCTATTTATTTCACTTCTCATATGGATACAGTTGTTCCGGCACGAGGTGTTAAGCCATCCATTAAGGACGGCTATGTGGTTACGGATGGAACAACTATTTTAGGTGCCGATGATAAAACTGGCCTATCTGTTATGCTTGAAACCATTCGTGTCTTAAAGGAACAAAATATTCCTCATGGACAAATCCAATTTGTGATAACTGTCGGTGAAGAATCAGGACTTGTAGGTGCAAAAGCACTTGATTCCTCCTTATTGAAGGCAAAGTATGGCTATGCATTAGATAGTGATGGTTTAGTTGGAAATATTGTTGTTGCAGCTCCTACTCAAGCTAAAATCAAGGCAGTTATTTACGGAAAAACCGCTCATGCGGGTGTTGCTCCGGAAAAAGGAGTATCTGCCATTACGATTGCTGCGAAATCAATTGCTAGAATGTCATTAGGCAGAATTGACTCCGAAACGACAGCAAATATCGGCCGCTTTGAAGGCGGCACACAAACGAATATCGTTTGTGATCGTGTGGATATTCTAGCAGAAGCCCGTTCACTCATTGCTGAGAAAATGGAAGCACAGGCTGCTAAAATGAAAGATGCTTTTGAAACAGTAGCTGCTGAAATGGGTGGCAGAGCTGAAGTTGAAGTTGAGGTTATGTATCCAGGCTTTAAATTTGGAGAAGGCGATCAGGTAGTTGAAATCGCACGTAAAGCGGCAGCGAAAATTGGCCGCAGCTGTGAATTACAGCATAGCGGCGGCGGAAGCGATGCAAACGTCATTGCGGGCTTTAACATTCCAACGGTTAACCTAGCAGTGGGTTATGAAGATATTCATACCACAAATGAACGTATGCCGATTGAAGAATTAAACAAGTTGGCAGAAATGACTATCGCGATTATCGAGGAAGTTTCTAATCAATAAGTGATATTTAGGGGAGAGCCTTCGGGTTCTCCTTTTGTTTTGCTAGAGTACTTGCCAGATTCTTGAGTAAGTTTTAATGATATTTAGTACATCACCGATACATATATACTAAAAAATCACCTAATAATATATAGATACTAAGATCCATTTAAGGAGATAGATTAGCATGGAGATTGACAAAAAATTTTTAATTAATAATTTAGTAATTGAAGATAATTATGTAACTCCATTTCAAAGTACATCACCCGACGGAACGAATTATGTATTAGGTGTGAAAAGTAATGGCAGCGTTGTGGCTGTACCAGAAGTTCATTTTATACGTCCGAAATGGCACTTACCATATCAAGCAATTGGATATTCCAAAAATGAAAATGACTTTTACTACTACCAAGGCAGAAGTGCGGTGATTATGAATCATTATGGGTATGTTAAGCATTGGATTCAAGAGGAAAATAACATTCAAAATTTTAGATGTTATGAGAATAAATTAGGCCAAAATAGGTATGTTTACACGGTGCAAGTACACGACACACCCATGCCAAAAGGAAACGCGGGATATTGGTTATGTGAGTTGGTTGTTCTGGATGAAAACTTTAAGGAAATTGATCGTCAAAGAATAAAAGCTTCTGGAAGAATTAAAGATGATTATCCAATGGAAAACCATGATTATGTCTATATTGATGATGGACATTACATGATTCCAACTGCTTACCCAAATACGGTGGATAATATTCCGAACGTTAACGGTTCATATAAAGTATTTAATAATGTCATCCAAGAAGTGAAAAATAGCCAAGTCGTTTTCCATTGGGAATCCATTGATTATCCCGAATTATTTAAACTAAGTCATTATCTTAATGATCCAGCGGATTGCCCGTCAACAGGGGAGAAATATTTAGATTACGCTCATATAAATTCAATGTTTATCGATGAAAGAGACCAGAACTTACTTGTGTCATTTAGACATATTGGAATCGTGAAAATTGACAGACAAACGGGCGCAATTTTGTGGATGCTTGCTAAAAATCGCTGCGATATTAAAGGGATTGATGAAAACATGATTCCTTCTATGCAACATGATGCCCGTTATAACTACGATCATTCAATTACTTTATTTGATGATTCAGGAAGTACAACTGATAACGCTAGAGTTATGAGATATTGGATTGATGAGAAAAAATTAACGGCAATAAAAGTAAAAGAGTATGTTTGCCCATATGGAAAAAGCCAATCACAAGGAAGTGCCACTTTAATCGATGAGGAAAATGAAATATTTGACATTGCATATGGTGGTGGACATCCTACTATCTCTTTCCATGAATATTCCTTTAAATACAATAAGGAATTAATGTTTGTAAATTTGCCTACTCAGGAAACAAGTGTAGTTTACAGGGTTTTTAGAGACAATAAGGGGACACAAAAAAGAAATAAGGATTAGTAGGAGGAGGCCAACGGGGTCTCCTTTTTGCTATACTAGAGATATCATTGTTATTAGGAGAAGTGGTCACGTGAAGGAAATGTATCCTAAGAAGGGTAGAGTCATACTGCATGTTGATATGAATAGCTTTTACGCTTCGGTGGAGATGGCTTATTACCCTGAACTTAAGGGGAAGCCTGTTGCGATTGCCGGAAACGTGGAGGAACGAAGAGGAATCATTATTACCTGCAGCTATGAAGCAAGAAAATTTGGAGTCAAGACGACTATGCCGCTATGGGAAGCGAAGAAGCTCTGTCCGCAGCTAATCATAAGGAAGCCTAATTTCGACCGTTATCGGACGGCATCTATCGCCATGTTTGAAATTCTCAGGAATTATACAGAGCTAGTGGAACCTGTATCGATTGATGAAGGGTATATGGATATAACCGACTCTTTTGAACTTGGTAGCCCTATTGAAATCGCCAAAAGTATTCAAAAAAGAGTTCTCGAACAGCTAGATTTGCCCTGCAGCATTGGAATTGCACCCAATAAATTTTTGGCAAAGACAGCGTCTGATATGAAAAAACCGATGGGCATAACGATTCTTCGCAAGCGTGACATCCCTTCTGTTTTGTGGCCGTTAAATACGAGTGAGATGCATGGTGTTGGTAAAAAGACTGCTGAAAAGTTAACAACCATTGACATTCAAACGATTGGAGAATTAGCAGCTGGCAATGAAATACAGTTGAAATCACTTCTCGGCATTAATGGAATCCGTATTAAGGAAAGGGCAAATGGAATTGATAATAGAGCGGTAGATCCTGAATCGGTATCTGATTTTAAAAGTATTGGAAATTCAACGACGCTTCCTAAAGATACGAGCAATCAACAAGAGTTATTTCGAGTATTAGAATCGTTGGCGGAAACCGTTTCGGTAAGGCTAAAACGGAAAAATGTATTTGCTACGACCATAGGGATTACCATTCGTTTCAAAGATCGAAAAACAATCACTCGAAGTAAAAAACTTTCCAATCCTATTCATCAAAAAGAAGATATTGCTTCGTTTGCAAAGCAGCTTTTTCTCAAGCATTGGAATGGAAATGCTGTCCGGTTGTTAGGTATAACAGGCTACGATTTAGTCGAACATGACCTTGCCTTCAAACAGCTTGATATATTTTCATTTGAAAATGATGCAAAAAAAGAGCCGTTACTTAAAACCCTTTCCACTCTCCGTGATAAATATGGGAAAAATATCATTGAAAATGCCGGCGCACGAAAAGTCAACAATGCTCATAGCGTAGGAACGGGAACAAGTTTTAATAAAGATTTTCTTCGTACATTCCCGCAAAAAAAGAAGGAAGAGAATTAAAAGCTCCGCCATTGTATGAAGAACAATGCGGAGCTTTTTGTATTATTTACAGATATCTACATCTAAAGCTGTTACAGGCCACCAGAAAAATCCGTCTTTTTCTAACATCTCATCAGCAGCTTTCGGTCCCATTGAACCAGATTCATAATTCGGATAGTCCTCGGCTTTCGTTTTTTCCCATACTTCAGAAATTTTATCCACAAAGGCCCAAGAATAGGCGACTTCATCCCAGTGTGTAAAGTTGGTTGCATCACCGCGCATGCAATCATAAAGGAGCTTTTCATACCCTTCAGGAGTGTTCATTGCATGAATGCCTGTATTAGCAAAACTCAGTTTGACTTCCTGGGCATCGAGATGTCCACCAGCTTTTTTGGCGTTAAGGTGAAGGGTAATTCCTTCCTCAGGCTGAATATGAATAACAAGCAGATTCGGGTTCAACAATTTCTCAGGCTGATAATAAAGGTTCATTGGAATGTCTTTAAATTGAACAACAATTTTGGTTGACTTTGTTGTCATTCTTTTCCCAGTTCGGATGTAAAAAGGTACACCTGCCCAGCGGAAGTTATCAATCATAATCTTCCCGGCCACGAAGGTTTCAGTGTTTGACTCTTTGTCGACCATTGGCTCGGCGCGATATTCTGGTACCTGTTCATCTTCTACCATTCCGGATCCATATTGTCCACGAACAAAATATTTATTTATTTCTTCCCCTGTGATCATTCTTAATGAACGAAATACTCTAACCTTCTCAGAACGAACCTCATCTGTTGTCAACTTAATCGGCGGTTCCATGGCAAGCAGTGCTACCATTTGCATGATATGGTTTTGAACCATATCCCGGAGAGCCCCGCTTGTTTCATAATATCGGCCTCGTTCTTCTACACCAAGAATCTCGCTTGAGGTAATTTGAATATTAGAGATATAACGGTTATTCCATAAAGGCTCAAAAATGGCATTGGCAAACCGAATAACTTCAATATTTCTGACCATTTCTTTCCCTAAATAGTGATCAATTCGGTAAACCTCTTCCTCTGAAAAAGCTGTTCGAATTTGCTCATTCAACTCTTTTGCTGATTCCAAATCATGTCCAAATGGTTTCTCAATGACAAGTCTTTTGTAGCCTTTTACATCTGTTAATCCATCCGATTTTAAATGTAAGGCGATTGGAGCAAAAAATTCAGGTGCCATAGCAAGATAGAAAATCCGATTTCCTTCTAACTCGTATTTTTCATCAATTTGCTCTGCTAAACTTTTTAGCGCTAAATAGGAGCTTGAATCTGATACATCATGAGACTGATAGTAAAAATGAGCCGCAAACTCATCGATATCATCCTTTTTTCCTAGAGCGGTTAAAACAGAGTCCTTCACAGAACTTTGGAAATCTTCAGTGGATAATGGTCTCCTAGCCACGCCAATGACCGCAAATTTATCTAACTTTCCTTTTTGAAACAAGCGGTAAAGGGAGGGAAATAGCTTTCGAATAGCTAAATCTCCTGTTGCACCAAATATCATGATTAATGAAGTCATATTTCTAGATTGTTCCACTGTAATTACCTCTCCTTATATGTATTCAACTTAGATTTAGCCAAAAACCTCTGAAGCATGTATTGAAATCTAAATCCCTTTAAAAGAGAATACCATGGATAGAGGGCATTTATGCAAGTGATATGCTATAGTATTTATAACTTTATTCGACAAGGAGCGGTAATATTGGACATATTTTTTTTGGGAACGGGTGCTGGTATACCGGCTAAGCTTCGAAATGTTACTTCCATTGCCTTAAAATTACTCGAAGAACGAGGATCCATTTGGCTGTTCGATGCGGGTGAAGCGACACAGCATCAAATCTTACATACATCGATAAAACCGCGCAGAATAGAAAAAGTCTTTATTACCCACCTTCATGGCGATCATATCTATGGTCTTCCTGGGTTGTTAGCGAGCCGGTCTTTTCAAGGCGGAGAATCAGAAGTGACGGTTTATGGACCAAAAGGACTGAAAGAATATATTACGATAAGCCTTTCAGTCAGCCAAACCTATTTAAAATACCCACTTAAGATTGTAGAAATAGATGATGGGGTTATTTTTGAAGATGAACAGTTTATTGTGGAGGCAAGACTTTTAGATCATGGCATTCCTTCATACGGGTATCGGATTATTGAGAAGGACAGGCCAGGAACACTTTTAGCGGATAAGCTTGTCGAGGCTGGAGTAGAGCCTGGACCCATTTTTCGAAAAATTAAAGAAGGGGAAACGGTTACGCTTGAAGATGGAACAGTCATCGTGCCGGCAGAATTTCTAGGTCCGGATCAAAAAGGACGGATTGTCACGATTCTTGGCGATACAAGGTACTGCGAAAATGCTATTTCCTTAGCGCGGGATGCGGATTTATTAATTCATGAAGCAACTTTTTCAAAAGGGGAAGAAAAGCTTGCCTTCGATTATTTCCACTCAACTACTCATCAGGCTGCGAAAGTGGCAAAACTCGCTGGCAGTAAACAGTTATGTTTGACACATATCAGTTCACGCTACGACCGGCAAGCCTGGCAGGAACTAGTCACGGAGGCCAAGGAAGTATTTGCAAATACAGACATTGCTGAAGACTTTAAAGAAATAAACATACCTTCAAAATAAAAAAGACGGCAAAAAGCCGTCTTTTACTCGTTATATCCAGCCGCGCTCATACTGTTTTGGTCCTTCAATTGTTACACCTAGTTCTTTTGCAGCTGTTCTTGGCCAGTATGGGTCACGTAATAATTCGCGAGCTAAAAATACTAAATCCGCACGCTCATTTTGAAGGATTTCTTCTGCTTGGATACCAGTGGTAATTAATCCCACGGCACCTGTAGAAATTTCGGCACCAATTCTAATCGTTTCTGAGTAGGGAACTTGATAGCCAGGATAAATATCAATATGCGCAGGTACGACTGCCCCTGAGCTTACATCAATTAAATCCACACCTTGTTCCTTCATCCATTGACTAATAAACACGTAATCTAGGGGTGTTAATCCCTCTTCATGATAGTCATTAGCTGAAACGCGGACAAATAGCACACCGTCCCAGACTGTTTTGATTGCTTCAATAATCTCACGAAGGAAGCGATAACGATTTTCAGCAGATCCACCGTATTCATCTGTTCTTTTATTTGTTAGCGGGGAAAGGAACTCATTAATTAAATAGCCGTGCGCACCATGCAGCTCAATCACATCAAAACCCGCTTTAGCTGCCCGTTCAGCAGCCTTTTTAAATGCTTCAACGGTTTCGGCTATATCTTCTTTGGTCATTTCCTTAGGAGTTTTCATTTTTTCATTAAAAGCTAAGGCCGAAGGGGCGAAGCTTTCACCTTCTAGATTTGCCTTTCTACCCGCGTGAGCAAGCTGGATACCTGTCTTAGTCCCATGCTCCTTCATCATGCTGACAAGTTCAGTGAAGCCTTCAATGTGGTCATCACTCCAAATTCCTAGATCCCTAGGTGAAATCCTGCCCTGTGGGGTAACCGCTGTTGCTTCAACGATTATTAATCCAACTTGACCAACAGCTCGGCTTGTATAATGCGTGCGGTGCCAGTTCTGAATATGACCATCTTCGTTATGACTCGAATACATACACATCGGCGCCATTACTATTCGATTTTTAAGGGTAACATCCTTAATCGTAAAAGGGGAAAATAATTTAGCTGACATCATGAGCCTCCTATTAAAAAATTTGTGATTTACTCTTTCTCTCTTAACTCGCTTAATTTATATATTGTACCTCTCCACATGATTCCGCCGCGTTTAAAGGTTAGAAGGCTTGCCCGAATAATCGAATAGATAAACAGCAGGGCAGTTACGGGTAATACTAGAAACATAGAAGGTGAAAATATCGTCATTTTTTTTATTACTAGCAGATAATGAATACCGCTTAATAAAATATTTCCTAAGCTTAATAAGGCTACGGTTTTATCGGAAGAAAATATCGTAATAAAAGGAAGAACATTGGTAATAAAGACACCGAAAATCGCAAAAAGTACCATGCTAACCCGGTAATGTAATCCGGCAAATGTATTCTTTTCGAGTCCAACAAACGCTTCCCGTAAACTCCCGTACCATTCCACCTCAATCAGCTCTAGTGCCGTGACAATCCTTTGACGATAGCCTTCTTTTTTCATTTTCATTCCAAGCTGTAAGTCGTCATCTGGCCGCATTTTCACTCTCTCATGTGTTCCGAAACTCTGATATGCTTCTTTTGAAACCAGGTTAAAGGCACCAATTCCAGTACCAACCTTTGACTTTGGGTTATTGGCAGCCCAAGGTCGTTTAAAATAGGAAAATCCAAACATAAAAAAAGCAATAAAAGATTTTAACCAGAACGGATTCGCACTCAAGTTTGGTGCAGCAGTCAAATGGTCCAGCTCGTGCCTCTCGAAATAATGAAGCGCCTTAGCAAATGTCTCTTTATCAAACTTCACGTCCGCATCAGTAAACAATAGCCATCTTCCAGAAGCCTGAAGGAATCCTTTGTATAAGGCGTTATTTTTTCCAAGCCAGCCTTCAGGCAATTCTTCTATATGAATAACTGTAATCCGCTGATCTTTCTGTTGCAGCTCATCCATTAAAAGCCCTGTGGAATCCGTTGACCGATCATTGACGAGTATCCATTCAACGTTTTTGTAAGTTTGCTCTAATTGGCTGAGGATACTAGATTTTATTTGCCCGGCTTCATTACGGGCTGCAACAATCACCGACAATAAAGGCCCATCCTCCAAGCTTTTTTCTGCCTCTAAAGCCTCTATTTTTCGTAAACCTATGAATCCGTCGATTAGAAAAACTGTCCAGACCAGGATACCCATTGAAAATAATACCGCTAGCATCTTGTAACACTTCCTAGCCTTTTTTTATCCTAGTTTAAATCAATGGAGACAAATTAGGAAGTTGGTTCGGTAACTTCCAGCTGTTCACTTAATGCAGCGCCCATTTTTTTTGATTGCGCCGTTGCAGCTTTAATACACGAAATGAACGCCTGCTGAACTTGATGTTCTTCAAGCACTTTAACCCCAGCCTCAGTTGTTCCGCCTGGGCTTGTTACATCCCTTCGTAACTGCTCAGATGATTTTGCCGAGTTTTTCACCATTTCTGCAGCTCCAATTAATGTTTGTACGATTAATTCACTTGCCATTTCCTTATCGAGTCCAACTTCTACGGCACTTTTTTCCATCGCTTCAATAAGGTAATAAATATAAGCAGGTCCGCTGCCTGAGAGTCCTGTTACAGCGTCTAGCTGCTCTTCTTCAACAAAAGTAGTTAAGCCGACAGTTCCAAAAAGATTTTTCATTAATTCAATCTGATGAGGGGTAACCCGTTCGTTTACAGCAACAGCAGTAGCTGATTTACCAACGGCTGCGGATGTATTTGGCATTGCTCTACCTATGGCAATCGGTAATTTCGCTAATGTTTCAATCGTATTCATGGAGACTCCGGCTAAAACTGAAACCACCAGCATTTTTTCATTCAGATATTCACGAATGGATTGAATAGCCGTTGCGGCATCCTTAGGCTTCATCGATAATATCACGATATCAGCGCCTGCAAACATTTCGTTTAAATCGTAGGTTGTACGAATCCCATACGTATCACCCAGCTTTTTCAGCCTCTCTGCATTTGAATTGTTCGTAACCCAAACATTTTTTCTATCAATCAAACTATTTTCAAGAATGCCTGAAATAAATGCCTCAGCCATCGAACCTGCACCGATAAATGCTAATTTTTTCATGGAAATTTCCTCCTTCAACTTCTTAATAAAATACAAAAAGACCCCTCGTCCAAAAAGGACGAAAGGTCTATGCTTCCGTGGTACCACCTTCATTAACCCCCAAACTAAAAATGCTTTAAGGGTTCACTCGACTCCGGGTAACGTCGGATTTACGTTAGGTTTACCTAAGTGCTCATAAGGCAGGTTCAATGATAAAGAGGGCTGTGAAGTCTTTCAGCCGGTGAACTTCACTCTCTTTTGCCATTATTCATTTACTAGTCTTAGTCATCGCAATTTATTAATCAAATTTTACTAGTGATTATGCAAGATAAAGGTCCGTCTGTCAAGGGGTAAGTTTCTGAATTTTTTATTTATTTTAAATTTAATATGCAAAAATAATGACATTTACTTGGAAAATCGCTACACTTTACATTATATATAATTGTCAAAAAATGTTCACATTCTATTTGAAAATAATGATAGGGGTTTTTTGAATGGCAGAATGGAAGGATGGAATTGCGAAATTGACCATGCCGACTCCTTTTAAGGTCGGGGATGTTAATGCTTATTTAATAAAAGGGGATCGTCTGACACTGGTTGATGCGGGCATTAAAACGAAGGCATCCTGGAATTCTTTCAAAGCACAGCTGGCTGATTTGCATGTAAGCACGGATGATATTGAGCAGGTGATTATTACCCATCATCATGCGGATCATGTTGGGATGCTGGATTTTTTGTCTGATAAGATTGAGGTATATGGTCATCTGCTGAATGAACGATGGATTAAACCAACAGAGGGATTTTTGCAAGAGCAAGAGAATTTTTTTCGTGGATTATTTCTTGAATTTGGGTTACCACAAGAATATTTTCCGTCCCTTTCAACGTTAAGACAGTCATTCAGGTATTCTTGTAACCGTTCATTGACAGGAGAATTGGTTGAAGGAATGGTCCCGCCGGGGTTAAAGGAATGGAGTGTCATTGAGACACCTGGACATGCCCAGAGTCAAATTGCTCTATTTCGAGAAAGAGATGGAATTCTTATTGGCGGGGATTTGATTCTCGCACATATTTCACCCAATCCTCTCTTAGAGACACCAGCGCCAGGCAAAAAAGAAAGACCAAGACCGCAGCTGCAGCATAATGATTCGATGAAAAAGCTGTTGTCTTATCCGATTCAGTTGGTCTACACAGGACATGGGGAGGAAGTCTTTCAATTAAGAGAACTAATTGAAAAAAGACTTCTTCATCAACATGAACGGGCGATGAAGGTTAATAATTGGCTGAAAGAAGAGCAGCAAACCGTATTTGAAATTTGCAAAACTCTTTTTCCTGCTGCGTACAAGCGTGAATTGATCTTGACCTTATCGGAAACAGTGGGACAACTTGACTATTTAGCATCTATCGGCGAGATTAGTAGTAAGGACCATCAACCTGTCCTGTATCAAGCTAGATGAGGTGTGTGTATGGCAAGGGGACAACTTAAGGATAAAAATATTGTTATTACTGGTGCATCTGGGGGAATAGGTGCTGAAATTGCCAAGCTTTGTGCTGCAAGTGGTGCCAACCTTATCTTACTTGCAAGAAGCATAGAAAAGTTAAGGCTGCTGCAAACGGAATTGCAGCAAAAGCATCAAGTTAGGGTGGATGTCCATCAGTTAGACGTCTCTGATACCGACAAAGTGAGGGAAGTTTTCAGCGAAATAACAGCGAAAATTGACCATATTGATATTCTTGTGAATAATGCAGGTTTCGGTGTTTTCCGTGAAGCATATGAGGCAACCATGGACGAAATCAAAGGGATGTTTGAAGTGAATGTTGTCGGGCTGATGGCCTGTACAAGTATGGTGCTTCCTAAAATGCGTGAACGCCGTTTCGGCCATATTATTAATATCGCATCCCAGGCGGGGAAAATCGCCACGCCAAAATCAAGTGTTTATTCGGCTACCAAGCATGCGGTTCTCGGCTATACCAATTCCCTTAGAATGGAGCTTAGTGATTATAATGTTCTGGTCACATCTGTAAATCCAGGACCGATTGCAACAAACTTTTTTAACATTGCTGATGAAAAAGGCACGTATGTTAAAAATGTTCAAAAGTTTATGCTGCAGCCAGAATATGTTGCACAGAAAGTCGTGGACAGCATGTTAACGAAAACGAGAGAAATCAACCTGCCGCGCTGGATGAACATGGGCAGCATCGTTTATGTTCTTTTTCCAAGACTTTTCGAAACAATTGGCAAAAAAGCATTTAACAAAAAGTAAAACCGCCCTGTTTAGCGGTTTTTTTTTGTGGAGTAAATCTTTCATCCTGTTAAAAATTCGTACACTGTATCATTCACAGCTTCGTATAAATCTACAGCAGGCTGTTCGACTTTTATTTGAATAATTCGGTCTGCAAGCTTTTCTAAATCTTCACTGTTCATTGGCAGCGAATCCACTTCGGAATAATATTGTTTAAAGCAATTTTTTATCATTTTGATTATCAATTTTTTCTCCATGTACGTGCACCTCACTCACCATTATACCGTTTTTGCCTCTAGAAAAATAACCATAACCAAGAAACCTGTCAAAAAATTTCCATTGAATAAGAACGTATATTCGCTTAAGATAAGTATATAATAAAAGGAACAGGTGTTCGAAAAATGATAATGGAGGAAAGTCATGGTGGATTACAGCACGTTACCGCACAATCAAATTTTATGTGTTGACATGAAGAGCTTTTATGCAAGCTGTTCCGCTGTCATGCTTGGCCTTAATCCCTTGACTTGCTATCTAGCTGTGGCCGGTAACAAAGAGCGGAATGGAAGTGTTGTGCTTGCTGCTTCCCCTCGTATGAAGAAAGAATTTGGAATTAAAACAGGTTCTAGGTTATTTGAGATTCCCGATGATCCGCGAATTCAAATCGTCGAGCCGAAAATGGCAACTTATTTGCGTATTTCTACTGAAATTACCCGTCTATTTAATCGTTATGTACCAAAGGAAGCCATCCATACGTATAGCGTTGATGAAAGTTTTATCAAAGTGGATGGAGTACTGCATTTGTGGGGAGACGCCTTTACGGTTGCAGCCAAAATAAAGGATGATATTGAACGTGAATTCCAACTTCCCTGTGCAGTTGGAATTGGTCCTAATATGTTATTGTCAAAGCTTTGCCTCGATCTTGAAGCAAAGAAGCATGGAATCGCCGAATGGAAGTATGAGGATGTCCAGAACAAGCTTTGGAATGTTTCTCCGCTAAGAGAGATGTGGGGAATCGGCCGGCGTGTCGAAAAAACATTAAATGGGATGGGCATTTTCACAGTTGGTCAGCTGGCTCGATATGATTTAGAAGCACTGGAAAAGAAATTTGGAATCATGGGCAATCAGCTTTATCATCATGCCTGGGGAGTAGACCTTTCAGACTTGGGAGCACCCCTGATTGAGGGGCAAATCAGCTTTGGAAAAAGTCAAATTCTTTTAAGAGATTATAAAGAGGAGGAAGAAATAAAGCATGTGATTTTAGAAATGTGTGAAGAAGTAGCCCGAAGAGCGAGATCTCGCCGCAAAGCCGGGAGGACAGTCAGCCTGAGTGTTGGCTATAGTCAAGACGAACTTGGCGGCGGCTTTCATCGCTCAAGAACTATCAAGCAGCCGACAAATGTAACCATGGATCTTTACCGTGTTTGTCTCGAGTTATTCCACGAACATTACACAGGAAAGACAGTAAGGCAAATTGCCATTAGTATCGGAAATATCGTTGATGACCGCGAGTTTCAGCTCGATCTTTTTGATATGGGTGCGTATAAGCGGCGGGAGCTTGGCTATGTGGTTGATTCTGTCCGCAGACGCTTTGGTTCAGGTTCCCTGCTGCGGGCTGTTTCCTATACAGCTGCCGGAACAGCTAGGCACCGGGCCACACTTGTTGGAGGACATAAGGGATAAATAGAAAAGCGTAAGCCCCTAGGCACTGGAGCTGGACAACGAGAGAGGAGGGATCGAATGATTCGCGACCGCGGAAGAATCAAATGGGTTTCAATGATGCTTCCCGAGCATGTTAAATTGCTCAGGGATTGGGTAAAAGAAGATCAGTATGAAGAGCAGAAAGAAATGGATGAGCAACAGCTCGAACTCATGAATGCTACCTTATCTGAAGCAATCGAATTCGACCAATTCGTAACCATTACTCATTTTCGAAATCGAAATTATGAACTTGTTATAGGAAAAATTCATTATTGGGACGAAATGACACAAAGGCTTCATATCGTCGATCACTTTGAAGAAGTACACCGCATTCCGATTGCAGCCATTGCGGATATAAGGATTACGGATGTGTAAATATTAGAAAAGAGCTGATCCATTTAAGATCCGCTCTTTTTTGAAGTTACCCAAACTATTAACGGAAGTCCGCCTTAAATTCACCAGTAATTTTTTGGCGGCCGTTATTTTCTTCAAATGATTGCTCCTGTTCTAAGTCGAAACGGTTCATAATTGGTAAATCATTGACAGAGAAGAGGTAAGAGTTTTCTGATGCAGAGTGTTCATACCAGGCCCAGTTTGGAACGACGAAGTAATCGCCTTGTTTCCAATCGAAGCGAACGCCGTTGATTACGGTGAAACCTTCACCTTTGTGTACTTGGTAAACAGTTGAGTGTGTATGGCGTAATGCTTTTGTTTGGAAACCTGCTGGTAAATGCTGCATTCTAGTGCCAAGCGTTGGGTTAGCCGATTTACCTGTAGTTGGGTTAATGTACTCGACTGCAAATCCATGGTGTGGATTTGGATCAAATTCCATCAAGCCTTTAATTCCTTCTACCGTACGATCCCATTTATAATTAGCAAGTGGAGCAACGGTGAATTTATCATCACCAACAGGGCGAACCATGCCGCCTTGATAACGAATCTCTGAAAAGTTATCTGGAATATCTGGCTGCTGTAAACCTTCTTCATAAGGTTCAAAGAAGGTACCGCCGATTGCGTAAAGAGTAGGAATATCTAAAGCATCCATCCAATACATAGGCTCTGTACCTAAATGTTCATGCCCATGCCATAAGCCCTTCGGAGTAATTAAAAAGTCGCCTTCTTCCATGAAAACACGCTGACCCTGTACAATCGTGTATGCACCCGTGCCTTCAGAAATAAAGCGCAATGCACTTTGTGAGTGACGGTGAGAGGGAGCTTTTTCACCTGGTAATAACATTTGAATAGCTGCATAAATCGTTTGAGTAGTAGATCCCCATCCCCAAGGTTCACGATAAGTTAAGCCAGGATTTTGGAAATAGATTGCACGACGTTCACCGCCGCGTTCTGGTGTGAAGATTTGAGCTGCTTCATTCATTTTCTTTTTCAGTAATTCACTGCTCCAAAGATAAGCTTGTGCTTGAGGCTTTGGATTTTTGTGCATAATTGCAGGAATTGCTTCCCAAAGTGGACCTAAGTTGTATTGTTGAATATCTCTCGTGTAATCGGTTACAACGGAGCTTTTCATAAACTCTTGAACTTCTGGATTTACTTCAGCCATTTCACATTCCCCTTTACTATTGAAAATTTATAGAAAAAAGGGGAGCAGCGTATTGCTGCTTGACCCCTTACAATACCTAATTAAACAGTGACTGCCGCTTCTGTTGCCTTTACTTTATTTTCAAGTGCACCAATTTGGTCAATCTCAATTCGAACTACGTCTCCATCTTTTAAGAATTGCGGAGGATTCATAGCAACCCCAACCCCCCCAGGAGTTCCTGTTAATACAACATCTCCAGGCTCTAGTGTCATTAGATTTGATAAGAAAGATACTAATTTTTGAACGGAGAATACTAGATTAGCAGTATTCGTTTTTTGACGGACTTCCCCATTTACTTTAAGTACAACATCTAAGCCGGATGGATTTTGTAATTCATCAGAAGTTACTAAATATGGTCCCATTGGTGCACTGCCGTCTACTGTTTTTCCTTGTAACCATTGAAGAGTGCGTCGTTGAATGTCACGATAAGTTACGTCATTTGTAATGGTATAACCTGCTACATAATCTAATGCATCTTCTTCTGCAACATTGCGTGCCTGTTTGCCAACAACAAAAGTAAACTCTGCTTCATAGTCAAGCTGGTCAGAAATTGGATAGTGTGGAATATCGTCCTCAGGCCCTAAAATGGTATTAGCAAATTTCGCGAAAATAACTGGGTCCGATGGGAGCGCGCGGCCCATTTCTAAAATGTGCTCACGGTAGTTGTGACCCACACAAATAATTTTTCCTGGTTTTTGAACAGGTGCTTCTACCTTAACTTCCTCGAGTGTGTAAATTGCTTTTTTATCGAAGCTTTCAGGATTAGCAAGAATGAAATCGATTGCATTTTGAGCTAGTTCCAGCGATTCTTTACCACCTTGGTATAACTCATCTGTATTTTCTGGTACATATGCTTTTGCAATTGCTTCGTATCGGTACTTTCCTTCTGCTTTTAACTGTGCTTGGTAAGCATAGTTTAAGTCGATTACTTTGTTATCAACGATTGCCCCTGCACGTGTGTGTCCAGCGACAGTAAAATTAATAAGTTTCATGGTTGTCCTCCTTGATTTCACTAATTATGAAATTAGTTCACTATTTATAAAAAATATTAAAAGATTTCAAAAGGATTGTCAATATTATTTATTTTCAGAAAAGGGTAATTTTTTTGTTGACGAAACACTGAAAAATGATTTAAGGTTTTCTTATCGGTTAACTAAGTTCTCTATTTGTGGAAGTCGATAACTTGATCAAGGGGGAAATGTCAATGACTAATGTAAGCGACATCATTATAGTAGGTGGAGGAATCGGTGGTTTAGCAGCAGCACTATCAATTCAAGAAACAGGTAAATCAGTAGCAGTTTTTGAGCAAGCACCTGAATTTGGTGAAGTAGGTGCAGGGATCCAGTTAGCACCAAATGCGTTAGAAGTTTTAGACCGTTTAGGTGTAAAGGAAGAAATCTTAAAGCATGCGGTAGTACCAAAACGTCTGGTACTAAAAGATGTATATACAGCAAAAGAATTAGCAACTCTTGATTTAGGGGAAGGTTTCCAAAAAGAATTCGGTCAGCCCTATATCGTATTGCATCGCTCTGACTTACACAGAGTTCTTTATGAAGCATGTCAAAAAAGCAGTAATATCAAATTCTTTACAAACCAAATGATTCAAACGGCAGAACAAAATGGTGATACGGTAACAATTGTTAACCAAAATGGTGAAACGTATAGTGCAGAAGCAGTTATTGGTGCGGATGGGGTAAAATCAAACATGCGTAAGCAGCTAGTTGATGATAATCCAGTAAACTCTGCATATGTAGCTTACCGTGGAACGATTCCAATCGAAGAAGTGGCTAGTACTGCAAATTTAGACTTAGATGATGTTATCATGTGGATTGGACCAAACTTGCACATGGTGCAATACCCAGTTCGACGTGGAGAGCTTTACAACCAAGTAGTAGTATTTAAATCATATGATGCTAATGTAGAAGACTGGGGAACTCCAGAAGAAATGACAAGCCGTTTTGAAAATTGTCATCCAAAAGTTGAGAACGCTTTAACTTACATTAACCGACAATTCCGTTGGCAGATGTATGACCGTGAACCAATCGACAATTGGACAAATGGCAACATTACGCTATTAGGAGATTCTGGTCATGCCATGCTTCAATATTTAGCCCAAGGCGGCGTTCAAGCACTCGAGGATGCATTTGTATTAGGTGAGAAGTTAAAAGAACATAAAACCTACGAGGAAGCATTTAAAGCATACCAAGATATTCGAATTCCACGTTCTGCAATGGTACAAGGATCAGCTCGCAGATGGGGAGAAATTATTCATGCTGAGGATCCAACTGCACTAGCACTTCGTAACTTTATTTTCGAACATCACAAACCAACGGATTACAATGTTGTTGATTTCCTATATGGTTATTTCAAGAAAAATTATGAACGTGTAAATTGCTAATTAAAATAAAACGCGTTAGAGCTGGCTCTAACGCATTTTTTAAATTTTTGTTTTAAGTGAATTGAAGGAGGACGTAAACGTTGGCAACGGCAGTACTGAATGAAAAATTAGAAGTATTTAAAAAGAGTATAGATGATATTACAACGGTTTTGAAAAAAACGGATGAGGCTGCACTTTATGTGAAACCATCTGAAACAGAATGGTCCGCAATGCAAATAGTTTCTCATGTTTTAGAAGCTGTAGATTTTTGGGTTTATGATTTGGAAGCACTACTAGTGGTTCCAGGAGCAAAATGGGGACGTAATCACGAACATGTACGTCGGTTAGCCGCTGTAGATGAAAACGTTGTATTTCGAATTAAGAAAGAGGATGCCATCACTGCGCTACAAAACTTAGTCCCGAAAGTAGAGAAAGCTCTTGTAAAAGTGGAAGAAGAGGATTTAGTAAAAACAGCACCAAGCTATAATCCAAACTTTGACGGAAAACCTTTATCATTTTTAGTCGACCATTTAATCGTTAAGCATGTAACGGGTCATTACGGGCAACTCGTTCGTCATTTAGAAAAAGTTCAGTAAGTTGAAAAATATAGTACTCAAAAAAAGGACTCCTTTGAGGAAGTCCTTTTCTGTTGTTTGCATTAATCCTCTTTTACAACTCGCACTTGAGAGTCAAATTTCCCTTTATGAGAACCATCGCAAAAAGGTTTGTTGTTGGAAAGCCCGCAACGGCAAAGAGAAAAGGCAGGCTTTGTTTCCATTACATTTCCAGCTCCATCCAGCAATTCCACCTCACCAGTAATCCGCAGTGAACCATTATCATTTACTTTAATTTGAATCTTCGACATCTCCTGACACTCCTTTAAAAGTATTATTTTCAGAATATATTGAATAGTGAGGAAACGCAAGTAATCAAAAACAATAGCTGCAATAAAAAATTATGTTACAATCATCGTATGTCAACGGGGGGGAGTTTTAAACATGGTGATTATGATAACTGCTGCAGCAACTGAGAAACTTAATAAACGAATTAATGGCCGTGAAGGCTATTTGAAACTAAAGTATGACACAGAGGATTGCGGATGTGCCGTAAACGGTGTAATCGCCTTGTGGTTTGTACCGGAACTTGATGCTGACGATATTACGTTCGAGACAAATGGACGAAACATTTATATAGAAAAGTCAAAAACAGTTTTCTTTGATGAAAAGATGACAATTGATTTTTCAATTGCAAGTAATACCTTTCAACTAAAAAGTCCACAGCAAATCTTAAACGGATACATGAGTTTTGTTGTGACAGAAAAAGCAGACTGACCCACTTGGTAAAGGGTTCCGTTTTCGGGTGCTTTCTTATTTAAAAGACACAAGAATTGACGTGTGAATTTGGAATAAGTCTTTTATCAGTTGGGGGATAAGGTTAAAGCAGCGCTAATAAATAGGCGGAAAAATTCCGCTTAATTCGTTTTTATTATTAAAAAAGGCTTAAATAGACGGAGAGATTCCGCCTATTGGCTCGAGAAATTCGAAAATGGGAGATTTTTCTTTGAATAAGCGGAAAACCTCCCCTTATTTACCCCAAAACGAGCTTCATTCTGCATATAACCGGAAAATCTCCGCTTATGTTTTATTTTTGCTGGGTACTCGATTAAGGACAAGACATCTTTTAAGAAAATTACCTCGAAACGGAACCCTAACCCACTTGGGCAGTCTGCTTTTTCGAAACGCAGATAAAAAGAAATTCTATCATGTGTTTATGCATTCTCAACGTATTTAGACAAAAATTTATCAATGACTCTGCGATAATCATCAGGATTTTCGTTAAAAGACTGAGCATGGCGGCCCTTTGCAGCGAGATAAAGCATTTTTGGACCTTGCTTTTTCTCATATAATTCCTTCGTCATGGCTGGAAGAATAAAATCATCGTTTTCGCTGTGAATAAAAAGAATAGGATGTTTAATATTTTCAATAACTGAGATGGGTGAGACATGACGGATCGAATATTTTTCACGAAAGCGTAAAATAAAATCTGCAATCGGAATTAACAGCGAAGGAATCATCTTGTATTCTTTTTTGAGTTGATAAGAAAGCTGCTCTTTCAGGTCAGAGAACGGGCAGTCTGCAATATAAAAATCAGCACCATCCTCAAGCATTCCAGCATACAACAGCATCGTAGCCGCTCCCATTGATTCACCATGGATACCGAGTGTAAGAGTCGGTCCCTTCTCCTTTTTCAGCCAATCAATAACGGCTTTTAAATCAAACTTTTCATAGTGACCAAAGCTGGTTGTTTTTCCCCCAGACTCTCCGTGGCGCCGATGGTCGTAAATGATGGCATTAAATCCTCGCTCTAAAAAAAGATTCATATATTTTATTGAATTAATTTTTGTTTCTGTCACACCATGGGAGATAATCACATAGCGATTGGACTCGTGCGGCTCAACCAGCAGAGCTTTTATAGGATAGCCGAAGGGTGACTCAATGATAACCTCGCGTTTAGCAAGTGACTCGAAATGTTCGGGAATGAATCTCCCCGCTTCCTGTTCTCGCTGTACAATAAATTGCTCATCCTTCTTCTTCATATACATAAGCCGATTAGTAAAATAAAAACCTAAAGAAAATGTAAATAAGAATGAAAGTAAAAGAGCTCGTAACGCTTTTCTCACAAATACACCTCCAAAAGGTCCTCAAATAGTAATTATTTGGTAACATTGGCTTTTATTTTAACATAGGAAAAGCCGCTAACTCCATTTAGCGGCTTAATGAATATTAATTATTGCTCAGCATTTTGTCTCTTAGTAGGATGAATTGCTTTTTCTATTTCCTCGGCAGAAATCATTCGCTTTCCTGTACCTGCAGATTCGGCGTAATCCTTACCTTTTTGGCTGAATCCTTTATCTCGTTTTTGGCTCATAATCGTCAGACTCCCTTCGAAGTGGTTTCATTTAATAAGGTGCTTATATGGGAGCTTGATTATTCATGTAAAAAAACTATAACGGTTGGGCAAGAGGCTTGAAATAGCCGCTTTCAATCTGCCTCTATCGAGGAGGGAGGAAGGAAGAAAGATTTCATTTCTAGAGGTATTAAATTCTAAAAAATCAAAAATAAATGAAATTTTGACAAAATAAGAGGATTTTCTGTGTCCGGGCTCGAAATAGTATAAGGTAATAATACATAAAAGGAGAGGTAAAAAATGAGCCAAACAGAAGTAGTAATTGTTAGCGCAGTACGTACAGCATTAGGAAGTTTTAACGGAAGTTTAAAAAATGTATCAGCACCTGAATTAGGGGCAACTGTTATCAAGGGAGCACTCGAACAAGCAGGCATAAAACCAGAACAAGTGGACGAAGTTATTTTAGGAAATGTGCTGCAGGCTGGTCTTGGTCAAAACCCTGCAAGACAAGCTGCTATCAGAGCAGGAATACCTGAAAGTGTTTCCTCAATGACAATCAATAAAGTCTGCGGATCAGGATTAAAGGCTGTTCACCTGGCGACTCAGGCAATTCTAGCAGGGGATGCTGAAATTGTTGTTGCTGGTGGAATGGAGAACATGAACCAAGCTCCTTACATATTAAAAAATGCCCGTGAAGGCTTTAAAATGGGTGATCAAAAATTAATAGATACTATGACTAGCGACGGATTGACTTGTGTTTTTAATCAATATCATATGGGAATTACAGCTGAAAACTTGGCAGAAAAATATTCCATTACGAGGGAAGAGCAGGATCAATTCTCTGCATGGAGTCAAGAGAAAGCTGTTAAGGCAATTGAGGAAGGTAAGTTTAAAGATGAGATTGTCCCTGTTGTCATTCCTCAGCGTAAAGGAGATCCAATTGTTTTTGATACGGATGAGTATCCGAAAAAGGGCAGCACAGCCGAAAAACTTGCCGGATTACGTCCAGCCTTCAAAAAAGATGGCAGTGTAACAGCTGGAAATGCATCCGGAATCAATGATGGAGCAGCAATTTTAGTTGTGATGAGCAGGAAAAAAGCGGACGAACTAGGGATAAAGCCATTAGTAGTGATTAAAGGAAATGCAAGTGCTGGTGTTGATCCAAGCATTATGGGAATCGGTCCAGTTCCAGCGGTAAAAAAGGTTCTGGAAAAAACGTCTATTGCTATGGAAGAGCTCGAGTTAATTGAAGCGAATGAGGCATTTGCTGCCCAATCACTGGCTGTTGACCGTGAACTTCATTTTAATAAAGAAATATTAAATGTTAATGGCGGTGCGATTGCACTAGGTCACCCAATTGGCGCAAGCGGTGCAAGAATTCTTGTAACGCTGATTCATGAAATGAAACGGAGAAACGCACAAAAGGGATTGGCAACACTTTGTATTGGCGGCGGTCAAGGGGTAGCAACGATCGTTGAGCTAGCGTAAAGCTTAAAAATGAGGGGAGAACAAGCACGATGAAGAAAATTAGTACATCCTTCCAGGAAGCGGTCGCGGATATACAAGATGGAGCCACGTTGATGGTCGGCGGTTTTGGTTTGTGCGGAATTCCTGAAAATCTAATCTTAGCGTTGGTAGATAAAGGAGTAAAGGATTTAACTGTCATTTCGAATAACTGCGGAATTGATGATTGGGGCCTTGGGCCGCTTTTGAAAAATAAACAGATTAAGAAAATGATAGGATCCTACGTAGGAGAGAATAAAGAGTTTGAGAGACAGGTTTTAGCAGGCGAGCTTGAAGTAGAACTGACACCACAAGGCACGTTAGCGGAAAAAATAAGAGCAGGCGGTGCGGGAATTCCGGCATTCTATACTCCTGCAGGGGTAGGAACACCGATTGCAGATGGTAAGGAAACAAAGGTCTTTAATGGTAGAGAGTATCTGCTAGAGGAGGCGTTGACTGCTGATTTCAGCCTTGTTCGGGCGTGGAAGGGCGACAAGATGGGAAATCTCGTTTATCACAAAACAGCAAGAAACTTTAATCCAATGATTGCTGCAGCCGGAAAGGTAACGATTGCTGAAGTGGAAACACTCTGTGAAATCGGGGAACTTGATCCGAACTTTATTCACACACCGAGTGTTTACGTTCAGATGATAATAGAAGGCAAGCAGGAAAAAAGGATTGAGCGAATGACAGTTACAAAATAGATTGCTGGAAGGAGAAAGTACCAATGGTCTCAGTTAGAGAGAGAATTGCAATAAGGGCAGAGAAAGAAATCGAAGACGGTTTTTATGTGAACTTAGGAATTGGGATGCCAACGCTGGTAGCTAATTTTATATCCGAAAATAAGCAGGTTGTTCTGCAATCGGAGAATGGATTACTTGGAATTGGTCCTTATCCAACTGTTGAAGAAGTTGACCCTGATTTAATCAATGCCGGAAAAGAAACGGTTACAGCGATTAGCGGGGCATCTTATTTCGATAGTGCTGAATCATTTGCGATGATTCGCGGCGGACACATCAATTTGGCTATCCTAGGAGGCATGGAGGTTTCTGAGAAAGGAGACCTCGCAAACTGGATGATACCTGGTAAAATGATTAAGGGAATGGGCGGTGCGATGGATCTTGTCCATGGAGCTCAGAAAATCATTGTCATTATGGAGCATGTCAACAAGCGCGGCGAATCAAAAATATTAAAAGAATGCACACTGCCGTTAACCGGAAAAGGTGTCGTTCATCGAATTATCACCGAACGGGCGGTAATGGATGTAACTCAATCAGGATTAAGGCTTGTTGAAGTTGCCTCAGGGTATACAGTTGACGATGTTGTAAACTCAACAGAAGCTTCCTTGGCAGTAGATGAAAACGTAGTTCTCGAAGCTTATTAGGAAAGTCCAGCAGGCTGTTAATCATAACAGCCTGTTTTTTCTATTGGCTGTGTTAATACAAATCAACAGCCCAATTTAACACAGCCTTTCAATTATAATGCTATAATACATATGAAATCATGAAACATGGGGGAGTTTAGGATGAAAAAGAAATCGAAACAAAAAAATCAATCTAAACCAAAAAAAGAAGAAACAGCGGTAACGCTTAAAGATATGATCAATCCGGAATTAATCAAACAGTTAAAAGAACAGCAGGACCAGCTCAAGGCAGCGGAAGAGCGTAAGCAAGAAGCAGAAGAGCAACGGAAACGAGAAGAACGCCGTTTAAAAGAGAAAAATAAATCTTTCGAAGAGCTGCTCAACGAGAGCGGCATGAACTGGAAGGAATTTAAATAGGAGACCAAATCGGTCTCCTATTTAACGATGTTCTTTATAAAATGCTGCCTTAGAAAATGTTTTTATCAGAGCTATTTCATCTTCTGTTAAAGACTGGCTATTAATAGCGTGGGAATTAGCTCTTACTTGTTCTGGACTACTGGCTCCGGCAATGACCGAGGCAACAGCAGGTTGTGCCAAATTGTATTGAAGCGCTATTTCAGTAAATGAGCGGTCACCTGCCAGCTTGTCCTTTAGGGCAGGTAAGACATGAAGAAGCTCTTCCTGACTATAGTCTTGATATCCTTTCTGTGACACCTTTTTGAGCATTTTATCGGTTAGAAGTCCTTTTGCGAGAGGACCACGGGTTACTGCACTCACTCCATGCTCATCCAGAAATGGCAAAGCTTCCTCCTCTGCACGGCGGTCCAAAATACTATATTGCATCATCACAGAAACAATATAAGACTTCTTTACATACTCACGAATGACATTTGGGCGTATGGAGGAGATTCCATAATAGCGAATAAGTCCCTCCGCCTTTAATTCTTCAAAAGCCTCTATCACATCATCAATCCGATCCTCAATTGTCCCGCCGTGCAGCTGGTATAGGTCAATATAATCGGTGCCAAGTCGTTTCAAGCTTTGTTTGACTGCTTCCTTAATGTACGATTTGGACGGATCCCAAGACCAGCCTGATTTGTCGGATTTCCAACGGTTTCCAACCTTTGTTGCAATAATTACTTTATCACGAACTTCCTTTAAAGCTGTCCCAACGATTTTTTCATTTTCACCAAAATCATATAAATCTGCAGTGTCAAAATAATTTATTCCCTCTTCCAATGCAGCCTCGATAATCTCTCTAGCTGCTTTCTCCTTTACGCCAATCGACATACAGCCTAAGCCTAATTCCGTAACCCATAAATCTGAGTTTCCCAGTTTTCTCTTTTTCAAAAGTATCACCCCGTCCTTTCTATAATTTTAATAAAGTCCGGGGAAGACTACAAATGGAAAGGCTATTTTGGAGCGATTTTTGCAGCCCATTCAGCAACTGTGGAATAATCCTTATTGTATTCCTTTAGCTTTTGAACAATTTCCCATCCCTTACCAACAAGAATAATTCCCTTTTCATGCACGTATACCTTCATCCCATACCCCTCCAAATAATGTATGGTAAAATGTATGAGCAGCTAGTAACGAAATAGAACAGGAGCTGATATAGATGAGTAATCTTATTGAAAAGACAATACATAGCGAAGAAATTTTTTCAGGTAAAGTCATAAGTCTTCACCTTCAGGATGTTGAGCTTCCAAATGGAAAGCAGTCAAAAAGAGAGATAATTAAACACCCAGGTGCTGTCGCTATTTTGGCTATCACCGACGATAAAAAAATTGTTATGGTAGAGCAATTTCGTAAAGCACTTGAGCGGACGATTGTTGAAATACCAGCAGGAAAGTTAGAACAAGGCGAAGAACCTGCTCTTTGTGCCCGTCGGGAGTTAGAGGAAGAGACAGGGTATGAATGTGAAAGTCTAGAGCTGCTCGTCTCATTCTATACATCACCTGGATTTGCAGATGAGATTGTTCATTTATATGTTGCCGAAGGATTAACGAAGAAAGAAAATGCAGCAGCACTTGATGAAGATGAATTTGTGAACATTGAGGAATTAACACTGGATGAAGCCATTCAGTATATAAAGGAACAAAAAATTTATGATGCTAAAACCGCCTATGCCGTTCAATATTTACAGCTGCAAGAGGCATTAGTAAAAAAATGAACCGCTATTATGTAGATTTACATATTCATATTGGAAGAACCTGGACTGGTAAGCCTGTAAAGATAACAGGTGCGAAATCATTAACGTTTACTAATATTATCGAGCATGCAAGGCATGAAAAAGGTCTGAATATGATTGGAATTATTGACAGCCATTCACCAGAAGTAATCCTTGAAATGGAAAGCCTTGTTTCGAGTGGAGACATATTTGAACATCCAGATGGAGGCTTAGCATTCGGTGATTTAACGATAATCCCCGGTTCCGAGTTAGAAATCTATGACGAACAATGCAATGGTCCGATACATGTTCTTGTGTATTTTCCTACAATTTCTATTATGAGGGAGTTCTCTAATTGGCTGTCTGGGCACTTGAAAAATGTCCAGTTGAGTTCACAGCGGATTTACGCATCAGGTCTCGATTTGCAAAAAAAGGTTAAAGAATTAGGAGGAATCTTTATTCCTGCACATGTGTTTACTCCTTTTAAAAGTCTATATGGTAAAGGTGTCAATACATCGTTAACAGAAGTATTCGATCCAGACCTGATTGATGGGATTGAGCTTGGTTTGAGTTCTAATACCATGATGGCAGACCAGATAAAAGAATTACACAACTATACTTTTGTGACTAATTCCGACGCGCACTCCTTAGCGAAAATTGCCCGCGAATATCAGGTGATATCGATGAAGGAACCATCATTTAAAGAATTAGGAATGGCCTTAAGGAAAGAGGACGGACGACATATTCTAGCGAATTACGGATTAGACCCGCTCCTTGGTAAATATCACAAAACTGTCTGTGCAGAATGTTTACATCCAGCTAGTGAGGACGACCAAATTTGTACTCAATGCGGTAACAAAAAAATCATTAAAGGTGTAGCTGACCGAATTCTGGAGTTAAAGACTGCTGAAAAGAGTCCAGAAGGGCGTCCTCCCTATGTCCATCAAGTCCCGCTAGATTTTATTCCGGGACTAGGACCAAAATTACTCGAAAAACTCGTGAATCATTTTGGTTCTGAAATGGCAATTTTGCATGAAGTACCGTCACAAGCATTAAATGAGGTGGTTCCACCAAAAATTGCTGAATTAATCATGAAAGCAAGAGAAGGTAAAGTTACTTTAGCGGCAGGCGGCGGAGGAAAATACGGCAAAATTGCAGACTAATTTAATATTTCTATTAAAAAACCTGGCAGAGATACTAAATCTGCCAGGTTTTTGATTTTTACGCCCTCTTTTAAAAATGAAAATCTACTAATTTATCGTCATAGAAATACTAGAAAGGCATAAAATGTAATAACTGATTAGGAGAAATAGGAGGGACTGCATATGAAGAAACGATTTTACCAGAACGATGCCGCTAGTTATTTCCGTGAGCATTCCTCAATTTTTTTATTTATTGTCATATTATTTTTAATGGGTGTAATCTTCGGAGCAATTGTTGTGAATAGCATGAGCATTACCCAAAAGGAAGATTTATTTTATTACTTATCACAATTTTTTGGTCAAATTCTTAATGGGAAAGTTGCAGAAAATAATGATTTATTTGCCCAAAGTTTTCTCCATAACAGCAAGTTCATTGGGCTCATTTGGATACTGGGAATTTCGATTATTGGACTGCCGGTGATTCTCATTCTATTATTTATTAAAGGTCTAGTGGTAGGTTTTACAGTTGGTTTCCTCGTTAGTCAATTGGGATTGAAGGGATTTTTACTTGCATTTGTATCCATTCTCCCACAAAATTTGATTATCATTCCCGTTTTCATTTTGATGGCTGCTTTATCGGTAATATTCTCATTGAGAATGATTAAAAAACAATTCTTTAAGACATCAGGACAACCGATCTTACCATTTTTTAAAAACTATATTCTCACCTTCATAGTTGCTGTAGTTCTTATTTCTGCTGCCTCAGGAGTAGAGGCTTATGTATCACCATGGCTGATGAAAACAATGATGGGATCACTTGATTTATAGAGATTATCAGCTAATAATAAATATAATCTGTTGTTTATAATAATTTTATTTTGACACCTCTTTCTCATCTGTTATAATGAGAATAGCAGCGGCGAGGGAGGGACTTCGGTATGGAAACTAGAATTGAGAGAATTAAAAAGCATTTGCATTCGTCAAGTTATAAGCTAACACCTCAACGTGAAGCAACCGTTCGGGTTTTGTTAGAGCATGAAGAGGATCATTTAAGTGCAGAAGATGTATACCTCCTCGTTAAAGAAAAGTCGCCTGAAATTGGATTGGCAACTGTTTATCGTACACTTGAGCTATTAACTGAATTGAAAATTGTAGATAAAATTAACTTTGGTGATGGAGTTTCCCGTTATGACCTTCGCCAAGAAGGGGCAGCACATTTTCATCATCATCTTGTTTGTATTGAATGTGGAGCAGTTGATGAAATTCAAGAAGACCTGCTTGAAGATGTGGAGGCAGTGGTGGAACGCAGATGGAATTTTAAGATTAAAGACCACCGTCTCACATTTCATGGTATTTGCTATCGGTGCCTAGATAAAGGAAAAGCAGAAGAAAAAGCAGAATAATAATCAAAGGTCCTTTTTAATTAAAAGGGGCTTTTTTCATTTCTCTTTCCCAACTCTCATAAAATATATTCGCCAAAACACTACCTTTAGGTATAAAAGGTGGACAAATTGGCATATCTTTTACTAGGATGATTGTTTGGGGGAAGGTAAATGTTCTCTTTTATTAAAGTAGTACTACAAACCTTAAAGGTTTTTATCATATTCACCGGGTGCACGATACTCTTTTATTATGGTATTATGTGGGTAAATGAGGAGTACCAAAATTACCATCGTTATGATTCACCAGAAGGCTCTGCATTAAAGGTTTCCACACTAAATAAGGATGAGAATCCTTTCTGGCTGGATCGGCTGATTTTGTTTTACTTAAATGGGGAGTAGTATTCAATGGATGAATATTTGAAAAGTTTTATGCAGTTTTTACTGGTAGATAAGAGGGTGGCAAAGAATACGCTGCTATCATATGAACGAGATTTGAAAAACTATCTTCGCTACTTAATAAACGTTGAAGCAATTGAAACTTTAAATCATGTACAGAGGGTTCATATAGTTCAATTCTTAAATTTTTTAAAGGAGCAAGGGAAATCTCCGAAAACCTTGGCTAGGCATGTGGCTTCCATACGCGCTTTCCATCAATTTTTATTACGTACACATGCTGCGAATCAGGATCCATCAATCTTTATTGAGATTCCTAAGTCAGAAAGGTCAATACCGAAAGTTTTAAGTTTAGAGGAAGTAGAAAAACTTTTAGATATATCTAATGGACAAGGGAATTTTGCATTAAGGGATAAGGCAATGCTAGAGATCCTTTATGCTACAGGTATTCGTGTCAGTGAACTTATTCATATTGATGTAGAACATGTTAATTTAACAATGGGTTTCGTCTCTGTCATCGGAAAAAGCAATAAAGAGCGAATTATCCCTGTTGGAGGACCAGCAGCAGTAGCATTAAAAAGGTACCTTGAGTATGGAAGACCAAATTTTCTACTGGAGAATCGTACGGAAGATTCATTATTTCTAAACCACCATGGAAAGCGGCTATCGCGTCAAGGATTTTGGAAGATTTTAAAAAAACTTGCAAATGATGCTGGCATTAAGAATGAGTTAACACCGCATACACTCCGTCATTCATTTGCGACACATCTTTTACAAAATGGTGCAGATATTAAAGCAGTCCAAGAAATGCTGGGACATGCTGATATTTCTACTACGCAAATTTACACGCAGTTCTCGAAGACGAGGTTAAAGGATGTATATAGTAAATTCCACCCAAGGGCTTAATAGGATTCTAGTTTCATAAGAACTTAAAATGTCGGAAAGCTGCCATATTTATGTGCAGCTTTTTCTTGTAATTTTACTAGAGTTTAGTAAAATATAGAGGTCAGACTTCTGACGTTAATTTTTTAAGAGTGTAAATAATCCTATTTTAATAAGGGTAATCTATTTTTATTAATGAGCAAGGTTATTTTAGAAAAAGGAGGAAGACTAGAATGGCATTAAATACATATAAACGAATATTTTTAATTGTGATGGACTCTGTTGGGATTGGTGAATCACCTGACGCAGAAAAGTTCGGTGATCTAGGTGCAGATACCCTTGGGCATATTGCTGAAAGAATGAACGGTCTCATTATGCCCAACATGGGAAAATTAGGTTTAAGTAATATTCGAGAAATCAAGGGGATTGAAAAAACTGAAAAGCCCTTGGCCTACTATACTAAAATGATGGAGGCCTCTAACGGAAAGGACACCATGACAGGGCACTGGGAGATTATGGGATTGAATATCCAAACACCTTTCCGAGTATTCCCTGATGGTTTCCCTGAAGAACTTCTTTCCGATTTGGAAGAACGTACGGGAAGAAAGATAATTGGCAATAAACCTGCTAGTGGAACAGAAATTCTTGATGAGCTTGGGGAAGAGCATATGAAAACGGGAGCATTGATTGTCTATACTTCTGCAGATTCTGTACTCCAAATTGCAGCACATGAAGAAATTGTTCCAATTGAGGAGCAATATAAAATATGTAAAATCGCACGCGAGTTAACCCTTGATGAAAAATACATGGTCGGCCGTGTTATTGCTCGTCCATTCTTGGGTGAACCAGGCAAATTTAAGAGAACAGCTAATCGTCATGACTATGCATTAAAACCATTTGATAGAACGGTTATGAGTGAGATGAAAGATGCAGGTTTAGATGTAATTGCGATCGGGAAAATCTCAGATATTTATGATGGAGAAGGAGTTACCCAGTCTCTAAGAACAATTTCTAATATGGATGGTATGGATAAGCTAGTACAAACACTGGATATGGATTTTACGGGTATGAGCTTCTTAAATTTAGTTGATTTTGATGCACTTTATGGACATCGCCGCGATCCAGAAGGCTATGGAAAAGCACTTGAAGAATATGATGCCCGATTACCAGAAGTGTTTGCTAAGTTAAAAGATGATGATCTATTAATCATTACAGCGGACCACGGAAATGATCCAGTAGCACCAGGAACGGATCACACACGTGAATATGTACCATTAATTGTTTATTCAAAGAAAATGGCAGAAGGCAAAGAACTTCCTATTCGTGAAACCTTCGCTGATATTGGGGCAACAGTTGCAGATAACTTTAAAGTGAAAATGCCTAACTTCGGAAAAAGCTTTTTAAATGAACTAAAATAAAAGGGGTATGAATATGAATATCGAAAAAATTCAAAATGCAGCAGACTTTTTAAAAGAGAAATATTCAAATACACCAAAAATCGGACTTATCTTAGGCTCTGGTCTTGGTGTTCTAGCTGATGAAATTGAGAATCCTGTTAAGATACCATACAATGAGATACCTGATTTTCCAATTTCAACTGTTGAAGGTCATGCCGGACAGCTTGTTTTTGGAATATTAGAGGGTGTAGAAGTGGTTGCGATGCAAGGTCGTTTCCATTTTTATGAAGGGTACGGTATGGACAAAGTAACCTTCCCTGTACGAGTGATGAAAGAATTAGGTGTGGACATGTTAATCGTAACGAATGCTGCGGGCGGTGTTAATGAAAGCTTCGAAGCGGGAGATCTTATGATTATTAGTGATCATATTAATTTTACAGGTGCTAATCCTTTAATAGGTCCAAATGATTCAAAATTTGGTCCCCGATTCCCTGATATGTCAGAAGCCTATACAAAAGAATTGCGGAATGCAGCGAAAGAGATTGCTGCCCGCTTAAATATTAATATAAAAGAAGGCGTATATTTCGGATTTTCGGGACCAGTCTATGAAACTCCAGCAGAAATTAGAATGGTTAGAACACTAGGAGGAGACGCTGTTGGTATGTCAACAGTACCTGAAGTGATTGTTGCCCGCCATGGCGGGATGAAGGTCCTTGGAATTTCTTGTATTACGAATATGGCTGCAGGTATTCTAGACCAGCCTTTATCACATGAAGAAGTTATTGAAACAACAGAAAGAGTAAAAGCTAATTTTCTATTATATATAAAAGAAATTGTTAAAAGCATAGCTAAATAATCTTGTAAAAGTGGTGATTAGTATGAGAATGGTTGACTTAATTGAGAAAAAAAGAGATGGACTTGAACTAACTACAGAAGAAATAAAATATATTATCAATGGTTACACAGATGGTTCTATACCAGATTATCAGGTTAGTGCTCTAACGATGGCAATCTTTTTTCAAGGGATGACAGAAAAAGAAAGAGCGGATTTAACGATGGCAATGGTTGAATCTGGTGATCAAATTGATTTATCACAAATCGAAGGGATTAAAGTAGATAAGCATTCAACTGGCGGAGTAGGGGATACAACAACACTTGTACTTGGCCCGCTTGTTGCAGCGCTAGATGTACCGGTTGCAAAAATGTCAGGGCGCGGTTTAGGACACACCGGAGGAACGATTGATAAATTAGAAGCAGTAAAAGGCTTTCATGTTGAAATCGAGAACGAGGAATTCATTAATTTAGTTAACAAAAACAAAATTGCCGTAATTGGGCAAAGTGGTAACTTAACACCTGCTGATAAAAAGTTATATGCGTTAAGAGATGTAACAGCAACCGTAAATAGTATTCCATTAATTGCAGGCTCAATCATGAGCAAAAAAATCGCAGCTGGTGCTGATGCCATTGTTCTAGATGTAAAAACGGGTGCTGGTGCCTTCATGAAGACAATTGATGACTCAAGAGAACTGGCGAAAGCAATGGTAGGTATCGGAAACAATGTTGGAAGACGAACGATGGCAGTTATTTCTGACATGAGTCAGCCGCTCGGATTTGCGATTGGAAATGCACTTGAAGTGAAGGAAGCGATTGATACCTTAAAGGGTGAAGGTCCGGAGGACTTAACAGAGCTTTGTTTAACGCTGGGGAGTCACATGGTTTACTTAGCAGAAAAGGCAAGTTCTTTAGCAGAAGCACGCACGATGCTTGAACAGGTCATTAAAGATGGCTCCGCACTTGAAAAGTTTAAAGTCTTCCTGAGCTCACAAGGTGGAGATGCATCAATTGTTGATGATCCTTCAAAAATGCCGCAAGCTCAATTTACATTCGAGCTGGAGGCGAAAGAAGATGGTTATGTTTCTGAAATTGTTGCGGATGAAGTAGGAACAGCTGCAATGAAATTAGGAGCAGGAAGAGCGACAAAAGATTCCATAATTGATTTAGCTGTAGGTCTTGTTTTAAGAAAGAAAATCGGCGATCAAGTAAAAAAAGGTGAATCGTTAGTAACAATATACAGTAATTTTGAAGATGTAAGTGAAGTAAAAGCAATGCTTTATGAAAATATTATCGTTTCTTCTGAAAAAGTTGAGGCGCCAATCTTAATTCATGAAGAAATAACAGAATAGAGCCTATGAGTAGAGGTCCAGGAAAATATCCTGGGCCTTTTTATTTTATTGTAAGGAAAATATTGTATAAAGTTGGTGGATTTGGAAAAAATGGAATCTATATAAAGAATGGAGGGTTATGCGAATGAAACGATATATTTCTTTACTAGTAATAGCCTTGTTACTTACAAGTTTATGGATTCCATCTGTATCAGCAGAAGAAAAAACGAGTACCGATATAACAGATAATGTAAGATCCGCTATTTTAATTGAGCGTGACACGGGTCAAATTCTTTATGAGAAAAATAGTAATGAGGAGCTCCCGCCTGCAAGCATGACAAAAATTATGACCATGCTTCTAATTATGGAAGCAATTGATCAAGGAAAACTCAAATGGGATGAAAGTGTCCGAACTAGTGAATATGCTGCCTCAATGGGGGGGTCGCAAATCTTCCTTGAACCTGGAGAAGAAATGACGGTAAAGCAAATGCTCCAAGGTATTGCGATTGGCTCTGGAAATGACGCATCGGTAGCTATGGCCGAGAAAATTGCTGGATCAGAAGAAGCCTTTGTTGACATGATGAATAACAAAGTAAAAGAACTTGGTTTAAAGAATACGATTTTTAAAAATACTACTGGTCTTCCTGGAAGCGGTCATTATAGTTCTGCACACGATATGGCGGTAATGGCCAAGGAGCTATTAAAATATGAAGACATAACAAAGTTTACTGGAATGTATGAAGCGTATCTTCGTGAGAATACGGATAAAAAATTCTGGCTTGTTAATACCAATAAATTAGTTCGCTTTTACCCAGGAGTAGATGGATTAAAGACAGGATTCACTGCTGAAGCGAAGTATTGTTTGACAGCAACCGCACAAAAGGATGGTATGCGAGTCATAGCTGTTGTATTTGGAGCACCGACTTCAAAAGAAAGAAATGCCCAAGTGACAAAGATGCTAAATTATGCGTTTGCCCAATACCAAACGCACCCAATGTTCAAGCGAAATGAAGTAATTGGCAACGCTCATGTTAACAAAGGGAAAGACAAGAAAGTTGAGGCCGTAACAAGTGAACCTCTTTCTTTACTTACAAAAAAAGGTGAAAAAACAGAGGATGTTAAACAAAAAGTTACACTTGATAAAAACCTAAACGCTCCCATTCAAAAAGGAGATAAGGTTGGAAGTATTCAACTTGTGAAAGATGGAAAAGTAGTGCTTGAAAGTGAGTTAGTTGCGAAAAACAACGTAAAAGAAGCAACCTGGTGGACGCTTTATAAACGTTCATTCGGTATGTTCACAAAAGCAGGAAAATAGTATAACTAATTGTCGAAACTTAACTTTTTTTAGCAAATAACAACTAGTTTTGTCTTGATAGAAGGAGATTGCTCTAACGGTAACGAATTGACTCACTATACCAGATGAAGGAGGCTAGGGATAGTGAGTCTTAACATTGAAATGGAAATAAAACATGATGTTTTATTGCTGCGATTAAGCGGCGAGCTCGATCATCATACAGCGGACGAATTACGAGAACAAGCTGCTAGTGCAATTGAAAAAAATGATATTCGTCATATAGTTTTGAATCTAGAACAGCTTTCTTTTATGGACAGCTCTGGGTTAGGTGTCATTTTAGGGCGGTATAAGCAAATCAAGCAGGTGCATGGTGAAATGGTCGTTTGTGCGATTTCCCCAGCAATACAACGATTATTCGATATGTCGGGGATGTTTAAAATTATCAAGCTGGAACCGACTGAAGAGTTTGCATTGCAAAGATTGGGGGTGGCCTGAGTGAAGAATTCAATGAATCTTCAATTCAGTGCTTTAAGTCAAAATGAATCATTTGCCCGTGTCACGGTTGCTGCATTTATTGCACAGCTTGACCCTACAATGGATGAACTGACTGAAATCAAAACTGTTGTTTCTGAAGCAGTAACTAACTCTATTATACATGGTTATGAAAATGACCCTGACGGAATTGTTTATATCCAGGTAACCATTGAAGATAATGTAGTGGATATTTCGATTAAAGATGTCGGACAAGGTATTGTAGATGTGGAGGAAGCTCGACAGCCATTATTTACAACGAAACCAGATTTAGAAAGATCTGGTATGGGATTCACTATCATGGAAAATTTCATGGATGAGGTTGAGGTTCTCACACAGCCAGGTAAAGGAACCGAAGTAAGACTAAAAAAGCATTTACACACAAGCAAAATGCTATGCAATTAAGGAGACTTGCCAATGGATGTGGAGGTCAAAAAAGATAAAGCGCAAACGTATTTAAAGGACCATGAAGTTAAGGAACTTATTAAGAAAAGCCAAGACGGAGACCAAGCGGCAAGAGACCTTATTGCTGAAAAAAATATGCGTCTTGTTTGGTCCGTTGTCCAGCGGTTTCTAAATAGGGGATATGATCCAGATGATCTTTTTCAAATTGGATGTATCGGACTGCTGAAATCTGTAGATAAGTTTGATCTTTCCTATGATGTGAAATTTTCTACCTATGCGGTTCCAATGATTATTGGTGAAATACAAAGATTCATACGTGATGATGGGACGGTAAAGGTTAGCCGTTCATTAAAGGAAATGGGCAACCGAATTAGAAAAGCGAAGGATGAATTATCGAAAACGTATGGAAGAATTCCAACGGTTAACGAGATTTCAGCGCATCTTCAGCTTTCACCAGAGGATGTTATTCTAGCCCAAGAGGCAAGTAGGACGCCATCTTCGATTCACGAGACAGTATATGAAAATGATGGAGACCCTATTACATTATTAGATCAGATTGATGACGGAAATGAAGGCAAATGGTTCGATAAAATTGCCTTAAAAGAAGCGATTCGAGAATTGGACGAACGTGAGCGGCTCATTGTCTATTTACGTTATTATAAGGATCAAACGCAATCGGAAGTAGCGGTGAGACTGGGAATTTCTCAGGTGCAAGTGTCAAGACTCGAAAAAAAAATATTGCAGCAAATGAAAGACCGAATGGATCTCTGATGATCCATTCGGTCTTTTTTTAGTAAAAATATAATTTTTGCTCATACTAGATATACAAGGAAATCATTGTGTGGGGAGTGAATGTTTTGGAAAAAACAGTCTACATCCGCATGCGGAATCGTGTTATGGCAAAACCGGAGGAAAGTATCTATTTAATGGATATAGCTCAGATTATTGCTCCAGAAACAGTAATCGCTGAATTGAAAAAACTAAAAGTCCATCAAATATCCGAAAAGGACAAAAACATTATCATCATTGATGTGATGAAAGTAATTAGATTGATTTCAAGTTTAATCGAGGATGTAGAAGTTCAAACCATTGGACCAGCACAAACGATTATAGAAGTGATAATAAAGAAAAGACAAATGTCGCTTCCTTTTTTTATCTTAATCTGGTTTTTATTATTTTTTGGTTCAGCTATGGCCATTATGAATTTTCATGACGATGTCAGTATGCGAAGTGTTCAAGAAAAGTTATACAGAATTATTACTGGAGTGGAAGATTCTAAGCCATGGATATTTCAAATTCCTTACTCCATTGGGTTAGGTCTTGGAATGATTTTATTCTTTAATCACGTATTTCAAAAAAGGATTAACGAAGAACCCAGTCCCCTGGAAGTAGAGATGTTTAACTATCAAATGGATTTAGATAACTATGTGATCATTCATGAAAACAAGGAAAGTATGAAAGAGACTAATGACAATTAAAGTGATAGCAGTTATGTTTATTGGATTTGCAGGTGGATTAGCAGTTGGTTCAGGTTTTGTAGCTTTCCTAACAGTACTTGGAATCATCCCGAGGCTGACACAGTTATCGAAAACCATGAAAATGATACGACACTATGAATGGGCGGTTGTTATGGGGGCTTTAACGGGTGTAGCTGGGAGCTTGAGAGATCCAATTTTAGGCTTATCTCCATACTTTATGCTGCCTCTTGGGTTAGTCGGAGGTGTCTTTGTTGGAATGCTAGCCGCAGGGCTCACAGAGGCTTTAAATGTATTTCCTGTTCTTGCAAAGAGGTTAGGGATTGATGGGAAAATTATCATCCTAATAATGGCGATTGTATTAGGAAAAATAGCGGGGTCAATTTTTCAATGGGTCTATTTTGTTCATCATTAACGTCGGGCAGTGTCTAGCTCTAGGCGCCTTCTGCATTTCAATTTGAAAGGACATCCAAGAATGAGTATTCGCAGGCGGGTTATATTAATTACTGATGGTGATGAGTATGCAAAGAGGGCAGTAGAGTGTGTCGCCCATGAAGTAGGCGGGCGTTGTATTACACAGTCCCATGGGAATCCTTCTGCTCTGACAGGGGAGGAACTTGTAAAATTAATTAAAAAGGCAGCAAATGACCCAGTATTAGTAATGTTTGATGACAGCGGACTTGTTGGGGAAGGTGCAGGTGAACGAGCGTTGAAATATGTCGCCGCCCATAAGGATATTGAAGTTTTGGGTATTATTGCTGTTGCTGCAAAAACCCATCAGGCAGAGTGGACAAGAATAGATGTAAGTTTCGATCGAGATGGTGAATTAACTCCTTATGGTGTAGATAAACATGGAATACCAGAGCTTGAGATTGGAAGATTAAATGGAGATACCGTTTACTGTCTTGATGAACTAGATGTACCAATTATTGTCGGAATCGGTGATGTTGGTAAAATGGCGCGGCGTGATAGCTATGAACTTGGAGCACCAATTACGAAAAAGGCGGTAGAGCTAATACTCGAAAGGAGTGGATATCGTGACGAGAGAGAACGAAATAAAATGGCCGATTCCTGAATCGCTAGAAGAAATAGAACAATACATGAAACAGCGAGTTGGTTTAGGAGTAAGTTTTGACTTTGGGGTTCGAAAGTTAAAAATTCTGAAAAAAGATGTGCACTTTTACTGGATAACTGGTTTATGTGATACTCAATTTATTATTGAAACAGTAGAAGAATTAGTACGCATAAACGATCATGAGAAATTGTCTGCTGATTTATTTAAAATAGTCGAAAACAGACTTGTCAATCAATCTGTTAGTCCAATTAAAACACTTGATGAGATGGTCACCCAATTTTTATCTGGACTAATTGTTGTGGTAGTGGAGGGAGCAGATACTGCTTTTGCTGTTGATGTCAGAAGCTATCCTGGCCGTTCACCACAAGAACCAGATACAGAAAAAGTAGTTAGAGGTTCACGGGACGGGTTTGTAGAAAATATTGTTATCAATACTGCATTAACAAGAAGAAGAATACGTGATGAACGACTGCGCTTTGAGATTCTAAAGGTTGGTGAACGTTCAAAAACAGATATAGCCATTGGCTACATAAATGATATTGCAGATCCAGACTTAGTTAATATTCTTCGTAAAGAGCTTAAGTCCATTAAAATCGATGGAATTCCGATGGCCGATAAAACAATAGAAGAGTTTATTTTAAAACAAGGTTTTAATCCTTATCCGTTGGTAAGATACACAGAACGTGCCGATGTCGCTGCTGCACATCTTTTAGAAGGGCATGTGGTTATATATGTTGATACCTCACCAAGTGTAATCATTGCACCAACCACCTATTTCCATCATGTACAACACGCTGAGGAGTTCCGTGAAGCGCCTATAATGGGGACCTTCGTCCGCTGGTCTAGGTTTTTAGGTATTCTAACATCAATATTTTTACTTCCGTTATGGCTGTTGTTTGTATTAGAACCGTCCTTGCTGCCAGATAAGCTCTCGTATATCGGACCAAATGAACAAACGAATATACCAGTGGTGTTTCAAATATTACTAGCTGATTTTGGTCTTGAATTTTTAAAGATTGCAGCCATACATACACCAACTCCCCTATCAACCGCTATGGGGTTGATTGCGGCGGTATTGATTGGTCAGATTGCTATTGAAGTTGGTTTGTTTGTTCCTGAAGTGATTCTATATGTTGCGGTGGCAGGTATCGGTTCATTTACCACCCCAAGTTATGAGTTAAGTGTAGCAAATAAAATTGGCCGAATCGTTCTAGTAATTCTAGTATCAATTTTCCATACACCAGGCTTTGTTATTGGTTCCACCTTGCTGTTTATTCATCTAGTAACAACACGCACTTTAAATACACCGTATTTTTGGCCATTTCTTCCCTTCGAACCAAAGGGATTCTTGCAAATTATTTTCCGACGTGCAATTCCAGGGTCAATCCTTCGTCCAAGCATTGTGCATCCGAGGAATCGCTACCGTCAGCCGCCGGATGGAGAATAAGTTATTGCGGAAAAGATTTGGTTATGCTAAAGTATTTTTAATTATCTAAAAGGATAAAAATAGGCAGTATCCTTTGTGGATTCTGTCTATTTAGTTATTACTTTTTTAAGCACGTACCATAGACTAATAAAGAGTCTTTACGGAGAGAGGGAAGGTAATGTATTTTTACGGGACAACGGGCGTAAACGGCAAGGGTAATTTGGAAATAGGCGGAGTAGATGCAGTAGAATTGGCCGAGCAATTTGGAACTCCTCTCTATGTTTATGACGTTTCATTAATGAGGGAAAGAGCTAGAGGATTTAAAAAGACCTTTGAAGAGCAAAATGTAAAGGCACAGGTTGCATATGCCAGTAAGGCCTTTTCGACAATCGCTATGCTTCAGCTTGCTGAGGAGGAAGGGTTATCTCTTGATGTAGTCTCAGGCGGAGAGTTATATACTGCTATTGCTGCTGGATTTCCGGCTGAAAGAATCCACTTTCATGGAAACAATAAAAGCAGAGAAGAATTAAAAATGGCGTTAGACAACAAAATTGGCTGTATCGTAGTTGATAATTTTTATGAATTGGAACTTTTAAAAACAATCTGTATGGAACAAGATGCAACAGTAAGCATATTACTCAGGGTTACTCCTGGAATTGAAGCACATACTCATGATTATATTTTAACTGGTCAGGAAGATTCGAAATTTGGTTTTGATTTACAAAATGGACAAGCGGAGGAAGCTTTAGTAACTGCACTTCGTTGTAATCACTTTGATGTGTTAGGATTGCATTGTCATATTGGATCCCAAATTTTTGAGACAACCGGCTTCTTGCTCGCTGCTGAAAAAATTGTTGGTAAAATGAATCAATGGCTTAATACACTTAACTTTGAAGCAAAAGTACTTAATCTAGGCGGAGGTTTTGGGATTCGCTATACTAGTGAAGATGAACCGTTGCTGCCTTCACAATATGTTAGTGAAATTATTAAAGACGTTAAGAGATTAATTCAGGAATACTCGATGACAATGCCAGAAATTTGGATAGAACCTGGTAGGTCACTTGTTGGTGACGCGGGTACAACACTATATCAAATTGGTTCTTCTAAAGAAGTTCCTGGTGTGAGAAAATATTTAGCGGTAGATGGCGGGATGAGTGACAATATTAGGCCAGCCCTTTATCAGGCGAAGTACGAAGCGGTACTTGCTAATAGGCCATTAGCAGAAGCATCGAGTAAGGTTTCTATTGCTGGTAAATGCTGTGAATCTGGTGATATGCTGATTTGGGATTTACCACTTCCGGAAACAGAAGATGATGATCTTCTTGCTGTTTTTTGTACGGGTGCCTATGGATATTCGATGGCAAATAATTATAATCGTATTCCACGTCCAGCAGTAGTCTTTGTTGAAAATGGGAAAGCAGCACTTGTTGTAAAAAGAGAAACATACGAAGATTTACTTCGATTAGACCTGCCGTTAAAATAAATGAGCTGCCGCCAAAGCGGCAGTTTATTTATTTGGGCCAATGGATTATTTTTGATATATAGTGTAGAATGACAACATGTACACTATCTTCAAATTATATTTGGAGGTTAACTTATGAAGAATAGTAATTGGAAAGTCTTTGGTATTCTTTTAGGACTAGCGCTTATTTGGGGGATTATCTATTGGGTTTTTATTGTACCGAAATAATGATACTTGGGATTGATAGATAAACATTTATTATGTATGATTGACAATAATGAAACACTTTACGAATTTGACTACATATTATAAAGAAAACTGTTTATTTATGATTTTGTTGGAAAAAATATATTATCCCTAACTGGGTTTACTTAATATAATGAGGGAGCTATTATGTTAATTCGTTATAAGAAAACATTTGAAAAGATCGCCATGGGCTTGTTGTCCTTTATGCCGACTGAAAAGGACTTAAAGAAACTCCAATTCACCATTAAGGAGTATGAAACGGAAGAGAATTTACAGCTCTTTCTTTGGAAGGAAGAAGATATTATCGGTCTTATTGGGGTTCAAATAAACGATGATAATTCTGAGTTAATGATTCAACATATTTCTGTCAATCCCTCACATCGTTATCAAGGGGTTGGAAAAAGAATGGTTAAAGCTCTGAAGGATATGTATCCCGACAGGCAAATAACCGCAAATGACAACACAGCACCATTTATTGAGAAATGTGACTTTTGCTAACTAAAGCATTGAAAGGCGACGAGACTTTATTCGTTGCCTTTTCTATTCCTTAGTGCTTCCATACGTTCTTCAATGACTATTGTCCTATCTCGTAATTTATGTCTATGCACGATTGATTCATTCTCTAAGTTACTTCTCTCTCCCCAGATAAAACCTAATTCTTCACATTCCTTAATACATGCTTTTAAAAGAATAGGATCAATTACAGGTAGATTAATGCTTTGATAGCGTACCTCTTTTCCGATTTCATCAAGAAGTTTTGTGAGTGAAGGGAATAAAACATTCACATCTAACCCCTGTATGGTTAAACCATTTGCCTTAAAGGACAAGATTTTAATAGCTTTTTTCAGAGTTCTTTCAGCACCTTTAAAATTTCCCCGGCGATGATGGTACCTTGACACCGCTAATAGGATGAAGCCTACCCAGATGGAATCCTTTTGCTTATCGCTAGATTCCTTCCAATACTCCTCTAGAATTTCGTGGCATTCAAAATAGTCTCGATCACCATTAAAATGAACTAAAAATTGAACATAATGCTCCGGGTACAAAAAATCACCCCTATATAGTTAAGTTATGTACAGTGTAGCATATAATTATTATTTCTTCAGAAAAATTCCAAAAGAAAGAGCCCACCCCAAAAGGCGGGCTTTGTTGCTAGCTTGCTTTGGCGTTTCTAATTAAAACCAGGAAGCACCTACAATAATTAACAGAATGAATAGAACCACGATTAAAGCGAATCCGCCTCCAAAACCGCAACCTTCAGCCATTTTCAAATACCTCCTATAATGTTTTGTTTTCTTTTCATTCTCATCATATGTAGGGTGTTTGTCCAGTGTTATAGGTCAACATCCCATTTTCAAATTTTAGGATAGTAATGATTTTTCTATTGGATAACGTATTTGAATCCTCTATACTAATAATAGTCATGATTTTTATGAAAATTACTTCAAGGATTCTGGTGAAAGATGATACACTATAATGTAAAAATTGACGCATTTGAAGGACCATTGGATTTACTCCTCCATTTAATTAATCGACTTGAAATAGATATATACGATATTCCTGTTGCCCAAATAACAGAGCAATACTTAATCTATATTAAAACAATGACCGAACTTAAATTGGATATTGCCAGTGAGTTTTTAGTAATGGCAGCTAGCCTTTTAGCGATAAAAAGTAAAATGCTGTTACCGAAGCATGAAGAGGAGTTGGATGACTTCAATTCAGAAATTACTTATGAAGAAGACCCTAGAGATGAGCTAGTTGAGAGATTAATTGAATATCGAAAATATAAAGAAGCCGCGCATGATTTGAAGACGCTTGAGGAGGAACGCGGACTTATGTATACGAAACCTCCAAGCGACCTTTCGGATCTTGCCAAGGAAAAACAACCACAAAAAACAGAAATAAATATCACCCTATATGATATGTTGGCTGCTTTTCAGAAACTTTTAAGAAGAAAAAAGCTGCAACGCCCATTGGCCACAAAAATTGCCAGGCAAGAAATATCCATTGAAACAAGAATGACTGAAATAATGAGTGAGTTAAAACATTTAAAGGGCCGGAAAAACTTCAATGATTTATTCCCAATTCCTGCAAAGGAACATATTGTTGTGACGTTTTTGGCAGTTTTGGAGCTAATCAAAAGAAAAGAAATTGATGTAGAGCAAAATGAAAACTTTGGGGACATCTTTGTTCATGCAATTCAAGAAGGAGTGTAAGGGGCTTGGAGATAATAAATTGGCATAGCATTTTAGAGAGTCTTTTATTTGCGGCTGGTGATGAAGGACTTACTTTAAAGCATGTTGCAGAGGTCCTAGAGGTAGAGGAACTAAAGGCTAAAGAAATAGTAAAAGAATTAATACAGGTGTATGAAAAGGATAGCAAACGTGGAATCATGATTGTTCAGCTTGCAGGTACGTATCAGCTTGCCACAAAAAAAGAAAACGCAACGTACTTAAAAAGGCTTGTGGACTCACCTAATACTGCTGCCCTCTCACAGGCAGCTTTGGAAACATTGGCGATCATTGCCTATAGGCAGCCGATCACTCGAACTGAAATTGAAGAAATACGCGGAGTAAAAACGGAGAGACCACTTCATACCCTGATGACAAAAGCCCTCATTAAGGAAGTTGGAAGAGCGGAGGGAACGGGGAGAGCCTACCTATATGGGACCACTAAAGAATTTCTTGATTATTTCGGTTTAAAAAACATTGAGGAATTACCCAAGCTGCCTGATAGAGTTGAAGAAGAATTTGTCCAAGAAGAAGCAGACCTATTCTTTGATAAGTTTCAGGAGAGTATTAATTCTTAAAAATAAACAATTTATTTTAGATGTGATAAAATAGAAATAATATTCAAAGAAATTCCGAAGATTCAACTGATAGTTAATGACCAAAGGAGATTGATTTAATTGTTAATTAAAGAATGCATCGGATACGAATTGGAAAAGGAAAAATCAAATACTTCAGAAGACTTCTTTAATAGAAGTGAAGTTACATTTTTCGAAGATTCTGAGGAAAAGACCCTGCATGTTTTATATGTTAGATACTTTGAGGAATTCTTCTCGGAGTTCACTCCTTATCAGCAAAACCCAATTTTCACGAAAGACAATATCCAAGTAACCTTCAAGGACATTGTTGCCTTGGTGTGTTTAATCAAAAATCCTGGATTGCGCAATCGCAAACGCTTATACATTAATTCGAAACAGGAATTCGCTTCTTATTTTCAAGATGTTGACTTTGAAAAATTACCTGAAATAGTACTTGCTGTTAAGCAAAAGAATAAATTCGAGCTGCGTTCTCCGCTCGATTACATTAAACAGCCGAGATAGTGGCTAATAAACAATTCAAAGGGGTGTTTGGATGGGAAATTCATTGGTTAAATCGCAGCTTAAAGATGTAGGAGGGTTTTTAACTACTACGATTAGTACTCTAGAAAGTTATTTAAATGAAATAACCATTTCGCAGATGGAGCAACAGTTATCTGGAGATTCGAATTATTATAAAATAGTACTGTCAAACTTGAGAAAATTGCTTGTTTATTGTGAAGAAGGGTTGGATGCGTGCTCAGTTATTTTGCTAAGTGAACCGTTCCAGAAAGCAACAGCAGAAAAAACCCTTTATCGAATTTTTCATCAATGTATTGAAGAGTTCTTCTCTCCTAAAAATGATGCTTGGTTTGAGGATAGTCGTTCCGCATATACAGGAAGAAATTCAATCAAATTTTATAAAAGCGTACCTGAAAGTGTACAAGAATTAGTGAAAGGACTCGAGGGAGAATTTCAAAGAGTCAGAGAAGAACTTGAATACTATGAAACAGATTATCGTACGAAAATGATTCAATCTAAATAAATGATTATCTGAAACTGTCCTTTTGTAAGGGCAGTTTTTTCTGTTATATAGGTTCGTCTCATTTGCTTAATTGTTCATAATCACAGATAAATTTCATACCTTTTAGGTAGATTCGAAAAAGGTGGGATAAAATGAATCGATTTAGTCAGTATGTACGTGAACTATTTGAATGGAATGAAGAAATGAAGAGTTTCTTAGAAACAGAAGATGTGAAAGATAATTTAGAGTTATGGGAGCAGCTGGAGCATTTCACAGAGTTAATTGAAAACACAGGACAATCATTATCAGATAATGAAATGCTCAGTTTACAAACAAAAGCAGAGGAAATTCATGAACAAATGGAAAGTTATTTTTCTCGTAAAGAAGGAGTTGGGAGTATTTGGGTTGAGAAAAAAACTGTCCCGCCAGGAGGCCATACACTTCCGGATCTACCTTACGCCTACAATGCCCTCGAACCTTATATCTCGGAAGAAATCATGAGATTGCACCATGATAAGCACCATCGATCTTATGTAGAGGGATTAAACAAAGCGGAGATGAATTTAAAAAAAGCTAGAGACAACAATGATTTTTCGCTAATCAAACATTGGTCTAGAGAATTAGCTTTTCATGGCTCTGGGCATTATCTGCATACGATTTTCTGGAAGAACATGATTCCTAAAGGAGGGGGAAGCCCTCAAGGACTCCTCAAGAGAGAAATTGAAAATTATTTTGGCAGTTTCGATAAATTTAAAAAGCAGTTCTCTGAAGCAGCAAAACAGGTTGAAGGTGTGGGGTGGGCTATTCTTGTATGGTCGCCACGGGCAAGGCATCTTGAGATTTTACAATCAGAACGGCATATGCTGCTAACGCAATGGGACACCATTCCACTCCTGGTTCTGGATGTTTGGGAGCATGCTTATTATCTACAATATAAGAACAAACGTGCTGAATACGTTGACAATTGGTGGAATCTAGTTAACTGGAATGATGTTGAAATGAGGTTTGATAAAGCATCTGAAATAAAATGGCCAGCATTTTGAACGAAGGCAATCGGCATGAAGTCGATTGCCTTTTCATTTTCTTTTAGGACAAATTGTCATATCAGACCTTGTCCTGCATAAAATTTTAGAAAGCTAGTATTGATGCTAGAAATGTTAACGAAGGGGACGAGGTAAACTTATGAGAATGATTTGGAAGCTAGTCATTTTTGCCCTCATGGTCTCACTATTCATTGCAAACATTCCTCAAAAGGTGGATGCTTCGGTTTCCGTAAGTGCACGAGGTGCAGTACTAATGGAGCAAGAATCTGGGCGTGTCCTATTTGAGAAAGATGCCCACACAAAAAGAAGAATCGCCAGTATTACGAAAATAATGACGGCGATTCTTGCTATCGAATCGGGAAAAATGAATGAAATAGTGAAAGTAAGTGAACAAGCTACCCGAGCCGAGGGTTCGTCTGTGTACTTAAAGCCTGGAGAAAAGATTAAGCTTGAGCATTTAGTATATGGTCTGATGCTTAGGTCTGGCAATGACACTGCGGTTGCTATTGCTGAACATGTCGGAGGAAGCTTAGATGGGTTTATTTATTTGATGAATCAAAAAGCCAAAGAAATTGGCATGTTGAATACGCACTTTTCTAATCCACATGGTTTAGATGATCATGAAGACCACTTTTCAACTGCTTATGACATGGCACTACTGACGCGCTATGCGATGAATAACAAAACATACCAAAAAATAGCTGGAACAAAGAATTATAAAGCACCGAATCCTACAGAAAATTGGGATCGTGAGTGGAAAAATAAAAACCGCTTACTTACAAGGTACAAGTATACGACGGGTGGGAAAACAGGTTATACAAAACGTGCAAAAAGGACATTAGTTACAACGGCAACTAAAGGGGATATGAGTTTAATAGCAGTTACCTTGAACGCTTCAGATGATTGGAATGACCACATAGCCATGTATGAAAATAGCTTTAAAACCTATGATATGGCAGAAGTGATATCAAAAGGAAAAATAGATATTAAAACGAATAAATATTATCAAAAACACCTTTATGTAAATAAATCGATTGTTTATCCAGCGACAGATAAGGAAATGGACATGTTCTCCATAAAGTATAAATTAAATAAGCCGGGAGAAGACTGGGACGAATCGAATCATAATGGAGAAGCAGTTGGTAAAGCACAAATTTTCCTTGATGGTAAAGTGGTAATAGAAACACCTATTTATTATCAAGGTGGTCCTGAGAAGAAAAAGGGTCTATTTGATTCCTTAAAAGATTTATTTCTATCCGTAATTGGCGTGAAATTAAATGGTTAATTACATTTGGGTATTTATGACAATTGTTGGATTCGTGTTTGCTATGATAAACGGAACAATGGAAGAAGTAAATAAGGCAATATTTGATGGCGCAAAGGAAGCTGTGACACTTTGTATTGGGTTAATCAGCATTCTTGTGTTTTGGTTAGGGATGATGCGGATTGCACAAGAATCGGGATTACTAGATTTGTTGTCTAAGTTATTTCGTCCATTCGTTAAAAGAATATTTCCTGATGTGCCAACCAATCATCCAGCCATGGGGTATATATTGTCTAATATGATTGCGAATATGTTTGGGTTAGGAAATGCTGCTACACCGCTTGGAATCAAAGCGATGGAGGAATTAAAACATTTAAATGGCGGCAAGAATTCAGCCAGCAGGTCCATGGTCACCTTTTTAGCAATAAATACTGCAAGCATTACCATTATTCCTACAACCGTTATTGCAATCAGGATGAACTACAATTCTGCCTCCCCGACTGAAATTGTGGTACCAACCTTAATTGCCACCATTATCTCAATGCTTGGAGCAGTTATGATAGATCGTTATTTTTATAATCGACGAAGTCGTAAAGGATGAATGCCGCATGGAATTTCTATCACTTATTTCCCTAGGTTTTATTCCTGTCTTAATAGGTTTTATCCTCCTTTATGGAACCATAAAACAAGTTCCGACTTATGAAAGCTTTGTTGAAGGAGGAAAAGAAGGAATCAAAATTGCCGTCTCCATTATTCCGTTCCTTGTAGGCATGCTTGTAGCGATTACTGTCTTTCGGGCCTCAGGTGCTTTAGAAGCATTAATGAATTGGATTAGACCAGCAATGGAGGCAATCGGAGTCCCGGCAGAAATTATTCCCCTCATCCTCATAAGGCCAATTTCTGGAACGGCAGCACTTGGTATGACAAGTGACCTAATTGCTGTTTACGGTCCAGATTCTTTTATTGGCAGACTAGCATCTGTTTTGCAGGGAAGTACAGATACGACTTTTTATGTGTTAACCGTATATTTCGGAGCTGTCGGAATCAAAAAAATGGGCGATGCCCTTAAGGTAGGGCTTCTGGCAGATGTAGTCGGAATTATTGCAGCAATTGTGGTCGTAGTACTTGTATTCGGTGCACAATAAAATGATGGGAAAGAGTATGGATTAAAAATAAGCAGGTTCCTAAGTGTGTGAAACATTATTAGGAGCATGCTTTTTTGTATTTCATCCGTTTAAAAAGGCGTTACTTTGAAAAAGGACAATTTTGTGTCATAATTCATTAGGGAAGAATAACAAATTTGTTTCCAAATAAACTGTGGTGCCCCGCACCCAGTATTCAAAATAATGGTAAACAGCTGAGGTGGATCATATTGGAAAGATTGCAAAAGGTAATTGCTCGAGCAGGGATAGCTTCAAGAAGAAAATCTGAAGAATTAATTAAAGAAGGAAAAGTAAAGGTTAATGGGAAAGTAGTGACAGAGCTAGGTGTGAAAGTTACACAATCTGACAGGGTTGAAGTCAATGGAGTACAGATTGAAAAGGAGGAACCCGTTTATTTTCTTTTATATAAACCGCGCGGCGTCATTTCAAGTGTAAGTGATGATAAAGGAAGAAAGGTGGTAACGGATTTCTTTCCGTACCAGCGAGAGAGAATTTTCCCAGTGGGACGTTTAGATTATGATACTTCCGGATTATTGCTGCTAACAAATGATGGGGAGTTTGCAAATTTACTTATGCACCCTCGTAATGAAATTGAAAAAGCATATGTCGTGAAAACGAAGGGTATTCCATCAAAGGAGAATCTTAGAAAGTTAGAAAGAGGAATTCATCTTGAAGATGGAAAAACGGCTCCAGCTAAAGTCAAAATGCTTTCAGCAGATAAGCAAAAGCAAACTTCTATCATTGAAATAATCATCCATGAAGGCCGTAATCGCCAGGTTCGGAGAATGTTTGAAGCAATTGGACATGACGTTTTAAAATTAAAAAGAGAACGCTATGGCTTTTTAACTTTACATGGATTATCCGCTGGGGATGCTAGAGAATTGACACACCATGAAGTGAAGTTATTAAGAGGATTATCTTTAGAGTCTACGAAAAAAAATTCATAAAGATGTCACAATTGCGGTGGGGAGAATTTACTATGAACACAGTGGAAAATGTTATAATTTAGACTAACTGTGTCGTAATTGTGACTTTTAGGGAGGGAGAAATTATGAAAAAACGGCGATTGATAATGAGGACAATGATTTTGTCCATTTTAGCGGCTGCCGTAGCCTACACGCTATATGCCAATCTAACAAAAGACAGTAGAATGAAGGTTGAAGTTGGTAAACAAGCTCCGGATTTTGTGTTGGTGGATATGGAAGGTGAAAAGCATAAGCTTTCTGATTATAAAGGTCAGGGAGTATTTTTAAATTTTTGGGGAACCTGGTGTAAGCCTTGTGAAGCAGAAATGCCTTATATTAATAATCAATATAATCATTATAAAGATAAAGGTGTGCAAGTGTTGGCGGTTAATGTCAGTGAATCTGAATTGGCCGTTAATAAATTCATTGAACGTAAGCAACTCGATTTTCCTAATGTGATAGATACTGACGGACAGGTTCAAGCTGCATATGGAATTAACCCGCTTCCGGCAACATTTTTAATCGATAAAGACGGGAAAGTAGTTAAATACCATACAGGACAGTTAACAGAAGCCACTGTCGCGGAGTATATGGAGAAAATTAAACCTTAAGGGGTTGTAGGGAGTTTTTTGCAATGAAAGATGTTAAATGTGAATGCGGACATGTGAATCCACACGGTACCGTATTATGTGAAGCATGCGGAAAAGTATTAGATGAACAATCAAAAGATAAATCACTGCTGGATATGCGCTATGAAGGCAGTGCCCGCCGCTCACAAACATATAATAAGACCATAGTTGATAAAATATGGAACTTCTTCTCTTCCGTCAAGGTAGGTGTATGGCTTATTGTCATCACGCTAGTTGCTTCTGCAGCTGGGACGATTCTTCCACAGGAAATGTACATACCTCCTACAATGCCGGCTGAAGAATATTACGAGGACCAGTATGGCTGGTTTGGAAAATTATACTATCAACTAGACTTTAATAATTTGTATAGTTCATGGTGGTATTTAATTTTAATCGCGATGATAGGAATTTCCCTTGTTATTTGCAGTCTTGACAGGGTTGTCCCGCTGTATAAGGCATTAAAAGCTCAACGAGTAACAAGACATGAAGGATTTTTAAAACGTCAGCGTCTGTTTGGCATAAGCGAGACTGGGGATCAAAAAGACTTAGCAAGCGTTAAGCAGCGTTTAAAGGATAAACGTTATCATGTACGGGAAGAAAACGGAGATTTGCTAGCAGAAAAAAATCGTTTTTCTCGCTGGGGTCCATATGTAAACCATGTTGGATTAATTATCTTCTTAATTGGCGGCATGCTGCGGTTTGTTCCCGGAATGTATATTGATAGTGTTTTATGGCTGCGTGAAGGTGAAACAAAGATTGTCCCTGAAACAGATGGACAATATTATGTTGAAAACAAGAAGTTTATTCTCGAAAATTACGATAAAGAAAAGGATAAAACCTTTGAAGCAGCGATTGACCGCGCTGGGATGGTTGTTAAAAATTATCAAACAAATGCTGTATTGTATAAAAGAGTCGGACCAGCAATACCAGGGGAACAGCCTGAATTAGAAGAAGTTAAAGAACACAAAATTCGAGTGAATCAGCCTTTGAAATTTGAAAGCTTTGCTTTATATCAAGTAGACTACAAGCTTGATGAATTAAATACAATGTCCTTCGCTTTAACAAACAAAGACACCGGCAAAACGTTTGGTGACATAAAAGTCAATCTTTATGACCCAAAGCCGAAATATGACCTTGGAAATGGATATGCAGTTGAAGTTTTGAGTTTCTTCCCAGATTTTGAATTTGCTGAAAGCGGGGAGCCGACAACAAAGTCCAGGATACCCAATAATCCTGCTTTTGTATTCAAAATGATATCACCAGAAGTCCCCAAAGGGGAAACAAGTTTTGTTGCGATACAGCAAACCATTGAGCCATTAGGGGATAACCAATTTAAAATGGCTTTCAAAGGAATTGAAACAAAAAATGTTACTGCCTTAACGGTTCGTAAAGATTTAACGATATGGATTATTATTCTGGGTGGAATTCTGTTTATGATTGGTGTAATCCAAGGTGCTTATTGGAACCATCGCAGAATATGGATACAAAACAAAAAGGGCGAAATTTGGATCGCCGCTCATACTAATAAGAATTGGTACGGCTTAAAAAGAGAAATTGAATCGACACTTTTGGAAACGAAGCTAATTATTCCTGATGATCAAGTTCAAATGGAAAGAAATGATAAGGAGGGTGTCTAGTTGGTATCATTAAGCAGTAATTTACTTTATATTGCATTTATCCTTTATTTAGTAGCGACCCTCTTCTTTGGCGGGGCCATTAAGGCCAAGAAGAATATCGAAGAAAAGAAAAGTACGAATCGATGGGGGAAAATTGCAGTCGTAGTAACAATTGTTGGCTTTGTCTCTCAGGTTGGATACTTTATTACAAGATGGATTGCAGCAGGACATGCACCTGTTAGTAATTTATTTGAATTTACAACCTTTTTTGGAATGTGTCTTGTAGGGGCATTCATCGTTATTTATTATATCTATCGGACACCTCTTCTCGGATTGTTTACCATGCCTGTTGCAATTCTTGTAATTGCTTATGCCAGCATGTTTCCCAGGGATATCTCACCATTAATACCTGCATTGCAAAGTGACTGGCTTCATATACATGTCACGACAGCCGCTTTAGGTGAAGCCATTTTAGCAATAAGCTTTGCTGCTGGATTGATTTATCTTGTAAAGGTAATTGATCAATCTAAAGCTACGAAGAGAACCTTTTGGCTTGAAGCGGTGATGTTCGGGCTGGTAACAACATTAGGATTTGTTCTTGTATCCAGTTTATTCTCTGCTATGGATTATAAAGCAGAATTTAATTGGATTGATAAGAATGACTTTGAGGCAAAAATTGAATATACCATGCCAGCGATTACTGGTCCTCATGAGGGTGAACTCTTAACCAGTGGGAAACTTGAACCGCTTGTAGAAATGCCTGCCTTTATAAATGCGAAGAAAATGAATTCAGTTATTTGGTCGTTTATTGGCGGGTTTATCCTTTATGGATTAATTAGATTAATTATAAGAAAACGTATTTCGGCAGCATTGAAGCCTTTAGTTAAAAATATAAATTTGGATTTTGTAGATGAAATAAGCTACCGGTCTGTATTAATTGGATTCCCCGTATTTACCTTAGGTGCTTTGATTTTTGCGATGATTTGGGCGCAAATTGCCTGGACAAGATTCTGGGGCTGGGATCCTAAAGAGGTTTGGGCACTAATAACATGGTTATTCTACGCAGCATTTTTACATCTTCGCCTTTCCAAGGGATGGCATGGTGAGAAATCAGCCTGGCTTGCCGTTATTGGTTTTGTGATAATTATGTTTAATTTAGTCGCGGTAAATCTAGTTATTGCAGGACTTCATTCCTACGCTGGATAATAATTTTTAGCCAATAGTCTTTACTTTTTCCAAGTAAAGGCTATTTTGCAAATATTTATATAGAAAAAAGGTTGTTTGTCATAAATCTGACACTTTTTGTAAAGACAATTACCTTAAATTATAGATAATAATTATCACATTTTGTAAAATAACAGCATGGGGGGATTATTAATGGATAAAGACGTAAAGATTTTAGTGGTAGATGATGAAGAAAGAATTCGCCGTTTATTAAAGATGTATTTAGAGCGTGAAGAATATACAATTGATGAAGCAGAGGATGGTAATGAAGCGTTAACCAAGGCAATTGCAAATGATTATGATGTCATTCTTTTAGACTTAATGATGCCTGGCAAGGATGGGTTAGAGGTTTGCCGTGAATTAAGAGAAAAGAAGGCTACGCCTGTTATCATGTTGACAGCTAAAGGTGAAGAGGTTAACCGTGTACAGGGCTTTGAAGTGGGTACAGACGATTATATTGTAAAACCATTCAGCCCAAGAGAAGTAGTACTACGGGTAAAGGCTCTATTAAGAAGGTCATCACAAACTAGTTATCTCCAAACAGATACAACTACTAAGGATGTTATCGTGTTCCCGCATTTAACAATCGACAATGATGCACATAGAGTTTTGGCTGATGGTAAGGAAGTAAGTTTAACTCCAAAAGAATATGAATTACTATATTTTCTTGCGAAAGCGCCAGACAAGGTTTTTGACCGGGAGCAATTACTGAAAGAAGTATGGCATTACGAATTTTTTGGAGATTTGCGTACGGTTGACACACATGTTAAGCGTCTTCGTGAAAAGTTAAATAAAGTCTCTGAGCAGGCAGCAAGAATGATTGTGACCGTTTGGGGAGTTGGCTACAAATTTGAGGTAGTTAATGAATGACCTTTTTACGAAGTGTAGTTGGAAAGCTCTGGCTAACCATCATATTTTTGGTTGCCTTTATCCTTTTCATCTTAACTGTAATGCTCCTAGAATTCTTTGAGAATAACAATATTACGGAAACCAAAAATGATTTAACTCATCAGGCTGAGAAAATAGCTAAAGTATTGGAGAATCATCCGGATGAGCAATTTTCCTTAGGTTTAGAAATCTCATGGGAAATCATTGATGAATTCACAAAGGTAGTTATCATTAAAAATAACCGTGAAGTCTACTTCTCGCCTAACACTGAAAAGTCAGTGAAATTATCATTACAAGATATACGCAATGATGTTGAGATGTCCAAAGTCTTTGAAGAGGACGTAACGGTTGAAAAAGTGGCAAAGCTTTCATCGAATGATTCAGGGAAGGATACTGCCAAATATTCGATTATTGGTGTACCGCTGCACATGGATGATGAGGAAATTGGCGCGGTATTTATTTATCAATCCTTGGAAATCATTCAAGAAACTACACACTCAACCACTAATTTTATCTTACTTGTTGCGGGTGTAGCTATTATTCTGACAACTATTTTTGCCTTCTTTTTATCTAGCAGGATTACGGCTCCTTTAATAAAAATGAGGGAAGCTGCCTTCGAAGTGGCAAGAGGGAAATTTGATACGAAAGTTCCAATCCTGACTCATGATGAAATTGGGGAACTTGCCACAGCATTTAACCAGATGGGCAGGCAGCTTAAGTTTAATATGAATGCCCTGAGTCAGGAAAAGGAACAGCTTGCAAGCATCTTGAGCAGTATGGCGGATGGAGTTATTACTTTTAATCGGGACGGAACAATCCTAATTTCCAATCCGCCGGCTGACCGTTTTTTACAATATTGGTACTATGAAAAAGGGGGACCTGGATCTCCTTCTGAAGAAATACCAACACAAGTAATGGAGCTTTTTCAACAGTCTGTTGATACAGAGACAGAGCAAGCGGGGGAAATTTCTCTTCAAGGCCGTCATTGGGTCATCCTGGTTAGTCCGCTATACAGTAACCGATTTATTCGTGGAGCGGTTGCGGTACTAAGAGATATGACAGAAGAACGGGTGTTAGAAAAAATGAGAAAAGATTTTATTGCAAACGTTTCTCATGAGCTAAGAACACCAATTTCCATGTTACAAGGCTATAGTGAAGCCATTGTAGATGATATTGCTGAATCTCAAGAAGAGAAAAAGGAAATGGCAAAAGTAATCTACGATGAATCATTGAGGATGGGGAGACTCGTTAATGAGTTGCTTGATCTTGCGAGAATGGAAGCCGGGCATATTCAATTAACGCTGGATGATGTGAATCTTACTGCGTTTATGAATAGAATTGTTCATAAGTTTCAAGGGCTGGCTAGAGACAATGAGATACATTTAAGTGCTGAGTTGGAGAATGATATTCCAAACATCTTATTTGATCCAGACCGGATTGAGCAAGTATTAACGAACTTGATTGATAATGCTATCAGACATACACCACAAGGCGGTTCAGTTAGGTTACATGTAAGGAATGATGACTTCGGAATAAAAGTGGAAGTCTCTGATTCAGGTTCTGGAATTCCTGAAGAAGATTTGCCTTTCGTATTTGAACGTTTCTATAAAGCAGATAAAGCAAGAACTAGAGGCAGAGCTGGTACTGGATTAGGACTAGCTATCGCGAAAAATATTATTGACGCGCATCATGGTCATATTTCAGTACAAAGTAAAATAGGACAAGGAACGACATTTGCCTTCTTACTTCCACGAAAATGAGAAGAATATGGCGATTTCTCTTGATTCACGGGAAACAATTAAAAGCGGAAGCCCTTAGGCGCTGAAGCTAGATAAAAATAATAAAACTTTAAACTCATCTATAATGGTGAGTTTTTTGTTTTGCCTTCACTTTTTTTTATAAAAAGTCTATATTTAATATGTGAAACTTTTTGTACATAAGTATCGACTAATTCTATGAACGGGGAGGGGAATGGATGGACTCCGTTTTCGAAGAGCTATATCAAAAATATCATCATGACGTTTTTCAATTTCTATTTTATATGGTAAGAAACAAAGAACAGGCAGAGGATCTAGTCCAAGAAGTATATATAAGGGTATTTAAATCTTATCATCGCTTTGAAGGGAAAAGCAGTGAAAAAACATGGCTATTTTCTATCGCGCGAAATGTTGCCATTGATTCATTTCGTAAGCAAAAGGGATGGAAGGGAAGACTCCTTGAAAAATTTGATTGGTCACAAAGTCAGATAAAAGATGATTATCCGATACCCGAAGAAATTACAATTCAAAGGGAAGAAATCAAATGGGTTTATCAATGTTTGGACCATTGCACTGTGGATCAACGTTCTGTTGTCATATTGCGTTTTTTAAACGATTTATCAATTAGTGAAACAGCAGAGGCTCTCGATTGGACGGAAAGTAAAGTGAAAACAACACAACATCGTGCATTGAAAGTATTGAAAAGGCACATGGAAATATTTCATGATAAGGAGGGATTAGAGAGTGAAGAAGTCGGAGTGGAGCGATAAGCAGCTCGAAGAATTACTTAGGCAAATGCCCAAAATAGAAGACAATCGCAATCCTCGTGACATATATCAAAATCTTTCTATAAAAAAGAGAAAAAGAACAGCATGGCTAATTCCAGGGTTTGCAGCAGCTGCTGCATTACTCCTTTTTTTCATATTAATTCCTAGGTTTTTAGAAGGAACACAATCTTTTGATAGTGCAAAACAGGAATCTTCAAGTGAGGAAAAGATTAGCCTTGCTGACGATAAAGCATCAATACTGGATAATAAAGAAGAAGATGGGTTATCAGGTGCAGAACCTAAAATGCTGATGACTGGAATGAATAAAAGTGCAATATACGATGATGATATAGAGAACGGAAAGGTAATCACTTATTGGGTACCTGATTCGCAGGCACAAATACTAGTCCCTGTATCCATTATTGTCCCTCAAGATGATAACAAGAATTGGCTGTCTCTTTTTACTGATTCAATGGGACTGTTAAAGGAAGAGGAATGGGGATTGACAGATTATTATCCACTGAACGCCACGTTGGAATTGGATAACACGAATAATACCGTGATTGTCAATGTGCCTAGTGACCATAAATATGGGCAAGGTTCTGCAGGTGAACAGATTTTTTTAGATATATTGGAGAAAACAATAGCTTCGAATAGTCAGGTAAATAAGATTAAACTCAAAACAAATGGACAGCCTGGAATAGAATTTGGTAATTATGGTGTAATGGATGAATTGGAAGTTAATCCAGAAGGTAAACATGGATATTTCTTATATACACCTGATGGATTAGAAACCACCTATCTCGTACCTTCGACTGAAATGTTTCAAGATATAAATTCAGCTTTCGAAGCAATGAAGACTGACCAAGAGGTAGGCGGCCTAGAAGCCTCAATAGGTTCATCCTTTCAGATGAAGGAAGTTTCAATTCAGGATAACAAATTAATCATTAATATGGATGAAAACACACCAATGGAGGATAACCTTGCAACGGTTTATGCCTTTGAAGCCATTTTATTAACTGCAAAAGAATTTGGGATAGAGACGATTATGGTAGTGAACGCTCCCATTAAGCTTTTAGGACCATTTGATTTATCACAGGAAATAAAGGTTCCGTTGGCACCTAATCACCGCCCAATCGAATAATATAAGATTAAAAAGATTGACCAGTATAAGGTTAATCTTTTTTTTAATGAATAAAAAACCATATCTCTCCAAATTATAACAAGTATGCTTAACCGCTCTGACCAACAATATGTTCTAAATAACATTCCGTAAACATATGGTTTGTGGAGGAGAGGACAAGATTAAGGAGGAAAACAATCAAATGCGAGACTACATAAGGCGGCTTTTAATTGCCGCAATTATGGCGCTTTGTGTCAGCTTATTATTTTTAGGTGGAAAGCAGACTGAAGCGAGTATGCAGGAATCAAAGGAAATAAAAGCTGGATGGATATGGCCCGCTGATGGTGTCATATCTGATACATATGGAACAAGGCGTGGAACACATAAGGGAATCGATATAGCGGGCAGGTTAAACGCTCCTGTTATCGCTGTAGAAGATGGGGTTGTGGGCAAATCCTATTATTCAAAGACTTATGGGAATGTAATATTTCTTAAGCACCCAAATAACTATGTTACGGTTTATGCCCACTTAAATAAGCGGCTTGTAAATACAGGTCAAGAGATTAAACAAGGTGCTAGAATAGGGATGATGGGAAGAACGGGTGAATCAACAGGTGTTCATCTTCACTTTGAGAGTCATGAGGTAGAATGGACATTTGATAAGAAAAATGCAATTGATCCAGAAACGCTGCTTGGTCATACTGAGGTAGGTGTGGCAGTAAAAGGTGGAATGGCAAGTAGCACCAATATTCTTGCAGCAAGTACGTATGTAAATAGCGAAAAGGCACATTATATTGTACAAGCGGGAGATACACTAACCTCCATTGCAAAGAAAAGCAATTTATCAGTTGCGGAGCTAAAAGAAGTCAACCAACTAAAGTCAGATCTTATCCTGCCTGCACAAGTTTTAGTCATTCAAAAATAATTAATATTACACTAACCTTCACAATTGGTTAGTGTTTTTTTCTTTTCAATACGAATACTTACTAGTATAATGAGGGAGTAATTAAATATCGATCTATCTTCGGGGCAGGGTGAAATTCCCGATCGGCGGTATTAGAGTTAAACTCTTGAGCCCGCGAGCTTTTATGGCAGGATTTGGTGTAATTCCAAAGCCGACAGTATAGTCTGGATGGGAGAAGATGGAGGTTCGCGACGTTCAAAAAATGCTGGTATATTGAACGTTTATTAAGAGCGCCTTTGTAAAACTCCCTCAAGATTACTTTCTTGAGGTTTTTTATTTTTACTAGGACACCTTAAAAGCTGCTGAACCTCTCTTCCTAACTTGATGGATCAAAAAGGAGAGAGGAAAAAGAATGAAGAAAAAAATGAGTGTCAAAGCAATTGTATCAATTGGAATGCTGAGCAGTATCGCATATCTTTTAATGCTGATAAACTTCCCGCTTCCACCATTTCCAAATTTCTTATTTATTGATTTCAGCGATATCCCAGCATTAATCGCTGCATTAATTTTTGGACCTGTTGCAGGAATATTAGTTGAGTTTTTCAAGAACGCACTCAATTATATTGCTACTGGAAGTGCAACTGGAATTCCGGTTGGACATATTGCGAATTTCCTTGCAGGTATTCTGTTTGTATTGCCAACCTACTATGTATACAACAAAATGAGAACCCGAAAAGGAATGACATTCGCACTGATTGCAGGAACCCTTATTATGGCGGTAATGATGAGCATTTTAAATTACTTATTTATTTTACCGGCATATACCTCGCTGTTGAAGTTTCCTGACATGCGAAATTTAGTGGTGCCGTGGATTTTACCATTTAATATCATTAAAGGCATAATCATGTCTTCTATATTTATGCTGCTATTCATCAGAATGCAGTCATGGATTAATAAATTAACAATTGTAAAAAGTGCTTAAAAGAAAAGAAATCAGGCTTGTTGCCTGGTTTCTTTTATTTGATTGAGAATAAATAACCCCCGCCAAAGGATGACGAGGGTAGCAGCTTAACAATATTTTAATGACAAAATATTATTCGAATTTAGTTGGATTGCCGTCAAATGCTTCGTCAGCAACTTTAATTGAATCAGTTGGACAGCCTTCGAAAGCATCCATCATGTCATCAATTAATACATCAGGGATTTCTACAATACCCTCGTTATCATCAAGAGTTACAAATGCAATACCCTCATCATCATAATCGTAAATGTCTGGTGCTGCTGCTCCACATGCTCCGCATGCAATGCAAGTTTCTTTGTCAACAATCGTGTACTTTGCCATGAAAAAAAAACCTCCCAATAAAATAACTTACTCATTCCATATTAAATGGAAACGCATTACTCATTCCTATTGTAAAACTGAATGAGTAACTTTTCAATAGTAAAATACTCTATAGGATTTGGATTACCTAATCTTCCACATTTTTTAGCAACACGACTACCACTTTCATGATAGAATAGGGATAGAAAAATAGGTGATTTTGTCGATTATAAGCAAAAAGTGGTGGAATGGAATGTGTGAAATAGAAAATATTTTATTATATTGTTTGAAACAATTAAACGGTGAAAGAACAATTTATTCCATCTATCACCTTTTAAATGGGAAAAAATCATCACAAACACTTCAGGATGCACATTTATTTTCACTTAAAAGGTACTTTCGAATTCTTGAACCATTAACGCGCGAATCTTTTGATAAAATTTTCAACAACTTACTTGAGGGAAAAATGGTGGAAGCCTCTGGGGATCAAAGATTTAAACTTACCTCTAGAGGACAAGCATACTTATTGCAACATCCACAGCCATCCTATATAAATGGTTGGAAGTATCAACTTAATACATTGCTATTTTGGGAAAGACTGTCCCTGCTGGTTCAAGTAGCTTCTAATATTATATTTAAAGAAACGAAATACATCCCCATTCAAAAAAATTCTGAGGTTCATAACTGGTTGAAGGACTTTTTAAAATCTACCTCGATCCCAAAGCAAAAGCTAGGGGAGATTCTCTATTCAGAATTAGTGGGTATTTTTGAACAGGAAAAAGATATCAACCCTTCCGTATTGGTTTTTAGATTAACGGGATATCAACAAATTGGATTGACCTCTATGCAAACGGCGAAAATGCTGAATTTTGATTTACTTCAATATCATCTCGCCTTTATCAATTGCCTCCATTGCTTAATCCAATGCATTGAAAAAAATCCTGCTCGTTATCAGGTGTTATCATCGCTGTTAGCAAATTTTGAACAAAAAGATTCCTTAACTCATTCTTCACGTAAAACCTGGGAACTTTTAAATCAAGGTTTTTCCCTGGAGGAGATCGCAGGTATTCGTCATTTAAAAATAAGTACAATAGAAGATCATATTGTAGAATTTGCTTTAAATATTAAAGGATTTTCCATTAATTCCTATGTGGAGGAAGAAACCCAACAGAAGATCTTAGAAATTTCACGGCAAGAATCTACTAGGCAGCTTAAAGTAATTAGGAACATTTTTAAAGAGACTTCCTACTTTCAAATTAGACTCGTTCTGGCAAAGTATGGTGATAGACAATGGAATTAGAAAAACTTTTATTTACGCATTTTGGTTATCAAACATTTAAAACGGGGCAAAAGGAAGTGATCTCGTCTTTGCTCGGGGGGAACCATACGATTGCGATGCTTCCTACAGGCACAGGTAAATCTTTATGTTACCAGCTTCCAGGGTATTGTCTTGATGGGCAGATATTAATCATTTCTCCTCTGTTATCTCTAATGCAGGATCAGGTGGAGCAATTAATGAAATTTGGTGAAAAACGGGTTATTGCTTTAAACTCTTTTCTTGCTTCTGATAAGCGAGGCTATGTATTACGGAATTTAACAAAATTTAAATATATTTTTGTTTCGCCAGAAATGTTAAGCCTGCCTGCTATTATGAAAAAGCTGCAAGCCCTTAACATCTCGTTATTTGTAGTGGATGAGGCACATTGCATTTCACAATGGGGCTACGATTTCCGTCCAGATTATTCTAAGCTGGGAGATTTTCGAAAGAAACTCGGGAATCCGCTAACCCTTGCATTAACAGCAACCGCCACCAAAAAGGTAAGAGAGGATATTATCCAATCTCTTGATTTAGAGGAATTTAGTAAGATTGATTCGACGATTGACCGTCCGAATATTGCCTTTTATGTTGAAGAAGTACCTAATTATAAGGATAAGCAATCCCGTTTGATAGAATTAGTTCTTCAGTTACAAAAGCCGGGAATTATATATTTTTCAAGTAAAAAGGTTGCGGAACAAATGGCTTCTCTATTAGTAGAGAAGGGGATTATGAGAGCAATGGCTTACCATGGAGGCTTAGACCAGGAACAAAGAATCTTAATACAGCAGCAATTTATTCACGGACAACTTGATGTGATTTGTGCAACAAGTGCTTTTGGTATGGGGGTTAATAAAGAAAACATTCGATTTATCATCCATTACCATATGCCAATGCAAATCGAATCATATCTGCAAGAAATTGGCCGAGCTGGGCGTGATGGCGAAGCTAGTATTGCAATATTATTATATTCACCTGGTGATGAACAGCTTCCTATTCAGCTCGCGGAAGGAGAACTACCCTCTGATCTGCAAATTGATTGGCTGTTCGCACATTTAGTTCACAGTGAAATATCGAATGAATATTTCTTAGAAGGTAACCAGTATTTAAGGGAGCAAGGAGGCTTTTCTGAGGTCCAATGGCGTATTATTCAGGACTTAATCAAAAACCCTCAAGGCTCTTCCGATTTAGAACAGTTAAAGCGTACAATAAAAGAATTCGTAAATGAAAGATTAAAAGTAAAGAAAGATAGTATTAATTTTCTAAAAAAATGGATTAAGTCAAAATCATGTAGAAGAGATTTAATTCTGAATTACTTTGAAGAAGTTGCTGTTAAAGGGAGTGTCAGGAATTGCTGCGATATTTGCGGAATCCACTTTGATCAATATCATGCACCTGAGAGAGAACAAACGAATCCTATGTTTGAAGGAATGTGGAAAGATTATCTAGCCAATATTCTACTAAATAGTGAGTTGAGTAAATGAAAAATAAATATAATGAATTAATCAAAGGATTAACCGATAGAGAAATACTCTTTCATTTATACATGACCCAAATCATACTCCTAGTTATTACTATTGTTTTAGGTTTTCTTTTGTTTGATCAATTTTCATTTATGAAGGCAATTGATTTTTCTGATATAAGAATTTTGTTGATCGGCGTTCCTGCAGGGGTTGCGGTTGTCATTTTAGATATTCTATTAATGAAATGGCTTCCGTCATCTTATTATGATGATGGCGGTTTGAACAAAAGAATTTTTAAAAATAGAAGTATCTTCCACATAGCCTGGATTGCTGCATTTGTAGCAATTAGTGAAGAATTACTATTTCGAGGAGTTATCCAAACAAAGGTTGGACTCATTCTAGCAAGTCTTATATTTGCTGTCATCCATTATCGATACCTTTTTAATTGGTTTTTATTTACTAATATTGTAGTTCTTAGTTTTTTCATAGGTTACATGTATGAATGGAGTGAAAATTTAGCTCTTACAATAGTTATGCACTTTACAATAGATTTTTTATTAGGACTTTATATTAAATATAGACACTCCAAAGAGATAGTTGAACAGGAGGGACTGTTTCATGAATAAAGAAGAACCTTTCAGAACCGAGGCGGAAAGGCTTAAACGGCGTATTGAAAAAATAAACGAAGAAACAACCGAAGGTCGTGAAAAATTACCCCCAAGAGAACAGATTCATAGGGCGAAGAGAACGAAAACAAAATTGAAGGTAAAGTATCCGATTATTCGAATATTGGTATTATTTTTTATACTTCTTCCTATCGTTATTTTTAGTGCTTACTCCTATCTTGAGGAGGGAAAAAGCAAAAAGACAGAAAAAGTCACAGGTGAATCTTCTGGATATGAAGTTATTAATTTTGAAAAGTCTGAAACAGAAAGCAACAGTATTAACAAAGTTGCTGAGGAAAAAGAAGATAATTCAACAGTGGAGAATGAGGAAGATGTAATAGAAGTCCAACAGCCAGTCAGCCCAGAAACTCCGATACTGGATCCCGTTTCAGAACAAGGAAATAGTAGTGTACCGAACACTGATAAAAATAGCAGTGCTTCTACAGAAACAATCATTACCCATACCGTCAAAACGGGAGAAAATCTCTATCGTATTTCTTTGAAGTATTATCATTCAAAAGCTGGAGAGGAACTCATCCGAAAAGCGAATAATTTAAAGGGAAATGAAATCATAGTTGGACAAGTCTTAAAAATCCCCGTGAAAAAGTAACCGATCAATTTTTGATCGGTTTTTTTTAATGAATTTTTCATAATTTATCGGACAAGTTCATATTTATGTTAATGAGGTGTTGATAGTATGGATAAAACAATTTGTTCACTTGCGCATACGGATGAAGCAACAAAACAAATGCTAGAAAACGTCCGAAAAAGAAAGGTTAAGTTTGATACCGTTAAAAGATGGCACTATTTATCTATTTATTCTATGCTGCTGTTTGCTTTCCTATTTTTTAGTTATTTCTATTTTATGATTGCTAAACAATACTCTTATTCTTTTTTTGCGATGTTTTCTGCTTCTGTTAGTGATGCCATTAATATCAGTTTGCTGGCTGGTACAGTCATATTGTATGGTGCGATGAATGTATTAAGGCAGCAGAAGGATAAAAAGGAGAAAGAATACCAGGAATTAAGGTGTGAAATTGTCAATCGCAGTAAGGATTTATGGAAAAAGGAAGAGCATTGGAAAAATCGCCATGTAGATTTTGATGTAATAAAGAAAACCTATGATATTAACCTTTATCACGAAAAAAAATAAGAAGCAGCTTAAGGCTGCTTCTTCTAGACATTAAAAAAATATCTTCTTCCCTTGTTCATCCTTTAATATTTCGACTGCTTCAAGGAAGCGTTGTGAATGAATGATTTCTCTTTCGCGGAGGAACCTTAAACCATCATTTAAATCTGGGTCATCGCTTAGATTAATGATCCATTGGTAAGTAGCCCTTGCTTTTTCTTCTGCTGCAATATCTTCGTAAAGGTCAGCAATTGGGTCACCTTTAGCTTGTATATAAGAAGCAGTCCATGGCACCCCAGATGAATTTTCGTAATAGAGAGCATTATCATGTATGGCATAGTGATCACCTATTCCGGCTGCCTTCATCATTTCTGGTGTGGCATCTTTCGTAAGTTTATAAATCATAGTGGCAATCATTTCCAAGTGTGCAAACTCCTCTGTGCCAATATCTGTTAATAAACCAATTACTTTATCAGGTATGGAATATCGCTGGTTTAAATATCTTAAAGCCGCAGAAAGTTCGCCATCTGCACCGCCATATTGCTCAACTAAATATTTTGCTAATGTTGGATTACAAGTACTTACACGGACCGGATATTGAAGCTTTTTCTCATAAATCCACATACAAATCCCTCCCTCTGATTATAAAATTAGATTTAAACTTGCCAAGGCCATGGAGGTTCGTTCCAGTTCCATGGGTGTCCGGAATAGCTGTTGCCAAACTGTTGAAGAGGACCAAATTGACTTTCAAATGCCTTTTTTATCGTTTTTCTTTCTTTTGCATAATGGTTGAATTGTTTTATGGCTTCAAGGTCGTCAGGGTGTGTGTCTAAATAAAGTGTTAATTCGACTAAGACAAAATCAACTGCTTGGAGTTGTTCCATTATTTGATAATATTCTGGCGGGATTTGTTTCATCTTGGAATTCCCCCCTTTGCCTTCTCAAATGGGTTGAAATAGGGGTCGTAAAATGGTTTCCAAAGTGTTCCTGCTCTCAGTGCTTCCTGTGGTGAGAATTGTGGAAGATTAGGTGGTTGAAATCCCATATATATATTTGGGGGAGTTGAATAAGTTTTTTCTAGAATCGGCTTGCAGGGGTCAAATGGACTAGCAATAGGGTGCCAGGTTTTATATAGAGTAAACATAGTAGCCCTCCCTTAATTAACATCATTAATAAATATGAAAATATTTCTCTTTCATGACATAAATCTTTGCTATGCAGCAGGGTATTTCATCAAAATGTTGAAGTATAATAAGGTTATTAATAACTTTGAGGTGATTGAAAGTGTTTGTAAAAAATATGATGATTCCAAATCATGCTTGTGTTACTGTGCAGGAAAACACATCATTGGCAGAAGCTTTAGAACAATTGGAAACCCACCAGATTGATGGAGTGCCAGTTTTACTAGGTGAAAAGTATCTAGGTGTTGTTACACGCTACAAAATTTATGAGAACTACTTTCTGTCCGGAAAACAGAAGGATGAATATTTAAGCAGCGTCACAGTTAAAGAGATTGCTACATATCAAGAGAAGTACCTACTAGGTGAAGAAGTATTTGAAAAAACTCTGCTGGACTTAAAAGACTTCCCGCTGTTAGCTGTAGTTGACTTAAATCGTAAATTTCTAGGGGTTGTAACACGATCTGATGTCCTTTCAACTTTTCAGAGTGCTTTTGGAGTAAATCGCCCAGGGGTAAGGATTGCTTTTACATCAGTAGAAACAGAAGGGCGTATTGCTCGACTTTCTGAAATTGCCCATCACTTCCATGAACATATTATCTCGCTCGTCACGTTTGATGAGACAGATAAATTAGTTCGAAGAATTGTCATGAAGGTAGAAAAGAAAGATAATATTGATAGGTTTACAAAGAAACTTGAGGAACAAGGTTTTCGTATTTTGAGCATTCAAGAAGACTAGTAAATCTGAATGGAAAGAATCCAAATCCTTCTCATACAATGAATGGGGGGGATTTTTGTGTTGAGGATCATTTGGCGGCTATTATTTATTTTTGTATGTGGTTATTTGGTTATTGAATGGTTTCCAATTACTTATCCATTTCATCTTGCTGATATTTTGGTCGGACCGATTATTTATCCATTGGAGTTTTTTGCTGCCTCATTAGCTTTTTTCTTGGGATTAGTCATCAGTCTGCAACTATTTCGAGAGCTTCTTCAACTTACTTTTAAAATAGTGAAGCAAAAACGGAGCAAACGTTAGTCCTGTTTGGTTTTAGTTTTCTTTATGGTATGATTTTAGCTAGAACATTAAAATTGGAAAAGGGGAAAATATGGGTTATATTATCGTTTTGCTTCTGATCATAGGAGCAGGTTTAATCTTGTATATGGTAAAAGAAGCTTTCCTTAATCATGTGGTACATCATGAGATGACTTTCGAAGATTTTCCAAGTTCCTTTGGATCTGTATCGATTTTCTTTATCTCAGATATTCACAAGCGTCTTATTTCCGATGATATTATCACAGCTGTGATGGGGAAAACAGATATCGTGGTAATTGGCGGCGATTTGATGGAGAAGAAGGTTCCCTTTGAAAAAGTAAGAATGAACCTTGAGAAATTAAAACAATTAGGACCCGTGTATTTTGTTTGGGGCAATAATGATTATGAAACAGATTTTCGTAAATTAGATGCCATTCTTTTGGATTATGGAGTAAAAGTATTGGATAATACTGCAGCTATTTTTGAATCGGCAAAAGGTGATAAATTATCATTGCTGGGTGTAGATGCCTTAAATCAAGAAAGAGACAGACTTGACTTGGCATTACTAGATGCTGAGGATAATAGCTTTAAGATATTGGCAAGTCATTACCCTGACATTACGGACAAAATTATGCCAGAACATAAAATCAGCCTCGTGTTAAGTGGTCACACCCATGGAGGACAAATACATATTCTAGGTTATAGTCCATACAAAAAAGGTAAAGTAGAAAAATTAGAAAACACTACGTTGTTAATTAGTAATGGTTATGGCACGACAAGTGTGCCACTTAGATTAGGAGCACCTGCACAATGTCATTTGATTACGATTAAGAACGAGCAGTAATACTCATTTTATGAATGGTTTGGTAATATCGGGGGAATTAAGATGGGTGATCAAGAAGGTAAATATAATATTAAAGCTGCTGCATTAATGCTGGGAATTCAACCTGGAACGCTAAGAGCATGGGAAAGACGTTATCAAATGATAGCACCAGTTAGAAATGAAGCAGGACATCGATTATATACAGAGGAACATATAAAAATTCTAAAGTGGTTAATAAAGAAGGTGAATCAGGGATTTACTATCAGTCAGGCGATTTCTTTAATGGGACATAATCAGATACATATCGATTCCGAAGCATTAAACCTAAATCTAGGTAATCCATTAATCAGTTTAAGTGATGGTCTGTATGACGCCTTAATCCACTTTGAACAGGAAAAGATAAACGAAGTAATTAATTCAATGTTTAGTATTTTCACAATGGAAAAAGTAATCATAGATATTTTCAGTCAAATCTTTAATAAAATTGAGGAATGTTTTAATGGAGGAAAAATAACCAAAGCTCAAAGGAATTATTCAGTATCATTCTTACAAGCACGAATTACAACCATTATTAATAGCTTTCCAACTAATGCTCATCTTACCAAAGCAGTATGTCTTACATTCTCACAAATCGGGGATGATATAGGAATAGGACAGCTCATTTTTAGCTTTTATTTAAGAAAACGCGGAGTAGAGGTAATAAATATAGGTGCATTTCATTCTGAAGAGGATATTTGGGAAACATTAGAGATTATCCATCCTGATTTATTTATCATCTCATGTGAAGATCAAAAAGACTTAGATGGCGCACTTTCACTTGTTGAACTGCTATCCAAAAATCATCAAGACTTTTCCGTTGGTATTTGTGGTGAAGCAATTATATTAATGAAACCCTCTGATAAGGAACAGTTTTCAACCTTTTTTCTTGGACAAACCGTAAATGAATGGGAAATGTGGCTAATGGAACGGATGGTATTTTAGACAAAGCACCAACCAACGCCATTGACATACACTAGGATAAGAGTTATGTCACGGCAGGGGGCAAAAGAGCATGCGCTTAGAACGCTTAACAGTCAATAAGATAAAAATTTTTTTAACCTCTGATGATTTAATGGAAAGGGGACTTTCCAAAGACGATATTTGGAAGGATTCAATAAAATGGCATCAACTCTTCCACGACATGCTGGAAGAGGCAAGCGAGGAATTTGATGTTGAGATTCAAGGGTCTGTAGCAGTAGAAATTTTTTCCTTACAGGCTCAAGGAATGATAATGATCATTACGGTTGATGAAAATATTGAAGAAGAAGAAGTATTATTTGATGGCTTTGTAGAAATGCAGGTTAGAGTTGAAGGGTGTGAAAACCTGCTATATCAATTCGATAGTATAGAAGATATTATCGATCTTTCTCACAGGCTGACACCACTGCAAGTTAGCGGCGGCAGTTTATTTTCCTATAATAATCGATATTACTTACTTATGAATAATCTAGACTCTTCATTAGTCGAAAAAATTGCAGCTTATTTATCTGAATACGGAAATCCTTCCATTCTTAGTACGCATGTACTTGCCGAGTATGGCAATCAAATTATTAAGGACAATGCGGTGGAAACGATACTAAAATATTTCAAATAGCTTTTTGTATCCTCAAGACAATGTAAGGAGTCCGCCGCTCCTTTTTTGTTTGATTAGAAAAACAACCCCTTTTTATTAAAATGGCAACGTTTACAAAAAATACTCGAAAAGTAGTGAAAAGTGTATTTTTCATCTTGCATAAATCCATTTGTCGTGTATACTTGTCTCTGAAAGCGACAACATTAGTTAAAGTGATTTTCTAGGAGGTTTACAGATGGTAGCCGAAAAAAGTAATGAAAAAACTAATCAAGAGGAAGAGAATAATGTTTTAACTTCAACACAGACAGTTATACATAAAGCTCTTGAAAAGTTAGGTTATCCTGAAGAAGTATATGAGCTCTTAAAAGAGCCATTACGTATGATGACAGTAAAAATACCAGTAAGAATGGATGACGGTTCAATAAAAATTTTTACCGGTTATCGTGCACAGCATAACGACGCTGTCGGTCCAACTAAGGGCGGAATTAGGTTTCATCCCAATGTATCAGAAACTGAAGTTAAGGCTCTTTCTATTTGGATGAGCTTGAAGTGTGGAATTGTTGATCTTCCATATGGCGGTGGAAAAGGTGGAATCATTTGTGATCCGCGAGATATGTCATTTAGAGAGCTAGAAAGGCTAAGCCGTGGATATGTACGAGCAATCAGTCAAATTGTTGGGCCAACAAAGGATATTCCGGCACCGGATGTTTTTACAAATTCTCAAATTATGGCTTGGATGATGGATGAATATAGTCGTATAGATGAGTTTAACTCTCCAGGATTTATTACTGGTAAGCCTCTTGTTCTAGGGGGCTCACATGGTCGTGAATCTGCTACTGCTAAGGGTGTAACAATATGTATCCGTGAAGCAGCACAGAAAAAAGGGATACAAATTGAGGGTGCCAGGGTCGTTGTTCAAGGCTTTGGTAATGCAGGAAGCTTCTTATCTAAATTCATGCATGATGCAGGAGCTTTGGTTGTTGGTATTTCTGATGCTTATGGCGCATTATATGATCCAAATGGACTTGACATTGATTACCTGCTAGACCGTCGAGATAGCTTTGGTACGGTAACGAAATTATTCAATAATACGATTACGAATAAAGAATTATTAGAACTTGAGTGTGACATTCTTGTACCGGCAGCAATTGAAAATCAAATTACAGCTGAAAATGCACATAATATTCGTGCAAGCATAGTGGTAGAGGCTGCAAACGGTCCTACAACACTTGAGGCAACTGAAATACTAACAGAGCGTGGTATTTTACTTGTACCAGATGTACTTGCATCTGCTGGCGGAGTAACGGTTTCCTACTTTGAATGGGTTCAAAATAACCAAGGCTATTACTGGTCTGAGGAAGAAGTAGAAGAAAAACTCGAAAAAGTAATGGTAAAATCATTTAATAATATTTATGATACAGCACAAACACGCCGTGTAGATATGCGCTTAGCCGCTTATATGGTTGGGGTAAGAAAAATGGCAGAAGCAAGCCGATTTAGAGGCTGGATATAAAAGCTTTATGATTGAAACATATTGGAAAAACTCCTATCATTGTCGGGTAGGAGTTTTTTTGTGGAATAATATATTGAGGTGATCAATTTGCAATTAGAAGACATTATTATTGTCGGAGGGGGACCTTGTGGATTAGCTGCTGCTATTGCCTTCCAAGAAATTGGGCTTAACCCGCTTATTATTGAAAAAGGGAATGTGGTAAATGCCATCTATCATTACCCAACACATCAAACATTTTTTAGTACTAGTGAAAAGCTAGAAATCGGGGATGTTCCATTTATCACAGAAAGCTATAAACCGAAACGAAATCAAGCACTCGTATATTATCGGGATGTTGTGAAGCGTAAACAACTGCGTATTAACTCTTTTGAAAAGGTATCAAAGGTGTTGAAAGTAGAAAATGGTTTTCAAGTAGTTACCAATAAACAGATTTATCAAACAAAGTTTGTGGTGGTTGCTACAGGATACTATGATCACCCGAACTATATGAATGTGCCCGGGGAAGATTTGCCTAAAGTATCTCATTACTTTAAAGAAGCACACCCGTATTTTGATAAGGATGTTTGTGTTATCGGAGGCAAGAACTCCAGTGTAGATGCAGCTCTTGAACTAGTTAAAGCTGGTGCTAGAGTTACTGTTTTATACAGAGGGAAAGAATATTCCTCGAGCATAAAGCCATGGATTCTCCCGGAATTTGAGGCATTAGTTCGGAACGGTACCATAACCATGGAGTTTAATTCTGATATTATTGAGATAACAAATGAACAGGTAAGATATAAAAAGGATGGAGAAGATAAGACCATATACAATGAATTCGTTTTTGCGATGACGGGTTATCGACCAGATCATCAATTCTTAAAAAATATGGGGATTAATATTGACGAGGAAACGGGAAGGCCGCTTTATAATCCTGACACCATGGAAACGAATATGGAGGGTATATATATCGCAGGAGTAATTGCAGCAGGTAATAATGCTAACGAAATATTTATTGAAAATGGCAGGTTTCATGGAGGTCTTATTGCTCAATCAATCAAAGAAAAACCTAAAAAATTGAATAAAGGGTGAAAATAATATATGAAAAAGGTTGTTTTGTTAACAACTGGCGGAACAATTGCCAGTAAACCCAACAAAGATTCAGGTAAATTAGCTTCTGGGGAGCTAACGGGTGAAGAGCTGGCAGCGATGTGTAATCTGCCGAAGGATATTGAGGTGGTTGTCGAATCCGTATTTCAAAAGGCAAGCATACATATTACGTTTGATGATTTAGTGGTTTTAAAGAATAAAATCAAACAATATTATGAGGATGATAAGGTTTCCGGTATAGTGGTAACGCATGGAACAGACACACTTGAAGAAACAGCTTACTTTCTTGATTTAACCATATTGGATCCGCGTCCAGTGGTCATTACAGGGTCGCAGAGGTCTCCTGAAGACTTAGGAAGTGATGTCTTTATAAACCTAAGACATGCTATATATTCAGCCTGTTCAGAGGATTTACGGAATGCTGGTGCTGTTGTCGTGTTCAATGAACGAATATTCGCTGCCCGATATGTGAAAAAAGAGCATGCCTCCAATATCCAGGGATTTAACGTCTTTGGATTCGGGTACCTGGGTATTATTGATAATGATGTAGTCCATATTTTCCAAAAGCCAATAAAGCGTGAATATTTTGCTGTTCAGTCACCTATTCCACAAGTCGAAATTATAAAATGTTATATTGGAGCTGATGGGAAATTTATTAAGGCTGCCAGAGAATCCGGAGTCAGAGGGATTATCCTTGAAGGTGTGGGACGAGGTCAAGTGGCTCCTCAAATGATGGTGGAAATAGAAAAATCACTTTCAGAAGGAATTGTCATGGTGATTACAACGAGTGCTGAAGAAGGTTCTGTGTATACCACTTATGATTATAAAGGCAGTGCGTATGATTTATACAATAAGGGTGTAATCCTTGGAAGTGATAATGACTCCAAAAAAGCAAGAATTAAATTAGCGGTTGCACTTGCAAGCGGAATAGAGAAAATAAACTTTTAATAGACAAATCGAAAATGGATATAATCTTTGATTCAATTAATGACAATATCATGTTAGGATTAAGTTAACGAATTATTTGAAATGAGGACTATCCATGCTGGGAATATTATCAGCCGGCATCGCCCCTGGTCTGGCCTTGCTGAGTTATTTTTATTTAAAAGATGAATATGAGTCAGAGCCAATTTCCGTCGTTTTTAGGACCTTCATGTACGGTGCTCTTCTGGTGTTTCCAATCATGTTTATTCAGCATGTGCTTCATACGGAGAATATTATTAAATCTGGATTTATTGATGCATTCCTTTCCTCGAGTCTGCTAGAAGAGTTTTTTAAATGGTTTATCTTGTTCTATGCGATTTACCAGCATGTTGAATTTGATGAACCGTTTGATGGGATTGTATATGGCGTGGCTGTTTCTCTTGGTTTTGCCACTGTTGAAAATATATTTTATTTAGTTGCTAATGGAATTGAACATGCAATGGCAAGAGCCTTGCTCCCTGTCTCAAGTCATGCCTTATTCGGAGTCATTATGGGATTTTACATTGGAAAAGCAAAATTTACTGAAGGCAAAAAAACAAAGTGGGTATTAATATCATTACTTTTACCGTTCATCCTGCATGGTTCTTATGATTATATTTTAATTTCACAAGAAAACTGGCTATATATTATTTTACCTTTTATGATCTTCCTTTGGTGGTTTGGCTTAAGAAAGGTTAAAATGGCGAAAATATTAACGACAAACCATAAGAAAAAACAATATTCAGCACAAAATTCCTTTCATTCTTAAAGAGAAATTTCCTTCATTCTAAATGAAGGGGATTTTTTTTGAATAAATTTGCCATTAAAACAAAAAATAGGCTTACATCTAAAAAGATTTACAACTGGGGGTTACTTTACCATGAAGAAGAAAATTGTTAAATTTATTTTTCCACTCTTAATCTCCCTTTGTATGGTGCCATTTACGTTTCTAGAGGACGACAGGGCATATGCATTCTCTAACCAGGTTATTCAACAAGGTGCTGTTGGAGATGATGTCATCGAGCTTCAATCTAGACTTCAGTATTTGGGCTTTTACAATAGGAAAATTGATGGTGTGTTCGGGTGGAGCACCTATTGGGCACTAAGAAATTTCCAATATGAGTTTGGATTGCCAATTGATGGCCTTGCAGGTACAGAGACAAAGGCAAAATTAGCTAAAGCAAGCAAATATAATAAGCAGTTTGTAAAGGAACAAATCAACAAAGGTAATAAATTTACTCATTATGGCGGAGTGGACCAAAAAAAGCAGAGTGCACCAAACCCTAAAGCACAACCGAAAACACAACCAAACGCTCAACCAAAAGAACAACCAAAAGAACAACCGAAAGAACAACCGAATGCTCAACCGAAAGCACCAGCTAATACGGCTAATCCTAAACAGGCTGCACCAAAGCCTGCTGAACCAAAAGCTCCACCCAAAAAACCAACGGCAGCGAATACGCCAGGTGGTTTCTCAAGTAACGATATCCAATTAATGGCGAATGCTGTGTATGGGGAAGCCAGAGGTGAACCATATACAGGACAAGTTGCAGTAGCTGCCGTTATCCTAAATCGTGTTAATAGCGCATCCTTTCCAAACACTGTTTCAGGAGTTATTTTTGAACCGGGTGCATTTACCGCCGTTGCGGATGGACAAATTTGGCTGACACCAAACGAACAAGCTAAAAAAGCAGTATTAGATGCAATAAATGGCATTGATCCAACTGGGGAAGCCCTATATTATTTTAATCCGGTCACTGCCACAAGTAAGTGGATTTGGTCAAGACCACAAATTAAACGAATCGGGAAACATATATTTTGCGAATAGAGGGGTGAAAAGGATGATAAGAGGAATAATCATAGGTGTTCTAGCGGTAGGTGTTGCAGGAACAGCCTACTGGGGTTATCAAGAACATCGCGAGAAAAATGCAATTTTAATCAATGCTGAAAATAACTATCAACGTGCCTTTCACGATCTTACTTTTGAAATGGATTTACTTCACGATAAGATTGGAACGACTCTTGCAATGAATTCAAGATATTCCTTGTCACCTTCATTAGTAGAGGTTTGGCGATTAACTTCGGAAGCCCATAGTGATGTCGGTCAACTTCCGTTAACATTGCTCCCGTTCAATAAAACGGAGGAATTCTTGGCTCAAATTGGAAAGTTTAGTTATCAAACAGCAGTAAGAGATTTAGATAAAGAACCATTATCAGAAGAGGAGTATGAAACATTAAAGGTTTTATACAAGCAATCTGGTGAAATTCAAAATGAGCTTCGTAAAGTACAGCATATGGTATTGGAAAACAATCTACGCTGGATGGATGTTGAACTGGCGTTAGCTTCAGGAAAAGAAAAAACCGACAATACGATTATTGATGGGTTTAAAACAGTCGAAAAAACGGTTTCCGGCTATGATGAGAGCGATTTTGGCCCTAGCTTTACAAACATGCAGCAGAAAGATGATAATTTTAAGAAAATTAAAGGAAAAACCATTTCTGAAAAAGAAGCGATTAGTATTGCGAAAAAATATATGAAATTTGATGGAAATTCAGAAGTAAAAGTCACAGAGAGTGGTAAAGGTTCAGATTATGGTTTTTATAGTGTATCAATAAAAAATAAGAAAACTGGCCAAGAAGGCAGTATGGATATCACGAAAAAAGCAGGATACCCAATCTGGTTTATCAATCACCGAGAAGTTGACACACAGAAGATAAGCTTAAATGATGCAAATCTTAAAGCAGCAGCTTTTCTAAAGGAAAATGGTTATAAAAATCTAGAGTTGTTTGAGAGTATGCAATATGATAACACAGGCGTCTTTAATTTTGTTACGAGTGAGAACAATATTAGGATTTACCCGGAGGCCATTAAGGTTGAGGTCGCACTTGATAATGGAAATATCATTGGCTTCACAGCAGACGAATATCTAAAATCCTTCGAAACTAGGGAAGTAGAAAAACCGGTGCTGACCAGTGAACAAGCTCGCGCGAAAGTAAATCCTAACTTTAAAGTCATGGAAGAGAGACAAGCGATTATTGTTAATGATCTAAATAAGGAAGTACTGTGTTATGAATTCTTAGGAACGCTTGGAGATGATACCTACCGAATCTTCATTAGTGCCAAAGACGGGACCGAAGAAGAAGTAGAAAAATTAAAGAACGCCGAGGAAGTTTACGACGAAGTTATTTAAGGTTTCAGAATAAAATCATACTATCACTCCAATAATAGTAGTAATTGGAATTGGAGTGATGGTATGAAAATAGTAGAAAGAATATTAATAAAGACAGTTATTATCCAATTTATCTTTCTTTTTCTAGCGCAGCTATTCTTACATCAGTTAGATATCTTTCCACAGTTAGAACAATTAACAAAATATGAGGGAGTAAATGAAAATACATTTACTGAGATATTACAAACCTTTAACGGTAATTAACAAAGCAGAATTCCTGCTTTTTTTTTATTCTTAAAATGGGAAAAGTAATAAGAAATTTAAATATAAAAATGTTTAAAAAAAGAGGCTTCCACCTTTCTTATGGTAAAATAAAAATATAGGTCTACGAGACGATCATGAATGAATGACTTAGGAGGATTTATGGAAAACAAAATATCAATTGCCATTGACGGCCCTGCTGCAGCCGGCAAGAGTACAGTAGCAAAAGTTGTTGCAGAAAATTTATCCTACATTTATATAGATACAGGTGCTATGTATCGCGCTTTGACATACAAAGCATTGGCAAATAACATTAATTTAGAAGATGAAAACAGTTTATTAAACACTTTCCTAGCAACAAAGCTAGAACTTTATCCATCCCCAAATGGACAAATGGTATTTCTTGATGGGCAAGAAGTAACAGAAGCTATTCGAACATCAGAAGTAACAAATTCTGTTTCGCTGGTAGCTACACACCAAAGGGTTCGTGAAGAAATGGTGAGAATGCAACAATCCTTTGCAGTAAATGGAGGGGTTGTTATGGATGGGAGAGATATAGGGACCCATGTGCTTCCAAATGCGGAGATTAAGATTTTCTTGCTTGCGAGTGTTGAAGAAAGAGCAGCTAGACGCCATACGGAAAATCTCCAAAAAGGCTATCCTTCCAATCTGGAACAGTTAAAGGAAGAAATTGCCCGTCGTGATAAAATAGATTCTGAACGAGAGTTTGCACCATTAAAAAAAGCAGACGATGCAATGGAAATTGACACAACATCCTTGGATATTCCTGAAGTAGTAGAAAAAATAATGGCCCTCGTGCATGAAAGGGTTGGATAAGTGTGACGTTTTATACGTTTGCTAGATCGGTTGTCGCTGGTTTTATTAAACCGTTGTACAGAATTGAGGTTATTGGACTAGAGCATTTTCCTAAAGATGGAGGAGTGCTCTTATGCACCAATCATATTCATAATTTTGATCCTTTAGTCGTTGGCATTTCAACGCCTAGACCAGTCCATTTTATGGCAAAGGAAGAAATTTTTAAAGTTCCTGTTTTGGGTAATGTCGTTAGAAAGTGTAATGCATTCCCAGTAAAGAGAGGAATGGGGGACCGGGAGGCATTAAGAGCGGGATTAAAGATATTAAAAGAAGGAAATGTTTTCGGGCTCTTTCCTGAAGGGACTAGAAGCAAAACAGGTGAGATCGGAAAAGGGTTATCGGGAGCGGGCTTTTTTGCACTAAGAACAGATGCTGATGTGGTGCCTTGCGCCATTATTGGACCATACAAAAGTTTCGGTAAATTGAAAGTGGTTTATGGAAAGCCGATTGCAATGGAAGATATGAGAAGCAGGAAAGCCTCTGCAGATGAGGTAACTGAATTAATTATGTCAGAAATCCATAAACTTATAAAAGAGTACCGATAGGTTCTGCTTGACAAAATAAGCTATTTGTAAGAAGTTAATAAAAAGAGATTTTATTAGAATATTCACTCGTTTTTCATGTAATTAGAAAATATATATTTAACATGCAGTAAATGGATTAAGGAGGAATACATATGTCGGAAGATATGAATCAAGTAGAAGTGAAAAACTATACCATTGGAGATAAAGTCTCTGGACAAGTCACCAAGGTAGAAGAAAAACAGGTAATAGTAAATATTCAAGATAGTAAACATGACGGTATTATCCCTATAAGTGAGCTTTCCAGCCTTCATGTTGAAAAAGCCTCTGATGTAGTGTCTGAAGGTGATGAATTAGATCTTGAAGTACTAAAAGTCGAAGAGGATGCTATTATCTTATCAAAAAGAAAAATCGATGCCGGGAAAGCATGGGTAAATCTTGAGAGACTTTTCAATAGCGGTGAAGTATTTGAAACTGAAGTGAAAGATGTAGTAAAAGGCGGTCTGGTCGTTGATCTTGGCGTACGAGGATTTGTTCCTGCGTCTTTAGTAGAAGCACATTTTGTTGAAGATTTTACAGATTATAAAGGTAAGAATCTAACTTTTAAAATTGTTGAACTTGATAAGGAAAAAAATCGTTTAATCCTTTCTCACCGTGCAGTGGTGGAAGAAGAGAAGGGAAAACACAAGAAAAATATCTTAAATAGTATTACGCCTGGACAAGTTATTGATGGTACGGTACAAAGAATTACAGATTTTGGTGCATTCGTTGATATTGGCGGTATTGATGGACTCGTTCATATATCCCAATTGTCATATCAACATATTGATAAACCATCAGATGTAGTCCAAGAAGGACAAAAAGTAAAAGTTAAGGTTTTGAATGTGGATCGTGATAATGAAAGAATTTCTTTATCTATCAAAGAAACACAGCCAGGACCATGGTCTGATGTAGCTGAAAAAGCACCAAAGGGCAGCACCTTAACTGGGACCGTTAAACGATTAGTATCATATGGTGCCTTTGTGGAAGTTTTCCCAGGGGTTGAAGGACTTGTTCATATCTCACAAATTGCTCACAAACATATTGGTACACCACATGAGGTATTGAAGGAAGGACAAGAAGTACAAGTAAAAGTACTAGATGCGAACGAGCAAGAGCAGAGACTCTCTCTTAGCATCAAAGACCTTCTCGAAAAAGATGCTGATGAGAACTTCGATTACGAACTTCCTGAAGAATCTAAAGGTTTCCAGCTTGGTGAAATGATTGGCGATAAATTAAAGAATCTAGGAAAATAATGGTGATAATCAGTGTCTAGATCTGAACGGAAATGGGACCATATTCGCTATGCCTTAGAAACAGGGCAAAAACGATTAACAGCATTTGATGATATTCAATTTATTCATCAAAGTTTACCAAACATTAATGTTTCGGATGTTTCTATTCACCAAAAAGTTGGCGGACTTTCTTTAAGTTCGCCAATTTTTATCAATGCAATGACAGGAGGCGGAGGCGATAAAACCTATTCTCTGAACAAGCAGCTGGCAATGGTAGCGAGGGAAGCAGGTCTTGCGATCGCAGTGGGGTCACAAATGTCAGCATTGAAAGATAAATCTGAGAGATATACATATGAAGTTGTTCGAAAAGAAAACCCTTCTGGAGTTCTTATTGCTAACATAGGAAGTGAGGCAACTCCTGATTTAGCAAATGCAGCTATTGAAATGATTGAGGCAAATGCCTTACAGGTACATTTAAATGTAATCCAGGAGCTTGCTATGCCTGAAGGAGACCGGGAATTCTCTGGGGCTTTAAGGAGAATTGAAAAAATTGTAAAAGAGGTTAACGTTCCCGTTATTGTTAAAGAGGTTGGATTTGGTATGTGCAAAGAAACTGTTGAATCTCTTTCATCTGTGGGAGTGTCTGTTGTAGATGTCGGTGGATTCGGAGGAACCAACTTTGCCGAAATAGAAAACAAGCGTAGTGATAAATCTAAAGCATTTTTTAATCAATGGGGAATTCCTACAGCAATCTCTATTTCTGAAGCCGCGCATGCTTCCATCCCCCTAACAATCATTGGTTCCGGTGGATTTTCTTCAAGCATTGATATTGCAAAAGGAATAGCATTAGGTGCGAGTGCTGTTGGCTTTGCGGGTTATTTCTTGAAGATTCTTGTTGAAGAGGGAATTGATTCTTTAAATGAAGAAATTTCATCACTTCATCATGGATTAAAAATAATTATGACTGCATTAGGAGCCAAATCTATTTTAGATTTACAAAGTGCTCCATTAATGATATCTGGTCAAATGCATCATTGGTTAACTCAGAGAGGAATCGATACCAAAACATACAGCCAGCGTACTATAAAATAAGCTCCCGCAGCCTTGCGGGAGCTTATTTTTTTAACTATACTTATTATCGTTTAATCCTCTTGCTTCTTCAGGGCTTTGAAGCTTAGTTGCTCCAGGATAGTGTAACGCCTGGTCACGGTCTGATTCAACTTTTCCACTTGCTTTTAACTTTTTTTCTTGTCGATCCTTTCCCATTTCTCCACACCTCCTACTATTAACATGATTTTCTTGCTTAAAGATTATTCAGGGAAGTATGAACTACATAAAGAAAACCGATAATGGAAATAATAGGAGGTGTATGATAATGGAAGGTTCATTGTTTTATTGGATACTTTGGTTGTTTTGGGTTTCCATAACTTTTTTTATGAACAAGCAAAATCCGTATCGTGCAAAATTAGCTGCTTGTATTTTAGTGGTCATTATTCTTTCAAATGTACATTTTACGGTTGATATTTTTCAGTTTTTTGCTAGTGGATTATTTTTGCTGCTATTATCTTATATTATTTTAAGTAAGAAAAAGCTGGGTTCGTTGCTATATGCCTTTATTTGTTCATTTATTGTAACCACTTCATACGTTACCTTTAACTTATTTGTCATTTTTGACCCAGTCTGGGTTGTGTTTCAAAAGGAATGGATGATGGGATTTTGCTTAAGCTGTCTGGCCATTATTTTGCAGAAGTCATTAAAAGATAGATTGTTGATTATTGTTAGCGGCACTATGCAGGGAGAGATACTCTATTCTTTTTACCTAAGTAAATTTGAATTTTCCTACCCAATAGGGGCAATCGCTTACCTAGATGTCTCGGCTCTAACAATTTTGCTGCTAGTAAGCTGGAGCGCCCTAGAAAATGCCGGTACCTACTTTCAAAACCATTTTCACTTTTTGGAAAAGGGCAAGCAAAAGTCATCTTAATATATTTTTGTTTTTGATAGCAGTCCAGCTTCAGGCGCCTTGCGCTTTTAAACTTACCATTGCAGGAAAGGATTCACATTGCTAAAATAATATGGTTAGACCCTTCTTTTGGATAGAAGGGTTTCTTTATCATTAGTACGCAATTGCTTAATTATATAATTGAGTTTCTCTGCTTTAACGATAAAATAACAAAATATTGATAAATATATGGATAGAAAGGATGGCGATTATTATGGTAAAACCTGTTATAGCCATTGTAGGGCGACCGAATGTTGGGAAATCGACCATTTTCAACAGAATTGTTGGAGAGAGGATATCTATCGTTGAGGATATCCCTGGAGTAACGCGTGATCGAATTTATAGCTCCGGGGAATGGTTGACACATGATTTTAATGTAATTGATACGGGTGGTATTGATATCGGGGATGAACCTTTTCTCGAGCAAATTCGCCAGCAGGCTGAAGTGGCCATTGACGAAGCAGATGTTATCATTTTTTTAACAAATGGCAGAGAAGGAGTTACCGCTGCAGACGAAGAGGTTGCAAAGATATTATATAAATCCAAAAAACCTATCGTATTAGCGGTTAACAAAATTGATAATCCTGAAATGCGTGAACAAATCTATGATTTTTATTCTTTAGGATTTGGAGAACCTATACCAGTATCAGGCTCTCATGGACTCGGATTGGGAGACCTTCTGGATGAGGCAGCTAAACATTTTCCAAAGGATAAGGGTCAGGATTATGATGCAGATGTCATTAAATTTTCTTTAATTGGCAGGCCCAATGTTGGGAAGTCATCGTTAGTCAATGCAATTTTGGGAGAAGAACGTGTTATTGTAAGTGATATTGCTGGAACAACAAGAGATGCTGTGGATTCACCTTATACGTATAATGGCGATAGGTATGTCATTATTGATACAGCTGGTATGCGGAAAAAAGGAAAAGTCTATGAGAGTACCGAAAAGTATAGTGTACTCCGTGCATTAAGGGCAATAGAACGGTCTGATGTTGTTTTAGTTGTTATTAATGCGGAAGAAGGAATCATCGAACAGGATAAGAAAATTGCCGGTTATGCACATGAAGCTGGCAGGGCAATTGTTATTGTAGTCAACAAATGGGATGCTGTTGAAAAAGATGAAAAAACAATGAAGGAACTTGAACAGAAAATTAGAGAGCATTTTCTCTACTTAAGTTATGCTCCGATTGTTTTCTTGTCAGCAAAGACGAAAAAACGTATTCATACACTATTACCAATGATTAATACAGCTAGTGAAAACCATTCAATGCGTGTCGAAACGAGCGTGTTAAATGATATAATTATGGATGCGGTAGCCATGAATCCAACACCAACGGATAAAGGTCGTCGATTAAAGATTTATTACACCACTCAAGTAGCTGTTAAACCGCCAACCTTTGTTGTTTTTGTTAACGAACCAGAATTAATGCATTTCTCTTATGAGCGCTTCTTAGAAAATCGAATCCGTGAAGCTTTTGGATTCGAGGGAACCCCGATAAAAATTTATGCCAGAGAAAGAAAATAATTTTACGGTGGGAGTGATCTAAATGCGGGAAAAGAAAGAAGCTGTAGCCGTTATTGGTGCTGGAAGCTGGGGAACAGCCCTTGCGATGGTCCTTGCAGACAATGGACATGAAGTCAGATTGTGGAGCCATAATGAATCCCAAGTTCAAGAAATTAATCAATACCATACGAATAAAAAATACTTGCCTGAAATACAGCTGCCAGAATTGATTGTCGGCTTTGCGTCAGTAAGGGACGCTTTGGCAGAAATTAAAACAGTTATTTTAGCGGTACCAACGAAAGCTATCCGCGAAGTACTTGGGAAGGTACGCAATGTTCAAAACTCACCTTTGACCATTGCACATGTTAGTAAAGGGATTGAACCTGATTCCCTTTTGAGAATATCAGAACTGATCAAAGAAGAAATGCCAACGGAGCTTTTAAAAGCTGTTGTTGTCCTTTCAGGCCCAAGCCATGCTGAGGAAGTCAGCAGGAGGCACCCAACAACTGTTACGGTTTCTTCTGAAGATATGAGTGCCGCTGAAGAGATTCAAGATTTGTTTATTAACCATAATTTTCGAGTTTATACGAATCCAGATGTTATTGGAGTTGAAATCGGCGGCGCATTGAAGAATATCATTGCCTTGGCTGCCGGAATAACGGACGGGCTGGGGTATGGTGATAATGCGAAAGCTGCATTAATAACAAGAGGTTTAGCAGAAATAGCTCGCTTGGGAACCAAAATGGGGGCTAACCCGTTAACGTTTTCTGGATTAGCAGGTATAGGAGATTTGATTGTAACTTGTACAAGCGTTCATTCAAGGAACTGGAGAGCTGGAAACCTTCTTGGTAAAGGGAATAACCTAGAAGAGGTTCTTGATAACATGGGAATGGTTGTAGAGGGTGTAAGAACAACGAAAGCAGCCTATCAGCTTGCCCAAAAGTATAACGTGAGTATGCCGATTACATGTGCCCTTTACGATGTATTATTTAATGGGAAAAACGCAAAAGATGCGGTGGATGTATTAATGGCCCGTGGTAAAACTCATGAAATGGAAGATTTGGTGAATATTCTTGAGGAAAGAAACCTTGAAGATTAAAAATTGTGTATTTTTCTCTGAAAAATAGGCATTCATTGAGTGCGTTTCCCCGCATGGTTGCATACAATGCAAGCGAAGCACACGTGTAGTATGAACCAAATGAATGGGTTGTTTAGTCACTAAGACTGAAGTAAGGAATTCGCCCCTCTTTACTTCAGTTTTTTTGTTTAGTAAAAAAACAAAAATTTTCATGAAAACATCTTCCTTATGGTATAATAGCTTTCGGAATAAGGGGGGTGTCCTAATGTCACCAGGTATGCTGAAAATGTGGATATCAATTGCGGGGATGGGTCTTATGTTCCTGGCGATTTTTACAATATATCTAAGTCGTTATAAGTTAAAAGGCATTCTAAAGGTTTTAACTGCTGTTTTAGCTTACATTTTTTTATTTATTTCAGGTATTACATTATTTGTTGTCCTTTTTACATAATACAAAAAAACAGGTGATTGTATGAATTGGAAAGTCATTTGCACATTACTAATCTTTACAACTTTGATGTTATCAGGATGCATGTATCCCTCAGAGAAGTTAGCAGAGAATCAAATCCCATATACCGACCAAATCCAAGCAGTTCAACAAGCGGTGAACACCTTTAAGGAGGATAATGGGGGAATTCTGCCGATAAAAACAAGAGATGCAGTGACTCCAATATATCAAAAATATCCGATAGATTTTAAAAAAATCGCTCCCAAGTACATTGCGGAGCCCCCGGGGAATGCCTTTGAAAGTGGCGGGATATTCCAATATGTTCTTGTAGATGTTGAAACCAATCCAACTGTAAAACTGTTAGACTTGAGGATGGTTGATACGATTCGTGATATCAAACTGAGGATTAAATCCAATGGATATCCGCCATATAAAGACAAACTTGCTGATAATGTATATACGATTGATTTTAATGAATTAGGATATAAACAGGAGCCATACGTGGTTAGTCCATATTCTAATCAAAATCTCCCATTTGTGGTCACAACAGATGCTGAAGTCTATGTCGATTATCGGCAGGATTTATACCAGCAGCTAAAAAAAGCAGAAAAGCCGGTAAAACCGGGTGAGGATATACGTAATATACTTGTGGAAGATTCCATGTTTGTTCCTGCCTATTCTTTGCCATACACAATTGATGAGAATAATGAGCCAGTTTTTTTAAAGCAATAAGAATGTCAAATAGTCATAACCCTTCACCTGCGAAATATATTGTAGGAGTAGGGTTTTTTTTTGGGCAAAAATGGATCACTTGTACTTTGCCTCGGGAACCCTCATCCGTTCAACTGTTCAGACACAACAGATACCTGCATATTCATGGAATATTTATTTAAGGGGGTAAAAAATTTATAAAAAAGTGTCATAACAATATAGGACAACGTCATAAATATATATTGTCCAAAAATATCTTGATGGATAATATTATCCCACTTTACTCTATGATCGGGAGGGGATCACTTGGAAAAGGTTGATATTTTCAAAGATATTGCCGAAAGAACTGGCGGTGATATTTATTTAGGAGTAGTAGGTGCTGTTCGAACAGGAAAATCCACATTTATTAAAAAATTTATGGAGCTTGTGGTTTTACCGAATATAGACAATGAGGCAGAGAGATCAAGAACAGTCGATGAACTTCCTCAGAGTGCAGCCGGGAAAACAATCATGACCACAGAGCCAAAGTTCGTTCCGAACCAAGCGGCAACTGTGCATGTTGATGAGGGTCTTAATGTAAATATTAGACTGGTTGATTGTGTTGGTTACACTGTCCCAGGTGCAAAAGGCTATGAGGATGAAAATGGCCCTAGGATGATTACTACCCCTTGGTACGAGGAACCTATCCCGTTCCATGAAGCCGCTGAAATTGGAACGCGAAAAGTGATTCAAGAGCATTCTACAATTGGGGTAGTGGTTACTACGGATGGGACAATTGGTGAAATTCCAAGAAGCAATTACATTGAAGCTGAGGAACGAGTCATTAACGAGCTGAAGGAAGTTGGCAAACCGTTTATTATGGTTGTCAATAGCGCCCAGCCATATCACCCTAGCACTGAAACACTTAGGTCTAGCTTAGCGGAAAAGTATGACATTCCTGTCCTTGCAATGAGTGTTGAAAGTATGCGTGACAGTGATGTACTTAATGTTCTTAGAGAGGCTCTATATGAGTTTCCAGTCCTTGAAGTTAATGTTAACCTGCCGAGCTGGGTAATGGTTTTGAGAGAAAATCACTGGCTGCGTGAAAGTTATCAAGAAGCTGTTAAAGAAACAGTTAAAGATATCAAGAGATTAAGAGATGTTGATCGGGTCGTACAGCAATTTAGCGACTTTGACTATATTGAGAGAGCTGGGTTAGCTGGAATTGAAATGGGTCAAGGTGTTGCAGAAATTGATTTATTTGCTCCAGACGAACTTTACGATGATATTTTAAAAGAAATTGTCGGGGTGGAAATCAGGGGTAAAGATCATCTCCTTGAACTCATGCAGGATTTTGCACATGCAAAAGCAGAATATGACCATATTTCTGATGCATTAAGAATGGTCAAACAAACTGGCTACGGAATTGCGTCGCCGTCACTTTCAGATATGAGCCTGGAAGAACCTGAAATTATCCGCCAAGGTGCAAGGTTTGGAGTTAGGCTGCGAGCGGTTGCCCCATCCATTCATATGATAAAGGTTGATGTTGAATCTGAGTTCGCTCCAATTATCGGTACAGAAAAGCAAAGTGAAGAGTTAGTGCGCTACCTAATGCAGGACTTCGAGGATGATCCATTATCCATTTGGAATTCTGATATATTTGGACGTTCGTTAAGCTCTATCGTTAGGGAGGGTATCCAAGCCAAGCTTTCCTTAATGCCAGAGAATGCAAGGTATAAACTAAAAGAGACGTTAGAGAGAATTATTAACGAAGGATCAGGCGGTTTGATTGCAATAATCCTTTAGGCTTAAAGACTCCATTTGGAGTCTTTTTTCTTTTTATTACAAATATCTATACCCATAATTACGAAATTTAGTAGAAATTTGTAGAAATGAAGAAAAGATTACCATTATTTCATGAATTATTCTTGATAAGCGTAAATGATTGTGATAATCTTTTATCAGACTTACGTTTGGTGCTTAAAACCTTTATATAATAAGGTTTTTATTAAAAAAGTAGATTAAAATATCAAAAACTGCATTTTTTGATTACTTTTCCAATAAAACCGCACTATGACGTATAGAAATTAGAAAAATTGTTTAGAAATGTAGATAAGTAATCTTATTTATGATTCTTAACTTATAATCATTGGGAGGAGGTGAATAGCATGAACAAGACAGAACTAATTAACGCAGTTGCAGAAGCAAGCGAGCTTTCTAAAAAAGACGCTACAAAAGCAGTTGATGCTGTATTTGATGCAATTCTAGATGCTTTGAAAAATGGTGATAAAGTCCAACTAATCGGTTTTGGAAACTTTGAAGTACGCGAACGCGCAGCACGTAAAGGACGTAATCCTCAAACTGGTGAGGAAATCGAAATTGGTGCAAGCAAAGTTCCTGCTTTCAAACCAGGTAAAGCACTTAAAGATGCAGTAAAATAATTACATAAATTTATTGCCTCGGCAAAAAGGTCATGGTAACCACCATGGCCTTTTTTCTTTTGGTTTCTTACTTTGAACATCAATTTTGTTGTGCTAATATGTATTTGTCATATATACTTGGTTGATATATAGTAGGGGGAATATGCATGTCTGAAGTGAATCGTACCCAAATTGAAGAAGCAGTACGTTTAATATTAACAGCGATTGGTGAAGATCCGAGCAGGGAAGGCTTGCTTGATACTCCGAAACGAGTAGCAAAAATGTATGAAGAGGTTTTTAGCGGTCTTAATGAAGATCCGAAAAAACATTTCGAGACCGTATTCAGTGAAGACCATGAAGAATTAGTTCTAGTGAAGGACATCCCGTTCTATTCCATGTGTGAACACCATCTAGTACCTTTCTTTGGAAAAGCACATGTGGCCTATATCCCAAAAGATGGACGTGTGACAGGGTTAAGCAAATTAGCAAGGGCAGTAGAGGCAGTCGCTAAAAGACCTCAGCTTCAAGAGAGAATCACCTCTACTATTGCTAATAGTTTGATGGAAAAATTAGCTCCACATGGAGTAATGGTTGTTGTTGAGGCAGAACATATGTGTATGACAATGCGCGGGGTAAAAAAACCGGGGTCAAAAACAGTAACAACTGCAGTACGGGGCAATCTTGCAAATGATACCATTGCTCGTTCTGAAATATTATCTTTAATTAAAAGTTAGTGGGGTGATACTATGGAAAAACGACAATCTCAAAGCAGCGATTTTGTTGTGATCAAAGCTGTTGATGATGGAGTTAATGTTATTGGATTGACGCGAGGCACTGACACAAAATTTCATCATTCTGAAAAGCTGGATAAAGGCGAAGTGCTTATAGCTCAATTCACCGAACATACATCAGCAATAAAGATTAGGGGAAATGCAAAAATAATGACTCAATTTGGCGAAATTGAAAGCGAAATGAAAAAGTAGTCAGTCATTCGTTTTACATTTTTATTTCATATCGGTGGAAATGTATTTATTTTGTGAATTTCTGCCCATACATAAGCTTTTATGATATAATTGTCACTGCCTTGTTTACACAAAAGGATCGTAATAAATATATTAATTCGGGGAAGCAAGGGTGATTAATTTGCCAGACATTCGACAAAAGTTTACAGACATTAAGGAGCAAGTTGAGCAAAAAGTATTTCATCCTTACTTGCTAAAATATATTGAGAAGCCTGTAATTGATGAAGATAAACTGCTTATTCTTGTGTCCATTATGGATCGACTCGAATTGTCTTACAATGAGTTAAAAAATTATACGATGACAACTATGCTCATCCAGATTGCCCTTGATACCCATGAGCATATATCTAATGCAAATGTGGATGAAAAAAATAGACAATTAACGGTCCTGGCTGGGGATTATTATAGTGGTTTATATTATAAACTACTGGCAGATTCTGAAAATATCATCATGATAAAAGAACTCTCAAAAGGGATAAAAGAGGTTAATGAACATAAAGTTTCTGTCTATCAAAAGGAACTTTACGATATTGAAAACCTAATGACAAGTATAAAGAGAATTGAAAGCTCTTTACTTGTGAAATTCTCTGAATGTTTTAAAGTGGACTTATGGAATGAATTTATAGCCAACTTATTTTTTTTCAAGCGCTTGCTTAACGAGAAGAACCTGTTTTTGGAAGCTAGAAGCAGCTATTTGTTTGAATACATGAAAGATATTACTAGTCCAAATAAAAACCTTACAATAAAAAATCTATCAGATAAACAGCAAAGAGATTTGCTTGTGATTTGTGATCGTTATCTTGATTCTTCAAAACAATTCCTGTTAAAAGGAATAAGTCAGCTGCCATATTTAAATGATATGCTTGAAGCTAGAATTACTTCGATCATTAATGAACATCAACCAATTGCGAAAACTTTAGTGGAAGAAGGGTAAGCAAATGCAGCAATCTAAGGAACAACGAGTTCATAAGGTCTTTGAGAAAATATCTGATAACTATGATAAAATGAACTCGGTTATTAGTTTTCAGCAGCACATCAAATGGCGTAAGGACACCATGAAAAGGATGAATGTCAAGCCAGGTTCGAAAGCGCTGGATGTATGTTGTGGAACAGGGGACTGGACGATTGCTTTAGCAGAAGCTGTTGGTCCTTCCGGTGAAGTGACTGGATTGGACTTTAGTCAAAATATGCTAAATGTCGGGATTGAAAAGGTGAAAAGCCTAGGCCTAAAGCAGGTTAACTTAATTCATGGTAATGCGATGGAACTGCCTTTCCCTGATAATAGCTTTGATTATGTAACGATAGGATTTGGGTTACGAAATGTTCCAGATTACCTTCAAGTATTAAAAGAAATGAATCGTGTTTTAAAACCAGGAGGCATTGCGGTCTGCCTTGAAACCTCCCAGCCTACTTTAGCAGGGTATAAACAGCTATATTATTTTTATTTTAAATTTATTATGCCTATGTTTGGCAAGCTATTTGCAAAGAGCTATAAAGAATACTCCTGGCTCCATGAATCGGCCCGCAATTTTCCGGGAATGAAAGAATTAGCTAGACTGTTTGAGACTGCCGGCTTTAAAGATGTTTATTATAAGCCATATAGTGGTGGTGCTGCAGCCGTACATTTCGGATATAAAAAGTAAATAAAAATAGACATGCAAACAGGATGAAAAGCTGGTGAATACAAATGAAATTAAAGATGATGTATTCATTTTTGAATTCAGATATAAATACAATTGAAAGAAAATTAGAAGAGACCATTCAGGCGGATTCTCTTCTTTTGAAACGGGCTTCTTTGCATACCCTTCAGGCAGGAGGTAAAAGAATTCGGCCTGTTTTTGTTTTATTGGCTGGTAAGTTTGGTCACTATGATATTAATATAATGAAATACGTTGCTGTTGCTTTGGAGCTTATACACATGGCTTCATTAGTACATGATGACGTCATTGACGACGCGGACTTGCGAAGAGGTCAGCCGACAGTTAAGGCAAAATGGGACAACAAGACTGCCATGTATACGGGGGATTTTATCTTTGCGCTCTCACTTGAATTGATGAGTGAACTAAATAAGCCCTTAGCTCATAAAATATTAGCCAATACCATTGTTGAGGTAACAGTTGGAGAAATTCAACAAATAAAGGATAAGTACCGTTTTGATCAAAATCTTAGGGATTATTTGCGCCGAATCAAAAGGAAGACAGCACTGCTCATTTCTGCAAGTTGTCAGCTTGGTGCTATTGCTGCAGATGTTGAAGAGTCCACTCATAAAAAACTGTACTTATTTGGTTATTACGTTGGAATGGCATTTCAAATTACAGACGATATCTTGGATTTTACTTCCTCAGAAGAGGAGCTGGGAAAGCCTGCAGGCAGTGACCTGCTTCAAGGGAATATTACAGCTCCCGCTCTATATGCAATGGAGAATGAAAACATTCGCAGGGAGATTAAAAAGGTTCACGAGGACATGGAGCCTGCTCAAATTCAAAAAATTATCACCCTTATTAAAGGGTCCGGTGCAATTGAAAAGTCGATCGCATTAAGCGATTTGTACTTAGATAAAGCACTAGCTGTACTAGAAGAGCTGCCAGCTAATCGAGCCAAAAAAACACTGCGAGATATCGCAAAATTCATCGGTCGAAGAAAATATTAAAAGGTAAGGAGCTAATCTGAGATTAGCTCCTTTTTTATGGACTTGTCTAGCTTCAGCGCCTAGAGGCTCGGGGTCATAAGTTTGTCTAGTTTCGGCTCCTTGGGACTCGAGTCATAAGCCGCCCCCTGAAGAAGGCAAAGAACGCCTTCTTTCAGGGTTCGTCTTATGCCTTCGTCCCAGGGCAGTCACCTCCACATTTCCGACAATCCGTCAAGAAGGTTAAAAAGCAACCTTCCTGCCGGCTCGCCTTATGCCTGTCGCCCCTAGGAAAAATTGAACTGCATTTTTCCCTGCCCAAGGCGCTTCCGCTTTTCTGGCTTGCGAAATATTCGAAACAATGTTAATATTTTCGGTGGGTTGTTCTTATTAACATCCATATACATACATAACTAGGAGTGGAATTCATGGAAAAAACATTTTTAATGGTGAAGCCTGATGGTGTACAACGTAATTTAATCGGAGAAATCGTTGCTCGTTTTGAAAAAAAGGGCTTCCAATTAGTTGGCGCTAAATTAATGAGCATTCCGACTGAACTTGCTGAGGAGCACTATGGTGAGCACAAAGAACGTCCATTCTTTGGTGAATTAGTAGATTTCATCACATCTGGTCCTGTTTTTGCTATGGTTTGGCAGGGTGAAAATGTGATTGCAACTGCACGTCAAATGATGGGGTCAACAAATCCTAAAGATGCTGCCCAAGGTACAATCCGTGGCGACTTTGGCTTAACAGTTGGCAAGAATGTTATTCACGGTTCAGATTCACCTGCAAGTGCAGAGCGTGAAATTGGATTATTTTTTAAAGATGGCGGCGTTGTTGAGTACTCTAAACTAGTTAACGAATGGATTTACTAATTTAGAGATAAAAGGCACTTGTATGCATATACAGGTGCCTTTTTTGTATGCGCATACATAAAAATGATTAAAATATTTCAAAACAATAGTGTACAAATAGGGTAACTGTTATTATCATTAAATAAATAATCATCTATCAATTTATGCTATTTTCAGATAATTATACTAGGTTTATTAGTCTAATTATGGTATATTGATAAAAATCCTTTAATGAGTTGAAGGGGGAAAGTGTAATGGGAATGAGATATTTAACAGCTGGAGAATCACACGGTCCGCAATTAACGACAATACTAGAGGGACTGCCAGCAGGAATGCCATTATTAGCTGAGGATATTAATACAGAGCTTGCAAGAAGGCAGCAGGGGTACGGCCGCGGCAGGCGAATGCAAATTGAAAAGGATACAGTTGAAATCACATCTGGAGTACGACATGGGGAAACACTTGGATCTCCAGTTGCTCTAGTAGTAAAGAATAATGACTGGAAGCATTGGACGAAAATTATGGGAGCAGACCCATTATTAGAGGGACAAGAGGATGAAGTAAAACGAAAAATAACTCGACCAAGACCAGGACATGCAGATTTAAACGGAGCTATAAAATATGGTCATCGAGATATGAGAAATGTTCTTGAGCGTTCATCTGCACGAGAAACTACTGTAAGAGTAGCAGCCGGTGCAGTTGCTAAGAAACTTTTATCGCTAGTCGGTGTTACACTTGTTTCCCATGTTGTTGAAATTGGCGGTATTAAAGCCAAGCCAAATACAAATTTATCAATTGAAGAGATAAAGGAAAGAACGGAGCTTTCATCTGTACGCTGTGCAGACCCTAGTGTAGAACAGGAAATGATGGATGCGATTGATAATGCTAAGAAAAATGGTGATTCAATTGGCGGAGTTGTTGAAGTCATTGCTTCAGGCATGCCTTCAGGAATAGGAAGCTATGTGCAATATGATAGAAAATTGGATGCAAAGCTCGCAGCAGCGATAATAAGTATTAATGCCTTTAAAGGTGTAGAATTTGGAATAGGCTTTGAAGCTGCAAGAAAGCCTGGAAGTGAAGTGCATGATGAGATTGTTTGGGACGAAGATAATGGTTATACGCGAAAGACGAACCGTCTAGGCGGTTTTGAAGGCGGTATGACAACAGGGATGCCAATTGTCGTTCGAGGAGTAATGAAGCCAATACCAACGCTATATAAGCCACTCATGAGCGTTGACATCGATAGTAAGGAGCCATTTTCTGCAAGTGTAGAGCGTTCCGACAGCTGTGCTGTTCCTGCAGCAGCGGTAGTGGCAGAAAATGTGGTCGCATGGGAGCTTGCTAATTCTCTTATTGATCAATTTTATAGTGACCGGTTCGAGACATTTGCTGCTGAAATTAACCGTCAGCGTGAATATGCGAGGGAATTTTAATGGAAGCCATTGAAATTCAAACAAGTTCCAAAAGCTATAATGTGTTTGTCGGTGAAGGCGTAAGAAGTGAAATAAGTACTTTTTTAAAGAATCATTTTACAAATCTGACTAGAATATTAATTATTACAGATGAAACAGTTGGCAGGATTCATCTTGATAAAGTATTACCCTTTTTAACTGAATGGAATCCAGTTGTTTTTACTGCTCCTAGTGGTGAAAAAGCAAAAACGTTCGAAGTCTTCTATGATGCCTTATCCGTGGCATTAGAAAACCGTCTAGACCGAAAATCTGCCATACTCGCTTTTGGCGGTGGTGCAGTAGGTGACTTATCTGGTTTTGTTGCTTCAGCGTTTATGAGGGGAATACCATTTATCCAAGTTCCAACTACCATCCTTGCTCATGATAGTGCAGTTGGGGGAAAAGTTGCTATTAATCATCCTTTAGGAAAAAATATGATTGGGGCTTTTCATCAGCCTGAGGCTGTTTTTTATGATTTAGAATTACTCCATACACTGCCTGAACAAGAAATTCGTTCTGGTTTTGCAGAGGTTATTAAACATGCACTTATTTACGATGCTAGCTTTTATAAAAGGTTAAAATCAGATATCGATAATCTTAACTCTTTAACCACTGAACAATTATTTGAATCCCTTACAAAGGGAATTCAAATAAAAAACGAATTTGTCTCAAAGGATGAAAAAGAGACAGGAATTCGAGCTTATTTGAATTTTGGACATACATTAGGACATGCAATTGAATCAGAAATGGGCTATGGTAATTTTACTCATGGTGAAGCTATAATGATTGGTATGATTTTTGCGTTAAAGATCAGTAAAGAGGTTTCTGGACTATCCTTTAATACAGAAGAATTTATTACCTGGGTCCGAGGGCTTGGGTACCAAACAGAAATACCAGCACATTTATCGGTTGAGCATTTACTTTCAAAAATGAAGCAGGATAAAAAGTCTGCAGGTGGTTCAGTAAAGTTTGTATTGTTAGAGCAATTAGGGAAACCAAAACTTCACGAGCTTTCGGATGATTTTCTAGTAGATCAGCTCAAGAATTTTTAAAAACAAGGGGTGCTTTTCATATGATTAGAGGGGTGAGGGGAGCAATCACCGTTGATTGCAATACCGAGGAAGCAATCGTATCTGCAACAGAAGGGCTTGTAAAACAATTGATTGAGGAAAACAATATTCTACCTGAGCAGGTAGCATCTGTTTTTATTTCAACAACAGAAGACTTAAACGCTGTTTTTCCAGCAAAAGCGCTGCGTAAATTTGCCGGCTGGACCTACGTCCCTGTTATGTGTATGAGAGAATTGCCAGTGCCAAATTCTTTGGAAATGTGCGTTAGAGTTATGATGCATGTAAATACGGCTGTAACACAGGAAGAAATTGTGCATGTTTATTTAGGGGGGGCAAAGGTATTAAGACCTGATTTAGGTAATACCTTGGCTAAATAGACAGCATTATAATATATAATCTTTAGGATGGAGTGGAGATAAATGAGATGGAAAAAGCAGTTATTAACACTGACTCCATATCAGCCAGGTAAATCAATTGAGTCAGTTAAAAAACAATATAATTTAGAACAGATTGTTAAGCTAGCCTCAAACGAAAATCCGTTTGGGTGTTCAAATAAAGTACTTTCTGCACTAAAAAACAATCAACCAGGCTTTGCTATTTACCCTGATGGCTACATGACCACTTTAAGGGAATCTGTAGCTTCTTTCTTAAATGTAAGTCAAGATGAATTAATATTTGGGAATGGTTCGGATAACATTATCCAAATTATTTCAAGGTCATTATTACATCCAGGGGCTAATACGGTAATGGCGACACCTTCTTTTTCCCAATACAAGCATAATGCTGTAATTGAAGGAGCAGAGATTAGGGAAATTCCATTACTCAATGGTGAGCATGATTTAGAGCAAATGTTTGCTGCCATTGATGAAAATACCAATGTTGTCTGGGTTTGCAGCCCTAATAATCCAACAGGTACATATGTAGCAGAAAATAAATTGATTGCCTTTTTAGATCAAGTTCCATCCCATGTTTTAGTTGTGTTGGATGAGGCCTATTATGAATACGTAGTTGCTGATGATTACTATAATTCAATTGAATTAACAGGCAAATATCCAAATTTAATTGTGTTACGAACATTTTCTAAAATATACGGACTTGCTTCATTAAGAGTTGGCTATGGTGTTGCCAACCGTTCAATAATTCAAGCACTTGAACCTGCAAGGGAACCGTTCAATGTTAATTCATTTGGACAGATTGCAGCTATAGCTGCTCTTGGAGATCAAGAGTTTGTCGAAAATTGCAAAGAGAAAAACAGACAAGGTTTGACTAAATTTTATGAATTCTGCGAACAATACGAACTAGAGTTTTATCCTTCTCAAACAAATTTTGTTTTAATAGATATTAATGCCGATGCTGATCAAGGATTTCAATTTCTATTAGAAAAAGGTTACATCGTTAGATCTGGAAAAGCATTAGGATTCCCTTCTTCATTAAGAATTACTATTGGTTCAGATGAACAAAATGAAGGTGTGTTAAAAGCACTAGGTGAATTTTTAACACAACAAAATACAGCTAAGCTCAGTGGAAAGTAGGCGGACTACCAATGAAAGGCCGAGTTTTTGTTATAGGGCTTGGGTTAATTGGCGGTTCTTTAGCTTTATGTATTAAGAAAGAGCATAAAGACGCTATCATAATAGGCTATGATATTCATCAAGAACAGGCTAGGCTGGCTAAAATGCTAGGAGTTATTGATGAAGTGGCTGATCATATAGCAGAAGGTGCTAAAGCCGCAGATTTAATTATTATTTCCGCACCAGTAATCGAAACGGAAGCGATTATTCACTTATTGTCAGATCAATCGTTAAATCCAGATGTAATCATTACTGATACCGGAAGTACAAAAAGTAAAATAGTTGCTAATGCTGCAAGCCTTATGAAAAAAGGATACACCTTTATCGGAGGTCATCCGATGGCTGGGTCACATAAAAGTGGTGTGTCTGCTGCAAAAGAAATCCTTTTTGAAAATGCCTTTTATCTCCTAACACCAGAGGAACATGTTGAAAAATCCAAAGTGGAAATGTTGAAGACATGGCTCAATGGCACAAATGCGAAATTTTTAAGTGTGACACCGGAAACCCACGATTATTTAACAGGTATCGTCAGCCATTTCCCTCATATCATTGCAGCCTCTATAGTGCGTCAAACAGAGAGGTTAGCTGGAGAAGAGAGTCTTATTCCGCGATTAGCAGCAGGAGGGTTTAGAGATATTACTAGGATTGCTTCTAGCAGCCCAGCAATGTGGAAGGATATTTTACTGCATAATCGCGAGGTTTTGATAGAGTTAATTGATAAATGGAAGGAAGAAATGGATTGGGTTAAGGAGTTACTCGAGCAGGAAGATAGTGGTGGAATTTTCCATTATTTTCAGCAGGCTAAGCAATACCGTGATGGCCTGCCGGTAAGAGAAAAAGGAGCAATTCCTTCATTTTACGATCTATTTGTTGATGTTCCGGACTACCCTGGTGTGGTTTCTGAGGTTACAGGATACCTGGCAAAAGAAAATATAAGTATAACAAATATTCGGATATTAGAAACTCGAGAGGACGAAATCTACGGAGTCCTTGTAATTAGTTTTCAAACAGAAGAGGACCGCCAGCGGGCAGAAAAGTGTATTCATAACTGCTCAAGCTACGCGACCTCAATTGGAACATAATTTGATTTGGAATATAGGTGATGAAATGGAATTAATAGAATTGCAGCCAACTATGAATGGTTTAAGGGGTATGATTGAAATACCCGGAGATAAATCAATTTCACATCGTTCAGTTATGTTTGGTTCAATTGCCCAAGGTGTAACAAGGGTGACAAATTTTCTGCCAGGCGATGATTGTTTAAGTACAATTTCTTGTTTTCGAAAGTTAGGAGTCGTAATTGAAGAAAATGAGAATGAATTAACTATCCATGGAAACGGATTTGATGGATTAAAGGAACCTAATGAGATATTGGATGTTGGGAATTCTGGAACAACCATTCGATTATTATTAGGGATTTTAGCGGGAAGACCATTCTTCTCTTCACTCATAGGTGATCACTCGATTGGCAAAAGACCTATGACAAGAGTGACGGAGCCACTTAGAACAATGGGTGCGCAAATTGATGGTCGTAAGAATGGAGAATTTACTCCCCTTAGTATTCGCGGTGGACATTTAAATCACATTCACTATAACATGCCTGTTGCTAGTGCTCAGGTGAAATCTGCGCTAATTCTTGCAGGTCTTCAAGCCGAGGGAGAAACAATCATAATCGAAAAAGCAGAATCGCGAGATCATACCGAAAGAATGATTCGGAAATTTGGTGGTGAAGTCGGGAAGGATAATCGTACAATTACGGTAAAAGGCGGTCAAAAGCTGAAAGCCTCTGATATTCTAGTTCCTGGAGATATTTCTTCAGCAGCTTTTTTCCTAGTTGCCGGTGCAATTGTTCCTGATAGTGAAATTGTCCTTATGAATGTAGGTCTAAATCCGACTAGAACGGGCATCATCGAGGTCATGAATCAAATGGGTGCCAATTTAGAAATTCATAACCATGATGAAGATGCTTTTGAACCAGCTGGAAATATTACGATTAAAACATCAAGTCTTAAAGGAACAGTCATTGAAGGTGATGTGATCCCAAGACTAATTGATGAAATCCCAATCATTGCCTTATTAGCTACACAAGCAGAAGGAACCACAATTATAAAAGATGCATCTGAGCTTAAAGTCAAAGAAACAAATCGAATTGATACGGTTGTGCAGGAATTATCGAAACTTGGAGCTTCAATAGAAGCTACTGAGGATGGAATGATTATTCATGGCGGAACTACTCTTAGAGGCGGAACCGTGTCCAGTCATGGTGATCATAGAATCGGAATGATGCTAGCGATTGCTTCACTGCTATGTAAGGACGAAGTTCAGCTTGAAAACCCAGAGGCCATTTCGGTTTCTTACCCTAACTTTTTCAGCCATCTTAATAGCTTGAAAAAATAAAGCTGCCACTTGTGCAGCTTTTTTTGAGTCTGTATTTTCCTGTCATAGTTTTTAAGATTGGCTCATAGCTTGTCTTAAGAACTTTAAAGCTAGGAAGGGGTGGTAGGATGGAGTATATTATTGAAAATGCCAACATTCTTAAGGAAACTGAACTTACAAAATCATCGTTGCTGATTAAAGGAAACCACATAGCTGCAAAATATGCTCAAATTCATCATAAGAAATTAATGAAAATGAATGCAGAATCTTTTATTATGACCCCATCTTATGTGCTTTTAGATTCAAGTATCCCTCTAAATGCTTCCTTTAAGGAATTTCGGAAATATATGATTGAGAATTTCCTTTTGAAAGGGTGTACCACCTTACTTACCTATATTTCGATTTCTTACGAAAGTGAATTAACAAAAAAGATAAATGAAACAAAAACGACACTTATGAGTAGTCCAATTGACTTTCTTATTAGTGTTAAAATTCCTCTGCGCCTTTTAACTCCTTCATTCATTAGGAAGTGTAAGAAAGAAAGAGTTCCTGCAATTTTTATAGATGTTGATCATTTCAGTGAACTAACTAAAATTCCTTGGGGTTGGATTAGGGAGGCTCTCTTTCCGTATAATTGTCCGCTTGTTCCAATATTTTCTAATGAAGGAAAGAAGGAAGCAAGGGGTGCTGTGTCGAAATGGAAAGGAATAATGGAAAGTGAAAAAATACCCGCAATATATGAGGAACTAATAGAGAATCAACCGTTGTCACTTCAAGTGTTAAACAAAATGGGCTTATATCCACAAAAGGCAAGCTTACTGCATGGAGCAGAAGTAAGCTATAATTTATATCTTAAGGCTAGAGAAATCATGAATGTTGATACAGTGGCTTTATTTCTTTATCATAGTAATAGACTTGTAGTAACAGTAAACAAGGGAAAAGTAATACGAGCAGGGGAAGAGGTTTTATTTAAACCAGGATATGGAGAATATGTTAGGGTGCGTACCCCATCTTATTTTGCATTATAGTCAATCAAGGGAACCGAGAGGATAGAGATCATGGACAGAATAAATAAAATTATCTCAATGTTGGAAAGCGGTCAACATATTGAAGCCATAAATGAATATAATGTTGTATTAACCAAAGGTCAGCCCGATGAAAAATTCATCCTTGCTGAAGAAATGTTCCAGTTTGGATTCTTAGATGAATCAAAGGCGCTAGTCGAAAATCTTTTGGCTATCTATCCTGAAGAGGGAGAACTCCTCGTCTTACTAGCTGAAATATTAGTGGAGTCTGGGAATGAGGAACAAGCAATTCTAGAATTAGAGAAAATCTCCGAACACGACCCCAGCTTTGGACAATCTCTCTTGCTTTTAGCAGACTTATATCAAGTTCAAGGATTATATGAGGTGTGTGAAAGAAAATTGCAGAAAGCTAAAGATATCCTGCCAGATGAGGTTATCATTGATTTCGCTTTAGGTGAACTCTACAGTGAAATAGGAGAAGTTACAAAAGCATTGATTTCATATGAAGCAGTTCTAAAGGAGTATCACGAAATTGCTGGTGTAAGCATTTTTCAACGAATGGCAGAGCTTTTGAGTGCCTCGGGGGAATTTGAAGAAGCATTAGCCTATTATGACAAAGCAATTGATGAGAAATTAGAAATTAATACGCTGTTTGGATATGCTTTTACAGCACTTCAAGCAGGATATAATCGGACTTCAATTGAGAAATTCGAGGAATTAAAAGGGCTTGACCCAGAATACCATTCCCTGTACTTACATCTAGCAAAGGCGTATGAACGGGAAGAAGAACTTGAAAATAGTCTAACGGCGATTCAAGAAGGCATTAAGCAGGATGAATTTAATAAAGATTTATATTTCTTTGGTGGTAAAATTGCCATTAAGCATGCAAAACCTGAGTTAGCTGAACAGTACTTCCGTGAGGCACTTGCATTAGATCCAGGCTTCACTGAGGCAGCGCTAACACTAAATAAGCTCTTTTTTCACCAAGAAAGGTATGAAGCAGTAATTGATTTAATCTCCCAGCTGGACTTTGTAGATGATGAGGAACCCCAGCTCCTTTGGGACTCTGCCCTAGCATATGAAAGGTTAGAGGAATATTCCGATGCATTAGACAAATATGAAAGTGCATATACTTTTTTTAAGAATAATGAAGCTTTTTTGAACGATTACGGTTATTTTCTAATTGAGGAAGGAAAAACCGACCTTGCTGCCGAAATTTTTAAACAGTTACAAAAAGGTGATCCAACAAATGGAGAGTATGCTGATTTGCTTGACCGTCTATTAAGTAGAGAGAATTAATAAAAAGCTGAATATACAGAGGAGGGAAACTATATATGGCAACCCCTGTTTCTGTCAACGAGAAAAAGGACTTTATTCGTTGGTTTTTAAATCATTATCAATTAAAAAGAAGAGAGTGTGTTTGGATTCTTAATTATTTAATGAGTCACGACCAATTAATGGAGAAGGTTCATTTTGTAGAGCAAGCACAGTATTGTCCACGTGGTCTGATCATGTCAACTCACTGCGTAGATAAAGTACCATTTCGCTTTTATAAAGAGAATGTAATGACCACTGATGCTGAAAAATCCTTCCATGATATTCGGTTAAATCGTGACGAAGATATTTTTATTCAATTAAACTTTCATGCTTCTAATCAAGCGCATCAATATGCAGCCGTATTAGAGGAAAACCCATTTGTACCAAAGCACCTGCAAGTAAATGAAAAAGACGGTATTGTAGCAGAACAATTTTTACAAAACAGCATTGAGCGGTTTCAACGGGAGAAGTTGCTTCAACTAATTGATGAAGCACTTGATAAGCAGGATAAAACAGCTTTTCGCGCATTAACTGAAAAGCTAAATCAACTAAAAGAAACAGAGAAAAACGGAAGCCTGCGATAAGCAGGCTTCCATTTTTTGTATACAGAATTCTTTTCCCTATTTCCTTTTATGTTTTTTTGAAAAAGTGATATGATAGAAGTAATGATGTGAAAAGGGCTGGTGTCATAAATGAAGTGGGTTTCAAAGGATATAGAAACATATTTAACTGCAAAGGAATACGTGGATACAGCAGTCATTCCCTTATACTCGGTTTCATTTGGGAATGAAATGAAGCAATCAGCCTCAAGTGCTGAATTTATTACGTTACTTACCAGTTACTTAGAAAGACAATTTACTGGAAGACTATTGTTACTTCCACCTTTTACATACCTAAAGAGTGATAAACCAGAAGACATAATAAAGCAGATGAAGAAATGGGAAGAAAATATTAAGAGGAACGAATTTAAGCATATTTTTTACATAACTTCAGAGAGTGATTGGAAAATATATGAGAAGGAGCTTGCCGGCTCATTAATTTGGCTTCCGTCTCTGCCGCTTGAGCATCTGAATGATCAACAAAAGATTTCAATGATTGAGAGCCAAGTGAAGCAGTTGTTAAGTATTTTTACGCAAAAATGGAGTGAAAAGGAATAATTCTTTTCTGAATAACATGTTTTTAAAATAGTATGATATTGACCTAGGAAAAAGTTTGATATATCATTGTTATGTCCTAGTTTTATATGTGTTTAATTTATGTCCGATGGACTTAACTTGTGAATAGAGGGGGGATAAGCATGAGTAAGCATCGCGTATCAAGAAGACAATTTTTAACCTACACACTTACAGGTGTAGGAGGGTTTATGGCGGCAGGAATGTTAATGCCAATGGTTCGTTTTGCAGTTGATCCAGTATTAACGGCGGAAGCAGGTGGAGATTTTATTGCAACTCCATTGAAAATTTCCGACATTACAAATGAACCACAACGAGTTGATTTCACGTTTGAGCAAAAGGATGCTTGGTATACTTCAGACGTTTCAAATACTGCCTGGGTTTATAAGGATGAACAGGATAACATAGTTGCCCTATCTCCTGTATGTAAACACTTAGGTTGTACGGTTGGCTGGGGTACTGGGGATCATTCTGATGAATTCTTCTGTCCATGTCACTTTGGAAGGTATACAAAGGATGGAACAAACGTTAAGGGAACTCCGCCAATTGCACCGCTGGATGTGTACCCATTCCAAGAAAAAGACGGTTTACTTTATTTAGGTAAAGCTGAGCCTAAGAAAAAGGAGGCGTAATCATTGTTAAACAAAATTTACGATTGGGTAGATGAACGTTTAGATATTACGCCTTTGTGGCGCGATATCGCAGATCATGAAGTACCTGAGCATGTTAATCCTGCGCATCACTTTTCTGCGTTTGTTTACTGCTTTGGCGGTATGACATTCTTTGTTACTGTAATTCAAATTCTATCTGGTATGTTCTTAACGATGTATTATGTACCGGATATTAAAAACGCATGGGAGTCTGTATTCTACCTTCAAAATCAGGTAGCTTTCGGACAAATCGTACGCGGTATGCACCACTGGGGTGCTAGTTTAGTTATTGTAATGATGTTCTTACATACATTACGCGTTTTCTTCCAAGGCGCTTACAAAAAACCTCGTGAACTAAACTGGATTGTTGGGGTTCTTATTTTCTTCATCATGCTAGCTTTAGGTTTAACAGGTTATTTATTACCTTGGGATATGAAAGCGTTGTTCGCTACAAAAGTTACATTGCAAATTATTGAAGCAGTGCCGTTTATTGGTGTACACCTGAAAACGTTACTATCGGGTCATGAGACGATTGTTGGTGCTCAAACCTTAACTCGTTTCTTTGCGATTCACGTGTTCTTCTTACCTGCTGCTTTATTTGGCTTAATGGCAGCTCATTTCATGATGATTCGTAAACAGGGTATTTCTGGACCACTATAATACTCTTAAATTGATTCTGATCTATTAATAATCTTAATTTACGAATAAAGGAGGGGGATTGTTCGATGCATCGCGGTAAAGGAATGAAGTTCGTCGGTGACTCACGTGTATTGGCACCTGAGGCCCGTACGAAAAAGAATATTCCAAAGGATTACTCAGAATACCCTGGTAAAACAGAGGCATTTTGGCCTAACTTCCTTTTGAAAGAATGGTTGGTAGGTGCAGTATTTCTTGTTGGGATTTTATGTTTAACAGTTGCACATCCTAGTCCACTTGAAAGGATTGCGGATCCATCAGATACAGGATATGTTCCAATGCCTGACTGGTATTTCTTGTTCTTATATCAATTACTGAAGTATGAATTTGCTGCTGGACCATATACAGTAGTTGGTGCTATGGTTATCCCTGGACTAGCTTTTGGAGCATTATTATTAGCTCCATTCTTAGATCGCGGACCAGAACGCCGTCCATCGAAGCGACCGTTGGCAACTGGATTTATGTTGCTGGCAATTGCTGGTATCACCTACCTAACATGGGAGGGCGCGAGTAACCATGACTGGGAAGCAGCAAAAGAATATGGTAAAATCGTAGCAACCGCTGACATTGACAAGACAACTGAAGAATACAAAATTGCTTCAGATAATACTTGTTTATCTTGTCACGGTGATGCCTTCCAGGGTGGAGCAGGTGCACCAACTTTAGTTGGCACTGGATTATCTGCTGATGAAATTGCAAAAATTGCAAAAGAAGGTGTAGGTACTATGCCTCCTGGAGTTTTCAAAGGTGACGACGAACAGCTTAAAAAGCTTTCTGAATACATCGCAAACTTAGGGAAATAATAAATGATTAATTTAAAGCTGACGGAATCACGTCAGCTTTTATTATTAATAAAATCAATGAAAAGAGGAAGAGATGTGAAATGGATTTATCCCCTCTTAGCAAATAAATCATTTTTACTACTGTTGTTGATTATCAATATTGCTGGAACGATCTACGGGTATGTGTGGTATGGCTGGCAATTAAAAGAGACTCCAGCTATTTTTCTAATATTTGTTCCAGACAGCCCGACTGCTAGCTTGTTTTTTGTCTTTGTAGTCGCTGCATTCCTGTTAAAAAAGAATTGGCCCCTTATGGAAGCACTTGCAATTGTTACTTTATTTAAGTATGGAATATGGGCTGTCGTAATGAATCTGCTAGTCTTTTTCGCACAGGGAGAGCTAGATTGGATTGGCGTAATGTTAATTTTCTCTCATTTTGCTATGGCAGTACAAGCCATATTGTATTCTCCCTTTTATCGTTTTAAATGGTGGCACCTAATAGTCACAGCGGTTTGGACATTACATAATGATGTTATTGATTACGTATTTTTTATGCTGCCACGATACCACATGTTAAATGAGGTTACACCAGAAATTGGTTACTTTACTTTTTGGCTTTCGATGGTATCAGTAGGTATTGGCTATTATTTTGTTATACGCCCTAATCGATTTAAACTAGAACTAAAATAGTTTATTGATAGGATAAAAGATGGTCTAACCTTGTCCACCCTTTCATACATTTTATTAGTAATGATAGGGGGGACAAGGTTTGAAGTATAAATGGTTGCTAATATTTGTTATTGTCATTATGCTCACTCCCATGACGGTAAGTGCTCACCAGCACACACCGATAGAGAAGCTAGATAATATCTCAGATGAAGCGCTGCAAATGATTAAATTTCAGAGATATGAAGATGGCAAAAAGCTGCTTAGTTATTTTTCAGCGCAATTCACGGATATCAAAAGCAAAGAACATCCTTTTACGATGGATGAATTAAGAATTATTAACGTATCCCATGATGAGGCAATGGAAGCAGCGGCCAGCTCAAATATGGATTATGAGGAAAGAGTCCAAAAGCTTACGAAGTTCCGTCTTGTAGTGGACGCGATTGCTACTAGCCATCAGCCACTTTGGACAGAGATGAAGTATCAGATTATGACTGCCTTCCAGGAAGCTAGAATTGCTGCCAGCACAGGTGATTCTGAACATTTCCACTCTAATTTTAATACTTTTATGTCCTTATATAATGTTATTTATCCAAGTATGAAAATTGATGTCTCTGCAGAAAATATTCAAAAAATAGATGCTCGTATCAATTTCATTGATGAATATCGTTCAGAGGTTGTTAGTAATGTAAAAAGCCAAGAGGAATTAGAAGGCCTTGAAATGGATTTAAAGAATCTATTTGATAATATGGATGAGGATGAGGCAGATCCATCACTATGGTGGGTTATCATATCTACAGGCAGCATTATCATCCTAACTTTATCTTATGTTGGCTGGAGAAAATATCTTGGTGAAAAGAACATGAGAAAAAACCGTTCGAGCGTTCATAAGGATTAATAAAAGCAATGTCCAACAGGACATTGCTTTTTAGCTGTCTAGCGCAAGCGGCCTAGGGGCTCGGGCGCTTGCGCTTTTCTATATTTCTATAGGCTTTTTATTTTCATCTAGTGTAAATCCTTCTCCGTGGACATCATGGACAACAGTGACAGAAACAAACGCATGTGGGTCTACTGAGGTAATTAAATTTTTTAAACGAACGATTTCGTTTTTAGCTACAACACAGTACAAAACTTCTCTCTCTAGTTTAGTAAAAGAACCATATCCCTTTAGAACAGTAACTCCCCTTTCCATTTCATCCATAATTTTTTTTGCGATATCATCATTTCTATCAGAAACAATCATCGCACCCCTTGCCGTATAGGCACCTTCTTGAATAAAATCAATAACCCTGGCTCCAATAAATACTGCAACTAGTGTATACATTGCCTCTTTATAATTGAGATAGGTAAGAACAGAGGCCCCGATCACACCAATGTCAAAGATAAACATAGTCCTTCCCATGCTCCAACCTGCATATTTCTGGACAAGTCGTGCAATGATATCGACTCCACCTGTCGTACCACCATAGCGAAAGATAATTCCTAATCCAATTCCAAGAAAAACACCCGCAAACAGTGCAGCGAGTAATAAGTCATCTTTTAGCGGCATGTCAACCGAATAACGCTGGAATATCCATAAAAAAACGGATAGACCAACCGTGCCAAGAAGTGTGTAAATAAAAGCATTTCTACCGAGTAATTTCCAGCCGACAAAAAAGAGAGGGATATTTAAAATTAAGTTTGTATAAGATGGATCCCATTTGAACATGAAGTATAGAAGAAGAGTTATACCTGTAAAGCCGCCTTCGGCAAGTTTATTTTGCATATTAAAATTGACCAGTCCAAAAGACATAATCGCTGTTCCAATTAAAATAAATAAAACGTTTTTCAATTTAAGTCCAAATATCATATTCTTTTCTCCTCTACCACAATTTTCCTTAGCCAGCGGCTTTTATTATAGCGAATTAATAGTAGAAGAGCAATTTTAGGCTGGAAAGTGATACTTAATGCGAAAATATTTGTAAAACTAACTTTTTTTAGCTAATGTATTTAGTATAGTTGTTTTACAATTATTAAAAGAGGTGAATATGTGTGGTCAATGGCAAATCTATCAAAGACCTGCAGAAGGATGTAGATACATACATAAGTCAATTCAAGGAAGGGTATTTTAGTCCGCTTGCAATGGTAGCCCGGCTAACGGAAGAGCTAGGTGAGCTTGCTAGAGAAGTCAATCATCAATATGGTGAGAAGCCTAAGAAATCCAGCGAAACGGAAAAGGCTATTGAGGAGGAGCTGGGTGATCTTCTTTTTGTTATCATTTGTTTGGCCAACTCATTAAATATTGACTTGGAAGAAGCACACGAATATGTCATGAACAAATTTAATACCAGAGACAAGGACCGCTGGACAAGGATAGAAACGAAGGATGAGGAGTGAAGAGGTATGGAAACGGTGAAAATTATTATAGCGGGACCACGCGGACGGATGGGGAGCGAAGCTGTCAAAATGGTAACCAATACGGAACATTTTGAGTTAGTGGGAGCAGTAGACCATAAACACGATGGCCATATGTTAAGTGACTTAGAGGGTTTTCATTCAATGAAAAACGTCCCTATTTATTCAACCATTGAACAGTGCCTGCAAAATGTTGAGTGTGATGTATTAATTGACCTAACTACACCTGAAGTTGGCATGCATCATGCCAGAACAGCACTTCATCATAATGTGAGACCTGTGGTGGGTACTACTGGTTTTACAAAAGCTGACTTAGAAGAGTTGGAGGGTATATGTAAGGAAAAGGGACTAGGCTGTATAATAGCACCAAATTTTGCACTTGGCGCTGTTTTAATGATGAAGTTTTCACAAATGGCTGCAAAATATTTTAATGATATTGAAATAATTGAACTACACCACGATCAAAAGCTTGACGCTCCATCCGGGACTGCTGTTAAAACTGCTGAAATGATTGCGTCTGTAAGAGAATTCAAACAACAGGGCCATCCTGATGAGAAAGAAACAATAAATGGTGCAAGGGGTGCAGAGTTCAACGGAATGCACATTCACTCAGTGAGATTGCCAGGCTTAGTGGCCCATCAACAGGTTTTATTTGGTTCAGATGGTCAAACGCTATCCATTCGTCATGATTCCTATAATCGCGCCTCATTTATGTCTGGTGTGAAAATAGCCGTAGAGACGGTAATGAAGCAAGACCTTTTTGTATATGGACTTGAAAATATTCTAGAATAGGAGCACTAATATGAATATAGCCTTAATTGCACATGATAATAAAAAGAATGATCTAGTACAATTTGTGACAGCTTACCAAACTATCTTTTCAGAGCACACCCTTTTTGCAACGGGGACTACTGGTCTTAGAATACAAGAAGCAACAGGATTACCTATTACTAGATTTCAATCTGGCCCTCTAGGAGGAGATCAGGAAATCGGTGCGATGATTGCAAAAAATAAAATGGACGCGATTTTCTTTTTCAGAGATCCACTTACAGCTCAGCCGCATGAACCTGATGTGACCGCACTCGTTCGCCTATGTGACGTGTATTCCATACCCCTGGCTACAAATATGGGGACTGCGGAACTATTGATTAGAGGATTAGATGAGGGTTTCTTAGAATGGAGAAACATTGTTCATGAGACCGGTGAAAGAGATGAGCGATAAGCCCTTACATATATTAGCATTCGGTGCCCATGCTGATGACGTCGAAATTGGCATGGGAGGAAGTATCGCAAAACTGACAGCAAGAGGGAAAAGAATAGGTATTTGTGATTTAACGGAGGCTGATCTTTCTTCTAATGGGACGATTGAGATAAGGAAAGCGGAAGCAAATCAAGCAGCTGAAATATTAGGAGTATCTACGAGACTGTCACTTGCATTTCCAGATAGAGGCCTGCTTCTGCAGGAGGAATTCATTAGGAAGATTGCTTTCGTCATTAGAAGGTATCAACCACAAATTGTCTTTGCTCCTTACTTTGAAGACCGCCATCCTGATCATGGAAACTGCGCCCGCCTTGTGGAAGAGGCGGTCTTTTCTGCGGGTATAAGGAAATACCGTACCGAGGATAGCCAAGCACCCCACAAGGTTTCAAAAGTGTATTTTTATATGATAAACGGCTTCCATAAGCCAGATTTCACTATTGATATATCAGATACGATGGAGTATAAAATTGCAGCCTTAAGGGCTTATAAAAGCCAATTTGAGCAAACAGAAAATAGTGTTAAAACGCCACTGGTTAATGGTTATATCGAAACCGTTGAGGCAAGGGAAAGGCTATTTGGTCAACAAGTTGGAGTTGATTTTGCAGAGGGGTTTAAATCAAAGGTGCCAATCCTCTTGAATTGTGACTTGATGGGAGATTGTAAATGAGGAAACTTAAAATTGGGATTACCTGTTATCCTACTGTTGGCGGCTCGGGAGTGGTGGCGACAGAATTAGGGAAAATGTTAGCTGAGAAAGGGCATGAAATCCATTTCATCTCGTCTAGCATGCCGTTTAGGCTTAATAGAATGTATCATAATATTTTTTATCATCAGGTTGAAGTGAATCAATACTCTGTTTTTCAATATCCGCCCTATGATATTGCTTTAGCAAGTAAGATGGCCGAGGTTGCTAATAGAGAAAATCTAGACATTCTTCATGTTCATTATGCAATTCCACATGCCGTTTGCGCGATCTTGGCAAAACAGATGTCAAAAGTGGATGTAAAGATTGTCACCACTCTGCACGGTACAGACATAACCGTTCTTGGGTACGATCCATCCCTGACAGAAGCCATTAAATTTGGGATTGAAAAATCGGATGTAGTAACCGCTGTTTCAAGGTCTTTAATTGAGCAAACCAAAGAACTTATTCAGCCAGACAAACAAATAGAAACGGTCTATAACTTTATTGATGAAAGAATTTATCAAAAAAGAGAAGCAAATCATTTAAGAAAAGAATTCGGAATTAAAGATAAAGAAAAGGTCGTCATCCATGTTTCAAATTTTCGACCAGTTAAACGTGTTCAGGATGTTGTAAAAACGTTCGCAAAGATTTCTGCTGCTATGCCGGCAAAGCTTTTGCTTGTTGGTGATGGGCCTGAAATGACGCCTGTGTGCAGACTTGTAAAGAAACTAGGATTAACAGAAAAAGTTCACCTCTTAGGTAAACAGGAAAACCTTGATGAATTATACTCCATCAGTGATATAAAGCTGTTATTATCTGAAAAAGAAAGCTTTGGGCTGGTGGCTCTCGAGGCAATGGCCTGCGGTGTACCTTGTATCGGAACGAATGTTGGCGGGCTGCCTGAAGTCATTCAGCATGGAAAGACTGGATACATTTGTGAATTAGGGGATATTGACGATATTTCTAAGAAAGCTATCACGCTATTAAGTAATCAACAAATTCATGAACAATTTGCCAGTAATGGATTATCTGTTGTGAAAACAAAATTTAGAGCCGAACAAATTGTCGGGAAATATGAGCAATTATATTATAAGCTCTTAAACTAAGGGTGATTTGGATGAAGAGGCCTTTTTTAGCAGCTGTACCAGTATTAGAAAGGCTAGAGACTGCTGGTTTTGAAGCATATTTTGTGGGGGGGGCTGTCAGGGACTTCCTTTTAAATAAAGAAATTAATGACGTAGATATTGCCACCTCGGCAACCCCCGAAGAAGTAAAACAGATATTTTCGAAAACTGTCGATATTGGAATCGAGCATGGTACGGTTCTAGTTTTGTATCAAAATCAAGGATATGAAATTACTACGTTTCGAAGTGAAGCAGCATACGAGGATTTTCGCAGACCGAAGGAAGTTGCATTTATTAGGAGCCTTACGGAAGATTTGCAGCGGAGAGATTTCACCATGAATGCTATTGCGATGGATAAGGATGGCAATCTTATTGATCCTTTTCAAGGACAAAAATCAATAATGAACAAAGTTATTCAGACTGTCGGAAGAGCAGAGGATCGATTTCAAGAGGATGCACTAAGAATGATGCGTGCTGTTCGTTTTGTAAGTCAGTTGTCTTTCAAAATTGAAGAAGAAACACTAAATGCACTGAAAGAATTGGTACACTTACTTGAACATATTGCTGTCGAACGAAAACAAGCGGAGTTCGATAAATTACTATGTGGTGTTAATCGAAAACAAGCCTTGGAGTTAATTCTTCAAACCAATATGTATTCCTTCTTACCTGGGTTATCAAGCCAAGAGGGTGCTATTAAGATAGTGTTAGAGTATGAGCTTGAACGTTTAAACCCACGTGAGATGTGGGTATTACTCATATTCTGCCTAAAAGTAGAAAAAAAAGACGTAGAGGAATTTCTCAGAGACTGGCGAATCCGATTAAAGGAAATTAGGGAGATACAGCTTATTTTACATTACTTAAATAAGAGATTCATAACGAGTTGGTCTACATATGATTTGTATACAGCAACGAAGAACATTTTCGTATCATCTGAAATTCTATATCTCACTATTAACAACATCAAAGGTAATGATACCATTCAGCACTATATACGACTGTATGAAGGTCTTCCAATAAAAGATCGAACAGAAATGGACCTAACAGGAACTGACTTAATGGCATGGTTTAACAAAAGCGGTGGACCATGGGTGAAAGAACTATTGCTTAAGGCTGAGCAAGCGATTTTAGATGGCAGGATTACGAATAATAAAAAGATCATAAAGGAGTGGCTGATGGAGTGCAATCACAACTAAGGAAAGAACTGCTTGACGCCTTTACAACTGCTGGCGGTTCCTATTTGTCTGGCCAGCATATAGCAGAGTTACTCGGCTGCTCCAGAACAGCTGTATGGAAACATATTGAAGAGCTCCGAAAAGAAGGTTTTGAATTAGAAGCAGTGCGCCGCAAAGGGTACCGAATTGTAAAAACACCTGAAAAAATAACAGCTGATGAACTAAGACTGGGTTTAAAAACTAAATTTATTGGTAAAAACGTCCACTATGAGGAAAGTGTAGAATCCACACAAAAGATTGCACACCGTTTAACCTATGAAGATGCACCTGAAGGGACAGTAGTTATTGCAGAAGAACAGCTGTCAGGCCGCGGAAGAATGAACCGCAAATGGCATTCACCCAAGTATACAGGCATTTGGATGAGTATTATTCTAAGACCAAACATCCCGCTGCCAAAAGCTCCTCAATTAACGCTATTAGCAGCGGTGGCAATTGTTCAGGCGATTGAGGACCTTACCGGGGTGCTTCCAGAAATAAAATGGCCAAATGACATCCTGATCAACGGGAAAAAGGTAACGGGAATTCTAACTGAACTTGAAGCAGAGGCAGATCGAATTAATTCAATTATCATCGGAATTGGAATGAATGTTAATCAAACGATAGAAGACTTTCCACCTGAGTTACAAAAGATAGCAACCTCGCTTCTTATTGAAAAAGGTGAAAAGATATCCCGTGCTGACATAATAAAGGGCATCTTTATGAATCTTGAAAAATTATATTTACTATACCTAGAAGAGGGTTTCCTTCCTATTAAGCTCCTATGGGAAAGTTATGCCATAAGTATTGGCAGGAAGATAACTGCCCGTACACTTACACATTCCATTGTTGGAAATGCCCAAGGTATTACAGACGACGGAGTATTAATCATTGAAGATGAACAAGGAAAAATACACCAAGTGTACTCTGCGGATATAGAAATATAGGAGTTCAGTTATTAACGAAAAGAATAGCTTGCGGTTTTCTGAATTATTTCTTATAATTCAAATAATGGGCGGTATCCTTGAGAGCTGCACCTGAAACTATTTTTTCACAATTTAAAAAGGTTTCTGCCTAGATCCGTAGTACGGACCGGGACAGAGGGATAGAACATGTAAAAGAGTACCAAGATCCTCTGCCTTCAGAAGGATCTTTTTTGCGCTCTTTTTTATTCCCCTCTTCCTACTAAAAAGGAGGGAATGTTGATGAAGCAAAGTACAGATTTCTTAAAAATGAAAGAAAATAAGGAAAAAATCGTCATGCTTACAGCGTATGATTATCCATCTGCGAAACAAGCAGAACAGGCAGGAGTCGATTTAATTTTAGTTGGAGACTCTCTTGGGATGGTCGTGCTGGGATACGATTCCACTTTACCCGTGACGATGGAAGATATGATTCATCACGCAAAAGCAGTAAAACGAGGAGCGAAAGAGACGTTTATTGTCGTAGATATGCCATTCTTAACCTATCATTTGTCCATTAAGGATACCATGCTAAATGCAGGCAGATTGATTCAGGAAACAGGTGCTCACGCTGTAAAGCTTGAGGGAGCAGATGATGTAATAGAAAAGATTTCAGCTCTTACTAAGGCAGGAATTCCAGTTTGTAGTCATCTTGGATTAACCCCACAATCCGTTGGCGTATTAGGCGGTTATAAAGTTCAAGGCAAAGACGCAAAAGCAGCAATGAAACTGTTGGAAGATGCGAAAAAGTGTGAGGAAGCAGGGGCATTCGCGATTGTGCTTGAATGTGTACCAAAGCAGCTTGCAGAGGAAGTATCAAAACATGTTTCTATTCCAATTATCGGCATAGGAGCAGGGGCAGATGTGGATGGTCAAGTACTCGTTTATCATGATATTTTAGGTTACGGTGTGGAGAGAGTGCCTAAGTTCGTAAAACAATATTACAACTTAAACCCGTTCATTATTGAATCCATACAAGCGTATGTAAAGGAAGTAAAATCAGAACAGTTTCCCGAAGATAAACACTCCTTTACAATGAAAGAACGTGAGCTTAGCGGACTTTACGGAGGTATTAAATGAGAGTCATTACCACGATAAAGGAAATGCAGGCAGAAATAAAAAAACTGAAGTCTAATTCAAAATCAATCGGGTTTGTGCCAACCATGGGATTTTTACATGAAGGTCATCTAACGCTATTAAATAAAGCAAGGTTAGAAAATGATAGTGTTGTTTTAAGTATTTTTGTAAATCCACTGCAATTTGGACCAACAGAGGATTTTTCAACCTACCCCAGAGATTTTGCCAGAGATCAATCATTGGCTGAATGTGAAGGGGTAGACATCATTTTTTATCCGTCGGTAGATGAAATGTATCACCATTCTTCATCTGTTAAAGTGGTAGTTCAGGAACGTACCGATGTTTTGTGCGGGAAATCTAGACCGGGCCATTTTGATGGTGTGGCGACTGTCTTAACAAAGCTTTTTAATATTGTGATGCCAACAAGAGCTTATTTCGGGATAAAGGATGCTCAGCAAGTTGCCGTAGTTGAGGGATTAATTTCCGATTTTAATTTTCCGATTAAATTAATTCCTGTAGACATTGTCCGTGAAGAAGATGGCCTTGCAAAAAGCTCTCGTAATGTTAATCTCCTGCCTGAAGAAAGATCACAGGCTGTAGTTCTATATAAAAGCTTAACTGCCGCTAAGAAGGCCATAGAGGGAGGAGAACGGAACCCCCAAACAATTAAGGACCAAGTCTCAGATATGATTCGTTCAGAGACACATGGACAGATTGATTATGCAGAGATCTACTCCTATCCTCAATTAAAAGAAATAGAGAATTTAGAAGGCAAATGTATCATTGCGCTGGCTGTTAAATTTTCAAAGGTTCGATTAATAGATAATATCATCTTAAATGTTAGGCAGGAAATTGGAGGAGAAAAATAATGTTTCGGAACATGATGAATGGGAAAATCCACCGTGCTACGGTAACTGAAGCTAATCTAAATTATGTTGGAAGTATTACCATAGATGAAGATTTGCTAGATGCCGTGGGTATGGCGGCTAATGAAAAGGTTCAGATTGTTAATAACAATAATGGTGCTAGACTTGAAACCTATATCATTCCTGGAGAGAGAGGCAGCGGTGTAGTTTGTTTAAATGGTGCAGCTGCCAGACTAGTTCAAAAAGGTGATATTGTTATAATCATCTCTTATTGCTTAGTTCCTGAAGAAAAAGTTCAAAGCCATCAGCCTAAAGTAGCTATTATGGATGAATGTAACAAGATAAAAGAAATGATCCATGCTGAACCTGCATTAACCATTATGTAATTAATCCCCTTTACCCGGGGATTTTTTCTTTTTTTATGTTTATTTTATATACTGTAAGTATGGTTTTCTTTTTCTTTTACCTTTTTTGTGATACCGTTTTAATGAAGGTTTGAGGTGTTATGTAAATGTTAAATAAATTTGTTGTAGTAGACTTGGAAACTACAGGAAATAACCCCAAAAAGGGGGATAAAATAATCCAATTTGCTGCTGTGGTCATTGAAGACGGGAAAATCACAGAAAGCTTCTCATCGCTTGTCAATCCCAAAAGGTCAATCCCTGCTTTTATTGAAGAATTGACACACATAGACGATGAGATGGTAAAGGACTCGCCATTATTTGCAGAAATAGCCCCCAAGGTTAATTCATTATTAGAAGGTGCTTATTTCGTTGCTCATAATGTATTATTTGATTTGTCATTTTTACAGGAAGAATTAATTCAAGCAGGATTTGAAGGCTTCTACGGCTCAGTCCTTGATACAGTAGAAATGGCGAGAATCATCTTTCCTACAGCTGACGGCTATAAGCTTTCTGACTTAGCTGTAAGAGAGGACCTGCAGCATGATCGCCCGCATCAGGCAGATAGTGATGCGCAGGTTACGGCAGAACTTTTTCTAATTCTTGTTAATCGGTTATCTCAATTACCAGTAATGACTCTTAATCAGCTTTCACAGCTTTCAGGAGGACTTAAAAGCGATTTACAACTATTAATTGATGAAATCATTTTAGAGACAGATTCAAGCAGCCAAAAATGGCATGAATACCTTGAAATATGTAATACACTTGCGCTGAAAAAGCTTCAAAGTCATTCATCATCATCTAGCAGGCATTATAAGGATGATGATCAATTTCCACTCAGTGAAGAAGATAAGGTGAAGATGGTTAATAAGGGTTTTACCTCTTATGAAAAGAGAATAGGACAATTTCAAATAATGGATGGCGTTTACCAGGCTTTTCAATCTGGAATGCATACACTCATTGAGGCAGGTACGGGTGTAGGGAAGTCTCTAGGCTATCTGCTGCCCGTTGCGTATTATGCAAAAGAGAGCAGGCTCCCTGTCGTGGTAAGTACGCATACCATTCAGCTTCAAGAGCAAATTATTCAAAATGAAATGCCTTTGTTAACAAAGATTCTTCCATTTGAAGTAAAGTCAGTTTTGTTAAAAGGAAGAAACCATTATATTAGTTTAGAGAAATTCGCCCTGTCCTTATTGGAGGAAAATGATAATTACGATACGACTTTAACGAAAATGCAAATCCTTGTATGGCTGACAGAAACCAATACGGGTGACCGTGATGAGCTTAATCTCTCTAGCGGCGGAAATATTTTTTGGAATAAAATTAAGAATGAACAAACAATTTTTGCGATGAATAAACTTTGGCAGGAGAAGGATTTCTATTTACGTGCAAAGAACGAGGCTCAGGATGCGGATATTATTATTACCAATCATTCGCTGTTATTAAGTAATCTATCTGCTGAAAAAACATTTTTGCCAGAGTTTGATTATGCCATTATCGATGAAGCACATCATTTTGAAAAGGTTGCAAGCCAATATTTTGGACGCACATTAGATTACCTCACAACCCGATTACTGTTAAGTCAATTTGGCCAATATGAACAGCGGCTTTTATTTCATGAACTAGAATCGATCCTTGCTGTCTTAATAGCAAACAAGGGAAATTTAACTTCAACAATAAAAATAAATCAACTTGCAGCCGACCTTTCCTATGAAATGGACGAATTTTTTAAGCTGACTGCCCTTTATGCAAAATCAAGCACTACTGAAAGACGGGGCATAAATCGAGCAAAGGTACGGTTTTTGCGTGAAAAAGGTGGCAAAGAAAAAACGGCTCTTATCCATAGTGCAGAGAGGTTTGCCTTTCTTTTGAAAGATTTACAGAGTGCCATCACGGAGCGTTTAGATATAATTAAGAATCATAAAGAACATCTAACAAGTAAGCAAAAAGGAAAAATGGAAGAAATCATTTCCTTTAGTACCGATCTAGAAGAACTAAGAAACACCGTTCAAGATTGCTTTATTAAAGAATCTAATGATGTAAAATGGATTGAGATTGATTTCCGTTCTCAACAGAATGTAACCACCTTCTATGCCCAGCCTGCATTCGTAGCGGCTTCATTAAAAGAAAGGTTTTTTAATGTTAAAAAAGGAGTTGTGTTAACTTCAGCTACCCTTACAATTAACAACTCGTTTGACTACATGATAAATGAAATTGGACTCGACAAAGACACTACTATGACAATGAACATACCTTCTCCTTTTGATTATAAAAATCAGGTGAAACTGTTAATACCTGAAGATTTACCAGAGGTGAATGCAACCGGTCTAGAGGATTATGTCATTGCGATTACGGAGCATATTATCACGGTCGCAGAGGCAACAAAGGGTAGAATGCTGATTCTCTTTACGGCTCATGACATGTTAAAGAAAACATATGAGCTTATAAAAGAAAGTGGATTTCTAAATGATTTTGCGATGATTGCGCAAGGGATTACAAGTGGAAGCCGCTCAAGATTAACGAGGAATTTTAAACGTTATGAGAAGGCCATTTTACTAGGGACAAGTAGTTTCTGGGAGGGGATAGATATCCCGGGTGAGGACCTATCATGCTTAGTCATTGTCAGATTGCCATTTAGCCCGCCTGACGAACCGCTGACAGAAGCTAAATGTCAAATAATTAAACAACAGGGTGGGAATGCCTTTACGGAGTATTCTCTACCTGAAGCAATACTAAGATTTAAGCAGGGCTTTGGGCGTCTAATCCGCAGTGATAAAGACCGGGGAATTATGATGGTTTTTGATAAAAGGATCATTACTGCAAAATATGGCAAGGATTTCTTGAAGTCAATACCTTCCGTACCGATGAAAAAAGGAAATATTGACGAATTAGTCGAAATAATTTACAAATGGCTATAATGAAATTGGGAAAAATTACACATCCTATTAGTATTGGAGGTATGTGTATGAGAAAATTATTAATTGTGGCAGCAATTTTTTTCCAATTAACTTCGATTGGAAGTGCCTCTTCTTATAATTATGGTAATGTAGAAAGTATCGATTTGAATTTGAAGGACCATGAAATTGCTGTCACTTTTTTGGGCTTAGGTGACGGAGAAGCGACCCTGATTCAAGGCTCCAATGGCGAGAATATTTTGGTTAACACGGGTGGAGAAGAAACAAGTGATGAATTGCGGGAAGTGCTCAAAACTTACGGTGTTAAAGAAATTTCAACACTAATCATCACAAACACTCAAAATCTATTTCTTGACCAACTTACGCAAATCATTTCAAAATATAATGTAAAGCAATTGATTGCAACAGCTGAAATTGCAAAGGAATTAACGAATATGTCACTTTCTTTTTCGGGGGTAAAAGTGGTTCCTTGGACAGAGGGAACAACACAAGTCCTTTTCCCCGATTTGTCTGCAGAAGTTCTTTATGCAGGAATAGGAGAAAATGAAGGGATAGACTTTACCCTGCAATTTTTTAAGCATCGTTTATTTCTGATGACTTCGTCAAGTCAACAAGTAGAAGAAAATTTATTAAAGAAAAATTTAGATGATGTTACTATTTTTAAAGTGCCAAACTGGGCTAAGGAAGATTCATTATCGGAGAAATTAATTCAACATGTTAATCCGCAAATTTCGATTCTATTTGAATCAGAGCAGCATCAACCTGACCCCGATATTATCTATGACCTGCAGGATACATGGTCTGAAGTGTTTTTCACAAAAAAGCATGGTACCATTACGTTAAAATTTACTGAAAATAACTATGAAGTATTCACTTTTCCAGTAGAAAAGGAAGACTATAGCTGATATTATTGCTTTAAAGAGATAAAGGAGGAATACAATGGAATCAAAAATAGAAGTCCTCTCAAGTGTTAAACTTCAGCATAGTCCGGACTTATACAAAATTGTTGACGCCCTTAATCGAACATTAAAACAAAAGGACTTAATGTTTGGACTGGCACTCGATCAAGAAGATCAAAGTAAAGCTATTTTTACCATTTATCGTACATAAAGAAGTGGAGTACAATGAAAAAAATTATTTTATTTCTAGTTTTATTTATAGTAATTTGTGTTGGTGTTTTTATTAAAGTATATGCAGCTGCCCAGGAACCTCTAAATGCTGCAGAAGAAAAGGCTGTTTCATTGGCAAAGGAAAAGGTCGAGCTAAACGATGTCGAGGATTTTCATATTTATCATGGAACAGAGACTGTTAATATCCTAGAGGGGAAAAATAAAAAAGGTGAAAATATTATCGTTTGGATCCCTGAGAAAAGCAAGAAAGTGATGTGGGATAAACGTAAAAACGGCATTTCTAAAGAAGATGCTGTTCAAAGACTGTTGGAAGAAAGAAATCCCAAAAAGATTATTTCCGTTAAATTAGGAATGGAAAATAATATCCCATTATGGGAAATTTATTACCGTTCTGAAAATAATTTAATAAATTATTATTATGTACACTTTAAAACAGGTGAGTGGCTAAAAAAAATCGAAAATTTATAGCTTATATAGGAGCAGGAGGAATAGATATGGCAGTGAAATTAGCAAACAGAGTAATGGCGCTTACACCGTCAACAACATTAGCAATTACAGCAAAGGCTAAAGAATTAAAGGAACAAGGGGAAGATGTAATTGGTTTAGGTGCGGGTGAACCTGATTATAACACTCCACAACATATATTAGACGCAGCAGTCCGGTCTATGAATGAAGGACATACGAAGTACACCCCTTCTGCAGGCTTGCCGGCCTTAAAGAAGGCAATTATTGAAAAGTTAGAAAGAGACCAAGGGCTTACTTATAAACCAAATGAAATCATTGTAGGGAACGGAGCAAAACATGTTTTATATACGCTTTTTCAAGTTCTCTTAAATGAGGGTGACGAAGTCATCATCCCAACCCCTTACTGGGTAAGCTATCCTGAACAAGTTAAATTAGCCGGTGGCGTTCCGATTTACGTAGAGGGATTTGAGTCACAACAATTTAAGATTACTCCTCACCAATTAGAAGCGGTGATTACAGAGAGAACCAAGGCAATTATAATCAATTCTCCAAGTAATCCTACAGGTGTTATTTATTCCGCAGAAGAACTTCAGGAATTAGGAAAATTATGCCTTGAAAGAAATATTTTAATCGTATCTGATGAGATTTATGAAAAGCTCATCTATGGTGAACATAAGCATGTATCCATTGCACAGTTATCTCCAAATTTAAAGGAGCAGACTATCGTCATAAATGGTGTTTCAAAATCACACTCCATGACAGGCTGGCGTATTGGTTATGCTGCAGGAAATAAAGAGATTATAGAGGCCATGACAAACTTAGCGAGTCATAGTACATCTAATCCGACTACAACTGCTCAGTATGCCTCTATAGCTGCCTATAATGGACCACAAGAGCCAGTAGAAGAAATGCGTCAGGCATTTGAACATCGTTTAGAAGTTGTTTATGATCAATTAGTTGCGATTCCAGGATTCGCTTGTGTGAAGCCTCAAGGTGCATTTTATTTATATCCAAATGTGAAGGCTGCAGCTGAATTAACAGGATATCAGGATGTAGATGCATTTGTTGAAGCTTTGCTTGTAGAAGCAAAGGTAGCGGTTATCCCGGGCTCCGGATTTGGCACACCAGATAATATCCGTCTTTCCTATGCAACCTCACTTGACCTTTTAGAAGAAGCAGTTGCAAGAATAAAGGATTTTGTTGAATCTAAGCGTCAACGTTAAAATATTGGATTTTTAATAAAAAGTCTGCGATTGCAGGCTTTTTGCTTTTCTTATAATATCTGGATATTTCAATCCTCTTACTGTGAGAGGTTGTTCATGGTATACTAAGCAAGAGGTGTCGCAAAACATGAAAACAAATATATTATCATGGCTTCAGGAAGGTAATATAACGGTTCCTGCTTTATTATTTTCTGAGTACCGAAATATGAATCTAAATGAATACGAACTTGTTCTTTTATTGAATATTATGACCTTTATAGAAAAGGGAAATGACTTTCCCACTCCAGAAGAGCTCTCATCTCGGATGACGATTACTGTTTCAGAATGCAATGAAATGCTGAGAAGATTAATTCAAAAAGGATTTATACAAATAATAGATCAATACTCTTCAGAAGGAATCAGGTTTGAGAAATACTCTGTAGGACCTTTATGGGAAAAACTCGTAGACCAGTTTTTAATGAAAAATAAACAAACTCAAGAGGTCACTAAGAAAGCAGATGAAAGTGATCTATACACATGCTTCGAGAAGGAATTTGGACGCCCATTATCCCCGTTTGAGTGTGAATCACTGGCAATGTGGATGGATGACGACCACCACGACCCTGTAATCATTAAGGCAGCATTACGAGAATCGGTCATGTCAGGAAAGTTAAATTTCCGCTATATTGACAGGATTCTTTTTGAATGGAAAAAGAATGGCATAAAGACAATTGAACAGGCGAAAAATCATGGGCGAAAGTTTCGCCAAAAGCAGACGCCAAATCGACCGGCGCAAGATTCCCAAGCCTCAACATCCAATTCTGTGCCCTTTTACAACTGGCTGGAGCAATAAAATTTACTAAACGAGAGGAGAAATTCTCTCGTTTGTTTCCATTTATATTACTAACTGGCAGGTGAAGTTATTTTGTTAAACAATACACAAATTCGTTTTTGTCTCGATCAAATGGGCGAGATGTTTCCTGATGCTCATTGTGAATTAGTACATTCAAATCCTTTTGAGCTGGTCATTGCGGTGGCATTGTCTGCACAATGTACGGATGTTCTCGTCAATAAGGTTACCAAGGAATTATTTAAGAAATACAAAACACCAGAGGATTATTTAGCGGTTCCTCTAGAAGAACTGCAAAATGATATTCGCTCCATTGGACTTTATAGAAATAAGGCTAAGAATATTCAGAGTCTAGCACGTCTATTATTGGATGAATATGGCGGTGAAGTGCCGAAGGACCGTGATGAATTAACGAAACTTCCGGGTGTAGGAAGAAAAACGGCAAATGTGGTCGTATCAGTGGCTTTTAATATTCCTGCTATCGCAGTAGATACTCATGTTGAAAGAGTAAGTAAGCGGCTCGGTATATGCCGCTGGAAGGATTCTGTGCTCGAAGTAGAAAAAACATTAATGAAAAAGGTACCAAAAGACGAGTGGTCTGATACACATCACAGATTGATTTTCTTTGGCCGCTACCATTGTAAAGCTCAAAACCCACAATGCCCAAGCTGCCCTTTATTAGAGCTGTGCAGGGAAGGGAAGAAGAGAATGAAGGGCAGGGAAGCAGTGAATGGATAATCAACAATTAATCCTTTTTTTAGAGGAACTAGACATAGAGGTACCGGCTGAACCTGAAAATGAAGTCATTTCATTCCTTTTAGCTGAATGGAATCTACTAAAAACTGAACTAGAAACCCTTTATCGTAATCGGGACCAACAAACTACACTTAAAGGGATGAAAAAAGGGATCGGCTTGTTTATACATTTTTTATATTGGTCCAATGATAGACAAGTCAAGCTTAATGAACTTGAGCCATTGGGAAGCATAGAAATGAAACCAGTTAACCTTGATGAAAGATTAGGTTTTATCATAAGAAGACCAAACCTATTTCATTCCTACCGTCAACTATCCGAGTTGATGACAGAGCAAGAAAAACTATTGGCAAAGAAAAATATTGTAAAAAAGCGTCTAAGCCAAAAGGGCTAGACGCTTTTTTGTATCGGAGATTTATCCTCCACTGGTGCCATTACCATTACCATTGCCGTTTCCATTTTCATTTCCGGCTCCGGGCTCTGTGGTTCCTGGTTCATCTCCATTTCCATCGCCATCCCCTTCAGGATTTCCATCACCCTCACCATTGCCGTTTCCATTTCCATTACCTTCATCATCTTCTTCTTGCTGCGGTAATGGTATATCAACTGTAGTGACGGCCGGATCGCTTCTCTTGTCACCAATAATAGCAATGATACTGATGCTATACTTCGTACCTGGTACTGGATTCTGAAGCGTAACTACTTTTTCTGAAATTTTCGATGTTTGTGGTGCAGCACCACCAGAAATGGTAACCTCGAATTCGACCCCGGTATTCTCAGAATTGTTGTAATCCCAGGTTAGTGTAACTTCGTTCTTTTCAGCATTATAGAGTGCACTAGGGTTACTAGGAGCGTCAATCTTGTTGTATTTTTCTGATACCTTTTTTGGTGCATGACCTTTCACGGCATACTCCACAATAATCTGACTATCAGGTGTAAACTCACTTGCCAAGGCAGGCGGTTTAGAACCTTTTTCAACTCTAACCTTTTGCACGCTATCTGGAACAGGGAAGTCAGGTGTCTGGATATCTTTAGACACATATTCCATTAGGTTCTTAAAGATTAGTTGGGCGATTCTTTGATCTGCACCTGATTGTATTGGCGTCTTACGACTCGAATAACCCGTCCAAACGGACGCAGTATAGTTGGTTGTATAACCCGCAAACCAGGCATCAGGCACAACCCTGCTGCTTGTAATATTCCACTTTTTCATTTCATCTTCTGTATAGTTAGTTGTACCAGTTTTCCCTGCGATTGGAAGTCCTGGAACTCTTGCCGTTGTACCAGTACCCGGAGAAACCATAACGCTCTTTAACATATCAGTAATCATGAAAGCAGTAGAATCCTTCATGACAAGCTTTGATTCAGGTGCAGTGTCAAGGACTGTACCATCTCTAAGCTCAATTTTCTTCACGGCATAAGGCTTTGTATACATTCCGTTATTTCCAAATGCACTGTAGGCTCCTGCCATTTGGAGAGGCGATACCCCTACTGTTTTTCCTCCAAAACCGCCAATGGCATAGGATTCAAAAATTTCTTTCAGCGGTATACCTAAGTTAATAGCAAATTCTTTCGCTTTTTCTAAGCCAACCTGTTGAAGCGCCTGAACCGCAGGAGTATTTCTTGATAACTGTAATGCCGTACGCATTGAGATTGGACCCATGTATTTGTCATCCCAGTTGCCAAACTCTTGCCCAGTTGAATACTTTATTGGTTTATCATCAATCGTTTGATAGGTACCCCAATTGAGATATTCAATAGCTGGCCCATAGTCCAGTACAGGTTTAATTGTTGATCCAGGCTGTCGCTGTGTATCAATCGCATAGTTAAAGCCTCGGCTAACCTCTTGGTTTCGTCCGCCGCCAATCGCACGAATTTCACCTGTCTTGGTATCAATGAGAGCGATACCTGCTTGGAATTCTGCATCTGGATAGTTAATGACATCATCTGTATTTAAAATGGTATTCACATGTAATTGTGCATTTTTATCAAGTGTTGTATGAATCGTTAAGCCATCAGAAAAGATATCAAAGTCTCCTTGAGCCTCTACTTCATCGATAACAGCATCGACAAAAGAATCAAAAGGCTTTTCGTCTCTAACTCTTTCCTCTTCTTTAACCAATGAGGCTGTCACTGGAACACTTTTTGCTTCTTCCATTTGTTCTTTTGTGATATAACCATGCTGCTCCATTAACATTAGTACAATATTACGTCTTTTTTCTGCTAAATCAGGATGGTCAAATGGGTTGTAGTTATTTGGACTTTGCGGCATTCCTGCCAGCTGTGCAGCTTCTGGCAGAGTGAGCTCGCTTAATTCTTTGTCATAATAAATTTTTGCAGCCGTCGCAAGTCCATGGCTGTTTTCAGAAACAAAAACTTTATTTACATACATTTCAAAAATTTGATGCTTTGTATATTTTTGTTCAAGCTGATAGGCCATCCATGCTTCCTGAACCTTTCGCTTCAAGGTTTTTTCAGGAGTTAAAAATGAATTCTTGATAACCTGCTGTGTAATCGTACTTGCTCCTTCAGAACCAAAACCTTCCCTGAAATTGGCTACAACGGCCCCAGCCAAGCGGATAGGGTCCAAACCATGGTGCTTATAAAAACGAACATCCTCCACTGCTAAAACGGCATCTTCAACAAGTTTTGGTATATCCTTATAGTTTACGTATTCACGGTTTACTGAACCAACTTCTGCAATTATTCCGCCATCTTTATCTAATACTTTAGAGGAGATGGGGTCTTTTAATAATTTCGGATCAAGTTTAGGAGTATCCTTTACTAAATAAGCAAAAGTTCCAACGCCAGCCAAAATACCAATAATGCCAAGGGCAACAAGTATTAGAAAAATTTTCTTAACAATACCGCTAGGTTTTTTCTTCGCTTTTTGTTTTCCTTTAGATTGTTGGAGTTTTTTACGGCGCTCCTCTCTCGATTCTGCCATGATAAATTTCCTTCCTTTCATACTTTAAACATTTTCTATTATCTAAAAATGAAAAAGAGTATCGATTATTTTAATATAGTCAATTCTAGGTTGAAATCCAAGCGGAATATAAACTCCTCTTTGCTCGATTTCTTCCTTTGTAATTGATTTTCTACCCCCATTTTTCATTCTTTCCCAAAAGGATAACAAGTGTTTAGCTTCTAGTAAATATACTTGTTCAAATTTGGAAAACCTGAGAATAACAAAACAAATTCCACCCTGTGAAACAACTTCCTGCATATGATCGATTTGATGCTGATGGAAATTTTTCAAAGGAAACGATGTTGGATTTGCTGTTTCCTTTGCCTCAAAATCGATGTATTTACCTTTATATACCCCGTTATAGTCAGTGGTGGAAGCTTGTTTAAAATAGGCTTCTTTGATGACGGCTGCACTTCTTTTAGGGTAATCCACCTGGACAATTTGAACGGGTGTAGGCTTTTTATGAATGACAGCAATATTTCTCACACGGTAATATTCATTCGTATCGTTCAAATCATCCTCGAGTGTCATCCCTCTATTACTAAAAGAGTGATTACTGGGTTTCTTTACTTTGGATTCCGTTTCAATCTCTTTTGGAACGTATCTTTTTCCGTTTGGATAATTAAATTTCATGATAAGCACCTCTCAAGCTATTACTTATCATATCAAATCTAATCGCTAAGGGGTGTATAAAATTATTAGGTAAACGCACGCTAATAAAAATAATGTACCGTGCCTTTATAAAAAAAGCATGATTCTTTTTTCATAAATAATCAAGTCTTAAAAACTACCTATAATGAAAGTAGAAGGTGAATATGAATCATCTTACCATACATGAGATAGAGACTATCAGTCAAATGAAAGCTGAAACGGACAAAAAGAATCTAGATAATATTTCGAGGACAGATGCCTATTTTTCCTATTTTAAAAAGAACCCAGATATTATTTGGTCATTCCTTGCGAGTATGGTATCAAGGAATGGCGGGTGGAATATGTGTGATTTGGAAGGGCATGTTTTTCGTGAAATATTAGAGCCTAAAACAAAGAAAGAACTATTTCTAACTTTTGAACGAGCCAATTGGCTAATTTTCCACGATGTTTACCCTCAATTACTGGTCTATCAATATTCGACGAAAATAAAGCGGCCAATGTTTCATCTTCTTCCGTACTTTAAATGTTCTGAATTTATTCAAAAAGAGTGGGAGAGGTACTGGAAGGAAGGTAATCGTGAACGCCTTACCACTTCGTTAATAATAAATGAACAAAATGTTATTCATACACCTGTTATTGGCCATCCAATTTATAAAAAGCGGGTTTTTCAATCGTGGATTTTTAATGTACAGGATTGGCTGCATTTCAGCTGTGTCCTATTTCCTACGTGCGGGGGAGAATTATATGGTGCAAGTGTAAATGGTTTTAAGTCACTATCGAAACGAATTAATCTTGGAAAAAGATTAGCAAGAATCTTGACCCATCCTCGGCTTTTCCCCTTTTTTTTCGAATTTGCTGATAAAACACCGCATACTGGGTCCCGAAATGATTATGAACAATATTTTAAAACAAAGACGAACCGTAATACACCGATATTAAGATCAACCTTTCCCATTATTGAACATAATCATTATGAATACGAGGATTGGAGCAAGAATCGAATGATATCCCCAGCATGGTTATATTTTCAAGCAAGACACCGCCATCCTATTCACCTAACAGATTGGTATTATGAAAAATCAAATCAGCTTGACTTAATGCTTGCTTTACACAAAACATCACATATAAAGAAAATATAAAAGCAAGGCGCTATGCCTTGCTTTGTTATTACTCCGCTGGACGATTTGGTCCTTCGAGTTTTTTATCACCATAGCCGACTTTATTATCTACTTGTGATGCGCCAGGTTTTTTGTTTTGTTTCTTTTTTGACATTATCAACACCTCCAATTTTAGCTTGTTCGATTTTCCATTTTTCATGCGAAAATGAGACAGTGTCGAATGGGAAGGTAATAAATGCCAAATCGGCACTTTCTTTGGCGAAACGCTTCTAGTTTTGTCAGTGGGGAAGGAAGCGGTAAAAAGAAAGAGAATAGTACAGTATATAAACGCGAGGAGGTTCTAAATTTGATGAATTCGTCATTGCCAGAAAAGGAAAAGCTGCTTTCTATGCTGACAGAGATATATGATCAATTAGAAGAATTGGAGATTGTTCTAGAAGCATCTTTCTCCGACCTTCGCATTCAAATGAATCATGAAGAGCAAAAAAAATTATTGGAACCGGTTCATAGACTCTCAATGCTTGAAATGCAATTAGATAAGATAAATCCACCCTCCCACGAATCTACAGCAGATCATAGCAGCTCCGTAACCAGAGCACTAAAACTTGAAATGGGCTTTTAATTATAGATAGAATAAGATAAAGAAAATTGAGTAGCTTTATTAAAAGCTGCTTTTTATTTTGTAGGCTGTGTTAAAGCAAATTTAGATATTGGCACCCTGTTGATTGGTGCGGAAGGCACGAGACTCCTGCGGGAGGACGGGGCAGGGGAGACCCCGCAGGCGCTTCAGCGCCGAGGAGGCTCCCCGGACCGCCCGCGGAAAGCGAAGTGCCTGGAGCGCAAATCAACAGACCATATTAACACAGCCATTTGCGAAAAAAGAAAGGAAATATGGGCAATGTCTGAAGAAATTCTCCAATTAACCAAAAAGCTGTTACACTATAACACATTATTTATTGAATATTTCGAGGAAGCTCGGGAGAAAGGGACCTCCCATGATTTTCATGAGGTAATAAAGCCGTTTGCCAATGAAGTAAAAAGTACTTCAATTGAATGGAGTACTTTAATGAAGACTTGGTTAACGAATAGCCCGCAAAAACATATACATCCAAAACAAATCAATACCACCTTTGAACATATGGAACAATTATCCATTCAGGCGTTTTTTCCGAAAACAAGCCGGTCAAGATTTTTAAATGCCAATCGAACGGTTGAATTTTTTCTATTAGAAATAGTAAAGGAACTAGAAAAATAAAACAGAGATGCAACTTTTGCATCTCTAAGGCTTGTCTAGCTTTTATTTTTATGAATTTTCGATGAGGGAGTCTTCCTTAAAGTCGTCTGGAATTACTGCGCCCTGTGATTCGAGCTCACGGACAAGAAGACGGTATTCTTTAATGTTAATCTCGTTGTGAATATAAGCTTTCTTAGCAAAATCCATTAATGCATTTACGTCATCAGTGTTGTAATCCCGACTTTGATTAAATTTGCTTTTAAGTGAGCGAATGTCCATATGTAATTCCTCCTTCATCATTTTTTTAATCGTAACATGAAAAAAAAGGATTCCTAGTTTTTAAAATATTTAAACTTTAGACAAAATTCCCCTCATTTTGACATTGAAATCTATATGCAAATATGCACCCATCATCTCCTTCCAACATAGTTTGTAGTAATGAAAACGCGGAGGAGATGTTTGCCCATGTTTGGTAAAAATAGATCAAATTATTATCTAAATCAGGGATACTCGGGGCAAATGAATTACAGGAGACCAATCCATTATCCAGAACAGTTTCAGGGTGTTCCTCGTAATCAACCATACCAAAACCAACCTGTACAAAGCTTGGAATGGTACCCATATCAGCAGCAAAATCCATACTATCAACAGCCATATCAACAATCCTATCCACAACCATATCCACCATTTGATGCAACCTTTCAACCTGGTGGAATGCCTCAGCAAACGCACAATCCAGCTGGACAGTATCCTCCTAAAGATGCACAATTTTTATTTCAAAATCCGCTGCAGCCTAAGGAGGAAATGACACCGAATCAGTATTCGCCGCAAATGAATGGTTATCCGGTCATGAACCCTTATCCAAAACCAAATGGAATGCTGAAACAACCAGGGGGGATTCAGTCACTTATGAATTCTTTTAAATCTCAAGATGGAACAGTGGACGTTAATAAGATGGTGAATACTGCAGGACAAATGGTAAATGCAGTAACTCAGGTCTCTTCATTGGTAAAGGGTATTGGAGGAATATTTAAAGCATAGAAAACGTAGAAAGACGGCCAAAAGCCGTCTTTCTAATTGGAGTTTTGTCGAAAAATATTTGAGTTGATGATGCTTTTAGGTTATTAATCCTCAATATTTATAGTTTTTCCTCTAACCATTGGAATGGTAATGGTAAGTAATCCATCACGATAGGAAGCTTTAACCATTTTTTCGTTAATGACTACAGGTAATGAAATGGTTCGGGATAGCCTTTCGTGTGAGATCCTTTTTTGGAAAAGATGATTGTTAAGATTTTCTGATGTTTCACTTTCATTATTTACAATGGAGATTGTTAATTGATTGGGTAAGATATTTAGTTCTATTTGATCTTTTTTAATCCCTGGAAGCTCGGCTGTAATCATATATTTATCCTCTGATTCCCGTACCTGAATAGGAAAAGCACCACCAGGAAACGGACTGCTAAAAAATTCATCAATGGATTGTAGAAATCCCTTTACTGGTTTTTCATGAATTAAGTCATTCATGTTTCTAAAAAAATCTCGAAACTGCTCAGGCTTGAATTTTTTGTTATTATTTTGGTCACTTGGAGGTATGGATGACATCATACTTTCCCTCTCTTTCCAAATTTTCTCACCATATCATATGCTTATGCCTAATGTTTGTGCTTTGACATAAAAGAACCGCAGCAATTTGAAATGCTGCGGTTCTTTTATTACTTTATATTAAATTTATTTCTGAAAGCAGGACATCGATATCAAGGATCATATTTCCATGATCATCGACTTCGATTAGTTCATCTTTTTTCATTTTTGTCAGCGTTCTACTAATCGTTTCACGAGTCGTTCCAATCATACTGGCCAAATCACGGTTAGTAAACTCAGACTTGAGCAGGATCGTCCCGTCCTCTAATTCCTTTCCATGTTTTTGCCCAAGGCGAATGAGGAGTTTGATTATCTGCTCATATGTATTGTTAAGGATTTGTTCTTCTAACCGATTCTGCAAATCAACAATTTTTTCACCAAGTACTTTAAAAACTTTAATGCTTAATTCAGGGTATTCAATAAGAACACCTTCAAATTTTGAGATAGGCACTGCAATTAACGTTGACGGTTCAAGAACTTCGGCATAAGCAGGGTAACTTCCTTTTCTGAAGAAACCTACATGAGGAAACATTTCCCCTTTTTTCATAATGGCAACTATTTGTTCTTTCCCATGAATATCACTTTTATATATCTTTATTTTTCCGTCATAAATAAAATAAACATTTTCTAAGGGATCACCTTGAAGAAAGACATGACTTTGCTTTTTCCATTCTCTTGCAATGGAAATATTGGCAATCTTTGATAATTCGTAGTCATCTAATTCCCTAAAAAGCGTGAATTCAGAAAGAACCTTCTTAATATCTTCAATTCTCATATTCCACCTCCACAGCCGTAATAAAATACCTTATACTATTGTAACAGACAAACAAATAATAATTAATATACTTTTTTTACGAACGTTTATTCGCTATAATGATAGCAATGAGGTGATCCCATGAAACTAAAGAAAAATTTGCAGGAAATTCTTGTTGATTTAAAAATAAATGACAGTTTTAAAGAAAATATCGTTACATGGAAGACACTCGAATCAAAGGATGCCCAAACTATCTCACTTCCCGAGAACCTTCATCCGGCATTAAGAGATTCACTTAATAGTAAGGGAATAGATAAGCTGTATACGCATCAAAAAACTGCTTATGAGAATATCATGGACGGAAATAGTGTTGTAGCCGTTACACCAACCGCTTCGGGAAAAACACTATGTTATAATCTACCGGTTTTACAAAGTATTTTATCCAACCCTAATGCAAGGGCACTTTATATGTTTCCCACCAAGGCTCTAGCTCAGGATCAAAAGAGTGAAATCAATGAAATAATCCAGGCAGGTGGTATTGATATCAATAGTTACACTTATGACGGTGATACACCGGCTAATATCCGCCAAAAGGTCCGTAAAGCAGGACATGTTGTTATCACCAATCCTGATATGCTCCACTCAGCCATCCTTCCACATCATACGAAATGGGTTTCACTCTTTGAAAATCTCAAATTTGTTGTGATCGATGAGCTTCATACCTATCGAGGTGTATTTGGCAGTCATGTTGCCAACGTGATCCGCAGGCTAAAGCGAATTTGTCGTTATTATGGCAGTAATCCAGTTTTTATCTGCACATCAGCGACCATTGCCAATCCGCTTGAACTAGCTGAAAAGTTAACAGAAGAAAAAATGGTCCTAATTGATAATAATGGCGCACCAAGTGGAACCAAACACTTTCTTTTTTATAATCCGCCTATTGTAAATAAGCCCCTGAATATTAGAAGAAGTGCAACGCTTGAGGTTCGTAAAATCGCTGGAGAATTGTTAAAAAATAAAATTCAAACGATTGTCTTTGCTAGAAGCAGGGTTCGGGTTGAAATAATCTTAACCTACTTGCAGGAATTAGTGAAAAATCAATTAGGCCCGAAATCTATTATGGGATATCGCGGGGGCTATTTACCTACCGAGCGCAGAAAAATTGAAAAGGGCCTTCGCTCTGGGGATATATACGGAGTAGTCAGTACGAATGCACTCGAGCTTGGAGTAGACATAGGTCAGCTGCAGGTATGTATAATGACAGGTTATCCTGGAACCATTTCTAGTGCATGGCAGCAGGCAGGGAGAGCTGGAAGAAGGCACGGGGAAGCCCTTGTCATTATGGTTGCGAGTTCAAGTCCTTTAGATCAATATATCATCCAGAACCCTGAGTACTTTTTTAATAAAAGCCCTGAGACGGCAAGAATTAATCCTGATAACTTAATTATTTTAATTGATCATATGAAGTGTGCGGCCTTCGAGCTTCCTTTTAAAGCGGGTGAGCAGTTTGGGGAAGTTGGAACAGAGGAATTGCTTGAATACCTGACACAGGAACGTATTCTGTACCAGAATGGTGATAAATGGTATTGGATGAATGATTCGTTTCCTGCTCATAATATTAGCTTGCGCTCCGCTTCACAGGAAAATGTTATCATTGTTGACCAATCAGATATCGCAAATGCGAGGGTAATTGGGGAAATGGACCGGTTCTCTGCTATGACGCTTCTCCATGATGAAGCCATATATCTTCATCAAGGAACCCAATTTCAAGTGGAGAAGCTTGATTGGGAAGAAAAAAAGGCATTTGTCACTGAAGTGAATGTCGATTATTTTACGGATGCCAATTTAGCCGTACAACTTAAAGTTTTAGAAGAGGACAAGCTTAATAGGCTGGAGTATGCAGAAATTGGCTATGGGGATGTAAGCGTCCGGGCAATGGCAACCATTTTTAAGAAAATCAAATTCGAGACCCATGAGAACATCGGTTCTGGTCCAATACATCTCCCTGAAGAAGAGCTTCACACGAGTGCGGCATGGATTTCATTAAATAAGTCTTTCGCGGAAATGGGGCAAGAGCGATTAGAGCAGGGACTTGTTGGTACTGCACATGCTTTAAATCATATTGCACCATTATTTGTAATGGCAGATCCACAAGATATTCATGTGATCCCACAGGTAAAAGCAGATCATAATGAAAAACCAACGATCTTCTTTTATGATCGATATCCCGGGGGCATCGGTTTAAGCGAGAAAATTCATTCTGGAATGTCAGTAGTCTTTGCAGAAACGAAGAAAATGATTGAAAATTGTAAATGTCAAATTGGGTGTCCATCATGTATTGGGACCGATACTGTGGGTGAGAAAGCAAAAAGTGACACATTAAATATTATCGAAGCTTTTATTAATCCTTCCAATTAAAACGAGGAAGTGTTGAAATGTCATTGAAAAATAAATTAAATCGTTTAAAACCACATATTTCAGGAGGAGCACATGCAATAAATAATCCTCCACCAGAGTCAACACGAATTGAGATACCTTTCCTGCCTATATGGGAAAGTGAAAATGTGACCCCTTATTTATTGGACCAGGATTACTGTCTGATTCGTGAAGTAAAATATCCATTAGCACAAAAACATGGTCATTATCATTTTCAAGATTTTCTTACAGCTGTTGATATCTGGAATAAACAGCCTATAAGCCATCCATTATCAGCCGAAGGGCATCGTGCCGAAGAATTATTTTTTTTTGATACGGAAACAACTGGCCTTGGCGGTGGAGTAGGGAATACGATTTTTTTACTTGGTTACGCAAGTGTAATCGGTGAAAATCTTGTTCTAAGGCAGCATATTCTTCCTCATCCAGGTGCTGAAGTCCCTTTATACAAAAGCTTTTTGGAGAAAGTAAACTATAAAACATTAGTCACTTATAATGGGAAATCCTTTGATTGGCCGCAAGTAAAAACCAGGCATACCCTTGTTAGGGATCATGTACCAAAGCTTCCAGCCTTTGGTCATTTTGATTTATTTCATGCTGCAAGAAGACTTTGGAAGCATAAGTTGGACCGTCTTAAGCTAGCGGTGGTAGAAAAGGATGTATTAGGAATCGAAAGGGAGGATGATATCCCAGGTTATTTGGCTCCAATGATTTATTTTGAATTCATTGAAAGTAAACAGCCGGATGGGATGCTTGGAATCATTAAACATAATGAAATTGATATCTTGTCACTTGTCACATTATATACCCATCTAACCTTTCAACTTTGTGGCATGGACACCAGCCAAACACGAAAAGAATCATTTGAAGTAGGCAGGTGGTATGCTTCACTTGGGGAAAAGGCTGAAGCAAGAAAAGTATTGGCGAAGCTTGTAGAAGGCATTGATTTCACTTCTTTACAGGCAAAGCTTACATTAGCCTACCAGTTTAAAAAAGAGCAAGACTGGGAAAGTAGTTTACCATTATTTACAGAAGTGGCTGACGCAGAAAATCAACAGTTGAGCATTGAAGCATGTGTGGAAGCTTCGAAGATATATGAACATAAATTAAAAGATTACAAGTATGCCTTGGATTATTGTCTAAAGGCATTGGAAATTATGGAAACCACAAAGGTTCCAATCAAAAAAACACAGCAACAGCTTGATCTCAGGCGGAAACGTTTGGAGGGGAAATTCGCTAAATTTCCCTGGTAAGCACAGCATTCGTTAAACCTCGATTATTTGTAACAAAAAATTCATATTTAAATACCAAAATAATAGTAATCTCATATTGTTTCTTATAGTTGAACGTTGTAAAATATAAAACTGTGAGTAAAAAACGACTATAAAACAATAATGGGGTAGATACTATGTATAAAGCAATCTTGTATTTATTTTTTGTTGTCGTTTGTTTGACTGCTGTACTTTTTTCAAGCTTAAAAGATAACTTATATTCAATGCTATAAAAAAGTAAAAGCGCTTCTAGATATAGGCGCTTATCACTATGGTTTTGAGCTAGACATTTGTCTAAGCGAAGTTAATCTTTATTAGATATATGAAAAATAGGTATTTTCATTAGTACAAGAAATACTCTCCTATCATAGGCTGTTAATGTAAACAGAATATATATTTGAAGGGAGAGCTTATATTGTATCTTGGAACTAATTTTGCGCCGCCAGTCATTCATCCGACTAAACAAGTAGTAAACCACACTTTCTCAACGACCGTGGTTCCGCATATTCATCCAACACATACAACAACTGTTAATCATCATATGTACCAGCATAAACACTATTGTCCTCAGACAGCTTCTTGTGCACAGGATTGTTGTCATCAACACATTAACTGCTGTAAAGGTGGTATGCCAGCACCTGCGCCAACGGCTGTTGCTGGAGCTCAGAGCAATGCATTACCTCCAGGGAACAACATGCCGCCTAACATGGGACCAGGCATGATGGGACCAGGTATGGCACCAGGAATGGGACCAGGCATGATGGGACCGGGTATGGCACCAGGAATGGGACCAGGCATGATGGGACCGGGCATGGCACCAGGGATGGCACCAGGTCAATTCCCACGTCCGCGACGTTTCTTTGGATAATCAATTAACAAGGGCAAATTTGCCCTTGTTTTTTTAATATATTTTGATATGTTAATAAAAAAGACGGTAATCATCTGCCGATAAGGAGAAGAACCTTGATTAAAGTTTTAGCCATATCAGGTTACAAACCATTTGAATTAGGAATATTTAAAAACGACCATCCTTCTGTTTTCTATATTAAAGCAGCTATAAAGAAAACAGTAATACCAATGATTGAAGATGGTTTAGAATGGATCATGATCAGCGGTCAGCTGGGCTTGGAGCTTTGGGCTGCAGAAGTAATCATTGAACTGAAATCTGAATATCCTGATGTAAAGCTAGCTGTTATAACGCCATTTTTAGAGCAAGAGGCTAATTGGAGTGAAAACAACACCGAATACTATAAATCTATCCTGGCACAAGCGGATTTCATTGATTCAGTCACAAAGAAAAAGTATGAAAAACCGTGGCAGTTTGTTTTAAAAAATAAATTTTTTATTGAAAAAAGTGACGCCATGCTCCTTTTTTATGATCAAGAAAAAGAAGGCAGCCCAAGATACATATACGAAATGGCTGTTCAATTTCAAAATAATCATTCTTATCCAATCCAGCTGATTACATTTTATGATTTACAAGTAATCGTTGAAGAAGAACAAGAGCTCCACCGTACAGATTTTTAAAGGAAATTCATATAACTACAGTTATACATAGTTATAAGAAAGAAAAATTGACAAAATCACTTATTTTTGAAAAAATAATAGGTAATGATTGGCGAATGACTTGAGGTGAATTTATGGTGACCGATAAAGTGAAACTTACCGCTAAGGATATATTAGAAAAAGAATTCAAGACCGGTGTAAGAGGGTATAAGCAAGAAGATGTTGATAAGTATTTGGATTTAATTATCAAGGATTATGAAACATTTCAACAGGAAATAGAAGATTTGCAGCAAGAAAATCTTCGTTTACGAAAGCAGCTAGAAGAAACATCTAGAAGACAGCCAGTAACACAGCCAGCAGGAACGACGAACTTTGATATCTTGAAACGTTTATCGAATCTTGAAAAGCATGTTTTTGGTAATAAGCTATACGATTAACAGATCGTACCTTGATTTCCAAATTAGTACCATTGATTAATAGGATACAATTGCATATAATAAAAAAGTACTCATTAATTACGTTCGGGTAATCGCTGCAAGAAGCATTTGCTCTCTTGTAGAGGAAAGTCCATGCTCGCACGAGCTGAGATGCTCGTAGTGTTCGTGCCTAGTGAATTCATAAGCTAGGGCAGCCTGAATAAGGCTGACGGCCGGGAAAACACCTAAGTCCTTACGGATATGGTATGAATACCTATAAAAGTGCCACAGTGACGGAGCCTTTACAGAAATGAAAAGGGTGGAACGAGGTAAACCCCACGAGCGAGAAACCCAAATAATGGTAGGGGCACTTTCTCTAAGGAATTGAACGAGGAGAAGGACAGATTCCTTGGAATCTGTAGATAGATGATTACCACCTAAGTACGAGGCGTTTACGCCGTTTGTAGTACTCTGGTACAGAACATGGCTTACAGAACGTTATTAATGTTAATAAAAGTTAATGGTATCGACTCTCCTTATGAGGAGAGTCTTTTTACTTTTAGAATGGTTTCTAATCAACATGCTTTTTGCATGGGCTTACTGATTTTGGTCTATAATGGTATGATAGACCAGCAAATAATCATACATAATAAGGTTAAAAGTTAAGGGTGGACGAAAATGGGAAAATATCAATTAATTGCAACCGCGGCAATGGGGCTGGAAGCATTAGTAGCAAAAGAAGTACGCGCTCTCGGTTATGAGTGTGAGGTAGAAAATGGAAAAGTGATTTATACTGGTGATGAAACCGCGATTGCCCGCAGCAATATGTGGCTGCGTACAGCTGACAGAGTAAAAATAAAAGTCGGTGAATTTAAAGCCTATACGTTTGATGAATTATTTGAGAAAACTAAAGGCTTGCCCTGGGAAAAGTATCTTCCAGAAGATGCAGAGTTTCCTGTAACCGGAAAGTCAGTCAAATCAAAGTTATTTAGTGTCTCAGATTGTCAGGCCATTGTGAAAAAAGCGGTTGTGGATCGAATGAAAAGCTATTATAAGCGGGATTCTTGGTTTGAGGAGACAGGCGCCTATTATCGTATTGAAGTGGCATTGTTAAAAGACGTTGCTACTATCACGATTGATACCAGCGGTCAAGGACTACATAAACGAGGATACCGTGTGGATCAAGGGGAAGCACCATTAAAGGAAACCCTTGCAGCGGCACTGGTACAATTAACGAATTGGAAGCCTGATAAACCATTTATCGACCCTTTCTGTGGTTCTGGTACCATTCCAATTGAAGCTGCCATGATAGGTCAAAATATTGCTCCAGGCTTTAATCGTGAATTTGTTTCTGAAAAATGGAATTGGATTCCGGGAAAAGTATGGGATGAAGCTCGTACCGAAGCGGAGGATTTGGCAAATTATGACCAGCTATTGGATATTATGGGAACTGATATTGACCACCGAATGATCAAAATCGCTCAGGAGAATTCCTTTGAGGCAGGTCTTGGTGATCTCATTCAATATAAACAAATGCAAGTAAGAGATATTACAACCACCAAGGAATATGGAGTGATTGTTGGAAATCCACCATATGGAGAAAGACTCGGTGAGAAAAATGCTGTGGAGCACATGTACAAGGAAATGGGACAGGCCTTTAGTAAGCTCGACACCTGGTCCATATATATCTTGACCTCTAATGAAGAGTTCGAGCAATTTTATGGAAGGCCAGCTACAAAAAAGCGCAAGCTATTTAATGGATTTATCCGTACGGACCTTTATCAATTTTGGGGGAAAAGACCACCTCGTTCAATTGAATAGTTAGCAAAAAGAACAATTGGAGCCTACTGGAAAAAGGCTCCATTTCATTCGTTTACAGGAGGGGATTATATGCAAGACCGTATTCCATTTGTAGTTTCTAAAACTGAATCCTTTTATGACAAGTTAAGTGAATGGATTGGTGACTTATTTTATGATATTTTACCCGAAGCTGGGTTTGAATTACGTGATGAACAAATCTTTATGGCCTTTCAGCTTGAGAAAGCATACAAGGATAAAAAAATAATGTTTGCTGAAGCTGGAGTTGGTACAGGAAAAACAATCGTTTACCTGCTATACGCAATTATGTATGCGAGATACACAAATAGACCTGCTATCATTGCCTGTGCGGACGAAACATTAATTGAGCAGCTAGTGAAAAAAGAAGGTGACATTGCCAAGCTTGAGAAAGTGCTCGGACTCAATATTGATGTTCGTTTGGCAAAGTCCAGGGACCAATACCTTTGCTTGAAAAAGCTTGAGTATGTCAGGCACGAGGACTTTAATGATGATATAGCTGGAATTTATGAGGAATTACCTGATTTTGTTCATAGTGATGGCTCGATGCAAAGGTTTGAAAGATATGGCGACCGCCGGGATTATCCTGCGTTATCCGATGATACTTGGGGGAAAATTAACTGGGATATGGTTCAGGATTGTTTTTCTTGCGAAAAAAGACACCGTTGCGGTCTTACCTTAAATCGTGATTTTTACCGACATTCAAAGGACTTAATCATTTGTTCACATGACTTTTATATGGAGCATATTTGGACAAAGGAGTCGCGTAAGAGGGAGGGACAGCTTCCTTTATTACCTGACCACTCTTCTGTGGTATTTGACGAAGGACATTTACTTGAGTACGCGGCACAGAAAGCGTTAAGCTATCGTTTTACAGATTCTACATTAGAGACCTTACTAACAAGGCTGATGGAAAATGAAGTACGTGAAAAAACACTCTATACCATAGAGGAAGCTCTTTTAGACAATGATAAGTTCTTTAGTGCGATATCACAGTATTCTGTCCCATCAGAAGGATCAGAAAAACAAATGATTACCATGAATCCATCTCTAATCAAATATGGTACAACGCTGTTAAATCGACTTCAAGCAATTGAAGAAGAGCTTGTCTTTGAAAGTGAATTGTATGTAATTAATGAATATGACTTGAAAATTGTTGAGGAATATTTGGAGCAAATTACTTACTCTTTATCATTATTCCTTAAAGAAATGAACGGGATTACTTGGTTTGAGGAAAAGGGATATGAACGGACACTTGTCATCATGCCTAAAATGGTTGAAGAAGTCATGAGGGATGAAGTATTCGTACAGAAAAAACCGTTTATCTTTTCATCAGCGACATTATCGAACCAAAAGAAATTTGACTATATTGCCAATAGCTTGGGAATTAAAGAGTTTTTATCTTTCTCTGTGGACTCACCTTTTGATTACCAAGAAAAAATGGAAGTATTTATACCGAAGTTCAATCAAAATTCGATGGAAGCGAAAATTGACTATTGTATAAATAAGATTGTTCAATCCGAGGGCAGGGCACTTATTCTGCTAAATAATCAAAATGAATTAAAGAGTCTTAAACAAAGGCTTTCAGGAAGTGTTCCATACCCAGTCTACTTTGAAGGTGATGAAGAAATTAGCACGCTCGTTTCAAAGTTTCAAAATGATGAGCATGCGATTCTTTGCACCATTCATTTATGGGAAGGTTTAGATATTCCAGGCAGGTCATTAGAAAATGTGTTGATATTTTCCCTGCCATTCCCTCCAAATGATCCAGTGTTTACGGCAAAAAGGAATGGTGTTGCTAACTCATTTGAAGAAGTGGATTTACCTTATATGCTGCTTCGTTTACGGCAGGGCATTGGCCGATTAATTAGAAGTGAAAATGATCAAGGCAGTGTTCATATTATGCTGGATGAAGATATCGATTCAGCATTATTGCAGAAAATTAAAGATGTTCTCCCTACAGAGGCAGTTGAAGTATAGTGAAAAAGGTCAGCCGTTTTGGCTGACCTTTTGCTTATCTTCCTAATAATCGAAGTCCTTCTGGAGTCATTTTCTCAGGTGACCATGCAGGTTCCCAGACAAGATTAACGTCAACATTTCTAGTTTCTTCAATCCCTTGAACAGCGTAGCGAACGCCAGTAGTAATGCTATCATGTAGTGGACAACCTGGTGTTGTTAACGTCATCGTAACATCTACATCGTTTTCCTCTTTAACGTCCACATTATAAATTAAACCCAGGTCAACAACATTAATATTTAACTCAGGGTCATATACACTTTTTAAAGCTTCTATTACTTTTTCTTTTAAGTTCATCACAAACACCTCGTTATTTTTTTAGTACGCCCAGAATCGTTAATGCAATAGCGATAAAAACAATCGATAATACAAATTGTCCAATATTAAACAGGAGAATGCTCTTAAAGATAATGGAAAGAAAGACAGTAAGTACCGCAATTACAAAAATCGAAAAGAAGGGAACAACCACTTTTTCGTTCATTACATCTTTTAAAGAAGGAACCGCTTGTTTCCCCATTTCCTTACTGTATTTATAAGTCCACCATAAAAACGGAACAATTTTAAATAAGTATCCCATTATACTAAGGACAATCCAGAGCAATAAATAGAGGTATACCAATGGTCCTATTAGGTTTGAAAACTGTTCAGTCCACAATGCAATAAATGCTGCTAAGTGGACGAGGTTTCCTAAGCCTATGGCTGCTAAAGCAAAGGAAAACGAATGATCAAGCGTCTTCTTCAGCCTTTTTTTAATGATAATCGAGACATGCCAGCTAAAAACTGAAAAACCAACAAACAGTAAGAAAAATCCTGCTTTTAACAGATAACTATTATCACTAAAAAAGGAAAGCAGAGTGATGACAAGACCAGACATATATAAGCCATATACATATCGTGCATGAACCATTGGAAACCCATGTGATAAAGAAAACATAGGAGCCATTTTATAAGAAAAACCGAAAATTAATAGTGTAAACCAGCCTGTTACACCCATTAAAAGATGACTTTTAAATATTGCTTGATAGTATTCAGCACCAAAGCCTGTTTGGAGAGAATAAATTAATGTTATTCCTAAGAATATCGTCAAGAATAAACAAACAAGTGCACTGCCAACAAAAGCAGTCAGGATATTCGGTTTTGCCTGCTTTCTCAATGTCATAAACATTTGAAATAGAAACATTAAGATACCAAGTAACATGAGAATACCTGGTAGTAATGCATTCTGTGGCGATACATATAACATCCAAGAAAAAGAAGCGATTCCTATTGCAGTAACAAAGAATTGGATAAATCCAAATTTCTCATTCCATATTTTTGTTAGGAAAGCAACGGGAACTAGCTGATACATCGCACCCATCGCTACCATTAGCGCCCAGCCCAAGATCAGTAAATGGGCAGCAGACCAGATTGCTGGAATACGGAAGCTGCCATTAACAACCATTTGTCCATTTATAAGTACAAGGATTTGAGATATCACAAGTGCAAGTAAACTGAAAATAATAAATGAGAAAGGAAGCTTAATATTTGTTTCACTTCCCATCGTGTTAGGAAGCATACTCTTTCACCTTCTTATCGGAAGATTTCAATTTTGAAACTTCCGTCGTTTTGTGGTTCTGTACGCTGCTTGTAGCCGAGTTCCTCTAGCTGCTCATATAGGAACATAGGTCTTCTATCATTAATGATCGTTAAGACTTCACCTTCACCTAAATTTTCCAATGCTGCTAGTGTTCTCATCATTGGCTGTGGCGGTTCTAAACCTCGATTATCAAGTATCATATTGAATCACCTTTCTTTATGAAATTAGGCATTCTTAGTGAAAGTAACTTTCCAATGCTTCGCATCGATTTCCTCAGCCTCATGGGTAAAGCCTTTTGCTTTTAATACAGCGAACAATGGTACAGGCTTGAATGGGGCATGGAGGATAAAGATATCATTATCTTTCACTTCTTTAATGGCTTCCATAATTTTTTGGAAAGGTTCAATCTTATTCTTTAAATCTTCCCTAACATCTAGCTCAATAATCTTTTGTTCCATAATAACAACTCCCAATATGATTGATTTTTTAATAGAATAATTCCTGTTCAAGTGCTTCACGGTCGATTAAATAGAGTCCATCTTCGCGTTGGTTAATATAGTTTTTCTTTTTTAAATGGTTAATCGTTCTGCTGACTGTTTCTCTTGAAGTGCCAATCATGTTTGCCAGCTCACGATTTGTAAATTGTGTTGTTAGCTGATATCTGCTGCCAACCTGTTCACCGTTTGACTGGCAGAGTCTAATAAGAAGTAATACGATTTGTTCAAAGGTATTATGGAGGACTTGCGCCTCTAATCTGCCTTGGAGATCGACAATTTTCTCTCCTAACACTTTAAAAAGCTTTATGCAGAGTTCAGGATTAGCAATAAGCGTTTCTTGAAATTTGTCAATCGGAATGACAATAAGATTTGCCTCTTCTAACACCTCCGCATGTGCAGGAAAGTTTCCTTCCCGGAAAAATCCAGCATGTGGAAACATCTCACCAGGTTCGAGTATAGAAACAATTTGTTCCTTCCCAGAAAAATCCGTTTTATAGATTTTGATTTTTCCAGAGTGGATAAAAAATACCCGGTCAAGTGGATCATCCTGCATAAATACATACATCTTCTGCTTATAAAAGCGAGTCAATGCAATTTTTATGAAAGGCTCCAGCTCTACATCAGATAATTCTTTGAATAGGGGGACATCTGATAGTCGTTTGTTTATGTCCTCTTGCTTCATTAACATCACCTTCGTATTAGTAATTCTTAATTACCTTCATTCTAGCAGTGATTGCAAAACAATTATGTGACCTCCATCATAGATAGCAAATTTCTTTGAAAATTATTCTCAATAAAAAAATCCGCAAGATTTAATCTTGCGGATCTTCTTCATGGGTAGATTCTTCGAAGCATTCAAAGCAATACATCTTTCGGTCATCAGATTGTACACCGTTAAAGAAGCCATCTAAACAATAAATCTCTTTTGAGCATGTACTGCAATAGCCAACCAATTCTTTCATTCTATTTCACTCCTTTCAGTAACTATTAGCAAAATCATCCTATAGGTGTGATAGTTAGCACTATAGCGAGTATACAAATTTTCTATAATAAAAAAGAAGTTAGCAAATTAAAAGGAGTGAAAATTGATGCAAACATTCGCAACGATTATTCATGTACCAGATTATCCGCCACGTGAAAAACATTCAACTATATTTAAAGGCTTTGACGGCTTGAATTCTGGAGAATTTATGCAAATTGTAAATGACCATGACCCAAGACCTCTTCAGTATCAGTTTATGATGGAAAGACCTGAACAATTTATTTGGGAATACCTTGAAGAAGGTCCAGAGGTTTGGAAAGTTTCTATCGGTAAAAAATAATCGGGTTCTCTGACCCTCGGGTACGAACATATTTAACTTCTCTAAAACATTTTTACTTAACTTTTTTATTTTTCAGGAACATCATCTTTCCCTAAATTTCATTTTACAACAGAATTTAATTCTGTTGTTTTTTTTATCCTTATATTTTCAGAAAAATATGATAAAATACAAATGGTTATAAAAAAGGGGGATTTAGTATGAGCCTTACGCCAGAGCAAGTTGAAAAGAAGTTTTTAGAATATGTAAAGAAGATGAGTGCCTATAATGAGGCACTTGGATTGATTTATTGGGACCTAAGGACTGGAGCTCCGAAGCAGGGAGTCGATCAAAGGTCTGAAGTAATTGGCATGCTTTCGTCAGAGGTTTTTAAAATGTCCACATCGGAAGATATGGCAGCATACATAGCAACATTATCTAAAAATGAACTATCTGAAAAAACACGTAAGGTTCTTGAGGAGTGTAAAAAAGAATACGAGCGCAACAAAAAAATTCCAGCGGATGAATACAAGGAATATGTCATTCTACAGTCCAAGGCAGAATCTGTCTGGGAGCAGGCAAAAGAAAAGTCAGATTTTAATCTGTTCAGACCTTATCTTGAGAAATTGGTAGAAATGACGAAACGTTTCACTAATTATTGGGGTCATAAAGGAAACACATACGATGTTTTACTAGATTTATACGAACCTGGTATGACGGTTGAAGTCCTTGATCAGGTGTTTGGTAACCTGCGGGAGAAAATTGTCCCATTGGTTAAACAGATTGCTGACTCACCAAACAAACCAAGGACAGAATTTCTTTTTAAAACCTTTAAGAAGGAAAACCAGCGTGCATTAAGTATAGAAATACTTGGGAAGATGGGTTATAACTTTGAGGCTGGCAGGCTTGATGAAACGGTTCATCCCTTCGCTACTGGTTTAAATCCAGGTGATGTCCGGGTAACGACAAACTATGATGAACAGGATTTTCGTACAGCTGTTTTCGGTACTATTCACGAAGGCGGGCATGCCTTATATGAACAAAGTATTTCAAAGGAATTGATTGGAACACCATTATGTACAGGAACTTCAATGGGGATTCACGAATCTCAATCTCTCTTCTACGAAAATATTGTCGGTCGTAGTTTTTCTTTTTGGAAGAATAATTATGAGCTATTAAAGACATATGCAAATGGTCAGTTTGACGACGTTTCAATTGAAGAATTCTACAGGGGAATAAATGAATCGAAGCCTTCGCTTATTAGAATCGAAGCAGATGAATTAACGTATCCTCTCCATATTATTATTCGCTATGAAATTGAAAAGGGTCTTTTTAATGGTGAGATTGAGGTAAAGGATCTTCCACAGGTTTGGAATCAGTTATATAAAGAATATTTAGGGATTGCCCCAGAGAATGATGCTAAAGGAGTATTGCAGGATGTTCACTGGGCAGGGGGAAGCTTTGGATATTTCCCGTCGTATGCACTAGGATACATGTACGCTGCTCAATTTAAGCATAAAATGCTTGAAGATCTGCTAAACTTTGATCAACTATTAGAAGAAGGGAATTTGCTGCCAATCAAAGAATGGCTGACGAAGAATATTCACCAATATGGGAAACAGAAGAAACCGTTAGAAATCCTTCATGATGTAACGGGGGAAGGTTTGAATGCTCAATATCTAATTGATTATTTGTACGAAAAATATGGTAAGGTCTATCAACTAATTTAATAGAAGCAATGGAAGGGAAATAAGATTTCCCTTCTTCTTTATTACAATAAGGTGTGTGTGCCCAATGGGAAAAATAGGTCCAATTATATTTATTGCAATAAGTGCGGCTTTGTGGGGAATCATTGCCATTTTTGTTAGAAAGCTAGCATCTTTAGGTTTTACTTCAATGGAAATCGTTACTTTGAGGGTGGTTACAGCAGCTTTATTGCTAGGAATTATCGGCTTAACAAAATATCCGAGACACATGAAAATCCATTTGGCAGATAGTAAATATTTTATCGGAACGGGGATTTTCAGCATTGTACTCTTTAATTGGTGTTATTTTACTTCAATAAATCAATTGAGTCTTTCATTTGCAGTTATATTACTTTACACTGCTCCTGCATTTGTTGCTGTCCTTTCTTATTTATTTTTAAAAGAAAGTATGGATAACAGGAAGATTATTGCAGTAATAGGGACATTGATAGGCTGTGTTTTAATCGTTGGATTTAGTTTTAGGGACACATCATCATTGAATTTTATTGGGATTCTAACAGGATTAGGTGCAGGCTTCGGATACTCTTTATATACTATATTTGGCAAATTTGCATTAGAAAAATATCGCCCATTCACTGTTACTTTTTACACGTTCTTAGTTGCGGCAATAACGTTACTTCTCTTTACAGACCTTTTTGAAAAAGGAAGTATTTTAGTAAGTGGTGAAGTAATTATTTACGGATTAGGTTTGGGCTTGTTTCCAACAGTAATTGCATACTTACTATATACAAAAGGACTAGAAAACATGGAGAGCAGCAAGGCATCGATTATCGCAACTGTAGAACCTGTAGCAGCAACGTTACTAAGTGTATTCCTATATAAAGAAAACTTTGAAGTTCTACAATTTGTTGGAACATCTATAATTCTGTTATCAGTGATTCTGATTAATTTGCCTAAAACAACTTTAAAAATTCAACAAAAAAAGGCTTCACTGTAAATGAAGCCTTTCTATATTTTTACCAAGAACCCCATGTTTTAAATCCTGGTGAGCCTGGTGGTGCATTTTGAATCATATCGATAAACGGTATGGTGTATGCGAATAGAATTAGGGCTGCTGTGATACCAAGCCATAATTTCCAGTTTTCAAAAATCATTGGAGCTTTTTCTTCAAGATTTTCTGCTTCACCTACAGGGAATTCTTCTTCTCCTTTAGGTGCAAAGAACGCAAGATTAACAAAGATGATAATCATTAAAATGATTCCAAGGAAGAGAATCGATCCGCCTACGGCTTGTGCAATTTGGTAAGGAATCCATTCCATTGCTTGCGCTGAATCTCCATAAGTTGAGTAGGCAGAGCGTCGTGGACCGCCAAGAAGTCCTTGGAAGTGCATAGCACCTGACATAAAGGCCATTCCGATAAACCAAACCCAGCCTTGAATAATAGCTAATTTGTTCATTGCTTTTGTTAATATACGTCCGGTTAAATGTGGAACAAGCCAAAAGGTAATGCCAAAGAACGTCAAAACAACAGAGGTTGCAGCAGTTAAATGGAAGTGACCTGTTACCCAAATGGTATTATGAATGACTTGGTTCATTTGGTTTGAAGCGTTGATAATACCGCCAGCACCCGCTGGTATAAAGCTTGCCATACCGATAAATGGAACGGTAAAACGAGCGTCCTTCCAAGGTAAAACCTTGAACCAGCCAAAAAGTCCAGTTGCTCCTTTAGAGCGGCCATATCTTTCAAACGATGCAAACAATGAAAATGCAGTCATCAATGATGGAATGATTACCATAAACGTTAGAACTACCTGTAAAAACTTCCAAGCTGGATCAATACCCGGTTCAGTTAATTGATGGTGGAATCCAACCGGAATGGAAAATAGTAAAAACAGTATAAATGATAAACGTGCTAAAGAATCTGAGAAAATTTTTCCGCCAATAATTTTTGGTATGATTGCATACCAGCACATATAAGCTGGGAGTAACCAGAAATACACGAGCGGATGTCCGAAATACCAGAATAGTGTACGGCTGACTAATACATCAACAGTATCTACTAAGCCAAGTGACCATGGCAGTAACTGGAATAATACAGTAGAAGCGACACCAAGTGTAGCAACAATCCAAAGTACCGTATTAATAACAGCCATAAAGCTTAATAACGGGCTTGGTTTTCCAGGGTTTTCCCTGCGCCATCTAGCATAAGTCATAATTTGAGCAGCACCGTCAAGCCAGCTGCCAACAACAACAAATGTCATGCCTAAGTAAAAAATCCAATGTGCTTTTAATGGTGCATAGAAAGTATAAAGAACAGATGCTTCTTTAAGTAAAACCATTGTAGAAGCCATAATTGTTCCTACCGTCATTACCCAGAAGCCAATCCAGCCAATCCGGCGTGCTGCTGGAGAATGAGTACCTGCTGTACGGCTGACAGCAGCATATTGAAATCCCATAATAAAGAACGTTGTTAAAACAAGTCCCATTAAAACGCCATGTACGGTTAAAATTTGATAATAATCAATACCCCACGGAAGCTCAAATTTGCCCGAACGGACCAGGGTTTGGAGTAATCCCATCAACCCTCCTAGTGTAAGAGCAATAAAGGCAACATAAAAGTGTGCCATCGCAAGCTTGCCATCACGTGGATCAACTTTTAATTTTGATGTTTGGCTAGACATTATTTAACCACCTTTATCTTAGAGCTCATTAAATGGTGACCGGTACCGCAGTACTCGTTACAAACCACTAAATATTCGCCTTCTTTATCAAATGTTGTAACAATCTCATTTATGTAGCCTGGTTCAAGCATCATATTGATATTTGTTCCAGCAACTTGGAATCCATGAATAACATCCTTCGTAGTCGCCATTACTTTTACTTTCGCTCCAAATGGAACCTCTACTTCAACTGGATTATAGGAGAAAGCTGAAGCAACATACACTAATTCATAATCCCATTCTTTTCCTTCAACCTTGTTTAATCCAGGTTTATCAAATGGTGCCTGAGTATCAACCTTTTTTGGATCTATAGTCGTTAAGCAGCTTGGCGGCTTGTTACCTAAGTAAAAAGCGCTTACACCTACTACTGATAAGAAAACAACAAGAGCGCCTATTCCGAAGATAAGCCAAATTTTTTCAAACTTATGCATATGCATGGTTATTTCCCCTTTCTTTATTTAAAAACGGTCTAAGAACAAGAAATAGACACTTACCCATGTGACAACTAAAAAGATTCCCAAAAAGAAAACGGATGCCAGTGTCCCTTTAAGAGAAGAGCTGTCTTCAATTTCTGTTTTTTTATTTGTTTTCAGTTCCGCTTTCGCCATCCCCCAAGACTCCCTTCATAAAAATTAATTAAATAATAAGTTCTCTTTCATAATACAAAACAATTGTGAGGAAAAAATAACAAATTTCAGAGTTCACAAAATGTTCATTCCTTAGGTAATTACTATGTTAATAGTAATAAACTGATATAACAGTGATTTATATCACAATAGTGGTAGGTGAGTTGTGAATAAAATGTGAACTATCACTTATTACCTGTGATAAAAGTAATTGATTATGACTGTCTTGAAGAGAAAAGCTTGTTTTTTTAATGATTGTCACAATTCTGAAACTTTTAAATAGAATGGAATAGATGCAACAGAATTTCGAGAAGCGAGCGTGTTATTGATGGAAAAATATTATTGTGAACCATGCCGTCTCCTCTATAACCAAATAGAATTTTGTAAAGTCTGTGGATCCTTGGCAGATAAAAAGATAAAGATTGAAGTTCAGAACCAATCTAAAAAACAGTGAAAGATAATAAAGCTCCACGGCATAAAAGTTAAAATTGGAAAAGTTTTCGTAATGATTAGTTGCTGCATCTCAGTTATAATCAAGGAGCACAACAACAACAACCTTCAAAACGTTGGCTTCCCTTTAGCAGGGAAGCTTTTTTTTTGTACATACATCTCCTTTTTTTTGGTAAAAATACCATTACCTACATTGAAGGGGAATAAACGATGCCAACAATTCTTTCAGTAGCAGAAGCAGTTCCGGAATTTAAGATAAAACAAGAGCAGGCAATAGACTTTGCCAGAGAACTTTTTTCAGATCGTTTTAAGGATATCGAAAGATTGCTTAAAGCTTTTCAAAATGGACAAATAGAAAAAAGGCACATCGTTAAAGAGATTGATTGGTATAAAGAAGACCGTTCCTTTGCGGAAAAAAACAATGCCTATATAGAATCTGCTGTAACCCTGGGAATGCAGGCGATTGTGAATTGCCTTGAAAATGAGACATTTTTGACCAGAAAGATTAACTGCGAAGAAATCGATGCGATTTTCTATATCTCAACAACAGGTATGGCAACTCCGAGTATCGAGGCTAGAATAATGAATCATTTGCCATTTCGGGAACACACCAAAAGAATACCCATTTGGGGTCTTGGCTGTGCTGGGGGAGCGGCTGGTTTATCGAGGGCATTTGAATATTGCACTGCATTTCCGGATGCCTTGGTTGTGGTGCTTTCAGTTGAACTCTGCAGTTTAACCTTCCAGCGTAATGACTATTCAAAAAGTAACCTAATTGGAACGTCACTATTTGCTGATGGGGTTGCTTGTGCATTGATTTGTGGTAATGAAGTAAGGATTGATGAATTATGTGCTAAAAGGACTGCACCAGCCATCATTGATACTCAATCTACGTTAATGCCTGACTCTTTAGATGTAATGGGATGGGATATAAGGGATCAAGGATTATTCGTGGTATTCTCCCGAGATATCCCCAGTATTGTAGAGGAGTGGCTAAAACCTAATGTAAGTAAATTTTTAACTCAGAATAGGCTGGAACTGGCTGAGATTACTCATTTTATTGCCCATCCTGGCGGGAAAAAAGTTATAGATGCTTATATCAAATCGTTAGGTATACCACCTTCAATGACCGACATTTCACTTGATGTTTTAAAGCAATATGGAAACATGTCGTCGGCAACAATCCTTTATGTTCTTAGTAGATTTATGGAATTAGGCGGTGAAGCAGGGACATTTGGACTTTGCACGGCGCTGGGACCGGGATTTAGTTCTGAATTGCTCTTATTGAAATGGGGGTAAAGGATGATTCCTTTTTTTCTATTTATTTCAGTTTTAATTATTCAACGTTTACTTGAGTTAGCAATTGCCCGCAGAAATGAAAAGTGGATGAAGGAGCGGGGGGCGATTGAATTTGGTATGAAGCATTATCAATATATCGTCCTGATGCATTCTTTATTTTTTGTTGTCTTCCTTTTTGAAAAAGTTACCTTTTCTCGTGAGTTATCTTCTTTTTGGCCGTTTTTAGCAGCAGTATTTGTATGTGCGCAGCTAATCAGAGTGTGGGCGATTTCGGTACTTGGCCGTTATTGGAATACAAAAATCATCGTTTTACCAAATGTTGAGGTTGTCAGAAAAGGACCATACAGGTTTATCAGACATCCCAATTATTTAGTTGTCTCGATTGAACTCCTGGTTGTGCCCTTAATGTTTGGTGCATACATAACAGCTTGCTTGTTTACGCTATTAAATGTGCTCATGCTGTCAATCCGCATACCGGCTGAGGAAAAAGCGCTTCAGGAGCTAACTGAATATGAAGGAAGCTTTCAAAGCTGTAATCGCTTTTTGCCGAAATTGTTAAATAAATATGACAATTGACTTTTCTATGTTGAAAATGATTATCAACTATGATATTCTATTTTTAAAGAAGAATGAAAATCATTCTCACTTCATTTGAGCGGATAGGAAGGTGTATCTTATGGCTTTTGCATTTGTAGGTGGAACGGTAATCGTATACGCATTTGTCATGAAGCACGTCTTGAAAAACGTAACACATTAAGAGATATTTGTTACATTAAGTCTGGGAGCAATCCTAGGCTTTTTTTGTTCGGAAATTGGAGTGACCGAAGAGCATGGGGAAAAGACAATTGGGTAACTCCAGGGGGACTGGAGTTACCGAGAAGCAAATTAAAATGCATTTTCGGTAACTCCACCATAGTCAAATTTTATTTATAATAAGTAGCGTGTCTTAAACCTATTATCTGGTAATGTTTCTTCAATATCCGCCTAATCTGTTTCCTAGATTCAATTACCTTAAACCACTCAAATATCAAATTTGTTGTTATCTTTATATCTGGAATGAGCAGCTGAAGTTCCCCCACGGCCCGCAAAATGGCGTCATCAACATTTTCCAAACACCAACATGAATGACAAGTGAAGATCGTCCCATCAAACTAAACTGCAAAGGAATGGCACAACATACAGCTGGGGCCTTTCTTCAGTTGATAATAATCATATTGTGGTAATCGGGTATAAGGGGAAATTGTTTTATGTTCCTTCACTAAATCTTCGGCTAGCTTATAATGGTCATCGGTTAGAATAGAACTTCTCTTATTTAACTTTTCAATATATTTAGTGAGCTGAGTGGGATAAATAATCGGCTTGTCCAGTGGCGCTTGATAGAGGGTGAAGGAAGGATTGACAAAGAAGACATTTGAATTTAGAGAAATAGAGTATTTCTTTTTTTGGAGAAACTGGAGCAGCAATGTGTCAGTTTTCTTTATTTGGTCAAGGGGATTCTGGATCACTGTATCATTCATGGCAAAGAACTGATCAGTTTTATAATAAAAATCCCCCTCAAAATTTTTCACTTCACAAGGAAAATGGGTCCCTTGGCTGATGAGAAACGAATCTATTTGAAAAGTGATAGAGTTCGTCTCCAAGAGTAAATCATTCAATATTAGAAACTTATTTGGGTCGAGACCTTCCGTTAATTGATCAAACATCACCTCACCTTTAAATCCTTTTTCAAGATTTGCATAAAATAATTTCTCTTTACTTGGTAAGACCGAACGATAATTCAACAACCTAAAAATCTTCAACTCATCTGACTCTCTACGGTCCCTAAATGCCAAAATCCACTTCCTTCCTCTTTTCTTAATTGTAACCAAGGAATAAAATAAAAGAAGTGAATATTATGTTAACAAATTGAGTTTTCACGATAGGAAAAGTTTGAATTATCGTATAAAATATTAAATATTACAAAGTTGTGAACAAGGGGAAGAAATTATGGTGCAAACGGCAAATAAACAAGAAACCATTTTATCACTTAAAAATAAGATCCTTGCTTTATATGAATATCTTATTGAACAAAGTGATACGGAGAACGCAGAAAAAACAAAGCAGCTAGCGAAGAAACTGCAGAATCGTGAGTTTATGATTGCATTTTGCGGTCACTTTTCAGCTGGAAAATCAACGATGATTAACAAAGTGGTCGGCGAGAATTTGCTGCCATCAAGCCCGATTCCCACCAGTGCAAACCTAGTGAAGGTAAAATCAGGTGAGGAATATGCGAAGGTGTTTTTCAAAAATGAAAAGCCGCGGGTTTACTTAGCACCATATGATTATGAATTAGTAAAGAATTACTGCAAGGATGGCGACCAAATCGAGGAAATCGAAATCAGCCATGCAGACTCTCAGTTACCAGAAAACACCGTTATTATGGATACTCCAGGAATAGATTCAGCAGATGATGCACACAAGGTGGCAACCGAATCTGCAATCCACCTTGCAGACCTCGTTTTGTACGTGATGGATTATAATCATGTCCAAGCTGAGCTGAATTTTTTATTCACAAAAGAATTGACGGAAGCAGGGAAAGAAGTTTATCTCGTTATTAATCAGGTAGATAAACATAAGGAAGAGGAGCTATCGTTCCGCCATTTTCAAGAAAGTGTCCAGGATTCGTTTGGTGCATGGGGAGTTAAGCCGGCACGAATCTTTTATACTTCCTTAAAGTTTCAAGACCATAAACTGAACGAATTTAATGAATTGAAAGCTTTTATCGCCCAGAAATTGCAGAATAAGGATCAGCTTCTACAGCAATCCATTTTTCATTCTTTGAAAAAAATTGCTGTAGACCATCTAGACCAAGATCGCAATAAAAGGGTAGAAGAACTTCAGCCAGTTTTTGATTTGTTAAATGAACTTCCTGAGGAAGAAAAACAGGAACTAACACAAACCTATCAATCCATTAGTTCAAACCTTCAGACTCTTGAAAAAGGGGTTGAGGAAACCAAAAAAGAAATGGATAAAGAGATAGCAAAAATCTTGAATAATGCTTATTTGATGCCCTTTCAAACAAGAGAATTGGCGGAGGCTTATCTTGAAGCAGCACAGCCGGAGTTTAAGGTAGGGTTTCTTTTTTCAAAACAAAAAACGCTAGAAGAAAAGAATGCTCGTCTTGATAGACTTTACCAGGACCTGCTAGAGAAAACGAAATCACAGATTGAATGGCATTTGCGTGAATATTTGATTGCCATCCTCAAGAACAACAGTCTAGATGACCAGGTTCTACAAAATAAGGCGCAATCTTTTTCAATCAATGTTCCGATTGATTTAATCGTACAAACGGTTAAGCAAGGAGCCCGTTTATCCGGTGAATATGTACTTCACTACACAGAGGACTTGGCGAATGGAATCAAAAAGATAGCAAGAGAAGGTATTTTAGATTTTAAACAGGCACTCATGCCTGAACTAGCAGCAAAAACAAAAAAGTTAACACAAATGTATCAAGAAGAATTCAAGAATATTGAACAATATGTAGGTGCACTAACAGAAAAAGAAAATTTTGAAAAAGATACTTCAGCAAAAGAGGCAAAAGTTGAGATGCTGCTAAATGAAGCATACGAAGATCTAAACGATGAGTATTTGCTATTCCAGCAAGAGGAAGAAGAAGCTGATGTCGTATATGGACAAACCATACCGGAGACAGAAACACAACAAAAGAAATTGCCGGTAGCAAAAGTAAAAACAAACCTTGCCAAGAAAAACGAAACAGAAAAAGCAAGAAGTCATTTACAAACCATGGTTGCTCGGTTAGATCAATCAGCTAAGTTAATTGACAACCTCCCAGGCTTTAAAAAGCTAGCAATGGAACTGGAAGAAAAAGCAGGTCGTTTGACTAACAAAGGGTTTACTGTTGCATTATTTGGTGCCTTTAGTGCGGGGAAATCTTCCTTTGCTAATGCACTTATGGGGGAAAAGGTGCTGCCAGTATCTCCTAATCCGACAACTGCAGCTATTAATAAAATCAAGCCTGTAACCGAGCAATATCAGCATGGCACGGTGCTTGTGAAATTTAAAGAGGGCAACGCAATGCTTGAGGATGTTAACCGCTCCTTGAAATTATTTGACCTGCAAAGCCCTGATTTAGAAGCTGCGTCGAGCGAAATTGATAAGGTTATGCTTGAAAAAGGGCAGGAAGGTGTAGCGGAAAAGACACACTATGCATTTTTACAAGCATTTAAAAAAGGCTTCCTCTTACACGGAAAGCAGCTTGGAAGTGTCTTGGAAACGGACTTAAACGAATTTGCAGATTTCGTTGCTTTGGAAGAAAAGTCGTGCTTTGTGGAGTGGATTGAGCTTTACTATGATTGTGAACTGACTCGCAAAGGAATCACACTCGTTGATACCCCAGGAGCAGATTCAATTAATGCCCGTCATACGGGAGTTGCATTTGATTATATTAAAAATTCAGATGCTATCTTGTTTGTTACGTATTATAACCATGCCTTTTCAAAAGCGGACCGAGAGTTTTTAATCCAGCTTGGACGCGTGAAAGAGTCCTTCCAGCTAGATAAAATGTTCTTTATTATTAATGCTATTGACTTAGCTGAAAATGAGGAAGAGAAGGAAACGGTCGCGGAATATGTAACAGAACAATTAATTAAATATGGAATTAGGAAACCACACCTTTACCCGTTATCTAGTTTGTTGGCTTTAAAGGAAAAAGTAGAACCAAACACAGATGAAAAGTCTGGAATGGGGAATTTCGAAGGGGATTTCTACCATTTTATTTCTAATGATTTAACTGAAATGGCCATCACCTCTGCAGGTAATGAATTAAGTCGTGTTCAGGAGTTGGTTGGTAAACTAATTCAAAATTCTAAAGAAGACCAATCCGTAAAAGACAAAAAACGCACTGAAATAGAAAAACAAAAGGCCATGATTAAAGAGTTGCTAGAAAAACAAAGTTCTGAAGGATTACAAAAACGTATGACACTAGAAGGTGAAGAACTCCTTTACTATATTAAGCAAAGGGTATTCCTTCGCTTTGGTGACTTTTTTAAAGAGGCATTTAATCCTGCATCCTTAAGAGATGACGGAAGAAATTTAAAGAAGGCATTACAATCTGCTTTGGATGAATTGTTAGAAAGCCTTGGCTTCGATTTCGCTCAGGAACTGCGAGCAACTACAGTCAGACTGGACTCTTTTGCACGAAAAGTGTTATTCGACTATCATACAGCGCTAACTCGCGGTATGAAGGAAATTAATAAGGACTTATCATTTGCGCCTTTTGAGATGAAGTATGAAGGGGAGATAGAGTTTCCTTTAGCTTTTAGTCAGCTAAATAAACAGCTGTTTACGAAAGCTCTGTCCTATTTTAAAAATCCAAAGTCCTTTTTCGAAAAAAATGAAAAGAAGCTTATGAGTGATGAGCTAAATCATGTTTTAAATGGCCCTGCAGATGATTATCTGAAGTCTGAAGGTGAAAAATTAGCTAACTTTTACTCACAAATTTTGATTGGACAATTCGAAGAATTAATAACCCAAATTGAAGAACAGGCAGACGATTATTATTTGAGCCTTCTTACTGCATTAGATGGGGGAATCTCTATCGAGAAATTACAAGAAGTTTATCAAAAGCTGGAAGAGTCTAAGTACTAACTTACTGGGGGATCTCTATGAATTATATTATCGATAAAGAATGGCTGTTTAAAAATGTAAATGATCCACATGTCCGTATTGTGGATTGCTCTTTTTCGTTAGCAGACCCTACAAAAGGCAGACAGGAATATGATAAAAATCATATTCCTGGAGCCAGCTATTTTGATCTTGAGAAAGATTTATCGGGTGAAATTGGTGAACATGGCGGCCGACACCCATTGCCTAATTTACACGAGTTTATCGAAAAACTTGAACATGCTGGTATTGATGAAAATAAAACGGTGATTGCTTATGATCAAGGAGAAGGAGCTTTTGCAGCAAGGTTTTGGTGGCTGCTGCAATACCTTGGACATGAAAAAGTGTATGTACTGGATGGAGGCTTAAAAGGCTGGAAGGTAGGAAATTACCCGGTTACATCAGAGGTGCCTACCTTTAAAAAAGCTGCCTATAAGCCAAATATTAAGCATGACCTGCTCGCAGGTATGGAGGAAGTAAGGGCAGTGTCAGGTGGACCAGATTCCAATACAATCCTTATTGATTCAAGGGAAGAAAGAAGATATTTAGGGTTAGAGGAACCGATAGATAAAAAAGCTGGGCGGATTCCCGGGGCAATTAATAAACCATGGTTCGATGGATTAACTGCCGGTTATTATAAGCAAGCCGAAGTCCAAAAACAACGGTTCTCCGACATTAATCCTGAAAACGAAATCATTGTTTATTGTGGTTCAGGTGTTACAGCGGCACCCAATTATCTGGCATTAAAAGCAGCAGGGTTTGAAAAGGTAAAACTTTACTTGGGAAGTTTTAGCGATTGGATTTCCTATCAAGAAAACGAGATAGAGTAAGTTTTTTATGTTATAATCAAAACCGTGTTGTTTTTAAATGATCGGAGGTCAATATATTGGAAAATCAAAAACCTTCACTTATGTTAGTTGATGGAATGGCTTTATTATTTCGTGCTTTTTATGCTACGGCTGTTTCAGGCCAGTTTATGATAAATTCAAAAGGAATTCCGACGAATGGAATTCACGGATTCATTAAACATTTATTTACTGCAGTATCTTCCTTTAATCCATCCCATGTGGCCGTTTGCTGGGATATGGGTAGTAAAACGTTCAGGTCAGAATTATTCGATGCCTATAAAGGGAATCGCGGTGAAGCACCTGTCGAATTAATCCCTCAATTTGATTTAGTTAAAGATGTAGTGGCCGCTTTTGACATCCCTAATATTGGTTTAGCGGGCTATGAGGCAGATGACTGCATTGGAACAATTGCGTATCAAGCTAAAGAACAGGCGCATGTTTCGATTCTAACGGGAGATCAGGATATCCTTCAGCTTCTCGATGAGAGTATCTCGGTTATTTTATTGAAAAAAGGCTATGGGAATTATCTTGTCCATACTCCTGATACCTTTTTTGAAGAAAAAGGTATTAAACCGCGGCAAATGATCGATTTAAAGGCACTTATGGGAGACCCTAGCGATAATTATCCTGGAGTAAAGGGGATTGGTGAGAAAACGGCTTTGAAGCTCCTAAAGGAATTTGAGCATGTTGAAGGGATTATTTCGAATCTTGACCGTCTTTCTAAGTCTCACAAAACAAAAATTGAGCAGGATTTAGAAATGCTTCACTTATCACGAATACTTGCGGAAATTAAATGTGATGTCCCAGTCAGCTGTGATTTACAACAAGCTGGTCTAAAAATTGAAAAAGACAAAGCTTTAGACAAATTAAATGAATTAGAGCTTCGCGGCTTGCAGCGCTTGCTACCACTCGAAGCTTCCTTTATTTCGTGAAATTTTAGGCTGTCCTTTAAAGGGCAGCCTTTTTCTATTCTTTAAAAATTACTTGTAGGATTGCTGTGTTGATGGATCCAAGTATAATATACTAATTTCACTTATTAGAGGAAGGTAGATATTAATGAAACCATTGCAAAATGATAGTTTAATACCGCTTTATCATCAACTTAAGGAAATATTAAAGGATTCTAACGAGAGTGAGGTATGGAGGAAAGAGATCAAATACCTTCTGGGAATCAATTAATGAATGAGTACAGTGTGAGCTGGAATACTGCAAAAAAAGCCATTGAGGAGTTAGTCCAAGAGGGACTTCTTTATCGGATCTAGGGAAAAGGTACGTTTGTGGCCGGTATGCACGCAATGTACCATCCCTTTTATTAAGAAATTTCCTTAATTAGTTCAAACAGTTTGAGTTCATTGACTTCCGTAATGATTTCTTTCGTGCTACTTTTATCGAACTTTTTTAATAAGCTGCTAATTTGCTTTTTAATCGTTTCCACTTCAACTGCACGGATTTCTGCAATATCCTTACGCTTTAAGCCGCCGCAAAGCAACTTCAATACTTCGAGTTCAGATTGGGTCAGATTTGCCACGATTTTGAAAAAATGGGTTAATTGATCTTCTGATTTTTTTATTCGAGCGAATTCGTGCCTGATTTTCTCCGCAATAATCGGCCTGATCGGTGACTGGTTGTTAGTGGCGGAATAAATCGCTTCTATGATTTCTTCTTTTGGGGCCGATTTCATTAAGTAATCAACAATCCCTGTTTGGAAGGCTGCAAATACAATATTGTTATCCTGATGAACAGTCAACATTACAATCTTGGTATCGGGTAAAATCTTATGTATTTCGGAAGCTGCCTTAATCCCTGCCATCTGACTTTCCATTTCAATGTCCATTAATACAATATCTGGTTTTTTAACCGCTGCAAAAGCAACGGCCTCGTAGCCGCTTTTGGCAGAGGCTGCTAAAGAGAGGTTATCCACACTGCTTATGATTCTTTCCAGCCGTCTTCGATGGGCCTCCATGTCGTCAGCTATTAAAATATGTATCTTTTCCAAATGAATACCTCCCCAAAATTAGGAAAAGGGGTATGTTTTATCCCCTCTTTACCAATGGCAATAGAATATCAAATTGTGTGAACTTACCTAATTCACTCGTCACTTCAATTTTTCCTCCATGAGCTGTAATGACTTTATGACAAAATGATAAACCAATTCCCCAATTGGTGATGCTTGGTTTCGTTGAGAAAAAGGGGGTGTAGATTTCATCTACATTTTCCGCGGCAATCCCAGGACCGTTATCTCTAATCGTAATCGTCCCCCATTGGTCCACAGTGTTTAACATAACCGAAATTATCCCGTCTTTGCTTCCAAGTGCTTCAACTGAATTTTTAAGGATATTATAGACCGCCTCATTGATTTGGTCTTCATCCATGTACACATAGATACTTGACTCAGGTTTTTCAATTTGGAACTCCACATCCGAGAGCATTGAATGAAAACGCTGAATCGCTCTTTCGATTGGCAGCTCGATAGGAACGGCTTTGATGTTCAACGTGATATGCTTCAGCTTCTCATTGGCTTGGTTAATACTTTGAAACGAATATTCACACGAATCGGTAATCAATTTAAGGCTATATAGAGCCTCTTCGTCATTTGCGAATTTTTCTTGCAGATACTCAGCCTCCGATCGAATTGCCAGCAGATGGTTCTTAATGGCATGAGTAAACGCTCGAATCCCTAAAGATGCCGTATCAATCTTTTTCTTCGTAATGATATTAATGTTTGAGTAGCGTGCCTCATTCGATTTGTATTTGTAAATGTTGTAGAGCATGATGCCAATAGCAACGATTGCAAGAAACGGGAAAAAACGATATTCCATTAAAAATAAATTAATCGGCGGCTGTGAATAATTAATAAAGCTTTTACTGAAGGTGATTTTGACAAAGTTGGAAGGCGCCCAATAAAAAATGAATAGTTGTAAAAAGGTGATGGGCAGTAAGGTAATCATCATGTAAAGCGTATGGTCACGAATGGACCTTAGTTTGTAATAGCGAATGTAATGGTCAATAAATAAGACAAAACTAACAATGAGATAGGCATAATTTACTGTCTGGAAAACAATATCTCCTATTCTACTGAATTGCTGGTATTGCCTGGTGAGTATCTCCGTTCCTGATGATAATTCCTGAAGGTAGAGGTTTATACTTGGGTCATAAAAGAGAAACTGGAGGAGTCCTACAATTCCTAGTGCCAAATAAAGATAGCGCAATTTCTTTCTGATTTTAAAATTGCTGGTAAAAGAAATCGAAAAGCACAAAAAGGAAAAATAGAAAAGGATTAATCCTAAATGAAAGAGTCTAATTAACGTATGAGTATCAAAGTTACCTAATACTAGACGGCTCCAAGTTCCAGGACCAAAATCAATGAATTGATTCACAATACTATAATAGTAATTAAATTTTGATAGATAGAGGGTGAAAGAAATATACGCCATAATCCATCCAATTGTTAACGCACATAAAAAGAAAACCGACCTGCTGCTTAGGTTTTTATAGATAAAAAAGATTAAAAATACCATGAAAATAAGGCAGAGAAATATCATGTTTGTCACTCCTGGTTAGAAAAGGGGGAAAGAAATTTTCTACTTATTTAAAAAAATGAAAACCTTTACACTAAGTATATAACAAACTATTAAAAAAAATAAGGGGGAACAACGAATGAAAAAAGTAATTAGTTTACTAGCCATACTGATTCTATTTCTTGGAATCTTAGCAGGCTGTGCAAGTGGAGGGTCCGAAAAAGGAAATGCAGAACCGGAAGACAAAAAAGATTCGAATGAAGAAGTCAGTTTGAAAATGGCAGTTTTTCCTGCAGATGAAGCAGTTTTTAAGAAAGGTTATGAAAACTTTAAAAAGGATCATCCAAATATTGATATCACCTTTGAAACTTTCCCTCAGCAGCAATATTATGAAAAGATCCGTATGCAGCTAGCAGGCGGTGAAGGTTATGACCTTTTCACTGGTCAATTAGACAACATGGTTGATACTGGAATTGTCGCACCGCTAGATCAGCACATTAAAGACAGTGGTATGGATGTTTCAGGATATGGTTCCATGTATGACACATATAAATATGAAGGAAAAGTGATGAGCCTTCCATATCGTAAATCCAATTGGATGCTTTATTATAACAAAACACTTTTCGATGAAAAAGGTGTCGAGTATCCAAGTGATGATATGACGTTGGATGAATTCCGTGAATTAGCTTTAAAAATGACAAGCGGCAGTGGTGAAAGTAAAGTATACGGTGCATTTTTACAACAATGGCCGCAAACTTGGTATATGAGTGCAGTTCAAAATGGTTCTTCTATTATTGATAAAGATTTAACACCATTTAAAGAAGCATTAAAAGTAAGAGTGAATCTTGAAAAAGACGGTTCCATTATGCCGTGGTCTGAACAGGTAACAACTGGTGCTCACTATAATGCTGCTTTCCAAAAAGGTAATATTGCCATGAATATCATTGGAGACTGGCATGTTGCTCAGCTTCGTCAAGGGGAAAAGGAAGGAACAGTTAAGTTTGATTGGGACGTTGCTCCAATTCCACATCCAGAAGGTGTAGCAAAGAATACATCACTTGCATTGCCTGTTACGATTATGATGAACAAAAATACAAAGCATGCAGATGAAGCATTTGAATTCCTTAAGTATATGTCAGGGAAAGAAGGAGCCGAGCTTTTAGCTTCTGAAGGTTATTTAACTGGATATATGGATAAGGATGTAGAAGCTGCATATCTTGGGGACGGTTCACAAAAACCTGAAAACCTTCACTATTTCTTAGAGACAAAAGAATACCCAGAATATCCAATGCTGCCTGGAGTTAAGAACGTTGTCGTTGAACAAATCTTTAAGCAAGAAGGAGAACTTGCCTTGCTTGGTCAGAAATCCGTGGATGACACCATTAAAGAAATAACCAAGCGTGTCAAAAGTGAATGGGCTAGTAAGTACGGAGAAAAGTAACAAAGAAAAGTGAGGTACTGCGCTGGATTATCCAAACAGCAGTACCACTTTTTTTAAAAAGTACTGTTTTCGAATAGCTATAAAGAAAGGATGAACCCTCATGAACCCTACTAAAAAGGTAAGGTCAAAAACCATTAGGCGAAATCGAATCATCGCATATACCTTTCTTCTTCCCAATATCATTGGCTTCCTAGTATTTATTCTAATTCCTGTAATTGCTTCTTTTTTTATGAGTTTTACCTCATGGAACGGTTTCGGAGTCGTAGAGTTTATTGGGTTAGACAACTATAAACAACTACTGAAAGATGAGAATTTTAAAATTTCCTTTTTTAATAGTATCCTTTTCATGGTCATCTCTGTTCCTATCACCTTATTTCTTTCCATGTTAATCGCGGTGGCCCTAAATCAGGGAATCCGCTTTGTTAAGGTTTTCCGGACAGCTGTTTTCCTTCCTTATGTTACAGCTACGATTGCTGTTGCAGCTGTATGGCAGCTCATTTTTAATCCTACGATGGGACCCATTAATGGGGTATTAATGAACTTAGGGATTGATCAGCCGCCTGGCTGGCTATCCTCACCAACCTGGGCTTTAATCTCTGTTTCTATCGTTTATATTTGGCATTCAGTCGGCTATTATATGGTTTTATTTTTAGCAGGGCTCCAGAGTATACCAGATTACCTTTACGAAGCAGCTGAATTGGACGGGGCGGGACCGATTTCGAAATTTTTCAATATCACGGTGCCAATGTTATCCCCAGTTCTATTCTTTACTACCATTATTGGTGTCATAAACTCGTTTAAAGTGTTTGATTTAATTTATGTCCTGACCGGCGGAGGACCTGGCCGATCCACTCATGTACTTGTATACGACATTTATAATACGGCATTCAAGCAATTTGAGTATGGATATGCTTCAGCGATGGCTTATGTATTATTCCTGCTCATTCTTGTTATATCTATCATTCAATTTAGAGGACAGAAAAAATGGGTGAATTATTAATGAAAAATCAAGAGAAAGGAGGATGGAAGTTATGAATCTTGCTACGGAAGCATCTGTATACACCGCTGAAGCCAAAAGCCGAAAAAAAATATCAATCGGAAAAATAGTAAAGTACCTTGCTGTAATTTTTGTTTCACTCGCCATGGTTTTGCCATTTGTTTGGATGTTGTCTGCGTCATTAAAAGCAGAAACAGAGATTTTTGGGTTCCCGATAAAGTGGATTCCAGAAACCTTCCGGTGGGACAATTACAAAGACGTTTGGACAACCGTTCCGTTTCATCTTTATTATTTGAATACGTTAAAGATTGCGGTTATTACTACGATATTAGTGATTATCAATAGTTCCCTTGCGGGGTATGCGTTTGCGAAAATTAAATTTCCTGAAAGCAATAAATTATTTTTCATTTATGTAGCTACTATGATGATTCCTTACCAGGTAATGATGATTCCCCAATTTATGCTGATGAGCAAGCTTGGGCTGGTGAACTCTCATTGGTCACTTATTATTCTAGGGGCGTTTAATCCCTTTGGTGTTTTCTTATTCCGTCAGTTTTTCTTATCGATTCCGGATGAGTTATTAGAAGCAGCTAGAATTGATGGTTTAACTGAGTTTGGCATTTATTGGCGGATTATTATGCCATTGTCTAAACCGGCGATTGCTACACTCGTTATATTCTCATTCATGCATTCATGGAATGACTTTTTAGGCCCATTAATCTATCTGACTTCTGACCATTTGTATACTTTGCAATTGGGTATCCAGCATTTTATTACCGAATATAACACGGAGTATTCTCTATTAATGGCAGCGGCCGTATCCGCAGTTATACCAACCATCATTGTTTACTTCTTGGCCCAGGACCATTTTATCAAAGGAGTGGCCAACACTGGAATAAAATGATAGGGAGTGAAATGATGAACAAAACACCTAAAAAAGGATTATCTGTCCTGATAATTTTAACGTTAATTATTTCTTTGACTGTAAATGCACCTTTGATATTTGCTGATGATAACGCTAATCGTTTGGTCAATGCAGGATTTGAAGAAACCAAAGGTGCTGCGTCAGGATGGGACCACTTAGGCGCAGCCAGTTGGAGCGTGTGGAAGCCAACTGGAAGTCCTGTTGTTTCAATTTCTGAGGAAGCAAGCCGTACAGGTAAGTATGGATTGAAAATTAAGGCTTCCCAGAACGCCCGAGCTGCAGTGTCTCAAGATGTAGCCGTAAAAGGTGGCAAAACATATCAACTAAGTACCTGGATAAAGACAGATAATATTGTCAGCGGACAGGGAGCACGAATGAGAGTGACAACGTTTGAGGGAAAGCAACAACTTGAACTCCTTTACTCCTCCCGCTTAACGGGCACCCATGATTGGTCCGAGATCAAAATGGATGTAGAGCTCCCAGCAAATGTAGATAGTATTCGGGTACAGCTTTTCTTTGAAACCGGGACTGGAACGGCTATGTTCGATGATGTTTCCCTACTATTAATTGATCCGGCAACCTCGATTGAGATTGAAAATAAGGAAGTAACAATTCTAGAGAATGAGACTGCTGAAATAAATGTCAGACTAGAGCCTGCCGACGCAAGCTCAACGATTTCTTGGTTTTCCACAGATGAGTCGGTTGCTAAAGTGGATAACGGTAGGGTTACCGGAGTGAGAGCAGGGGAGGCAGTGATTATGGCAATCACGGATAATCGACTGTCTGCCAGCAGCATGGTCAAGGTGTTGAAAAATGAAGCGGTTGGACGGCCGGCCATTGAGGCGATTGAAATCCAACCGAAACAAATGCAGCTTGAAGCCGGGCAAGTTCGTTTACTTCAAGCAAATGTTTCGCCTGAAAATGCCGATAGGGAAAAGTTGGTTTGGCGTTCTTCCAATGAAAGTGTAGCTTCCATACAGAATGGTCTGGTAGAGGCCAAGTCCGAAGGAAGCGTCATCATCACTGCTGAGACAATGGATGGCAGCATAAAAAGTGTAACTCAACTAACCGTCGCGGCTTGGGAACAGGATGAATATGACGTGTTACGTTATAAGTGGGAAAGCCAAATGACCAGTCTTGATTTATACGATGCTTCTAATGAACGTATGAAACAAATGGTTACCAATCAAACCAAAACAACACTGGCATTATGGAAAAACATGGTGAAAAATACTAATCGAACCTTCTTGTGGCATGAATACTCGAGCACCGATAATTCAGCAGATATCCGATCAAATTATCGGAACTTGACCACTATGGCTAAGACGTTTGCGAATGAACATTCAACGCTTTATCGAAATCCACAATTACTCAAGGATATCAAAGATGCACTAGAGTGGCTGTATCAGAATCAATATAATGAATCGATTGCCCAGTATAGCAATTGGTGGAATTGGGAAATTGGTGTACCGAATGAATTAAACAGCATCATGGTGCTTTTATATGATTATTTGGATCAAGAAACGATCCACCGCTACTTGAAGGTCGTGGATCATTTTCAGCCGGATCCAACGAAATCTGGAGCAACTACACCGAACAACTTCCGGGAAGCCGTCGGCGCCAACAGAATTGACGTCAGTAAGGTTGTCGGAGTCCGTGGTGTACTCGTGAAGGATGAGGTGAAAATCGCTGCTGCCCGGGACGCCCTAAGTCAAACCTTTGAAAACGTGGCGTCAGGCGATGGTTTTTATGAAGATGGTTCGTTTGTGCAGCATGAGGATATTGCTTACACCGGTTCTTATGGCATTGTGTTAATCGAGGGGTTAACGGAGATGCTGGATTTATTGAGTGGTTCAACTTGGAGTGTAACGGACCCTAAGGTATCGAATGTTTATAACTGGATTGAAGATGCATTTGAACCATTTATGTACAAAGGTGCCTTGATGGATATGGTAAGGGGAAGAGCAATTTCACGTGATTTCCTGCAGGATCATCAAGCGGGTCACAGCATCATTAAGACTGTAATTCGAATGGCGCAATTTGCTCCAGAACCATATGCAGAAAAATATAAAAGTATGGCTAAAAATTGGCTTCAAGAAGATACACAACTAGATTATTTTTCAAATGCAAGCAGTTTCCGTGATATGGTTTTGGCTAAAAACCTGTTAGAAAATCAAGATATCAGCCCAAGGGGAGAACTTGATTTCCATAAAACATTTGCCTCAATGGACCGTGTTGTTCATAGAAAACCGGGTTACACTTTCGGAATCAGCATGTATTCAAACCGGATTCAAAACTATGAGGATATGAATGACGAAAATCGAAAAGGCTGGTACACAGGTGAAGGGATGACCTATTTGTATAATGCCGATCTCGCGCAATACAGCGATGATTTCTGGCCGACTGTTGACCCATATCGGATGCCGGGAACAACTATTGATACAATGAAACGAGCAGATGGAAGTGGAGAGCACAATTCAAGTGAGTCCTGGACAGGTGGTTCCACGTTAAATCGGTTTGGGACAGCAGGTATGTCTTATAAGGCCTGGAATAGTACATTAACCGCTAAAAAATCATGGTTTATGTTCGATAACGAAATTGTCGCTCTTGGCTCGGGAATAAGCAGCAATGATAACCGAACAATCGAAAGTATTGTTGAAAATCGAAAAATTCGTGAAGACCGCTCGAATAATCTCCTCATCAATGGTGAAAAGCCGGAGTTAACCGAGGGTCAACAACATACGGTTGAGGCCAAGTGGGTATTCCTTGAAGGGAATGTACCGGGATCTGATATAGGTTACTATTTTCCAGAAGGAAGAACGCTCAGGGTGAAAAAAGAACAGCAGACTGGATCTTGGAAGGACATCAATTATGGCGGGCCGTCGAATCCAATCACACGTTCCTATGTCACGATGTGGTTTGACCATGGTGTGAATCCTGCAAATGAAACGTACGCCTATGTCCTGCTGCCAGGCTTAAATCAGGAACAAACAAGCCAATATGCCGCACAGCCGGGGATTACGATTTTACGAAATGATCCTGGCGTCCAAGCGGTTCATGATGTTAAGGAAAATATTATCGGGGCTAACTTCTGGCTGAATGAAAAGCAAACGGTAGGTCCGTTAACGGTATATCAAAAAGCTTCTATTACCATGCAGGAGAAGGATGGCGTGCTGACGCTAGCCGTTTCCGACCCAACGATGCAGAACAAAGGCTGGATTGATGTCGATTTTGATGGAAAAGCCTTTAAGGTATTCGACGCAGACGAAAATATCCAAGTGTTACAAACGAAGCCTTCGATTAAGTTGAAAGTGAATGTCCAGCAGTCTTACGGGAAATCATTCATCGCCAAATTAAAAATGATTCCTAGCAAAAAAGGGAATAGCTCGAATTCAATTCGATAAATACAAAAGGAGAGAGACCATGGAGAGGCAACAAAGGCCGAATCTAATCTATATTTTTGCAGATCAATGGCGCCGTCAGGCTGTTGGGTATGAAGGAGAGGATCAGGTAATTACACCGAATATCGACGCATTTGTGCGTGAAGGGACGATCTTTTCTAATGCCGTAACTTGCTCCCCATTATGTTCTCCTCATCGGGCCTCCTTGCTTACCGGAAGGTATCCAAGCAGCACTGGGGTTTATACGAACTGTAAGGTTGGGGCAGATGTTATGTTAAGCCCAGATGAAATTAGTATTGGTGACGTGCTGGAAGAAAACGGCTATCAGACGGGATATATCGGAAAGTGGCATCTAGATTTACCGGAATTAAATATATCGGAACAGCCGGAATCCGGTGCAGAAGGGTGGGATGCGTATACACCTCCTGGACCGAAACGACAAGGATTCCAATTCTGGTATTCATATGGTGCTTGGGATGAGCATCTCTCACCGCATTACTGGCAGGATAGCCCGAAGAAAATTAAGGTAAACCAATGGTCCGTCGAACATGAAACAGACCAAGCACTAACATTTATCCAAAACCGAACCAGCGATCAGCCGTTTGCCTTATTTTTATCCTGGAATCCGCCACATAGCCCATTTGATCAAGTACCAGAAAAATATAAGGCGCTATATAACAGGGATCAAATCACACTTCGTAAAAATGTCACCCATTGCAGCTTCTCCGTTCATACTGGAGAAACAGTGGACGGCGGCATTGAAGAATTAAAGGAAAAACAATTGAATTACTTTGCTGCGATCTCAGGAATTGATGATCAATTTGAGAGAGTTTTACAATTATTAAAATCAGAAAAGCTAGATGAGAACACCATTGTTGTTTTGACTTCGGATCACGGTGAAATGATGGGTTCCCATGGTCTGATGGCAAAGCATGTATGGTTTGAGGAATCGATTGGTGTCCCATTTTGTATTCGCTGGCCGAATGTAATTCCAAAAATGCGGACAGACCTTTTACTTAATACTGTTGATATTATGCCGACTTTGCTTAGTTTTCTTGATTTAGAGATTCCTAGAACGATTGAGGGGATTGATTTATCGGACTTCATCGTAAACCAACAAACTGGCGGTCCAAAGGAAGCGTTTATTAGTGCTTATCCTGGAAGAAAGGAAGCGATTGAAGCGTTTCGTGAGGCTGGACTGGATAATCGCCAATTTGGATGGAGAGCCATTCGAACAGACGAATTTACCTATGTTATTCACCATGGTTATTCCCCTGAAGACGAAAGTGTTCGCTTGTTATACGATTTGAAAAGGGATAAATATCAGTTACATCCAGAGAAAATCGAAAATCCTTTCAAACATCGGATTGCAGAGGAACTTGAATGGAAGCTGCATCACTGGCTGAAAGATATGAACGACCCATTTTATTACAAACTAGAGGAGAATTGCAAATGACTGTATTAGTTGAAGAAGTACGCATGGAAGAAATTAAGAATAGTTTACGCTTTACGAAAGGACCTGCTGTAGACCGTGCTTTTGTTGAAAAAGCAATTGGGCATGTTTTGGCTAAAATCGATCAAAGCCTAGATGTATTTACAGATAAATTTCCTGATTCCAACAGTGTAAATCTTGTCTATCCTCCGATTGAAAATGTAGAGTGGACCACAAGTTTTTGGACGGGTATGCTCTGGCTCGCTTATGAATACACAGGGGATGAAAAATACCGGAAAGTTGCAGAGAAGCAGATTCAAAGTTTTAAAGAACGTCTAGAAAAACGAATCGAGGTTGACCACCATGACCTAGGCTTCTTATACACACTAAGCTGTGTCAGTGCATATAAGCTTACCGGAAATGAAGAAGCAAAGGATATCGCATTAAAGGCAGCTGATTTGTTAATTACCCGCTATTACGATAAAGCAGGAATTATTCAGGCGTGGGGCAATCTAAATGATCCAAAAGAGCGAGGCAGAATGATTATTGACTGCAACATGAATCTTCCGCTCCTTTACTGGGCGTCAGAAGTGACTGGAAAACCGATCTATCGAGAAATCGCCGAGACCCATATCAAGCAGGCAGCGAAATATATTGTTAGACAGGACGCCTCCACTTTCCATACGTATTACATGGATCCGGAGACTGGTGAACCAATGTACGGCAATACCCACCAAGGATTTTCGGATGACTCCTGCTGGGCCCGCGGACAAGCATGGGGGATCTACGGTTTCCCGCTCAGCTACAATTACACCGGTGATTGGAGTTTAGTCGATTTAGCAAAAAAAGTGACAAACTATTATTTGAACCGTTTACCGGAAGACGAGATTTGCTACTGGGATTTGATTTTTACCGAAGGTGATGAAGAAAGGGACAGCTCTGCAGCTGCAATCACGGTATGTGGACTGCTTGAGATGGTGAAATATTTACCACTTACTGATCCTGAAAAAGAAATCTATGAAAATGCTGCTTTAAAGATGGTGCAGTCCTTATATGAAAACTATCGGACTGATATCGATAGTGAGGCAAACGGAATCCTTAAGCACGCCGTATACTATAAAGCTGGCGGCCGTGGTGTGGATGAAAGCTGTATCTGGGGTGACTACTATTATTTTGAGGCATTAATTCGACTTGTTAAGGATTGGAAAATGTACTGGTAAGGTATTCGGGATATGGAAACGTCCAAGAGGTGTTGGCGTTTCCTTTCCTTTAGGATTTGAAAGGGGAAATGATGATATGGATGGGAAGCTATATCGAACAATGGAGTTTATCATGAATGCCTTTATATTGAATCTTTTATGGCTGGTGGTATGCCTTCCGATTCTAACCATATTTCCAGCGACAACCGCTTTGTTTGGTGTAGTCCGGGAGTGGCAGAAGGAAAATGATATTAAAGTATTTTCTGCTTTTTTCCGCCATTTAAAGGCGAATTTTAAACAAAGCTTCGTTCTTGGCATTTTATGGATCGTCTTTACCTTTTTGCTTATCGGTGATTTTATCATCACCAATCAGATGCAATCAAACCTAAAATACGTACTATTTGCGGTTTTCTTCCTTTTAAGTATTGTTTATCTGTTTGCATCGATATCGATTTTTCCCGTCATCGTTCATTACCGAGTGTCTTGGAAAGAAGCTATCAAGAATGCCATGCTGCTTTCGATTGGAATTCCTCACTTTATGCTTCTTTCTCTCGTGATGATTGCCGGTACAGTGGGGCTCATATTTTTTTTTCCAGCGGCCTCGATGTTAGTTTTTAGCATTGCTGCCTATCTAATTTATGCTCTAGTATCAAAGGGGTTTCATAAGGAGAAAAAAGTTCAAACCAATTACCAAACGGCCGCTAATTAACATTGTGCTATGTGTCCTTGGTACATAAAAAATATCAATAGGATGGTGTATGTATGGTAAAAAATTTAAAGAAAATTTTGGCAACATCATTGACACTAACAACCTTTTTATCTGTTTCTGCACTAGATACCAACAACTCCGTTCATGCCTCTGAAACGTCGGCAGCTTCCACCGTGGCAAATTCTGCAGAATCTGTAAATGAACTCAATCAATTAAAGGAGAACTTTAGAAAGTATCTAGTTGGTACTGAAAGCTTGAATTCTGACCCATTGTTAGCTAGTAAAATCAATTCAGTCCACAAAACGGCCAATGATAGGCTCGACTTGTTCCTTCCTAGCGAGGAAAGGGGACAAGGTCTGTTCAAAGATGTCACACTTGGCCAAGATCCGAAAAATCTAGCAAACTCCTATTTGTATTTATACCAAATGGCACTAGCTGCCAAATCCTATAAAGACCCTAGCCAAACCGGATTTAACTTTTACGAGAATGTGGAAATGATCAATAAAATCATTGAAGGGCTGGATTGGCTGTATGCTAATCACTTTGCCGACCAAGAAAAGGGTTATTACGGGAATTGGTATGAATGGGAAATAGGTGCCCCGAATCATATTTCGAAAATCTTACTTTTGTTAGAGGATGAGATTAAAAGCCAGAAACCGGAACTGATTAACGCCTATGTGAACTCGATGGATTTATACTTAAGGAACGGAAAAGACGGGGATATTGATTTAACGGCCCGTCAACATACAGGCGCCAATCTTGCCGATATCGCCACAAATCGAATTATCCAAGGGGCAATTACAGGAGACGGGCAGCGGGTATCAAAGGCAGTGGCCAATATCCTGACTGTTTTTCAAACGATCGACCCTGATCATATTGTAAATGGGAATACGGATGGATTTTATGAGGATGGCTCCTTTATTCAGCACCACCGGGTTGCCTATACGGGTTCTTACGGGAAAGTCCTGATCAATCGGATTATCCAAACGATGAAAATTCTGGACGATAGTTCATACAATCCGAAAGACATATTGGTTCCAACCGTCAAAAATTGGTTATATCAAGGCTTCTCACCGGTTATTTTTGAAGGGTATATGATGGAAATCGTCAAAGGCCGGGCGGTTTCAAGAACAGGAACCGGGTATGCGGATGTCAATGGTATCGTCGAAGCAATGGTTGATTTAACGAACTACTTGAATGAAGAAGACAGTCAGCAATTAAAATCTCACATTAAATATATTGCTCAAACTACGAAAGGGACTATTAATACGGGATCCTTCACTTCTAATTTAGCTGTGGTACAGTATAATAACCTGATCGTGGATTCCAACGTTGAGGCTAAAAACGCGATTGCCGAAGAAAATCATTATGCCTTTAATTTAATGGATAAAACGGTCCATTTAAGAGACTCCTATGCGTTTGCTTTTTCAAGAAGCTCTGACCGAATCAGCAAATATGAGTATATGAGCGGCGAAAACTTAATGCCATGGTTCCAAGGTGATGGCGCGTATTACTTATATTTATCAGGAAGGAATCAAACGAAATCATTTGGGGCTAATTATTTTGCAACTATTAGCCCTTATAAGCTTCCGGGAACAACTGTACCTGTTGAGGAGAGAAAAACCATTCCTGAGCTGTATGGAAAGGCTTACTATGAAAATACCAATCATCCATTAAATTTCTTTGCATCCTCAGTGTCGCAAAATGATTATGTTTATTTTCCAGTAGGAACGAATAAGTATTCCGGCGGGGTAAAGCTGGGGAAATACGGGGTAACAGGTATTCAGCTTGGGGATGAGATTGGCTATCGCGATAAACAGAAAGGGATACTGCCTGACGATTTTGTCGCATATAAAAATGCCGAAGCGAATAAATCGGCGTTTATGCTTGATGATGAAATTGTTTTACTTGGATCTGGTATTAAGGATCAGTTGGGACGAGAGGTTATTTCCACCATTGATAACCGGATGTTTGACAGCAACGAAACCAGTTCCATTACAGGGGAAACATATGATGATCAAGTATTAACGGATCCTGAAAATGGCCAATACGAGTTAAAATGGCTGAATTTTAAAACCGATGAGGAAGCAAGTAAGGTAGGGTATTACTTTCCTGAATCCTCCAGCATCAATGTTTCAACAAATACGGTGACGAAAAGCCTTAAAAAAATCCGTACTCCCAACCCGGACACCAAGATTACGGAGAACTTCTTTACATTAGGACTGGAGCATGGAACAAATCCGCAAAATGCGAAATATGCCTATGTGATTTTACCTAATTTCAATGAAGCGGATACGGAGGAATATGCGAATAGTCCATGTGTGAAGATCTTGTCTAATACGGAGGATGTACATGCTGTTGAACATGTTAATCTTGGGTTGAAAGGTTTCAATTTCTTTGGTGACAAAAAGAGAAGTGTAAGTAATGTAACTTCCTATAATCCGGCATCGATTCTTGTGAAAAAAGATGGGGATATTGTGACGATTGCTGTTTCCGACCCGACCTTCAGTCTTGATAAGATGAAACTGGAGGTGGAACTCCCGCACCCTGCAGTGGTAGAAGCGAGCAAGGGTGTTAAGGCTTCCGTTTCTAGTAAAAAGACGTTAATTCATATTGATTCCAAGAATTCTTATGGGAAGAGCTTTGAAATCAAGCTAAAAGTTAAAGAGTAATACTAGCTGATAAAATGCGGTGGAGTGGGCGGCATTATATGGGACGGGTTCACTCCCACTGCTTTTTCGTGCTCTTAATAAAATTTTATCTAAGATAAAGAGGTGTAGGCATTTATGAAAAGACCAAACATTCTATTGATCACAAGTGATCAGCAGCATTATGATACGATCGGCGCCTTTAACCCGGAACTCTTCACCCCGAACCTCGATCGCTTGGCTAAGGAAGGAACGACTTTTCAGCGCGCCTATTGTCCAAATCCTACATGTACACCGGCAAGGTCTTCAATCATAACAGGCACCTACCCAAGCCAGCATGGGGCATGGACATTGGGAACAAAACTGAGTGAGGAGCAACTGACTGTCGGCGATGTTTTTGTAGAAAATGGGTATCGAACAGCACTTGTCGGGAAGGCTCATTTCCAGCCTACGCGTACGTCAGATGAGTATCCATCACTGGAATCGATGCCGCTCCTCCAGAATATTGACTTCTGGAAATCTTACAATCAGCCATTCTACGGTTTTGAAAGAATTGAACTTTTGCGCAATCATACCAATGAATACTTGGTGGGCCAGCATTACGTGGCCTGGCTGGAGGAGAAGGGTTTCCATGACTGGAAAAAGTATTATATGGCTCCAACGGGAACGATGGATCCAGCCATTAAATATACCTGGGGGATTCCGGAGGAGTATCACTATAATACATACATAGCAGAAAAAACCAATGAACTTCTGGAAGCCTATCAACAGCAAGGGGAAAACTTCTTCCTTTGGGCGAGCTTTCCGGATCCGCATCCTCCATATTTGGTGCCGGAGCCATGGGCTTCGATGTACGACCCTAATCAGTTGACCATTCCCGAGGCTGTTCCCGGCGAACATGACAAGAATCCCACGCATTTTAAAAAGACCCAGGAGGAGAACCCTGATTTTTCTGACCTAGAGGAAACAGGCTGGGGCATTCACGGTTATCACTCGCATTTGCTGCCAGAGGACGACCGAAAAAAATTAGTAGCGAATTATTATGGGATGATAAGTTTCATGGATAAGTATATTGGTAAAATTCTAGATAAGCTGGATGAACTGGGAATTGCCGATGACACTCTGGTTGTTTTTAGCACAGATCACGGTCATTTCTTCGGCCAGCATGGCTTGCAGTACAAAGGCGGGTTTCATTATGAGGATTTGATTAAACTGCCATTTATTGTCCGATATCCGGGGAAAGTACCGGGACAAAAAGAATCACATGCCCTGCAATCGCTGGTCGATCTAGCACCAACCTTTTTGTCCTTAGCTGGTATCCCTATCCCGCCTAATATGTCTGGTGAAGACCAAAAGAATGTTTGGCTGGGAATCCAAGAGAAGGTAAGGGATCACATTTTGTGTGAGTTTCGTCATGAGCCAACAACCATCCATCAAAAAACCTATGTTGATGAGCGCTATAAAATTACGATCTATTACCGGCAAACCTATGGTGAAATTTTTGACTTGAAGGGGGACCCTAAAGAATTAAATAATTTATGGGATCATCCAAACTATCAAGAATTGAAAAAAGAGCTTCTATTAAAATATGCGTGGGCGGAATTGCATAAAGAGCAGATGCCGATGCCTAGAATTTCTCATGCATAGGGACGTAAAACATACTATTAAACAGTAAGGAGACTAACAAAAAATGGTACAATCCTGTTTAACTTCGAAGAACCAAGGCCATACCGGTGTTATGTGGAAAACTGTTTCTGAGGCATGTAATCTTGCTTGTAATTATTGCTATTATAGCAGTTGTGGAGGTCAGCCAGGAAAAATCGAAAAAATAGATTCTATTATGCTTGAAAAATTTATTAAAGAATATATGGATATTTCCAATGGAATAGCTTCATTCGCATGGCAGGGAGGAGAGCCGCTCCTAGCAGGCTTGGATTTTTTTAAACAGGTTGTATATTTACAAGCAAAGTACGCTCCTAAGAATACAATCATAAGCAATTCACTGCAAACCAATGCCACGCTCATTACAAAGGAATGGGCAAGTTTTTTTAAACAATATAATTTATTAATCGGTGTTAGTCTGGATGGACCAAAGGAAATCAATGATGCAAGAAGGGTGAATGGTCAGGGCATTGGGAGCTTCGACCGTGTGATGCGTGGGATTAATCATTTGCGTAATGCAAATGTTGACTTTAATATCCTCACGGTTATTCACGAAGGAAATGTAGGCAGGGCAAAAAAGTTGATGGCGTTTTATCAGACAGAAGGGTTTAGCCATGTGCAATTTATTCCTTGTATGGATTTCCGAGCCCAAGAACCGAATAAGCCGGGGCAATATTTGATTACACCTGAACAATATGGCCAGTTCTTATGTGAGGCATTTGATGTATGGTATAACAATGGTAACCCGAAAAGATCGGTCAGGATCTTTGATAACATTTTAAGTGTGTATTTGCACCAAGAGGCAGAACTATGTGTCCATCGTCAATCATGCCCGAAAACACTGATCCTTGAACAAAACGGTGACGCCTATCCGTGCGATTTTTATATTAATGATGAATCTAGACTTGGGAACGTCGCTCAGGATTCGCTTATAGATATTTTAAACAGCCCAAAATACGAAGACTTTCTTGGATTGAAGCCGAATTTACCAGATAAGTGTAGAGAGTGCAAGTTTTTACATTTATGCCATGGCGGTTGTCCGAGAAATCGAGCATGGAATCAAGCAGTTGATATAATTAACCCAGATTATTTCTGCGGGAGTTATCTTGAACTCTATAACTACTGCCATGAACGAATGGAAAAGCTGGCTGAAAATATAAAACAGAAGTGGCTGCAAAATCACCTTCAAGCAGACCGACCAAAGCCTGAACGAAATGATCTTTGCCTTTGTGGAAGCAAGAAAAAATTCAAAAAATGTTGTGAAAAGTTTTTGCAAAAAGCTTAGCCTTCCTATTGGAGGAGTTAAAATGGATATATCAAATGGATTTTACTTAACATCGGGATTGGTGCTCTGCCAGGCTCCATATTTGGTATTGTTACTGCAACTTTATTCATCAAGTTATTTTTATGTTATCTTTTCAACTATTTGTTTCGTTAGGAACCTTATTATTTTTTAAAAAATCTCCCAAAAAAAGTTAAAAAACATGTTCTCATTGAGGAATACAATTATGTAGCAGCTGCATTTTCCGAAAGCAATAATTGCTGCAGTAGTTATTTATTCCTGTCCCTGTATTTAATCCTGAGGCTGTCCCAGAAAGGGACAGCTGTTTCCATTTTATTTTGTATTTTTTTTCTTTTGTGCATTTTCTAGTTTGCTTTTTGGTTCCTCAGCGAATTCTGCATCTTGACCGTATCCTTGTGGATTAACCCCAGGAGCCTTTACACCGCGATTAGCATGACCGTTTTTGCTCATCCTTCTCACCTCCCATTTTTTTAGTATTTCCACTCGGAATAATAAAACTCAACTTTCTAAACAATAATGATAAGAGGTGATAAAAATGAACAAAGGCGTTTATTTAGCCCTTTCTAGTATTGGTTTAGCACAAGGCTTAAAAATTCCCATTCATTATTACAAAAAGAAAGAGTGGCGCCCAGACCTCTTTTTCCAAACAGGCGGTATGCCTAGCTCCCACTCAGCTGGAGTTTCAACACTAACCACCTATATAGCGCTACAGCGAGGGCTGCCAACATTTGATTTTGCTCTATCGCTGGTTTATGGATTAATTGTCATGTACGACGCCCAAGGGATACGACGGCAAACAGGTGAACTCACCTTAAAAGTCAATTCCATGCATGATTTAATTGAAAAAGTGGACAAAGAGGAAAGCGTAGAATTTGAACAGGAAGCTCCTAAAAAGTTAAAGGAAATGTTAGGACATCAGCCTGAAGAAGTAATTGGCGGAGCAATTCTTGGGGCAATAGTAGGAGTAGTTGGACATTTATGTACAAAAAAGGGTAGAAAATTGTCGAAATTTAAGGTAAAATCTGATAGTAGATGGTTTTAGATTGCTTGGAGAGGGATGGAGAAGCCAGTGCGAACAACTGATGAGTACTTGCACTACCTAGAAGGAAAAGGATTTCAATTTCAAGAGGATGCAATTGGGTTTATTTATTTCGGAAAACACTATACGAATGCTTCCGATGAATTGATTAATTCTGCGATAGAGATCACATTAAAAGCCCAGAAGAGCTTTGATGGCAGCTTTTATGTGTCATTATTAGAAACCCTTGTTTCGAGCAAAATACAAACAAGAAATGCAGCCCTCAAGTTCGTTAAAGAAAGAGAACTAGTGGCAATATAAACAAGAATCCTCCCAAAACGGGGGGATTTTTGTTTAACCATGATATCACAAAAATGGCTTTTCCATGCTGCTTTACTCTTCATTCAAAGTATTTTTTCGGATTGCAAGTCGGGCCAATTCATCGGCTGCTTTATTTTCGATACTTGGAATCCACTTCATAAAAAATAAATCAAATTGTTTCGATAACTGTAATGCCTGTTCTAGAAGAGGAGCATATAGTTTATTTTTCGCAAATTCTTTCTCTACAGCCTTATTGACTAATTCTGAATCCGTTCGAAAGGATACAACACTATGGGAATAGCCTTTTTCTAAGCACAGCTCTAATGCTTTAATAAAGGCATGATACTCGGCCTCGTGATTAGACATCATACCGAGCGGAATTGAAAATTTTTCGGCTGTCCCATTCCCTTTTATAAAAATTCCAGCACCGCTTGGACCCGGGTTGCCAGCACTGGCACCGTCTATGTAGACTTCGATCATAGGAGTCCCTCCATTTTCATAATAATTGAAAGTTTATCATAATCTAACACAAAACGCAGGAAATAAATTTTCCCTCTTTCTACTTTGTTGAACTGGGTATGCTAAGAGTAGATGTTTAAACGTATTGTAAGAAAGTGCAATCATAAATTCTTTCTTTTCAACTCAGAAATTTTCTTTAGAAAGGTTGAAAATCATGAAATATAAACTTGAGTGGAAATATAAAACAGGCAGTAATGAAAAAATACAATTCACCTCTGATTGGATTTCTACGGAATTGGCAATACAAGCAGGTGAAGAGCTTGAAAAGCTAGGGAAAGCAAGTGACATCTACTTTTATGATGAGATAGGTACATCGTGGATATTAAAGGAACTGAAAAAGCTGGTAACTGAAATTGAGGATGACCCTCATGAAATCACTGTATATTTCGATGGCGGATTTAAAAAGGAAACCAATACAGCCGGTCTTGGTGTGGTTATATTTTTTAAACAAGGGAAAAAGAAATATCGAATTAGAGCGAACGAAATGTTCGATGAATTGGAAACAAATAATGAAGCAGAATATGCAGCCTTTTATTATGGTTTAACGCTTTTAGAGGAATTAGGCGTTCATCATCTGCCTTGTGAATTTAAAGGGGACTCACAGGTCGTCTTAAAGCAGCTTGAAGGAGAATGGCCGTGCTATGAGGATGTACTCAATGCCTGGCTTGACAGGATTGAAGAAAAAATGAAGTCACTCTCGCTGACACCAAAGTACACACCGATTCCAAGAAATGATAATAAAGAAGCAGATAAATTGGCTACTCAGGCGTTAGAGGGGAAAGAAATTTTTGCAAAGACACAAATAATTTAAGAAACGGGGTGCCTTTGACTCGTGGAAAAATCTAGTAGAAAAGAACTGTTCCATCATGTTGAATCACTATTAGGCCAGTACTGTAATGGATGTTTTGTTCATCAGCAGTTTAAACAAGATGGAGGCAGGAGGTTTGCCCATCGCTTTTGTATTTCACAATGCACCGTAGGGGAAAAACTGCAGGAATATGGAAAAAAGCTTACAAGATGATTAGTTACTGTACTGGATGTCCAATTTCAAGAAGGCACCTAAAGAAATATAAAAAAGGCTGACGGTATTCGCCAGCCTTTGGTTAGTCATTAGATTAAAGTTTTACTACGTTAGCAGCTTGTGGTCCGCGGTTTCCTTCAACGATTTCGAAAGAAACTTCTTGGCCTTCTTCTAAAGACTTGAAGCCTTCGCCAGTAATAGCGCTGAAATGTACGAATACATCGTCTCCGCCTTCAACTTCGATAAAACCAAAACCTTTTTCATTGTTGAACCATTTTACTTTACCGTTTTGCATTTACTATTTCCTCCTAAGCCTTTCAAGACACTTTATGTAAGTGCCAAAGATAAATATTATCATGTACATAAAGATAATATTAATACTATTCAATTAATGATACATGACGCTTTAAATATACATGAATATTTTTGGGCAGTCAAGGAAAGTAAGCGCTTTTTTACCCAGTGAATCGTATTTTCATGCAATCTTCAAAATTAATAAAACTATCAACATAAATTTTTATCAGCCTCATATTCTTATAAAAATGGTTGATAAAGGGTGAGGAGTAATGTACCGATTTTCGATTGAGGGAGATGAATGGATTTTAAGATTCTCGCCGCAAGTCTTCATTGAAGCCGAAGAAAAACAAGTTGTCTTGATGTCATTGCTTCAAATCGGAAATGATTTATCATCTTATTCACATGGTGACGCCTTTCTCATGTTCACGAAGAAAATAGGTGCAATTGTTTTTGATGTTGAAAGAATTCCATCATTTATTTTGACTGTATCGAATATCATTCCAGAAGAAAATTGGTATATGCAGGATTCAACCTTGAAACTTATACAATAATACTGCAAGTGGGTGGTCAAAATTGACTGCCCTTCTTTGTGTCATTTGTTATAATCTAGACAAACAAATTTTAACAATTAATGAAATTGTCTGCTAAGATATGATTGTAAGATATCCTCTGAATTTCCCCTGTGTATCATCTACTTATTTTTTTCAAACAGCAGCAATCCATTTCCTGAACAATATTCTTTACCATATAGTATCAATCTAATGAGGTAATTGTAATTTTTTTATCCTTTACAAAAAGACAAATGAAGTGGGAAAATGAATGCTGGATGCTTTATCAAAAGGAGCAATCGTAATGAAATTAATTATTGCTGAAAAGCCAGATCAAGGTTCAACACTGGCTTCTATTTTTAAAAATAAAAAACAAAATGGTTTTATTGAGGTTTTTCCCAATGAGACTTTTCCAAATGGTGCCTATGTCACTTGGGCGATTGGGCATTTATGTCAGCTTGTGAATCCAGAAACGTATGAGCCGGGATGGAAGAAATGGTCTTTGGATAATCTGCCGATGATTCCGAATCAGTTCCAATATGAAGTAACGAAGGATAAAGTAAAACAATTTTCAGTTATTCAAAAGCTGGTAAATAATCCTGCGGTAACAGAAATTATCCATGCGGGTGATGCCGGGCGTGAAGGTGAATTGATTATCCGTAATATACTTCGAATTACTGGCTGTAAAAAGCCAATGAAACGACTTTGGATTTCCTCTTTAACAGCTAACTCCATTCGAGATGGGTTTAATAAATTATTAGACGAAGATTATACAAGAAATTTATATTTTGAAGCGTACACCCGGGCTTGTGCAGATTGGGTAGTCGGAATGAATGCATCAAGGCTCTATAGCTTACTGCTGCAAAAACAAGGCTTTTCAGATGTGTTTTCTGTAGGCCGGGTACAGACACCAACATTAGCACTTATTGTAAAAAGAGAATTAGAAATTGAAAATTTCAAGTCGGAACCCTTTTGGGAAGTGATTGGCCATTTTAACATCGATGGCAAGAAATACAGCGGTAAGTGGCAGAATGATGGAGAATCACGCGTAAAAACAAAAGAAATAGCTGAGAAGGTTGCGGCGTTTTGCCGAGAAAAGCCTGCAGAAGTTTCAGATGTGATATCGGAAAGAAAAGAATTTTTTCCACCGTTACTCTATAATCTCTCAGCTCTTCAGGCTGAAGCAAATAAACGATACAAATTTTCACCGAAGAAGACACTGGATGTGCTGCAAAAACTCTATCAAAAAGGAAATGTATCCTATCCCCGCTCTGACTCGCGGTATGTAACGAAAGAAGAAGCGAATACATTCCCTGAAATACTTACTAAATTAAGTCATATCAATGGGTATGATAAATTCTTCCCACTGCCATTGGAATCAATTGCGGATAACAAACGATATGTAAACGAAAAAAAAGTTACTGATCACTATGCGATAATTCCTACTGAACAAATTCCAAATGTTGAAAGATTAGACCCAGATGAAAAGAAACTATATGACCTCATTGTCACAAGTTTAATTGCCGCACATTATCCGAAAGCAATTGCTGAATATACGACAGTGACAACTTTAGTAGATGGACGGGCAGTATTTCAATCAAAGGGAAAGGTCCAAATCGATGAAGGCTGGCGGAAGGTAATCAACCAAAAGGAAAAAGAGGATGAACCGGCACTGCCGAAAGTTTCAAAAGGGGAACAAGGACGGACAACGAAGGTGGATGTAAAAGAGAGCCAGACACAGCCGCCAAAACGCTATACTGAGGGTCAGTTAATCACGTTAATGAAGACTGCCGGGAAGCATATCGAAGACAAGGAAATGGAGAAAATATTATCTAAGACAGAAGGTCTTGGTACTGAGGCAACAAGGGCTGGAATTATTACGATGTTGAAGGACCGAAAATATATTGATGTAACCAAGAACTTAGTTTATGCAACTTCAAAAGCAAGAATATTGATAGAAGCGATTGGTGAGGAGATTCTTGCTTCCCCAGAAATGACGGCAAAATGGGAGCAGAAATTAAAAGAAATCTCTGAGGGGTCTGCTTCTCCAAAGAATTTCATGGAACAAACCAATAAAATGGTCTACCATCTGATTTCTTCTGGAGTGGGACATTCTGCAAATTGGATATTTTCAGAAGATGTTCGTGAAAATTTCACTCCAAGTAAGAAGATGACAAAGGGTAAAGGCAGTACGAAGCTGGGGAATTGTAAAAAATGTGATGGCTCAGTGGTTGATAAAGGAAGCTTTTATGGTTGTTCGAACTATCAAAAAAACCAGTGTAATTTCACAATATCAAAAAAAATCCTCGGGAAAAACATTACCCAAAAGAATATTAAACTCCTCTTAACGGAAGGGAAAACAGAGTTGATTGAAGGGTTTACGAATAAGGATAAAACCTTTAATGCAAGGCTTTTTCTCGATGAACAGGAGAAAAGGGTCAAGTTTTTATTTGAAGAACCAAGTGCTAAAAGTGTGACAAAGTGATAATTCAACTTGTCACTATTTTTTTTCTATAGTAAACTTTTAGAAGAGTAATTTTTTTGGAGGTCCGGGATGCCAACACCTAGTATGGAAGATTATATTGAACAAATATATATGTTAATTGAAGAAAAAGGGTATGCCCGTGTTTCAGATATTGCAGAGGCACTATCTGTTCATCCCTCCTCTGTAACAAAAATGGTACAAAAGCTCGACAAAGATGAATATTTAGTCTATGAAAAATACAGAGGCTTCAGTTTAACCACAAAAGGGAATAAGATTGGGAAGCGCCTTGTATTTAGACATGATTTACTTGAACAATTCTTAAAAATTATCGGAGTGAAAGATGAAAATATCTATAATGATGTCGAAGGAATCGAGCACCACTTAAGCTGGGATTCGATTGAAAGAATCGTTGACCTCGTTCAATTTTTCCAAGAAGATGAAACGAGAATAGAGGCATTAAAAGAAATTCAAAAACAAAACGAAGCTGAATAAGCGTAAAGCACCTGGCCGCCGCCAGGTGCTTTTTTAGAATAAATCAGGGTAATGGTCAAAGGATGGTTCCAGCTCAGGGCTAAGAACAAGATTACCATCATAATCCTCAATCGCTTGAACGCCTTTGATGACGCCGTTTGCAGCTTCCATTAATGCTTTTTGATAGGAAATAATCCGTCCTCCGGATGTGACAAAGCTGATAATCTCTCCAACATGGTTCCGATGCAGTGCTACGACTGTTTCCACAACGTTTCCCCCCTTTGCTCGATATTCTTTCTATAATTTTAAAAAAATAAACGAAGAATAAATAAAAAATAATACTTTAAAGACATTGAAAAAGAAGCATCGGTCTATCCCGATGCTTCTTCTTTTCTTAATCCCAATTAAATGGTGTTTCTTGATAGACATAATAGTTGAGCCAGTTTGAGAAGAACAAGTGGCCATGAGAACGCCAGCGATTGATTGGCGGCTGAGTAGGATCATTGTTTGGAAAGTAATTTTCTGGAATATGAATTTGCAGACCTCTCTCAATATCCCGATTGTATTCTTGAGCTAAGGAATCAGACTCATATTCCAAGTGTCCTGTTATCATCACATGTTTTCTGTCATGGGAGGCAATGAGCAGGGCACCAGCATTCTCCGAAGCAGCCAACAGCTTAAGTTCAGGTTTCTCATGAATTTCTCCAATCGATACATCTGTATATCGGGAAACAGGAGCATAAAAATGATCATCAAAACCACGCAGAAGTAAATCATTTTGCTCGAAAACTTGGTGCTCATAGATTCCTGAACATTTACGAGATAGTTCAAATTTATCAATCCCATAATGATAAAAGAGTGCAGCCTGTGCTCCCCAGCAAATATGCAGGGTAGAGGTGACATTGGTTTTGGTCCAGTCCATAATCTCGGTAAGTTCTTCCCAATACTTTACTTGCTCAAACTCCATTAGTTCAACAGGAGCACCAGTAATAATCATACCATCATATTTTTGATTTTTGACTTCAGAAAAAGTGGTATAGAATTGTTCAAGATGCTGTTTGCTCGTGTTTGTAGATTCATAGGAATTGGTTTTTAAAAATTTTACATTTACCTGCAGCGGGCTGTTTCCCAATAGCCTTAAGAGCTGCGTCTCTGCCTTTTCTTTTTCGGGCATTAAATTTAATATAAGTAGTTTTAATGGCCGAATATCCTGACCTATTGCCCGTTCGTCGTCCATGACAAAGATATTCTCATGTTCAAGGATTTCTTTCGCAGGCAGCAGCTTTGGTATGTTAATAGGCAAGGTGCACTCCCCCTTTATTTCTTTTCAAGTTAAGTTAAGTATATAGTATTTTTTTAAAATTCGGTTATTAACATTATAAACATTATCTTAAATTCAGAAAAGAATAATATCTTGTGAAAAATATTACACGAAATAAATCAGTGATTTGATACAATAAAAGAGGTTTACAATTCTATGTGAATGCGGGGGATCATTTTTGCAAATGAAAACATCAGTTAAGTCCGACATTGAAATTGCACAAGAATCAACCATGAAACCTATTGTGGAAATTGCCAAAACAATTGGTTTAACGGAAGATGACCTCGAGCTATTTGGGAAATATAAAGCGAAAATTTCGTATGAGGCACTTTCGAAGATTGAATCAAATAACAGTGGGAAAATCATTCTTGTTACTTCCATCAATCCTACGCCTGCAGGTGAAGGTAAATCTACGGTAACAGTTGGTCTAGGTGACGCTTTTGGGCGCATTGGCAAGAAAGCAATCATTGCGATTAGGGAGCCTTCTTTGGGACCGACAATGGGAATAAAAGGTGGGGCAGCTGGTGGCGGCTATTCACAGGTATTGCCTATGGAAGAAATTAATTTGCATTTTACTGGTGACTTGCATGCGATAACTACAGCAAATAATGCTCTGGCCGCATTACTCGACAATCATATTCAGCAAGGAAATGAGCTTAAAATAGACCAGCGCCGCATCGTCTGGAAACGCGCAGTTGATTTAAATGATCGCGCATTGAGAAAGGTCATTATTGGGCTCGGCGGACCTCTTCAAGGAGTCCCTCGTGAGGATGGCTTTGATATAACTGTTGCCTCTGAGATCATGGCCGTTCTATGTTTGGCTTCAGATTTAAAGGATTTAAAATTACGATTAGCACGAATGGTTGTTGCCTATAATGACAAAAAGGAACCTGTAACGGTTGGGGATCTTGGGGTTGAAGGTGCGCTGACATTATTGCTAAAGGATGCGGTGAAACCGAATCTCGTACAAACCATCGAACATACACCTGCACTTGTGCATGGCGGGCCTTTCGCGAATATTGCTCATGGCTGTAATAGTGTGATTGCTACCCGTGCCGCTGCAAAGCTAGGTGATTATGTAATAACAGAGGGCGGTTTTGGAGCTGATTTAGGAGCGGAAAAGTTTTTACATATTAAAACAAGAAGTGCGGGTATTAAGCCAGAAGCAGTGGTAATTGTCGCAACCATCCGGGCATTAAAAATGCATGGAGGGGTAGCCAAATCTGATTTGGCAAAGGAAAACATCGCATCGTTAACGTTGGGCTTTGCTAATCTGCAAAAACATATCGAGACAATTAAAAGCTTTGGTTTACCAGTGGTTGTAGCGATTAATAAATTCATTACCGATACCGATTTAGAAGTTCAAACACTGCTGGAATGGTGTAAACGGGAGGCTGTCCCTGTTGCCTTAACAGAGGTATGGGAAAAAGGCGGTGCCGGTGGAGTCGAGCTTGCGGAAGCACTTCTAGAGGTAATCGAAAAAGAAGAAAATAAATTTCAGCACCTATACGATTTATCTGATTCACTCGAATCAAAAGTAAGAACCATTGTCCAAAAGGTATATGGGGGAAAAGATGTAGAATTCTCGTCGAAAGCAAAAAAACAGCTTGAGGATTATGAAAAATTCGGATGGTCTAATTTAGCCATTTGCATGGCAAAGTCTCAATACTCCTTGTCTGATGACCCAACGAAACTAGGGAGACCAACAAACTTTACGGTAAATGTCAGAGAGTTCAAACCATCGATAGGAGCTGGTTTCATTGTGGCTCTAACTGGAGAAGTTATGACGATGCCAGGACTGCCAAAGAAACCTGCAGCCTTAAATATGGACGTAGACGAAAATGGCAAGGCGCTAGGTTTGTTTTAAAAAAATTGAGGTGAGTTGAATGTTTGATCCAACTGCTTTTGATAATATGAAGGTAATCATTGAAGGCGCAATTTACGATTTAGACCTAGCAGGTGAAATTGTGATCATTGATCGCAATGATCAGATGAATATGGCGAAAATGTCGCGCAGCTTTGATATGCACTTTCAATTACCTGATGCAAAAGGAAATATGGTTACTGCCAAAATGGAAATCAAAGCCGATATGGTTAACCTCGCTGCTGAGCTTTTATCTGATGTGCTTTCACAGAAAAATTCAGGATGCAAATTAAGACTTCAATTTTTTCATAAGGACATTACGGATGAAAAACAATTAAAGGAAATTAATTGGATCCTAACTGAAATTTGGGGGGGAACAAGAGAAATTTGTCAATCCGTCACGATTACTCCCTCAAAAGCACTCATTTCGAATACGATTTCAATTGAATTTGACAGACTCATCGGTGAAGACCAGATGAACGATTTGGTTGAATTGCTTGATTTTATGGTATCAACGATTAAACACCTGCAATCATACCTTCTTGAAAGCAGTAAATAATAATCTCCAAAAACCAGCTCATTCATTTAAGCTGGTTTTTTATTGTATAAATTATTTACAATATTTTGATTTCAAGGTACGATTATTTTAACTAGATATTAAGACCTCATACCAATAATAGGGGGAGATTCCATTGGTTAAAACGGCATGGGTAACGGACAGTACTGCTTTTTTAGATGACGAATTAAAAAATCATCCTGATTTGTATACAATACCATTAACAATATTACTAGATGGCGAAGAATTTGCTGACGGAATTGATTTAACCGCAGCACAGCTTTATGCAAGGTTGAAGGAGCTTAAGTCTCCACCTAAATCGTCGCAGCCAGCAGTAGGAGTTTTTAAAGAATTATACGAAAAACTTTCAAAGGAATATGACCAAGTGGTGGCAGTTCTACTATCAGGAAAACTAAGTGGAACAGTATCCTCTAGTGAACAGGCAGCAAAGCTTGTTGACATTCCAGTTACAACCTTTGATTCCCAAATCCTAACTGCACCAATGACAGCTTTATTAAAAAAAGGAATCGAACTAGTAGAAGCAGGAAATAGTATTGAATCTGTCATTGATCAATTAGAATCATTAAAGACTACAAATGAGACATATGTTCTAATTGGAAGCTTAGAGCAGCTTCACCGGAGTGGCAGGATGTCTGGCTTACAGTTCTTTTTAGGAAGTATGCTAAATGTGAAGCCGATCATTTCGATTGAAGATGGTGCCCTTAATACAAAAGAGAAAGTAAGAAGCGATAAGAAGGCGAAGGAAAAGATTCTTGATTACCTTAAATCTTCCTACGAAAAGCATAATTTTAAAGAAGTATATATTCTATATGGATTACACCTGGAGCACGCAAATGAATGGAAATTGGAAATAGAGAAATTATATCCTGAGCTGATAGTGACTTGCTGTCCGCTGGGTGCTGTTATTGGCGTTCACGCCGGCGAAAACACACTTGGCATCAGCTGGCATAATGGATTGAAATAACTTTATCCCCTAGTGAGCATACTAAAAGGGCAGTTCATTTTTGATGAGGGGGTAATCATCATTAGTAAGCAAGGTAGACAAAATCCAAATATGACACGTGAGCAAATTGAAAAACAAGATCAGAAAAATGATGTTGAACTAGGCAGCGAGTTTACAATTGGGAACACAAAATCGCAAAGCCAGAAAAAAAGCGGCCGTCAAGCCAACAAAAAATAACTCCGAATTCTTCGGGGTTATTTTTTATGTGTTTTTCATGGTAAAATAGCAGGGGTGAAGGAAGGTGTCTAAATGAACGAACAAATTATCGAACAAACGGTAACCTATGTCCGTAATGAACTAGGGGAAGACGCAACAGGGCATGATTGGTATCATGTTGACCGTGTTAGACGGGCAGCTTTACATATATGTGATCAAGAGCAAGCAGGTGACCCATTCATTATTGAAATGGCAGCTCTTTTGCACGATATACCTGACGAAAAGCTAAATGATAGTGCTGAAGCAGGTCGAAATAAACTGGATTTGTTTTTTCAAAGTATTAAGCTTCCAAATGATGTACAAAACGCTATTGTTCAAATTATTGAAAGTATTTCATATAAAGGTGGAAGAAAAACGGAGCTAACTAGCGTTGAGGCAAAAATCGTTCAGGATGCGGACCGATTAGACGCCATTGGAGCGATTGGGATTGCGAGGACTTTTGCTTATGGCGGTAAAAAAGGACAACCCATCTACGATCCAAAGCTAAATGTTCGGGAAGAAATGAGTCTAGAAGAATACCGAAAAGGAAAATCAACCAGTATTCATCATTTCTATGAAAAATTATTAAAATTGAAGGACTTACTGAATACAGATACAGCGAAGGAAATGGCAGAAAAGCGTCATCAAGTGATGGAGCTATTTTTAGAACAATTTTATCTAGAATGGGATGGTCAAGGCCGATGAAAATGCTCACAGTCGAAAATGTTACGAAAACGTATGGAGAAAAGCAGCTTTTTAACAATATTTCCATAACGATTGGTGAAAAAGAGCGAGTCGGCTTAATTGGGATTAATGGAACGGGAAAATCCTCACTTTTGAAAATTATTGCTGGCTTGGATCAGCCGGATGCCGGCAAGATTATCACGGGCAAGGATTACAGTATTGCATTTCTTGACCAGCAGCCAGATTTGGATTCAGATAAAAGTGTTCTTGAACAAGTTTTTCATGGCGATGCACCTATTCTTAGGTTAATGCGTGAATACGAAAAGACGCTTTTGTTATTAAATACTGCTCCAAATGATACGAAGATTCAAGAGGATTTATTCCAACTGCAAAAACAAATGGATGCTTTAAACGCTTGGGATGCTAGTACAAATGCCAAGTCGATTTTAATGAAACTCGGAATCGAGGATTTCACTAAGAAAATCGGTGAGCTTTCTGGGGGTCAGAAGAAAAGGGTAGCTTTAGCGCAAGTTCTCATTGCTGAGCCGGATTTACTAATACTCGACGAGCCTACAAACCACCTAGACTTTGACTCTGTTAAGTGGCTGGAGGATTACTTAAGTAGATATAGCGGTTCTATCCTGCTTGTCACACATGATCGTTATTTTTTAGACCGAGTTGCTAATAGAATGTTTGAATTGGATGGCGGTAATCTTTATAGCTATAAAGGAAATTATGCCGCATTTTTAGAAGCAAAAGCCATCCGTGAAGAAAATGAGGCTGCAACCTTTGAAAAAAGGCAGAACCTTTTTAGAAGAGAACTTGAGTGGATGAGACGTGGTGCTAAGGCACGTACAACGAAGCAAAAAGCACGGATTCAGCGTTTTGATGAACTGGAAGATAAGCTATCTGGAGGGAAGCCTGCAGGGGAAAAGGTTGATATCTCATTAAATGGAAGCAGGCTTGGGAAACAAGTCTTTGAACTGAAGGATGCCTCAAAATCTTACGGGGCAAAAACAATTCTAAATCACTTTGATTTACTTGTAAAACCAGGAGATCGCCTAGGGATTATCGGCAGAAATGGAACAGGAAAGTCGACATTATTAAATGTTCTGGCTAAAAAACTGCCGCTCGATGAAGGTGATTTCATCATGGGGCAGACAGTGAAGATTGCTTATTATACACAGGAAAACGAAGACATGGATGAGAACAAGAGGATGATTGAATATATTAAAGAAACTGCAGAGGTGATTGAGACATCAGATGGGAAAACACTATCTGCCGCACTCATGCTCGAACGCTTTCTATTCCCTCCATTCTCCCATGGAACACCAATCCGCAAATTGTCAGGCGGCGAAAAGCGGCGTTTATACTTATTGAAGCTATTAATGACGGCACCTAATGTCCTGTTGTTGGATGAGCCTACCAATGATCTTGATACACAAACATTGACTGTTTTGGAAGATTATCTTGAAGAATTCCCTGGTGTTGTGATTACCGTATCCCATGATCGATATTTCCTAGATAAAGTGGTCGATCAGCTGCTTGTCTTACGTGGAGAAGGAAGAATTGATTCTTTCTACGGAAATTACAGTGAATACCTAGAAAAGGATTCAGCTGTAGAAACGAAAAAGGCGGTTGCGAGCTCAGCTGCACCTGCTAAAGCTCCTGAAAAGGAAAAAAAGAAAAGAATGACCTTTAAGGAGAAAAAAGAGTGGGAAGAAATTGACAGTTTGATTGAGAAAACGGAATCCCGACTAGAAGAAATTGCCGAAGAAATGGGGAGCACCGGCAGCGACTTCACAAAAGCGCAGGAATTAATGAAATTAGAAGCAGAATTAAACGAAAAGCTCGAGTATTTGATCGAAAGATGGGAATATCTAGCTGAATTAGCTGAAAGTGAGTAGAAAAGTGCGTCGATGACGTACTTTTTTTATCAGATAAATTTATATCAGCGTTGCAGCATTTACAAGACCAATTTCTAGAATGAAATATAATCATTATGTTAAACTTGTAAAAGAGTAACTAAAGAAGGTGATCTTCATGAAAATAAAGGCAATCGAACCAACTCCAAGCCCAAATACGATGAAAATAATCTTAGATCAAGAACTGCCAATGGGAAAAAGCCATAATTATAAAAAAGAAACTGCAGCCCAAGCACCAGGCATCATCCAAAATATACTTCAAATTGAGGGAATTAAAGGTGTCTATCATGTGGCTGATTTCTTAGCTGTTGAAAGAAATGCGAAGTACGACTGGAAGGATTTATTGCCGCAAGTCAGCCACGCGTTTGGCGAATCAGCAGAACTAGAAGCTGAGTCCCAAAAGAAATTAGACGAGCACTTTGGTGAAATCAAGGTGGAAGTCCAAATGTTTAAGGATATCCCTCTTCAGGTTAAACTGACTGATGGAACAACAGAGAAAAGATTTGGAATGCCTGAATACTTTTTAAAAGCAAGAGAACGCGCCCAGCTTCCGGAAGAAAATTATATCTTGCTCCGTCGATGGGATACTCAAGGTGTTCGCTATGGTGAATTTGACCAAATTGGTCATGAAGTAGTCGAAGAATTAATTGCGGCTTATCCAACAAAGCGGCTTGAGGACCTAGTCTCGAAAGCCCAAATGAAGGAATCTGCAGCCAAACAAACACCAACAAGAGAACGTAGAAAAGTTACTCTAGCCTCTTTAGAGAATCCTGATTGGCAAATTCGCTATCAGCTTCTTGAACAAATGGATGATCCTGAACTAGTGGACCTGCCTGTTTTAGAAAAAGCGTTAGCAGATGAAAAACCATCAATCCGCAGACTCGCCACGGTGTATCTAGGGATGATTAAAGACCAAAGAGTCTTACCGTATTTATATAAAGCATTAAAAGATAAAACGGTTACGGTGAGAAGGACTGCTGGAGATTGTTTATCAGACCTTGGTTTTCCTGATGCAAGTGAAGAGATGACCAAAGCACTGCAAGACTCAAGTAAATTAGTACGTTGGCGTGCTGCGATGTTTTTGTATGAAGTAGGTGATGAAAGCTCATTGCCAGCTTTAAAGGCGCTTGAAAATGATCCTGAATTTGAGGTCAGTATGCAAATAAAAATGGCAATCGAAAGAATCGAAGGCGGAGAAGCAGCAAAGGGTTCCGTATGGAAGCAAATGACGGAAGCGCGGAAAACAGACAACTAAATTGCACATAGCAAATTAGATATAGTAAACTGCAAATAAAGAAAGTGAGGTTTTTATTATGTCAATGGCATACGAAGAATATATGAGACAAATGGTTTTACCGATGCGTGAGGAGTTAACAAGAACAGGATTTCAAGAACTTACAACGGCTGAAGAAGTGGAAAACTATATGGAAAATGCAAGTGGTACCACACTTGTCGTTGTAAATTCAGTTTGCGGTTGTGCAGCTGGACTTGCAAGACCTGCAGCAACTCAAGCTGTATTAACTAGCGATAAAAAACCAGAAAATCTTGTAACCGTCTTTGCTGGACAGGATAAAGAAGCAACAGCAAAAATGCGCGAGTATTTCGAGGGCATTGAGCCATCTTCTCCATCAATGGCATTGTTGAAAGGAAATAAAGTGGTTCACTTTATCCCGCGTCATGATATTGAAGGTATGCCGATGGAATCCATTATGGATAATTTAAAGGCTGCGTTTGAAGCCAATTGCTAAAATTAAAGGATGTCATTTGACATCCTATTTTTTTTGAGGCTTTTAAGAGGTTCTAAAAAAATTCTACTATTCTGAAGGGAATGATTTTTCATTTAGCTTGCAAAAGAGGTATAATAATTGATAAGAGTCAAAAAAATTCGGAAAAATTAATTGAATTCTTCCAGGTACAAAGGGGAAAAAAGATGAATAAGTGGATTCGTAAATCAGTTGTCGTACTAGTTTCACTTTTAACATTTGGTCTTATTACACCCACTCAATTAATAAATAACGTTAATGCTGAGAAAACTAATGAGAGAGATACAGTTGAATCTGCACCGTCTCAACAGACTAGTTATTTTGAAGAATCTCATGTTGATAAAGAAGGGATTCTAAAGGAGTTACTTAAACAAGCGGAGCAGCAGTCCTATCAAAAATTTGGCACCAGAATTAAACCTGTCATTGAGAATGAATTTAGGGTAATTATTTTGCCAAATATTGAAAAAGCCATTCAGGAAACAGCAACACAGTTTCCAGCTGAGGACTTAGTAAACTTAGCTATCACGGAGTCTCCGGGGAAAGGGCAATCAGAAAAGATTTTTAACATCAAAAATAGTGATACAAATAGTGATGTTCTTCGGTTTCATGTTAGAAGAGATAACCCGCCGCAAGCAGGTTACTGGTTCAACTTTCATTACCATACATATCATGACGGGTTCCAAAGTCATCATGAGCTGGGATCAATCTATTGGGATAAAAATACACCGCCGAAATGGATGAGTTAATGATTTGCGTAATACTATGAAAAAGTTTTATTATAATTAGTGAAACCTTTTCTAGAGAATCTCGTATATAGACTATTACCTAAAATGGAGGAATGTAAAAATGGCAATTAGTTTATCAAAAGGACAAAAAGTAGACTTAACAAAAACAAATCCTGGGTTAACAAATGTAGTAGTTGGATTAGGCTGGGATACAAATAAATATGATGGCGGTAATGATTTCGATCTAGATTCATCCGTTTTCTTATTAGGCGATAATGGTAAGGTTACAAACGAAACAGACTTTGTGTTCTACAATAATCCCAAAGGTGCTAACGGTGCAGTTGTACATAATGGAGATAACCGAACAGGTGAAGGTGACGGGGATGATGAACAAGTTAATATCAATTTAACTGCAATCCCTGCTAATATTCAGCGAGTGACTTTCACAATTACGATTCATGATGCAGCCGCAAGAAATCAAAACTTTGGTCAAGTATCCAATGCATACGCTCGTATTTTCAATGAAGCTAATGGTGAGGAACTGATCCGTTATGATTTAGGAGAAGATTTCTCTATTGAAACGGCTGTTGTTGTTGGCGAATTATACCGACATAACGGCGAATGGAAGTTTAGCGCAATTGGCAGCGGCTATCAAGGTGGCCTTGCAGCTCTTGCAACAGACTTCGGATTATCAGTAGGATAACAACTAGATTAAAGACCCAGCAAATGCTGGGTCTTTGAAAAAACATACAACATCCGGGAGGAATTTTTTTTATGTCTGTTTTACAAGGAATTTTAGATACGTATGCACAATTTTTTAACTGGGAAATGTGGGGGCAGGTTTTAACAGATCCTGTTGCTTGGGGCTTGATTGGGACACTAGTTATCTTAGAAGGACTACTTTCCGCGGATAACGCACTTGTTCTAGCTGTTATGGTAAAACACTTACCACCTGAAAAACGTAAAAAAGCACTATTTTATGGATTATTAGGAGCTTATGTTTTCCGTTTTATCGCCATTGGGGTTGGGGTATTCTTAATTAAACTTTGGTGGGTAAAGATAATAGGTGCAGGGTATCTAGCATGGCTATCTATTAAGTATTTCATGGATAAACGTAAAGCAGCGCAGAGTGAAGAGGAAGAAGCGCATGGAATGAACCAAACTGGTCTTCTTATTCGTCTATTTGGAACCTTCTGGGGAACAGTTGTTGCGGTTGAATTAATGGACATTGCATTCTCCGTTGACAGTGTGCTTGCAGCATTTGGTGTCAGTGAAGAAATTTGGGTGTTATTAGTCGGAGGTATGCTTGGGGTATTAATGATGCGTGGAATTGCCGGAGTTTTCTTGAAATTAATTGACCGTGTACCTGAGCTTGAAACATCTGCTTATGTTTTAATTCTATTAATTGCAGCAAAAATGCTTATCGCAGTTTTCGGTATTCACCTGCCGCATTCGCTCTTCTTTATTATTATTTTAGTTACATTCGGTGCCACTTTCGTTATTCATTTCAGGAACAAAAAGAAAGAATTGGGCAAAGAATCATAATTATCAACGTACGACATAAAATGGGGAACAGACGAAAGTCAGTCCCCATTCTTTTTTATTAAAGGAGTCATTGAGAATGAAGTATTTTACTTATTTTTATGAAAATGAGCTTGAGGCAATGTTTTTTCGAACGCCTAAGGACTTTAACAAGAACAGTGATCGGGAGCTTTTATCCTATGGTCTAGGTGCAACGCTTTATATGCCAGCAACTCGTCCCAACATTCATCAAGACCTCCTCTCAAAAAAGCATGAGGGATTAACTTCGCTGGTTATTGATCTAGAGGATGCCGTTGGCGATATTGAAGTTGAAAAAGCGGAAGTATTGCTTGTAGGGGAATTGCTTAAGCTATATGGTGAAATCAATAAAAAATATTTGACGATTGATGATTTACCACTTATGTTTATCCGGATTCGGAATATAGAGCAGCTTAAAAGAATCAAAGAACAATTAGGGAATGCCATCGAACTGTTAACAGGAGTGGTTTTACCGAAATTTAATGCGGAATCTGGTGAAGCTTTATTAGCTGAGGTTGCGAATATACATACAGAACACAAGCCTTTTTATGCCATGCCTATTCTTGAAAGTGATAAAATAATACAAAAAGAAACAAGAATGACCGAACTAATGGATATTAAACATCTCCTTGATCACTATAAGAAAAATATTTTGAATGTTCGAATTGGGGCTACGGATTTCTGCGGGTTATATGGAATTCGCAGAAGTGTAGATACTACCGTTTACGAGATTGCTGTTTTACGAGATTGCGTTGCTGATATTATTAATGTTTTTCAACGATCAGAGAGTCCTTATGTGATTTCAGGACCGGTCTGGGAGTATTTCTCCTCGAAACCAAGAATGTTAAAACCGCAGCTAAGGCAAACTCCATTTCGCGAACGATATGGTGACGAAGGCTTGAAATGGCGGGCTGAATTAATTGACCAAAATTTGGACGGTCTTATCAGAGAGGTATTAATGGACATTGCCAATGGGCTAACGGGAAAAACAATTATCCATCCTACTCATATTAAAGCAGTCCAGGCTCTCAATGTTGTAACGTACGAGGAATACATCGATGCATGTTCGATTGTTGAAGCAGCAAACGGTGAAATTGGTGTGAAGAAAAGTAATTTTTCCAATAAGATGAATGAAATAAAGCCCCATTTATTTTGGGCAAAAAAAATTCTATTAAAATCTCAGCTTTACGGGGTGCTGCATGAAGGATACACAAATATCGACCTTATCAAAAAAGACGTATACGTATACAATTCTTGATGCGATTAACGTAGACATTGAAGTTACTGATAACCCATATCAGTTACCTCTTGAAGAACTGTTTACGATGGCAGCAAGAATTAATAAAAAACGTTCGTTTTTATTTGTCAGTAAAGTTCTAGGAAAGCATTTGCCCATTCATCCGCAAAGAGGTTTGTTAACAGCCGCATTACTTGCAGCAAGATATGCTGAAAATAAAGGTTTGGATGTTAAGGTTACAGAGGGATTAATTAACACCTTTGTTCAGAAAGAAACACAATTCCAAAGTGCAGCTTTTATCCCAAACTCTGTTAATCCGGTTGTTATCGGATTTGCTGAAACTGCGACGGCACTAGGGCATGCTTTTTTTGATTGCTTTGAAGAGGCAGAGTTTTTCCATACGACACGAGAAGAGATTAGTAGTTTAACACCTAGTATAACATTTGAAGAAGAGCATTCTCATGCTACCTCGCATCGCTGCTATATTCCACTGGATATGATAAATAATGAACGTGAAATTATCTTAGTAGATGATGAAATGACCACGGGAAAAACAGCCATCAATATTATTCAATCCATCCATGCTCAGTTTCCTAGGAAGGAATATAGTGTTGTATCGATTTTGGATTGGCGCTCTGAGGAAAACAAACAACAGTTTGCACAGCTAGAAAAAACACTTGGGATAACGATTAACATTGTAAGTTTGATAAGTGGCAAGGTTCAAGTAGAAGCGAAAGGTAAGCTTCAAGAAATAGTGCATCCAAATACACATCCAGGGATTAAACCATCTATTGAAGAAGTCTCATTATCAGCTATCTTTGATAAAGCTTGTACCTCAATTAATAATAAAACTCCTCTTATCAAAGAAACAGGTCGCTTTGGGACAAATAGCTATGATAATCAAGTACTTCATAAGAAAATAAATGCTGCTGCTGCTTTGTTAAGACAGTACAGGACGGGAGATAACACTCTTTGTTTAGGAACTGGGGAATTCATGTATTTGCCAATGAAATTGGCTGCGGAAATGGGTAGTAATGTCTTCTATCAATCAAGTACTAGAAGCCCCATCTATATTCAAGATATAGAAGGCTATGGGGCAAGACATGGAATCGGTTTTCCCAATCCAGAGGACCAGGATGTTGCCCATTTCGTTTACAATATTCCTCCAGGGGAATATGATGAACTATTTGTCTTTTTTGAGAGAGAAGTACAGGCTGAAAACCTTCAGCCATTATTAAAACAAGTAGAAAAATTACAGATAAAGTCGATTAAAATCGCCTTTTTCTCGAATTAATAGGGGTGAAAAGAATGTCGATCATAACCAATCAGCCCGCGAAAATGGGAAGCTATTCTGAGGAAGATGTTCTTTTTCTATTAAAGGATTTAAGTGATATTGAACTCGAAGATTCTACCGTGAATCGAGAATTGAGAGTTCAATCTGGTCAGCATTACAGTGAATCACTGCCGATTGAATACCAGCCGCCAAAGGAATATGTAGATTTGTTTTGGAATACCACCAGTGAATATAAAACGAAGGTTGCTTTATGCGTTGGGATTGTTGCGGAGCAAATCTATCGTCTAAAGGGGAAACAAGCCATTCTTGTATCCCTTGCTAGAGCAGGAACGCCTGTTGGAATTCTGATTAAAAGATATATTCATTTACGGTACGGAGTCTCTTTACCGCATTATAGTATTTCTATTATCCGCGACAGAGGCATAGATAAAAATGCGCTTCACTATATCCTCGCTAAACATCCTGAAGGAAATATTCAATTTGTGGATGGCTGGACAGGAAAGGGAGCCATTTCGATTGAACTGACAAAAGCATGCCAGGAGTTTGAAGAAAAGTATCAAATCAAACTTGATGATAAACTTGCCGTAATTGCTGATCCTGGTTATTGTACCACGCTTTTTGGCACGCGAGAGGACTTTCTAATTCCGAGTGCTTGTTTAAATTCAACCGTTTCAGGTCTTGTTAGCCGGACTGTATTAAATAATCAATATATAGGAAAATATGATTTTCACGGCGCTAAATATTACAGGGAGCTTCTATCCAGTGATGTCTCCAATGAATATATCAAAATGATTGCAGCTGAATTTCCAGCCATTATGGACGAGGCTGAAAAAGCTGCTTTACAAAGCGTAAAAGAAGAGATAAAAACAGAATTTTTGGGTATGCAGGATGTTAAAACCGTCCTGGCAGAATTTGAGATTGATAGTACGAATTATATAAAACCAGGAGTAGGGGAGACCACACGTGTCCTTCTCCGAAGAGTCCCATGGAAAATCCTAATGCGCGATCCTTCTAGCCCTTTTGTGAAACATATACTCATGCTCGCTGAAGAAAAAGACGTAGAGGTCGTTGCCTATCCAAAAATGAATTATCTATGCATGGGCTTAATTAAATCGGTTAAGGGGACTAGCAAATGATTACAGCATCAGATCTTGATCGAACACTCATGTATTCCAATCGGGCACTCGAAGAATTCGGTATCCCGGGGAATATCGTGTTAAAGCCAGTTGAATTTTATAAGGGAAATTGGACTGGATATATGACGGAAGCTGCTTTTTCTATGTTAAAAGAAGTCAGCTCGCATAGCTTGTTTATACCCGTAACAACGCGAACGACAGAACAATTTAAGAGATTTGTGATATTTGAAAAAGAAATACCCTTAACTTATGCGATTACGACAAATGGAGCTCATATTTTGTATAAAGGAGAACCTTTAAAGGATTGGTCTGAACAATTAATTATTCAATTAAAGAATGGATGTGCACCAGAAGAAGAGGTGCTTTCTGCCTTAAAAAGATCAGGAATTACATTGGATGGGGTAAGAAAGCAGGCTGAGAATCTATTTTTTTACTTTATATTAAATTGTCTTCCGACCCCATCTGAACTGAGAGAAATCCGTGAGCTTACAGCCCAATATGGCTGGAAAATGAGCCTCCAGGGAAGAAAACTCTACTTTATTCCAACTGCTATTAGCAAGGGGAAGGCACTTGAATTTATTTGTAACCGAGAAGGAATGAAAGCAATGGCAGGCGCGGGTGATTCTGTTCTAGATTGGGATTTTCTAAAAAACTGCACCTATCGATTCGTCCCTAGCCATGGAGAACTGCTTAAAGTGATGGGACCAGCTGACATCACGCTAACAAACCAGCTCGGCGTTGCTGCAGGTGAAGAGATTCTTGAGCGTTTCCTAAATACATTATCACTCAAAGTTAACTTTTCTTAATATAAGGGTAAAAGAAATAAAAATAGATACAATTGAACAAAGCAAAAGAACCGCAAAAAAATAAAACTGACATACTAACAGTGGCAAGAACGGGAGAAAGTAACAGTGTGAAAAGTAAGCATAACCAGAACAAATCGATCATAACGAAGGTTTTTGAGACCATTAATTCCATAATGATACTTAATTCCTCGCTAACATCTTCCATTCTTGGCCGCTTATATATAAACCGCATGAAGTCACCTACTTATATGTGAGTACTCCAATAATATGTAAGGACAGGGAAAAAGGTGAAAAATGAGGAAATTCCCTAGGAAAAAATGATTTGCTTTTTTCCCGAGTGAAAAATGAACTGCATTTTTCCACTAGGAATGAAACATTTTACGATTACTTTCGTATAAACAATGAACCAATTATTTAACTGTGATATGATGGTAAAGAATACCCTTACATAATTTTACTATATGAATAAAAAATCTTTCGCTTTTTTGAGGGAAGGGATTATGAATGAACTTACCATACAACCAACTGAATGTCCGACCTGTATCCCTTTCATATGAAAATTGGCTTGATATGCTGAAAACGCCCCTGTCAGAACGGCCAGAATTTTCAATAGACAAGGGAACTATTCAGATTGGGCAAGTACTGGGGAAATTTCTTGGAATTCCAATTGACAGTGATGAGTATTACAATCAGCTTTATGAGTATGTTTCATCACCTGACCCTGACTTACATTTAATAAGTGAGGAGTCACTAAATAAAAATATTGATAATCAGCATTTTCAATCAATTCAAAAGGTGTTTAATATCGGTCAAGAACAAAAGCTTTCAATTAATCGGTTCACCGCTTTTCTAGATGGTGAGCAGCTGCTTTATAAATCAAAAATCCCAGCCATACATCGAAAAGTAAGGGAAGCCATGATTGGGACTCTCGAACTTTTTACTCATCGTGAAAAGGACGGATTAAAAAATCATGAACTAAGAAGGGTTCTAGTCGACGTGATCAAGTGGTCAATGAACCATCTAAATCCTTTATTAGAGAGTGTTGACATGCAAAAGGGAATGCCAAAATTCCTTTGGTATGGCGATATGAAAAGAAGTCAGCCTTATTTTGTTTATTATTTAATGAAGCTTGGCTGCGACTTAGTTATTTTCCATCCTGAGGGGAAGGATGTGTTAGCTGGATTTCTCGATGAGGATATCTTTACACACCATTTCCCTAATAAACAGCAGCCTGAACCTTTTCCAAAAGAGAGAAGAAACCGTCAGACCACTGTCGCTTATCGAGCATCAAGGGAAATTGAGACCATACTCAATCAAGAGGGTTCTGGATTATATAAACCCTGGCAGTTACGGGATTACACACCATCTTCTATTACTTTAAAAACAACCTATGACGAACTGTTTATTCTTGGAAGAGAAATGGCAATGGTTCGCCCGGGTTTTGAGGTAGAGGCTGGACAGGTGAAGATTCCTTCCCTGTTTGCGAAAATACAAGGTGTGAGTAAAAATCGTAAAGAGTATTGGGATCGAATTCAAAACCTTACAGAATTTGAACACTCCTTGTTGATTCGCCAGCTGCCGTTTACATGGTCAAGCTCTAACGATTTTCGCTTTCATTACCGAAACGCGCTTGGCAAGGATGGATTGTTGAATCCTGAAGTCATGATACAGGCCCATTATTGGCCTTATTCCTTCTTGCCAACGGGCTTACAAAAAGGGATAGCTAATGCAATACGGCGAATTTGTGAAAAGCCGGGTTTAAAGTCGTTACCAGGGGAAAACATGGAAGAGGTAAGCATCTATTTATTTAGTCAGGCGATGTTTACACCAAAAGAGATTATCCAGTTAATGGAGAGATTTGATTATTCGCAGCATGTACCGAAATTAATTATTTATAACAATGAAAGTAGAGGTATACTTTCTCGTTCAGATGCAGCTCTTATATTACTTTTAAATCAATTTGGAATTGATATTATCGTTTATAACCCGCCAGGTCATAACGATATTGAAAACTTCCTTCAGGAAAGTCTATTTGATACACACTGGCTTGAGGATGTTGTTTTTGATCTAGAATATAAAGAACCTTTTAAGTTGAAGAAAGGGTTCTTTCAAGGAATCTTAAAAAATTTAAGGGGAGATTAAAGCATGAATCTACAAAAACAGTCTGCTGATTTAATGACGGCAACCACAGATGATACACTGAGTGAAGCGAAGATTTCAGACATTAAGCTTGCCCTTCGGAAGGAAACAGAGGTTCAGAATCTCGCAAGGTCGATAGATGAAAGAGACCAGATTAAGATTTTGGAATTTGGTAAAGAACCTGCGGTTCAAATATCTCGTTTTTCGGATCAAATTTTAGGCAATATGCGCACCACAAAGGTTGAAGACTCTGGTGAGCTTTTGAAACAGCTGACCAAAATAATGGATAGGTTTGACCCAAAGGATTTTCAAAAAACCTCACCCGGATTTTTCGGGAAGCTCTTTAAGAAGGGCGAAAAGATGATTGAAAAGGTTTTCGGCAAATACCAATCAATGGGTTCTGAAATTGATAAGGTATATGTGGAAATTTCCAAGTACCAGCATGAAATGGTAGATTCCACAAAAATGCTTGAGCAAATGTATGAGCAGAATTACCAATACTATATGACCCTTGAAAAATATGTGGTTGCTGGTGAAATGAAGGTAGAAGAGCTAAAAAACAATCATTTGCCACAGTTAGAAGCACGTGTAGCTTCAGGTGACCAGATTGCTTCGATGCAATTAGATACACTAAAAAATTCGATTGAGGCCCTAGAACAGCGAATTTATGACCTTGAAATGGCGAAAATGGTTTCGCTTCAGACAGCTCCGCAAATCCGCTTGCTGCAACGAGGAAATACGAAGCTGATTGGTAAAATTAATTCAGCCTTCGTAACGACAATTCCAATTTTTAAGAATGGTCTTATTCAGGCGGTTGCGGCAAAAAGGCAGAAGCTTGTCGCTGATTCGATGAGTGAGCTTGATCGTCGTACCAATGAAATGCTGCTAAAAAATGCGCAAAACATTTCTAAGCAAAGCACAGATATTGCAAGGCTCGCCGGTGGCCCAAGCATTAAAATCGAGACCATTGAAGAATCCTGGAACATTATCATTAAAGGTATGCAGGAAACCAGAGCCATTGAAGAAGAAAACAAGCGCTTGCGTGTGGAAGGAACAAAGCGTCTAGAACAGCTCCAGGATAACTTTAAAAAATTGAAACAACAATATTAATTGTTATATAAAACCAAATCTTATAATGAGGTGAATGAAATTGGCTATTAGCTTACAAAAAGGTCAACGAGTAGATTTAACAAAAGGAAATCCAGGATTATCTAAAATCATGGTAGGATTAGGATGGGATCCAGTTCAAAGCGGTAAAAGTGGAGGCGGGGGTCTCTTCGGTGGATTGTTTGGCGGCGGAGGAGCAGGCGGCGGTGCCAATGTCGACTGTGACGCTTCCGTTATCATGCTTGGTGCCAATGATAAAATCCAAAACAACAATGACGTTATTTACTTCGGTAATCTTAAGAGTAAAGACGGCAGCGTGCAGCACTCTGGCGACAACTTAACAGGTGATGGAGATGGTGACGACGAACAAGTCATGGTTGACTTAAGCCGCGTTCCTACAAGCGTACAAAAGCTTGTTTTTGTTGTTAATATCTATGATTGTGTAAAAAGAAAGCAGCACTTTGGTATGATCCGCAATGCGTTTATTCGAGTGGTAAACCCATCTAATAATAATGAGATGATTCGCTACAATTTATCTGATGATTACAGCGGTCAAACATCATTAGTGGTAGGCGAAATTTATCGTCATAATACTGAATGGAAGTTCGCGGCTGTAGGTACCGGTACAACCGCAGCAAGCCTAAGTGAAGTAGTTCGTTCTTACAGTTAATGTCAGAGGAACAAGCCCAGCTTGTTCCTTCCAATATTTAGTGCTAAAGAGGTGATCTTGTTGGGCATCAATTTATCTAAAGGACAAAGAATTGATTTAACCAAAACAAATCCTGGATTAACAAAGGCGGTTATTGGTCTTGGCTGGGATACAAATCGCTATCATGGCGGTAACGACTTCGACCTTGACGCATCTGCATTTCTAACTGACGTCAATGGCCAAGTAACACAGGACTTAGATTTTATATTCTATAATAATTTAGTTCATACGTCTGGCGGAGTCGAGCATACAGGCGATAACCGCACAGGTGAGGGTGACGGGGACGACGAACAAATTCGTATTGATTTCAGTAAGGTTCCTTCGCACGTGCACCGGATTGCGATTGCGGTCACGATTCACGATGCAGACTCCCGGAACCAAAACTTTGGACAGGTTTCAAATGCCTTCGCTAGGTTATTTGACGAAGAGACCAATCGTGAAATCCTGCGATTTGACCTAGGCGAGGATTTTTCTGTTGAAACCGCCGTCGTGATCTGTGAGTTATATCGTCACAACGGCGAATGGAAATTCAACGCAATAGGAAGCGGTTTTTCAGGCGGATTAGCTGCACTTTGCCGCAATTATGGACTAGAAGTATAGTTTTTTCAGAACAGCTGCCTGAATTGGGCAGCTTTTCTAAAATTATATGGGGAATTTTTAGGTTTTAGTTTTAGCATCAAAAATTACCAAATCTACCTGCTCATCTACCATGTTATAATTCTAGTATATGATTAAACTACTAGGAGGATCATAATATGCGTAAATGGGTCGTTTCCTCCGTCATTGCCGGATTATTTATGTCGATGATTACCACCTCTAAAGCCTCATTTGACAGCATTACACTTGGTGAGTATCCAAGAAACTCTGAACTCTACCAATTTATTAATAACGAAAACTCCCTCCAACAACTATACCAAATGATTATATTACCAAACAGCCTTTTTGATGAAAAAGCAGCTGCCGGAATTATTAATAGAATGGCAAATTTGCCTGAAACGCTACTTGAAAAAATAAACCAAAATGATATTACTCTTAAACTGTTTACAGGAAAATTAACGGATAACAAAACAGCTCGATATCTAGCAGGGCAGATACCAAGAGGATATCATTCACAAACAACGTGGGATGCAGTCCCGGGAATTGGCGGCTCACAGGTGGTTTTAGTGAAAATAGGACATAGCGAAAAAGGAAAAGGGCATGGATCGGTTAACTTAGAATTACATGAAATGGCACATTCAGTTGATAAGTTAGTTTTCGAGAATGTTAGCAAAAATAAAGAATTTCAACTGATTTGGGAACAAGAGAGAGGAATATTGTTTCCCGGAAACTCGTATTTCATCCTGCATGTGGAGGAATATTTTGCTGAAACATTTGCGATGTACCATTTAAACAAAGAAACAAATAAACAATTAAAATCCGCCGCTCCTCTTACGTATCAATTTATTAGAAATCTTCACTAACCTTTCATGTTAAATTGGAAGGTTTATTCTTTTATGGTAAAATGAAAAACATATGTAAGACAAGGGGAGTGGCGGCTTTGAAGCAATATCTAGAGCTATGCGAGCATGTTTTGAAAAATGGTCAGGAAAAGGGAGATCGTACCGGAACAGGGACGATTAGTACATTTGGCTATCAAATGAGATTTGATTTAGCAGAAGGTTTTCCATTATTAACAACTAAAAAGCTTCACGTAAAGTCAATTATTTATGAATTGCTTTGGTTCTTAAATGGTGATACCAATGTCCGTTATTTGCAGGAAAATGGTGTGCGAATTTGGAATGAATGGGCAGATGAAAATGGGGAGCTGGGTCCTGTTTATGGACATCAATGGCGTTCATGGACCGGTGCTGATGGCACGACGGTAGATCAAATTAGTGAGTTAATTTATCAAATTAAAACAAATCCTAATTCACGAAGACTGATTGTGAATGCCTGGAATGTCGCAGAGATTGATAAAATGGCGTTAGCACCATGTCATTGCTTGTTTCAATTTTACGTTTCAGATGGTAAATTATCCTGTCAGTTGTATCAGCGCTCTGCGGATGTGTTTCTTGGCGTACCGTTCAATATTGCCTCTTACGCGTTATTGACAATGATGATTGCACAGGTATGTGATTTGGAGCCAGGTGAATTTATCCACTCGTTTGGAGATGTACATATCTATCAAAATCATATTGAACAAGTCAATATGCAGATGGGCCGCGAGCTTCGGACATTACCGAAAGTGATAATAAATCCAAACGTAAAAGATATTTTTTCTTTTGCCTTTGAAGATTTCGCTTTAGAAGGTTATGATCCGCATCCACATATTAAAGGAGCCGTCTCTGTATGATTTCCTTTATTGTGGCTATGGATGAAAACAGAGTCATTGGCAAGGATAATCAATTGCCATGGCATTTACCAGAGGATTTAAAGTTCTTCAAACGAACAACAATGGGGCACCCGATTGCCATGGGCAGGAAAACACATGAATCTATTGGACGAGCTCTTCCAGGCAGAGAAAATATCGTGATTACCCGGCAGCTGGATTATAAGGGCAATAATGTGACAATTTTCTACTCTATGAAGGAATTTGTTGAATATTGTAGAAAACAGGAAGATGAAATCTTCGTAATTGGGGGGGCAGAAATTTTCAAAGAAACGTTTGAATACGCAGACCGTCTTTATATCACACATATTGAGGAAGAGTTTGAGGGGGATACCTACTTCCCAGAGTTCAATGATCGTCAGTGGGAACTTGTCTCCTCTGAAAAAGGGATAAAAGATGAGAAAAATCCTTATAAGTACGAATATAGAATTTATGACCGCATTAAAAAAGGCGGCCGTTAACTTTCGCAGGTAGAAATATACAACATAAAGAAAGAAGCATCGACACCGATGCTTCTTTTTGTGTTAAAAATATGCGCCATTTAATTCATAATCAGTAAGTTTATCAAGCATCCCTCTGAATTCATCTGGATGGCAGAAGTCTTCCTCATGGAAATGAGCTTTCACCCATTGAATTAATTCATTAGGGCTATTAAAGTATTCCCCACTTCGGTCGCTCTTGCGAATCATGTACCTTCCGTTCTCTTCATCGATGGTGACTTCTACAGGCAGGGCTCCATCAAAACTACTGAGTGAAAATTCCATCTTCATCACATCCATTCATTTGAGTTTCCAATAGTATATGTTCCTATTGATGAAATTATAAACGAACAAATACCTAATTGTCAAAATATTTATACAATTCAGTATGCCATTTTACATTGACTTCATGTACCGTTCTTGGTAAATTGTTAAGAGGAAAAGGTTCATATATAAATGCCGAATATCACATCTAGGTAATTTTTCATAAATAATGTGAACTTAATATGAATTATTACGTATATTTAACTCAAAACGGTATATCAATACTATAATCGTAGTAGAAAGATAATTAACTAAAGGGGATGTAAATGCATGTTCTCAAATATTGGAATACCAGGATTAATCCTTATCTTAACGTTAGCCCTCATCATCTTTGGACCTAAGAAATTACCTGAAATCGGTCGTGCCTTTGGACAAACGTTGAAGGAGTTTAAAAAGTCTACTCGTGAATTAACAGACGATGTAATGAAAGACATCGATGAGGAAAAACAAAAATTGACTAAATAAGGTGTAAGAATCTTTCTTGCACCTTTTTTTCTTCAATTTTCTTTTAAACTATAAAAACGGTGTCAATCTAGTTTTTCTAAAGAATGATTACTTTTCAACCTTTGAAATTGGCAGGGGAAATACATGGAAGATAAAGAATTGCAATTAGTTGATCATTTAGATGAACTGCGTAAACGGATTATTATTTCCGCAGTTGCTTTTGTTGTTTTTTTCATTGTTGGATTCATTTATGTTACAGATATCTACAGTTGGTTAGTTCGTGATTTAGAAGTGAAATTGATTGTCCTCGGACCAAGCGATATTATTTGGGTTTACTTTATGATTGCGACTATTATTGCGATTGCAGGTACCATCCCAGTGCTCGCAGGCCAATTATGGGCGTTTGTTAAGCCGGCGCTTAAACCAATCGAGAGAAAAATAACCCTTTCGTATATACCAGCGCTGTTTATTTTATTTATTGTTGGACTTGCTTTTGGTTACTTTATCATTTTCCCAATGGTGCTAGAGTTCTTAGTTAAAATGGGAGCAGAAATGTTTGTAACGAACTTTACGGCTGACCGATATTTCCGTTTTATTTTGAATATGACCCTTCCGTTTGGTGTATTATTCGAGCTGCCAGCGGTAGTTATGTTCTTAACATCATTAGGAATTATTAATCCATTCGTGTTAGCGAAAATTCGTAAATATGCATACTTCGTGTTAATCCTAATTGCAATCGTTATTACACCTCCGGATTTCATGTCGGATTTTGTAGTAACGCTGCCATTGTTACTACTTTATGAAATCTCGATTAACTTATCGAAGTTTGTCTACAAGAAACGAATGAAAAAGCTTCAAGAAGAGGAAAAAGAGTTTGCCGAAGAAGCATAATTACTGTGAAAATGGCCTTCAGAGATTCGATTCTCTGAAGGCTTTTTTTTGGAATAACATTATTTACAAGTTAAAAACTAAAATCAATATACTTATACACTTAAGGATTCTTTGTGTATTTTTTTGAAAATTCAGGACGAAGGGAGTCGTTTTATACTACAATTTTTTTGAAATCATGTTTTTAACCTTATTAGTGTATATGGGAGGGGAAACGGATGAAGAGACAGAAAACCGTGTATGAAGCGGCTATGGACCATGGGTTTAGCCGTCGTGACTTTCTCAAGATGTGTACAGCATTAGCAGCGACATTAGGTTTAGATTATACACAGTCCAATCAAGTAGTAAAAGCTATGGAAATTAAAAATCGAGTACCAGTGGTTTGGCTGCAATTCCAGGATTGCACAGGCTGTTCAGAATCGTTTATTCGATCTTCACAGCCAAAAACCGAAAGTGTACTACTAGAAATGATTTCACTCGAATACTCCGAAGTACTATCCGCACCATCTGGCCACCAAGCAGAAGCATCGATGAAGCAAGCTTTAAAAGATAACAAAGGCGAATATATCCTTGCAGTTGAAGGAAGTATTCCAGATGACGACGCCTTCTTAACAGTCGGCGGCGTGTCAGCGAAAGAGACTTTTCTTGAAATGGCAGCAGGAGCTCAGGCAATCATCGCATATGGATCATGCTCATCATGGGGAGGAATTGCTGCGGCACATCCAAATCCAACAGGTGCTAAACCAGTTACTAGCTTTATTAAAGATACTCCAACCATTCTTGTCCCTGGCTGCCCACCAATCGCAGAGGTCATGACAGGTGTGATCGCACATATCATCACATTTGGAAAACTTCCAGAATTAGATCATTTTGGCCGGCCAAAAGCCTTCTATCGCCACCGTATCCATGATAAATGTAATCGTCGTGCTTATTTTGATGCAGGGCTTTTTGTCGAGTCGTTTGACGATGAAGGAGCAAAGCAGGGTTATTGTTTATACAAGGTCGGCTGTAAAGGTCCAACAACTTATAACTCCTGTGCAGAAATGCGCTGGAATGGCGGCGTAAGCTACCCAATCCAATCTGGAAATCCATGCTTTGGCTGCTCTGAACAAGATTTCTGGGATAATGGACCATTTTACACTCGCAGAGCAAAAATTCCTGGAACACAGACCACCATTAATCCAGATACCGTTGGTTTAGCTGTTATCGGTGCAACCACTGCTGGAATTGCCGTCCATGCTACTGGAACGGTAATTAAGAAAAAGATAGATGACAAACGGGGTGAAGAACATGAGTGAACGAATAGTAGTAGATCCGATTACGAGAATTGAAGGTCATCTTCGTGTTGAAGTAGATATAGATGAAAACGGTGTCATAAAGGACGCTTTTAGTTCTGGTACTTCCGTCCGCGGACTCGAACTCATTGTAAAGGACCGGGACCCGCGTGATGTTTGGGCATATGTACAAAGAATATGCGGTGTTTGTACAACCGTCCATGCCCTGGCTTCTATTCGTTCTGTGGAGGATGCCTTACAAATAAAGATTCCGAGAAACGCTCATCTTATTCGTGACATCATGAATGAAACATTGTTTATTCATGACCATGTTGTCCATTTTTATCATCTGCACGCTCTAGACTGGGTGGATGTAGTGAGTGCTACAAATGCAGATCCAGCTGAAACCTCTAGAATTGCTCAATCCATCTCAAGCTGGCCCAAATCTTCACCAGGCTATTTTACTGATGTTCAGAATAAGGTCAAAAAGTTGATTGCAAGCGGTCAATTAGGGATTTTTGCAAATGGCTATTGGGGCCATAAAGCCTATAAGCTTCCTCCTGAAGTGAACCTTCTTGCAGTTGCACACTATTTAGAAGCATTAGATTGGCAGAAAGAAATAGTGAAAATCCATACGATATTTGGCGGTAAAAACCCACATCCGCACTATGTTGTCGGTGGTATGGCGACACCGCTTGATATTGATAGTGATAACGGAGTACATGCTGAACGATTAATGCATGTTTCACTACTTATTGATGAAGCGCAGCAGTTTGTTAATCAAGTCTATATTCCTGATTTACTCGCAATTGGTTCTTTCTATAAGGACTGGACCTATGGCGGCGGAATAAACAATTACCTTTGCTATGGTGATTTCTCGACTGGAGATATTTATGATACAAAGCTATACAGAATGCCTAGAGGAATTATCCTTAATGGCAACCTCAACGAAGTATTAGATGTCGATTTAAAAAATCCTAAGCATGTTCAGGAGTTTATTGATCATTCCTGGTACACCTACGATGGAAAACGTGCTGGAAAAGGAAAGCACCCATTTGATGGGGAAACAACCTTTGATTATACAGGACCAAAGGCTCCGTTTAAAACACTGGATACCGAAAAACAGTATAGCTGGCTGAAGGCACCGCGCTGGAAAGGTCATCCAATGGAAACTGGACCATTAGCGAGGATGATGGTTGGTTATGCCTCTGGAAGAGAAGATATTGTAAATATCGTTGATGATACTTTGAAAAAGCTTGATCTTCCAGTATCAGCCTTACAATCTGCATTAGGAAGAACTGTTGCTCGCGGTCTGGAAACCGTTCTGATATCGGGCTGGCTGAGGGATGACATGGATAAACTCTTAAAAAATATAAAGGGTGGCAATCAAGTTACCTTTGACCGGACAAAATGGGAGCCAAGTACATGGCCAGAACGTGCCAAAGGTGTGGGCTGGATGGAAGCACCCCGCGGAGCACTCGGACATTGGATCGATATTAAAGATGGAAAAACGGAGAACTATCAAGCAGTTGTTCCTACTACCTGGAATGCTTCACCACGAGATGCAAAAAACAAAATTGGTGCATATGAAGCTGCACTAATTGGCACACAAATGCTAGATAAAGAGCAGCCGTTAGAAATCATGAGGATTATTCACTCCTTTGATCCATGTCTTGCCTGTGCCGTTCACTTGACAGATTTGGAAACGAACAAAAGCACCGAAATTCGTTTGGGTTAGGAGTGAGATAAATGGCTGCACCAAAATTACCAAATCACGGGCCGAATCCACCTGATATCAAAATTGATCCCAACTGTGAAAATATATTTCACACAGAACGGCCAATACTTTATAAGCCTGTAAAAAATGAAGTAAGAGCCTATGTATGGGAACTGCCGGTAAGGATTTGGCATTGGGTCAATATGCTGGCAATCATTGCCCTGACGGCAACGGGTATCTATATTGGGAATCCGATGACCGCTGCTATCATCCCGGAAGAAGCCTATTATTCAAACTTAATGGGCTGGGCGAGATATATCCATTTCTTTTTCGCTTTTATCTTTGTGATTAATCATATGTACCGCTTATATTGGACCTTTGTCGGAAATAAGTTTGCAACCTCTAATCCTTTCAGGTGGATATTTGTGAAGGAAGTATTTGAAGCGGTTAAGTTCTATTTATTCTTACCAAATAAAAAGCTGCACTATGTCGGTCACAATCCATTGGCGCAGTTAAGTTACTGGATTTTCATCGGATTGTGCTCATGGATTGTCATGTTAACCGGTTTCTATATGTACTTTGAGCCGCAGCTCAATTCCTTCTGGGGAAAATTGTTTACCTGGGTGCCGTTTGTTTTCGGAGGCGACAGCTTTACCGTCCGTTCTTGGCATCACTGGGGGATGTGGGGTTTCATGTTATTTACAGTTATTCACATTTATCTAGCTTTCCGGGATGACTATCTTGATCGAAATGGCTGTATTTCTTCCATGTTCACAGGCTATAAAACAACAACGAATAAGTCAGTTGGTGAAAAAAATAATGAATAGAAAAATCACGATTTTAGGAATTGGCAACACCCTCTTTTCTGATGAGGGTGTTGGCATTCACCTTTTACCATTATTGAGAGAAGCCTTGTCAGATTATGAAGATGTCGAAATTATCGAAGGTTTGACGGATGGGATGAGATTGCTAGGACCGGTTGAGGATGCGGAATACCTAATCATTATTGACGCGATCAATGCCGGTAAGGTGCCTGGCACCATCATCACGTTAGTGGGTGGTGAAATTCCTGCTTATTTCGGTATCAAGATGTCCGTTCATCAACTTGGTTTTCAAGAGGTATTGATGGCAGCAAAGCTAAGAGAACGCTATCCGAAAGAAATTGTTATGTTTGGAATGCAGCCGTACTCGCTGGAATTAGGTGTTGAATTAACAGATACAATCCAACAAAATCTTGGAGCGCTTAGAGATGTGGTGGTTAATCAAGTTAATTATTGGAGACAGAGTTATGAAACGGCTTGATTTTTTTAAAGAAATGGGCGATGGAGTATTCCAAACTGTAAAGTCTGTCTATGAACCTTTCATTCAAGGTGATTTAGAAAAACTTGAAGGTGCGGCGGATAGAGCGCTCGGTATAACTTGGATTCCTTTAATGCAAGAAAGTGATTGGAACAGTGACCTTGAAATGAAATATTTTCAAGGAAAAGCGGTTATTCTAGTGCGCCAAGGTGTGAACATGCAGGCATGGAATGGAATTTGTCCTGTATGTTCACAAATTATTACTCTTTCGACACTATATTCAAGTGGAAAATGTTTGAATTGTCAAAAAGAATTTAATTTTAAGACAAGTACAGGAGAATTACGATTAACATCACTACCATTTAGGAAGAGGGACCAAATCTATCAAATCGGTTTCGCGAAAGGTGATTTTCATGCATGAAATGGCGCTAATGGGAGATATCCTTCAGCTTGTTCACGAAGACGCAGCCTCAAGAGGGTTTGAAAAAATCGAAAAAATTGAATTAATTGTTGGCGAAATTTCGAATGCCATGCCAGATTCTCTCAGAATGGCCTTTGATATCTACCGTGATCAAAATCTTCATCTTTTTACTGCAGGTGCAGAATTGGTCATTCATATTGAAGAAGCCAAGGCTTCCTGTGTCTTATGCGGAAGTGAATATCGTCCAGATATGAAAATAGCACTCTGTCCTAGCTGTCATATTCCTTCGGGAAAAGTAATGGCAGGGGAAACATTCCAAGTTTTATCATACGAAGGGAGTAATGGTAAATGAAGGTAGCACTAAGAACAGATATATTAACGAACAACAATAAGGCAGCAGAATTCAATCGGGAGCTGTTCACAAATACAAAAACCTTGGTAATTAATTTAATGAGTTCTCCTGGTGCGGGTAAAACGACACTGCTTGAGGAAACCGTCCGCGAGCTGTCTGGAAAGTATAAGATTGCGGTCATTGAGGGTGACCTAGCAACGGAGAGGGATGCTGATCGGATTCGGGCAATGGGTGCCAAAGCCGTTCAAATCAATACCCACGGAGGCTGTCATCTTGATGCGAGAATGGTAGCCGCTGCACTAAGTGAATTTGATCTCGATGAAGTAGATATTCTTTTCATTGAAAATGTCGGTAATCTTGTCTGCCCTTCCGGCTACGACCTTGGACAACAGCATAAAGTCGCTGTTCTAAGCGTGCCAGAGGGTAATGATAAAATCCCTAAATATCCACAGATGTTTATGCGTACCGAACTAGTGCTATTAAATAAAATCGATTTACTACCTTACTTAGATTTCAGTGTGGAAGAAGCGCGGAGAGATCTATCAGAAATCAATCCAAAATCTTCTTTACTTCCTCTGTCTGCACGAACAAAGGAAGGGCTGCATGAATGGTTCTCATGGATTGAAGGAGCATATGAGCGATGCGTACGGCCGTAAAAGTTGCCGTGAGAGGCAGGGTACAAGGGGTTGGATTCCGACCGTTTGTCTTTCAACTTGCCGATACCTACCTATTGAATGGAACTGTACAAAATAATATGGACGGCGTCAAAATTCATCTTGAAGGTGAGTCAGTAGCAATACAACACTTTCAATCTGACTTGAAAAATAAAGCTCCAAGACTATCAAAAATTAATGAAATTGATGTAGTAGAGACAGAAGTACAGGGTTTCAACGACTTTACTATTATTCCAAGTGAGCGTAGCGGAACCTCGATGCTCGTTATTCCGATTGATTCCGCCGTTTGTGAGGATTGTATAAACGAGATGAGTGACCCAGAAGATTTCCGTTATCAATATCCGTTTATCAACTGTACCCAGTGTGGACCGCGCTACACGATTATTGAAGAATTACCCTATGATCGCCCCTATACTTCAATGAAATCCTTTCCGATGTGTGAGGATTGCAAGAGAGAATATGAGGACCCGACAAACCGCCGCCATCATGCACAGCCGATTGCCTGTCCGAAATGCGGACCAAAGGTGTGGCTGCTTGATAAAGATGGAATGGAAAAAGATTCAGATAATCACATTATGGAAACGATCTCTCTATTAAAAGCAGGGAATATTGTTGCCATCAAAGGCATTGGCGGTTATCACCTTGCTTGCGATGCAAGGAATCAAGAAGCAGTAATGGCACTAAGAAGTCGAAAGAAAAGACCTAATCGACCGCTAGCTGTTATGGCTTCATCACTATCGGCAGCAAGGGGATTTGCGGTGATTAGTAAAGATGAAAAGGAAGTACTGACCAGTCCCGAATCACCAATTTTAGTAGTAAAGAAAAATAATCAGTACCAACTAGCAGAAGGTGTAGCACCTGCGACGGGGACAATTGGTGTCATGCTTCCGTACTCACCATTGCACCATTTATTGTTTGTAGATCCTGAGCTAGATTGCCTTGTGATGACAAGTGCGAATCCTTCGGGAATGCCTATTCTTTATAAGAACGAAGAAGCGTTTCAATATTTAGCGGGAATTGCTGAATACTATCTGATCCATAATCGTGAGATTTTCCACCCAGTAGATGACTCCGTTGTCCAAATCAATGACGGAAAGGTTGATTTCTTACGGCGATCACGGGGATACGTTCCTGACCCTTTTTCGACAACTGTCGATGTATCGGGAATTGTGGCGCTTGGAGGTCAGCAAAAAACGACATTTACCATCGGACGGAATGAGCAGATATTTGTTGGTCCACATATAGGTGATTTAGAAAATGTAGAGACCATTCAACACTATCAACAGGAATTGGAACATCTTTTAAAATGGATAGACACCCCGAAGTCTGTGGCTGTCATCGACGCCCACCCTGACTACCAAGTTCAGAGATTAGTAAAAGAATATGTGTTTGAAGAGGTTATTGAGGTCCAGCATCACCATGCACATATGGCAGCCGTTCTGGAAGAGCATCATATAGAAGGAAAAGCATTTGGGATCATTTTAGATGGCACTGGTTATGGTCTTGATGAGAACATCTGGGGGTTTGAAATTTTCTATGGTGACACTGCTGCATTTGAACGCATTGCTCATTTACACTATACGCCGCTGCCAGGAAGTGAAAAGTGTATTCGTGAAACATGGAGGAATGCAGTGGCAATGCTGATCTCGCTTCTTGGTGAAAAAGGAGAACAGCTTGCAAAGATTATTTTTTCAGAGAAAGTTTCTGAGATTGATATTTTAAATATCATGATTAAAAAAAATATTAATACCGTCCAAGCAGGTACATGCGGAAGACTATTTGATGCAGTGAGTGCACTGTGCGGAGTTACGAAGGTATCAAGCTATGATGGGGAAGCAGCGATTAAATTAGCTGAACTGGCTGATGAATGGGTTGTTTATGAACCTTATCCTTACGATTTGCTTGAAAAAGAAATTCTCACCATTGATTTTTCGAGAATGATCGAAGTAATAGCCTTGGATGTATTAGCGGGGGTTAATGTAACTCTAATAAGTGGGAAATTCCATGAAACTGTAGTCCAAGCGATTGTTGCTGCAATGGAAAAATTGTTAAGTAGAATGCCTGCTGCAAATCACAATGTTGTTTTATCAGGAGGCAGTATTCATAACCGTTATTTGCGGAAAAGACTAAATACAGAACTAAGAGAAAGAGAGTTTAACGTTTATTTTTCGGAAATGGTTCCTTGTAATGATGGAGGATTATCCTACGGGCAATTAGTCGTTGCCGCTGCAAAAAGGAGTGCTAACGAATGTGTGTTGGAGTACCAGCTAAAGTAATCGAAAAGATGGAATATAGTGCAATAGTCGATGTAATGGGATCACAGACTACAGTGGGGACAATCTTTATCCCCGAGGTTGAGCTTGGGGATTATGTGATCGTCCATGCCGGTCAAGCGATGAGTATTGTCGATGTGGATTATGCAAGAGATAGTGTCGAGGAATGGAGGAAGCTCATTCATGCTCGGAATTCTGAAACAGTCAAATAACCCAGAAATCTGTAAACCACTTGTAGTAGCAGTGATTGAAAAAGCAAAGGAATTTCAGCAGAAATATGGCCGTAAGCCTGCCTTCATGGAGGTGTGCGGCTCCCATACGATGGCATTAGCGCGAACAGGCGTGAAGCAATGCTTGAAGGATGATGTGAATCTTATTTCAGGACCCGGCTGCCCGGTGTGTGTTACTGATCAACGTTCGATTGACGCGATGATTGCTCTTGCAGAAGGGGATAACCGAATTATCTGTACGTTTGGTGATATGATGCGCGTACCTGGTTCAACCAAAACACTACTAGACTCAAAGATTGCTGGCAAAGATATACGTGTTCTTTACTCTCCAGTCGATGCAGTAAGGATTGCGGAAGAAAACCCTGACAAAGAGGTTATTTTTCTTGGAGTAGGCTTTGAAACTACCATTCCTATCCTAACTCTAATGGTGGGAGAGGCTGAAAAAAGGGAGATAACGAATTTTTCAATTTGGATGACAACGAAGCTAGTGGAACCTGTATTGCGCTACTTACTAGATGCTGGTGAAGTGAATTTGGACGGTTTCTTATTACCTGGACATGTATCCATCGTTTTAGGGGAAAATTCCTATCAATACTTAGTGGATAAATACAATATTTCCGGTGTCATAACCGGATTTGAGACAGCAGAATTACTCTCGGGCATTTATAAAGCAATTGATTTGGCGTTAAAGAATCAGGTTGCAATCATAAACAACCATCCGGCTATAGTTACGAAAACTGGTAATCAAGTAATCCACCAATGGTTTGAAAAATACTTAACAGAATGTGATGAAGCATGGCGGGGTATCGGCGTCATTCGGAACAGCGGCCTAGATTTAAAACCAGAGTATGACCAATACAATGCGAAGAAAAGATTCACAGTGAATGTAGGTGAACCTCGAAAAACAAAATGCCGTTGCGGAGAGGTTATCCGTGGACTCATCTCACCAACTGAATGTTCACTATTCGGAAAAGCCTGTCATCCAATGAATCCAATCGGACCATGTATGGTTTCTGCAGAAGGAAGCTGTGCAGCGTATTATCAATACATGAGGGAGAGTTTCTGATGGAGAAATATATCAGTTTAGCACATGGGGATGGTGGTGAACTAAGCCACAGGTTAATTCGTGATTTATTTGTAGAGGCATTTGGTGACGGAAAAGCAGCGATGTTTGATGCAGCCGAAATAACATTAACCTCTCAGCAAATAGCAGTTTCTACCGACTCGTTTGTTATTAAGCCAATCTTTTTTCCAGGCGGGTCGATTGGCAAGTTAGCTGTCGCCGGTACAGTTAATGATCTTGCAGTTAGTGGAGCAAAGCCATCATTTCTTACCTGCGGGTTTGTGATCGAAGAAGGCTTTCCTATTTCGGACTTAAAGAAAATTGTCACCGATATGGCAAATGAAGCGAGAAAAACAGGTGTGGCGATTGTAGCAGGAGATACAAAAGTAGTCGAACGTGGAAGTGCAGATGGTGTTTATATCAACACAACCGGTATAGGTATTTATGAACCAGGTATTGGCTGCAGTCTTGAATTTGAAGAAGGGGATGCAATAATTGTATCTGGTACAATCGGTGATCACGGTATTGCCGTCCTAGCTGCCAGGGGCGAATTAGGAATAACTATACCGATTAATAGTGATTGTGCTTCACTTAATAGAATGTTAGCTGAAGTTCTCCAACAGACAAGCGGAGTCCGAATCATGCGTGATCCTAAAAGAGGCGGATTAGCAACAACTCTTGTAGAAATCGCAGAGGATTTTCATTTAACGATGAAAATCAATGAAGTTGATTTACCTGTTAGAGAAGAAGTACACGGGGCATGTGATATATTAGGCTTTGACCCACTATACCTTGCAAATGAAGGAAAAGTGATAATCATTGTATCCGCTAAGGAAAAAGATAAAGTGTTAGATATTTTACGAGATTTCTTAGAAGGGGACGATGCAGTAGTTATTGGTTCTATTATAGGAAAACAGAAAGGACAATTACTATTAGAAACACCACTTGGATCAAAGAGATTGTTGAATAGATTAACAGGAACGATGTTTCCGAGAATATGCTAAAAAAAATGCCCTCATTTAATAAAAGGAATGGGGGTAATCATTTTTGTTTTTTCTATTCCCCATAAAGTTTTCTTTAATAAATGTTTCTAAATATTTTTTAATCCAAGCAGATTTAGACACATTTCGAGTGCTCTTAGGTGTATAATATATACAAACGGGTGAAAAAGAGGATTGATATTTTGTTATTCAAAAGCCTAGAGTTCAAAAATGTTGTTGGACAGAAGGTTAAAGTCATGGATATTCCTGTATTGGAGGAAGGTAGCACTTATAAATTTATGATCCAAGTCCGTTTACAAAATTTTATTACGTCGCTTTATCAGGAAAAGAAACCGAAAAAATGCTATTCGTTTAAAGAGTATTTGAAAAAGGTAATGAAATGGCCTGATTATGAAGCACTGTTTAAAGTAGAAGAATTAAAGAATAACGCTTAATACCTTTCGAACATCGGATATCCGGTGTTCTTTTATTTTTCACATTTTTTTCATGAAAATAGGGGTATTTATATCATATAGAATAGGGAACATGTATAATACAATGGAGTAATTCTAGGGATGTGAGTAAATGAGCAAGATTAAGATTGTCACGGATTCAACGATGGATATGACAATAGAACAGGCTGACCAACTAGGTGTTGTGGTTGTGCCTTTATCCGTAACGATAAATGGAGAAACCTATCTGGACCGTGTAGAGATTCAACCTGCTGAATTTATGGAAACAATGAAAGGCTTAAAGGATTTACCAAAAAGCTCGCAGCCTTCTGCTGGAACCTTCCTTGAAGTGTATGACCGACTTGGGGAAGACGGCTATGAAGTAATTTCTATACATATGACAGGTAAAATGAGCGGGACGGTTCGTTCTGCTGAAAGTGCTGCGCAAATGACGAAGACCAAGGTAACAGTGGTTGACTCTGAGTTCATTTCGATTGCCCTTCAGTTTCAGGTTCGAGAAGCTGCTGAAATGGCAAAGCAGGGTAAAAGTCTAGAGGAAATACTCGGCCGTCTCGATTCTGTCCGTCAAAACTCGAAGTTATATATTATGATCGATACATTAGAGAATATGGTGAAAGGCGGACGGATTGGGAAAGGGAAGGCATTCATTGGTTCCTTACTTAATATTAAGCCAATCGCTTCATTAGAAGGTGCCGAATACAATCCGGTAGCAAAAGTCCGAAGTCATTCACAAGTAGTTAAATGGCTCGCCAAGCAATTTGCAGAGGATGTAAAAGGAAAGACTGTCAAACGTGTGGGCATTGTTCATGCAGAGGCACTTGAGTTGGCTGTAAAATTAAAAGACTCTATCATAGAATTAACAGGCTACGACGATATTTCTGTTGATTACACAGGTCCAACAATCAGTACCCATACAGGACCGGGTACGATTGCTATCATGTATTACTTCGAATAAAGCGAGGATGGTGCAGTTATGCACCATCCTTATTTGTTGACCAGCTGTATTTCAGATCCATGAACTGAAAACCCAAGTCGCTTCAAATGCTTGCGAATCCCGCTCCGTTCCCACGTCTTCAGAATCAACACATCAAGCATTTTTTTCGGATAAAAGATACCGATATTTGTTAACTCTTCGAAATTCATTCCCTGATGTACATACCTTTCAATTATTTCGTCACGTTGTTCAATAATCCCAATAAAAATGCCCATAGCTTCTATAAATTCTTGTCTTGTAAAAACTCCTTTTTGATGACCGGTGATGTAGGTTTCTGCATCCAACTCTAATAGTACTTTACTCGATGCAATAAATTCGTCAATATCCCCATCGGCGCCAAAGTACCACGGTCCAAAGGAAGTCATATCGAAATCACCGACATAGACAACGGCAAGTTCTGTGAAATAGGGAGAAGTATATCCTTTTGTATGCCCAGGTGTATGTAGAAAGTTTACCTTTACACCACTAAAGTTGTATTCTTCATCGTATTGATACGTTCCGGAAATTTCACCGAGGTTTTGAACCCATTCCTTTGGCATTTGTTTTCGCAATGCTTCTACACCTCCAGGACCCCACTCCTGGTAGATTCCGTTCCCTCTTGCAATTCCTTCGATTGACTGAATGGTTTCAAACTCCAATGGATTTATCCATTTTTCTATATCTCGAAACAAATGGTTATGCAATGTATGATCAGGATGGTAATGGGTGTTCACAACCAATTCCACTCCATATTCTTCATTTAATGCTAGCAGCTCTGCTGGGTCTGCACCGGTATCAATAAGCACCTTATCTTTACTATTAATATACAAGCTTCTTGAAAATGGAACTTTACTATGATTTGCTCCTTCAATAATCATAATTGGACCAATTTTTCTCATCAATTATCACCTCAGTTTTTATTTATCATAATATTTTGTCTCAATGAATGAATACTCATTCATGATACCATAACTTCATATTTCCATAAACCTTATTGCATAGTGTCTATTGCGTTAACTTTGCAGAGTTGTTTTTGGGTAAAATTAGAATATTTGGTAAAGCTATAAAAAATTGATTTTTCAAAGGTGCTGCCAATGTTTAAATGGATGTCCGGAAAAAAAACGCCAGAAGGAGAAAAGGCACATAGCCTTGTGATTGATGAATTAAAGGAACAAATAAAAAAAGAGCTCGTTGCGTGTTCAGATTTATTATTTCGAACGTTAAAAAGAAAAGATAAAAAAATAGTCATTTGTTTTGTAAGCAGCTTGATCGATAAAACGGGTGTGGATGATTACATTCTAAAGCCAATTCAAGAGAATACAGAAGTAGGCTGGAGTGTTGAGGAGCTCGCACAAATTCTTCCGATAACTGATTTATCAGGGGCTAATCAATTAAATGAAATTGTTAAGGCCTTAATCGAAGGGAAAACGTATATTTATTCGGAAGGCGAACCATTCGGTTTGTTAGCCAATTTAAGTAATACGGTTGAAAGAAGTTTATCACATGCAGAAACGGAATCACTTGTATTTGGTCCGAAAATTGCTTTTACCGAATCGCTCTTTGGGAATGTCAACATAATAAGGAACAATATAAAAGATCCCGATTTATGTATGGAAGATTTGAAAATTGGAACCAGGTCAAAAACGAGTGCGAAACTCGTTTATATAAAGGGCATCGCAGAAGAAGAAAATATTAACACATTTAGGCAAAGAGTGAGTCAACTAGAGATTGATCATGTGCAAGGGACCACAGTGCTGGGTCAGTTGATTGAAGGAAACAGCTGGTCTATTTTTCCGCAATTGATGACAACCGAGCTTCCAGATCGGATTACGCTTGCGTTAATGTCTGGAAGAGTTGCCGTCTTAATGGACCGAAGTCCTGATGCCATTTATGGTCCAACACCCTTTTTTACCTTTTTTGAGTCAACGGAAGATGTCTATATGCGCTGGAATATGGGGTTTTTCCTACGGATTCTGCGCTTGACGGCCACCTTTTTATCTGTACTTTTAACCCCTGCCTATGTAGCGGTTTTGACGTATCACTATGAAGTCATTCCATCGCCATTACTTGTGTCATTAGGTCAATCAAGGTCGAATGTGCCTTTTCCACCAGTCTTTGAAGCCTTTCTACTTGAATTTGTTATTGAATTATTACGAGAGGCTGGAGCCAGGCTGCCAACAAAGGTTGGACAGACGATGGGTATCGTAGGCGGTATCGTTATCGGACAAGCGGCAGTAGAGGCAGGATTTACAAGTAATATTTTGATCATTATTATTGCATTAAGTGCCCTTGGCTCATTTACGACTCCTAGTTATTTGATGGGTACAGCCATCAGGATTATTCGCTTTCCCATCATTTTATTGGCTGGCTTTTGGGGAGGGATTGGGATTATGGTCGCATTTTGCTTTTTCATTATTCACCTTTTGAAATTGGATACATTAGGCAGGCCCTACCTTGCACCAGTCTATCCATTGAACTTGAGGGATTTGGGATATAGTATATTTCGATTTCCGAGTCAATTTCTTTCCTACCGTCCTGTAACAAACCAGCCTGAAGATAAAGAAAGATATTCAGCAAAAAAAGCGAAACAGAAAAAGGATGTAGATGAATAGGAGCGGTCATGATGAAAGTGAATTTACATCCGAAGGAAGGATTACTTTTTAACACGTTTCTTCTATTTTTTCTAATTCATGGCGTTCAAACTGGTGTCGGTATTGTAGGACTTCCGAGGGTCGTTTATTTGGCAGCCCAGCATGATGCATGGATTTCTGTGTTAGTAGCAGGGGCAGGCACCTCTATCGTCCTTTGGTTTATGATCATAATGCTCAGGCAATATGACAGTGCTGATTTATATGGGATCCATCTCGATGTGTTTGGTAAATGGCTCGGGAATAGCCTTAGTTTTGTATACATTCTCTATTTATTAAGTAGTTTTTTTGTTATTTTTATGAATTATGTCGAAATTGTTCAAGTTTGGATTTTTCCAAATTTAGTAACATGGCAGCTCGCACTTGTTCTTATCTTATTAGCCATATATGGTGTTTACGGAGGAATTCGAGTGATTGTCGGAATTGCCTTTCTCTCTGTGTTGGGAACCATGTGGATTTTGTTTGTTGCTTTTGTTCCACTTCGGTATGCAGACTTCAATCATTTGTTTCCGATCATGAATGGTGATGTAAAATCAATTCTGAAAGGGGCGCAGAGTACAACCCTTTCGATGATGGGATTTGAATTAGTCATGTTTTTTTATCCCTATATAAAGGAAAAAAGAAAAAGCATGAGGTGTGTTCAAATAGCCAATTTGTTTACAACATTGATGTTTAGTTTTATCACATTGGTCTCAATTGTGTTTTTTGCCGGTGATAGTCTTAAGGCAGTAATCTGGCCTGTTCTATCTATGTTTAAAATTGTCCGTCTTCCAAATCTAGAGAGATTTGAGTTTATTGCCGTATCCTTTTGGATGTTAATCATTTTACCCAATATGTGTTTGTATTTGTGGGCAGCATCAAAAGGGTTTTCGAGGATTTTAAAACGAAAACAAAAAACAGGAATATGGTTATTTGCAATTCTTGCTTTTGGTGCTACTTTTTTTATCCAAGCAAGGTATCAAATGAATATGGTAACAGATATCATTGCAAAAACAGGTTTCTACGCTGCTATATGCTATCCTGTTGTTCTTTCTATGATTGTCCTCATGAAAAAATGGTGGTTAAAGAGGAGAAATAGCCATGCAAAGACGTCATAAATGGAGAATTATTGTATTGTATATTGCATTTGCTGTGATTATGTCTAGTTGTGTAGAAACGAAACAATTGGAAAAATTAGGTCTAATAACAGCACAGGGCTATGATTTAGAAAAAGAAAACCAAATTAAAGGAACAGTAGTAGTTCACAAGTTTGATCCTTTGGCAGAAAACCTAACAAAGGTCATTACAGTAAAAGCTAATACAAGTAAGGCATTAAGACAAAAGCAGAATCTGGAGATTGATCAAAAGCTTGTTCTTGGACAGCTTCGCTGTGTGATTTACAGTAAAGAGCTTGCTAAGAAAGGAATCTCGCAGCTTGTTGATGCTCTAAACCGGGATCCTACCGTGGGAAATATGGTTTATTTAACCATAGCAGAAGATGATGCGATTTCGATTATGACTTTAGAAGAGAATAAACTTAAGGTGAACTTAGGAACCTACCTATACAATTTAATCAAACAAAATGTTGAGAGTGAGCAGCTAACCTCGCCTACACTGCATGAATTCAATCATAATTTCATGGATCATGGGAGAGACCCTGTTCTACCGATTTTAAAAATTAAAGACGATGGAGTAATCATCTCTGGGATCGCACTTTTTAAGGATGATAAGATTGTTGGCGAATTGGCAAGTGATAAACTATTTTATGCAAAGGTTCTTTCGGATCGATACAGATCAGGGACACATGAGATGGGTTTCAACCGTTCACAGTTTAAAAAAATTATTAAGAAGAGGGACCTAGGAGAAAGCAAGGAGGTCTACGATAAATTATTTATCAGCATAGATAGTATTCGCAGCAATGCGAAAATTAAATTGATTGATAAGAAAAAACTCCATTTTCGTGTGGAAGTTAATTTAGATTCACGTTTACTCGAAACAACAGAGCCTTTAGATTTGTCCACTACAAAAAACATTAAGTTTATTGAAAAAATAATAAATAAAGAAATGGAAAAGCAAATCAAACAGCTGCTGGAATATTTCCGAAAGAAACAGGTAGACCCAATTGGAATCGGGAATAAATACATGGCGAAAATTCGCACAAAACCTCTTACTGAAAAGGAATGGAGGGAGTTGCATAAGAACTCAACATTCGAGGTAAAGGTGAATAATACAATTGTAAAAACAGGGGTTATAGATTAAGAATCGCTTTCCTTTTCTCTTTCGTGAATCTTTGTTAAACTTATCACGAATATAAAAAGGCTGCGGGGGATCTATATGAAGTATCGGTTATCGTTTCTATTAATAATCATTTGTGCATTGCTGCTATCTGCTTGTGGACAAAACGGGATACAGAATCCGCTGGATTACCCAGTAAATGATTTTACGGCTGTAACACAAGAGAATAAACCTTTTGAAAAGAAGATTTTGGATGGCAAGATTTGGGTGGCTGACTTTATTTTCACCAATTGTGCAGATGTATGTCCGCCAATGACGGCTAATATGACCAAGCTGCAAAAAATGGTTGAAGACGAAAAGTTAGAAAATGTTGAGTTTGTATCATTTAGTGTCGACCCTACGGTTGATACACCCGAAAAACTAACAGAGTATGCAAAAAACTTCGGGTTGAAGGATGATAATTGGACTTTCTTAACGGGCTACTCACAAGAATTTATTGAGACCTATGCAAAGGAAACATTCAAAACTTTAGTAAAGAAACCACAAGAAGGTGACCAGGTTATTCATCAGACGTACTTTTTCTTAGTGGGGCCAGATGAAAAGGTTAAGAAAATTTACGATGGGTATAAAGAAGTGCCATATGATGAAATGATTAATGATATAAAAGCGTTGCAATAGACCTTTCTCTAGGGTCTATTTTTTTGATAAAGACTAGGATATAGTACGAGCATGTTTTGAATTATTTACGTCATGTTATAATATCATTAGTAAGAGGGTGGTGAAGAAAATGAAAGAAGTTTTCATCCTTCTCATTCTTTCGACTTTTTTCTTAAGTTCTTGCAGTCCATCCGATCGCTGGGATTTGCATGAAGAACGGATGGCTTCAGCTGTTGTTTATGAAGAGGTTCCTGCCGATTTTGTCCCAAAGGAGATAAGCATTATTTCCGCTGGTGATTCCTTAACAGAAGGTGTTGGCGATAGTACCAAAACTGGAGGATACCTGCCTTACTTAAGAACTTTGCTCGAGGAAGAAAAGGGGATTAAGGAAGTTGATTTCTATAACTACGGTGTAAAAGGTAATCGTACCCCACAATTATTAAAAAGGCTGCAAACAGATGAGATAAACGACCAACTTTCTTCTGCTGATTTAGTGATATTGACCATTGGCGGCAATGATATTATGAAGGTAGTAAAGGATAATATCTCAAATCTACAGCTATCCATCTTTGATAAGGAAAAAGAAGTATATATTAATCATTTATACCAAATCATGAATACGATTATACGAGTAAATCCCCATGCCTATATTGTTTTGGTTGGGGTATACAATCCATTTTCTCAATGGTTTTCTGATATTAAAGAGCTCGACCAGATTGTTTCCGATTGGAACGTCGCCAGTCAAAGTGTCGTTGCAAATTATCAGAATGCTTATTTTGTAGGAATCGAAGATTTATTTAAAAACCCAACAGAAAGTCTATTGCATAGTGATAACTTTCATCCGAATAATAAAGGGTATGAATTGATTGCACAACGGTTAAATGAAACACTAGAAGAACGGACATTACCTGATCTCGTTAAGAAAGCGTATATGGTCAGTAAAGAGGAGAATTAGGCTTTCTATGAAAAATAAATGGAAAACGGGATTCTTTCTTATATTAGGGTTAAATCTTTTCATTGTTATCATTCTTTTATCTTTAATCATGGTTCCTGCCGATGAGAAAGGAAAAATTCAAAGTATCCCAGATGACAAGAGTGTTTCTTTTCAAGTCAAGTCGAATAAGGCTGATTTAAATGTGTTAATCAACCAGTATATTAAAAAGGAAGCGGCTGATTCACCGATAGATTACAGTGTTCAGCTCCAGGATGAAGTGGAATTATACGGGACATTAAAATTCTTTAGTCAAGAAGTAGATTTAAAGCTTACCTTCGTTCCTGAGGCATTAGATAATGGCGATTTAGTCCTTAAGCAGAAGTCGATTTCGGTTGGAAGCCTGCCATTGCCTGTATCCTATGTGCTGAAATTTATCAAAGACAATTATAAGCTCCCAAAAGGTGTAGACATTCTGCCAAATGATAAAATGATTCATGTACACTTGCAGCAATTAAAGTTAAAGAGTGATGTGAAAATAAAGGCAAATAAGTTTGATTTAGTAAAAGATGATATTGCTTTTACCATAGTTGTACCTGTTGAATAAGGTGGCTCACAAAAGTGAGTCACCTTATTTTTTTAATCCTTCAAAATCATCGCTTGTAATGCAGGATCTTCCTTTGAAAGACCAATCAATACAATCGTATAGGTTTCATTTGGACGAAACTGTGCTTTTGGCATTGGCAGGACGATGTTTTTCGTTCCAGCCTCTCTAATCTCTAAATCCACTGTCATCGGCATAATACCTAGATAGTCTGTTGTCTGTTTGTATGAGATATTCGGAAAGACTACATCTCTGTCTTTAACAGCAATATCTATAGCTCCTGTATCCGGTGATAAGTGCAGAAAACGGATTTTTGATTCATTCATTGGAACTTCTGGTTGATTAAGGTACGGAAGCAGACGCATTTTTTTAACCGGGTCGATTATTGCCAGCGTATATGATTTATCAGGTTCAACGGTAATCCTTTTATTGAGCATACTATCTACTGAATTTCCCGTTGGGTAGATATCAATATGATACTTTCCAGGTTTTAATGGCAGATAATTGCTAGCCACTCTAAAAGGAAGGCGTTTCACTTTCATTTGACCATTTAAATAAATGTCAACCTCGGGGGCATCAGGTGAAGTGTGAAGGAACCGGACCCTTCCTTCCGTTTGAGATTGTTGGATATTACGTTCCATCATTGCTTTATTCATATATTTTAGATGTTTCAAATAGTATTGCATGTGTAGGTTTGGATTAGAGTATTTATAATTGTGAGCCAATAAATCATACATCGCAGCTCGTTGAAGATAATCAGAATGATTTCTATTTCCAGACATACCCTTCGCTCCTTTCTTTCGTTCTTTACAAATTAATTTATTCAAGCATGTTTAGGTGGGTGTCTATATTTGGATTTTTTGTTTACAAATGGATAAAGATAACATATAATTATTACAAATAAGTCGGAAGGCGGGTGAAGTGTAATGTTAAATGAAAATACGTTAATTGCCGTTCATTTCAATAACTCTTGCACAGCCCGCGGATTCACCAGTTAGGGGAATCTATACCCATTATTCCTTTTGTGAATAAAACCATGGGCTGTGTTGCCTATGGTTTTTTATTATGCAAATTTTTGGAGGAATATGGATGAATTTAATTAATATTGGATTAACTGAAAAAATAAATAACGATTATTTAGCGCAAAAACAAAGTGAAGAGATGATTATCGGTCGAGTGGCCCTAGAACATAAACATATGTATCGTGTCTGGACGGAGCATGGAGATTTACTTTGCGAGGTTTCTGGAAAATTCAACTTTGAAGCGTTAAATCGCGAGGACTATCCTGCGGTCGGGGATTGGGTCATACTGAAGCCCCGGGTGGAGGAAGGTAAAGGTACGATTTATTCGGTAATGCCGCGGTTCAGCAAGTTTTCTCGTAAGTCGGCAGGGAGAACAGCTGAAGAGCAAATTGTTGCTGCAAATGTGGATACCGTTTTTCTTGTGAACTCCTTAAATGATGATCTTAATTTAAGAAGAATAGAACGCTATCTGTTGCTCACATGGGAAAGTGGTGCCAATCCTGTTATTGTTTTAAGTAAAGCAGATCTTTGTGAAAATATTGAAGAGAAGCTTGCAGAAGTTGAAGCGATCGCTTTTGGAGGAGTACCGGTGATAGCGATTAGTGCTGAAATGAAGAGGGGAATTGAAGAGCTTGAGCCTTTCCTACAGCCTGGAAAAACCATTGCATTGTTAGGTTCCTCGGGTGTAGGAAAGTCAACCTTAACGAATTTATTGTTGGGGGCTGAAAAGCAGGCTGTCAAGGAGATTCGTGAAGGGGATGACAAAGGTCGCCACACCACCACACACCGCGAAATGATTCAACTTCCAAATGGCAGTGTCCTGATCGACACTCCAGGAATGCGAGAAATACAGCTTTGGGAAAGTTCAGATGGTTTAACCGAAACGTTTTCTGATATCGATGAGTTAGGAGAAATGTGCAGATTCCGGGATTGTAAACATAAGGATGAGCCGGGCTGTGCGGTATTGGAGGCCATTGAAGAAGGTACATTGGATTCCGGACGCTTAACCAGCTACAACAAGCTGCAAAAAGAACTCGCCTATATCGAAAGAAAAGCCGACAAACGCGCGCAAACAGAAGAGCAGAAAAAGTGGAAGAACATCACGAAACAAACGCGGCAAAAAAAGAAAATTAAATAAGGGAATTCAGCCGAACCTGAAGACTGGTTCGGCTTTTGTGCGTCTGTTAGGATTTTTTTAAATAAGGAAATTTTCATTTTGTTTTAATCAGCAAATTGTATTTCTATGAAGAGTTTCGGTATACTCATTATCAAAGCATATAAATTCAAAAGGGGTGGGTATCATGGAGGAAAGTAAACAACTAGCTACATTTGCTGGAGGCTGTTTTTGGTGTATGGTGAAGCCATTCGATGAGCAGCCAGGAATTATAAGTGTCCTTTCTGGATATACCGGCGGTCATGTTGAAAATCCTACATACCAGCAGGTTTGTTCTGAGTCTACAGGGCATTATGAAGCAGTTCAAATTACCTTTAATCCAGAAATTTTTCCATATGAAAAACTTCTTGAATTATATTGGCAGCAAATCGACCCGACCGATCCTGGGGGTCAATTTTACGACAGGGGTCAGTCTTATCAAACAGCGATTTTTTACCATAATGAAAAACAAAAAGAGCTTGCTGAACAATCAAAGGAGAACCTACAGGATAGCGGAATTTTCACAAAACCAGTCGTAACGCCGATTTTACCAGCAAAAATCTTCTATCCAGCGGAAGAGTATCATCAGCATTACTACAAGAAAAATCAAGCTCATTACGAAGGATACCATGTAGGTTCAGGGAGAGCCAGTTTTATCCAGGCACATTGGGGGGAGAAAAATGAAAAATAAGGAAGAACTAAAGAAAGAATTATCACCAATTCAGTATGAAGTTACGCAAAATAACGGAACAGAGCCTCCTTTTCGAAACGAATATTGGAATGAAACAAGAGAAGGAATTTATGTTGACCTCGTTTCTGGAAAGCCGCTATTTAGCTCGCTTGATAAATTTGATGCAGGGTGCGGATGGCCGAGTTTTACCAAGCCGATTGTTGAAGAAGAAGTAATCGAAAAAGAGGATTACAGCCATTTTATGGTTCGAACAGAAGTTAGAAGCAAAGCCGCAGATTCCCATCTGGGTCATGTCTTCGATGACGGACCAGGTCCAAATGGATTGCGCTACTGCATTAATTCTGCAGCCTTACGATTTATTCCCAAAGAGGAATTGGATGAGCAAGGATACGGAGCTTATAAGAAGCTATTTGATGAAAATTAAGAAGCCGCGAATTCGCGGCTTTTCCTATTTTCCTTTTACTTTAGAAGTGGAAGTCATTCCACCTGAAAGAATAAATTTCATTGCTTCCTCGGGTTTAACATCGATAATCTCTACTTGCTCCTTCGGAATTAAGAAAGTAAATCCGGCAACTTGAAAGGTTTGTGGAACATAAACAGCTACATGGTCCTTAAGCGGGCTGTAAAAATCCTCCAACTGTTCCGAAGTTATAAACCCCATACTTCTCATTTCCGTTCCAGGAATGACAATAAGCGCCACTTTTGAAAAAGACTTTTTCTCCCCCAAAAAGGATTGAACCGTATCTTTAATGACTGAGTAAATGGTTTTGACAACAGGAATTTTTTCAAGCCATTTATCAATCAGTTTAATAATGCTTCCTGTTACAAATTTTGTAGATAACCAGCCTAACAGCGTAATTAATACAATGGTTGTTAGCAGGCCAAACCCAGGAATATAATCTTCCTTTAAATAAGGCCTTAAGGTGTTACCTAACAGTCCATCGAGGAACAAAAACGTTTTGTAAATAACAAAGATTACAAGAATAATGGGAACAATGGTCAAAATACCGTTAACAAAGCTCTTCAAGAGAGTTTTCATTTTATCACCTACAATTTCATCATTGATTCTCATAATATAGGCGAATGCACAGACAGGTCAAGTACCTATTACATAAAGTAAGAGTGTTAACAGATAAAAACCTTAAGGAGTGAATATGTATGCATTATGGGCATGGTTTTGGTCAAGATTGTTGTGGATTTGGTTATGCAGCACCAGCGGTAGGTGGATGTGGTTTTGGTTATGGCACTTTCGTATTAATCGTAGTGTTGTTTATTCTATTAATCATCATCGGTGCTAGCTACTGCTGAACCCAAAAGACTCAGGCATAAGTCCTGAGTCTTTTTTTGTTATTTTCAAAAAAAGAGCAAAACACGAACAATGGGGTTTTGATTTTACAAATAGTTCGTTTTTATTGTTGACTGAAAGAAAAATCTCTGATATATTTACCAAGGGTTAAGTAAATACATACGTCTTGGAGGTTTTGGACAATGGAAAATAGATATGATGTAATAGTAGTGGGTGCAGGCCCAGCGGGGATTTTTACCTGTTATGAACTTACACTAAAAATGCCGAACGCAAAGGTGCTGTTAGTGGATAAAGGGCATGATATTTATCGGAGAAATTGTCCAATTTTAGAAAATAAAATTGAGAAATGTCCTCCAGCAGCGGGCAAGAAGGAGTATGCAGGATGTTTACCAGCTTGCTCGATTACTAGCGGCTTCGGCGGTGCAGGTGCATATTCGGATGGAAAGTTTAATATCACGAGTGAATTTGGCGGTTGGATGACGGATTATCTTCCAGATTCTCAAGTTGTCGATTTGATTAATTATGTAGATGAAATTAATTTAAAGCATGGTGCAACAGATAGTATTACCGATCCACTTACAGATAAAGTTAAAGATATCGAACGCCGCGCCTTTGCAGCTGGATTAAAATTGTTACGTGCTCAAGTTCGCCACCTAGGAACAGAGCAAAACTTGAAAATTATGAAAAGTATCTATGAATACTTAAATGATAAAATTGAAATGTCATATAAAACAGAAGTCCAGGATTTAATCACTGAAAGAACTCCTAATGGTTATGTTGTAAAAGGAATCAAGCTGAAAGGTGATAAGGACATTTATGCAGAAAAGGTTGTTATCACTCCAGGTCGTGATGGTTCAAAATGGCTGACTGAGATTCTTAAGTCACGCCGCCTGAAAATGACAAGCAATCAAGTAGATATCGGCGTTCGTGTAGAGACGTCTGACATCGTTATGAAGGAGATCAATGACAATTTGTATGAAGGGAAATTTATCTTCAATACATCCGTTGGAACACGAGTACGGACGTTTTGCAGTAATCCTTCCGGACATGTGGTCGTTGAAAATCACTCAGGTATCATGCTTGCCAATGGGCATGCTTATAAGGATCCAAAGCTTGGAAGTCCAAATACCAACTTCGCATTGCTTGTATCCCATACATTCTCCGAGCCTTTTGACAAGCCAAACGAATATGCGCACGAGGTATCACGACTTGCGAACTCCCTATCAAATGGCGGCTTAATCGTGCAAAAGTATGGAGATATATTAAAGGGACGTCGTTCAACGGATAGAAGAATAAAAGAAGGATTCATCGAGCCAACCCTTAAAGAGGCGGTTCCAGGGGACCTTGGACTAGTTCTTCCATATAATACCCTTAAGAGTTTAATTGAGATGACCGAGGCGTTAAATCAAATTACGCCAGGATTGGCTTCAGAACACACATTATTCTACGGAGTGGAAGCGAAATTCTATTCTGCACGACCAAAGCTCAATGACCGTTTTGAATCAGAAATCAGCGGTTTGTATGTCGGCGGCGACGGTGCTGGAATAACCCGCGGTCTAGCCCAAGCAAGTGCATGCGGCGTCTGGATAGCAAGAGATATCATCCAAAAAGCAACAACTGAACGCAAAAAAGAAGTAGTCATGTCCTAAACCCGCTAAATTAGCGGGTTTGTTTTGTTTTTGAGCTACTTACAGAAGGGTTAATCTGCGATAAATAGGTATATCTGCGTTAAATGGATTATATCTGCGATGCCTCTGATTCCATGAAAATCAACACAAAAAAACAGGGAGATTACCCCTGTTTTTTAACCTATCGTAACTTTTTCTTTCGGATAATGAATTTTCTCCTGACCAGTATCCTTGCCTCTTAGGATTAGTAGGCAGGTTACAATCCCCAATCGTCCGATAAACATTAATAAGATAATCAGGATTTTCCCAAATGTCGTTAAAATCGGTGTTAAACCCATCGACAATCCATTCGTTCCAAACGCCGACGAAACTTCAAAGATTACTTGAATCAAAGTTCCTTTTTCCGTAATAGACAGGATTAATATCGAGGTTAAACAGAGCATGGCAGCTGTGGAGATCACGATAAAGGATTTAAGCACATCCTCAGTATTCAGTTCTCGTCTAAATACTTTAATGGAACCTTTTCCTCGTGCATAAAAGAAAATCGCTAGCAATACAATTGCAAACGTTGTCGTTCGAATTCCACCGCTGGCGCTGCTCGGTGAACCGCCGATAAACATTAATACCGACATAAAGAGCTGATTACTTGGTGTGAAATCATTCAAATCCATCGTTGCCAACCCTGCACTTTTGGTAGTGGCAGAATTAAATAAGGAATAGAAAAACGTTTCATGCCAAGATTTATCGGCAAAAAAGTGATAACTATCAAGCAAATAAATCATAATGCCGCCTGCAATAGTGAGGATGACAAATGTTGCAGTGGTTAATTTCGTAAATAGGGTGAAATGGTATCTTTTCTTACTTTTTAGACTTAGAAAATATTCATAAACCTCAACAATAACTGGGAAACCAATGGCTCCGATAATCATCAATAAAATGATGATCGTTTGAACAAAGTAATCATCCCTAAAAGGGATTAATGAACCTCCTGTAATATCAAATCCTGCATTTGTCGTGGCACTAATGGAGCCGAAAAATCCATGTTTAAAAGCAGATAACGGGCTGTCAAAGTATTTCAAGAAGCGTAATCCTAAAATAATCCCACCGATAATTTCAAATGAAATGATGATGATAAAAATCCTTTTTGCCAGCTGTACCAAACCTGATAAGTTGGATTGATTTTGGTCAACCATGATCAGCTGGCGTTCTTTTAACCCTACTTTTTTACCAATCATAATCCATAGGAAGGTGCTAAGAGACATTACACCTAATCCACCTAATTGGAGGATGATACATAATAGAAATATTCCAAAGTTATTAAAGATATCTTTTATCGAGATGACACTTAGACCTGTTACGCTGACGGCACTTGCGGAAGTAAAAAGGGCATCAATGAAACTAAGTGATGCATTTTCACGATGTGCCCATGGTATTAACAAAAGTAGGGTTGAAATGATTAATGCAGATAAGTAAAAAATCACAATTAATTGAATTGTCGATAATTCTCTCTTTTTAGATATTCGTTTATTCGATTTATTCATTTAATCCATCCTTATGTAAATCTAAGTGTTATTCTATATTAACTGCCCTCAAAAGTAAAAGATAGTTTTCCTACTAGAATTTTCTGACATTTTTATATATGCTAGTGTTAGAAGGACAAAGGATGCCTGGGGGACTATAGATATGATCACAAAGCTAAAATCCTTATATGACCAAAGAGAATACTATCAAGCTTTAGAAATCATAAATCAAGAGATACTTGTGTTAAAATCGCTGCGCTACTCTGAATTAAAACAAGAGCTTAACAGAATAAAGTCTGCCGAAGAATTTCAAGTATTGATTCGGTTGACAGACCATTTTTTGATGTATCAATATAGTTCTTTTATAGCTCGTTACGCTTACCGCCGTTTCCCTTCGGTTTTAACAATTTCTTGGTATTGTGAGGAGCTTCTTGATAATGGAAAGCTGTTAGAAGCAGATGAGCTTATTTCCGCCGCAATTGCCGAAAATCAAGAGGATATTCAGGGTTGTGAAGAATTAGAACGGCTTTATTTTTGTAAGATTCGTTGTTTGTTAGAAATGAAGCTATTTAAGAAAGCAGAAGAGCTTCTAGAAAAGGTGAAGGAATCTTCCCGCCCTCTGTATGACAAGATTGGATACGTATTTATGCAAACCGGGAATAGGGAGAAAGCGGAGAAGTACTTTCAACAAGGCCTTAACGATTTTGAAAAAGGACGGATTTGTTATTTGCTCCTGGCCGATTTAAAAGCATCAAATGGACAGATTGAAGAGGCTTTAGCGCTTATCGAACAAGGGGAAAAACTCTACCCTGAAACACCTTCCTTCCTATTAGAAAAAATAAGACGTTACCGTGATCTCGGCAAAATGGCAGAAATGCTTGAATTGATAGAGGAATTGAATGAAAGAATAGCTGAGCATGCCTATCAAAAATACTTTCGCCATTTAACCAATATCGCCTACTACCAATTAGGAGAATTTGAACTCATAAGAAACGAAGATAAGGGGGAGAAATCCCTTTTTACAGTAAAAAATGAACAGGGTGAATTAATTAAACTTACTATCAAACCCATTATTCAAAAAAGCAATTATTGTGTTCCAGCAAGCCTAGAGATGATTCTGACCTATTTTGGAAAAGACATTACCCAGGATGAAATTGCCACTCATATTTTTGATTTTACTGGTTCGAAGCTGTCGACGACCGTTGATTATCTTGAAGAAAACGGATACGAATGCCGATATTTTGTGGGTAAAAAAGACCTTTATCAAGAATTATTGAAAAAGAATATTCCGATACTGTTAAGTGTTGATTTCGAGCATTCTTCCCATGTTCAAGTGATGACAGGATATGACAGTGTGTTTGATTTTTATCATATACAAGAACCTAACCTATTGGAAACGATGTATTTAGCTGCAGATGATCTCGAAAAGGCAAATGCATCAACGAGTTATATGTCCATCGTATGTGTTCCAAAGGAAAGAGCAGATGAAATTTCCTTTTTATCAAAAGAAGAGGATGATTATTTCCGCAGATTGCATGATTTAGGCGAAAAGCTGGAGGAGGATGAAGAAAAGTACAAAGAGACTTTTTTAGAATTCTTAAAGGCTACTATTGATGTCCCATATTCACCCATTTATGTGATAAAGCATTTTTCTTTTGAGGAATATAGTGATTTCATTCTTCAATGTGCTGAAAAACTGTTGCAGTCTTATCCAAATAATGACTTTATGAATATGCATGTGGCCCAAGCCTATATGCGTCTCCAAAGAATGGAGCAGGCTAGAGAGCAGCTTAACCATACGGCACGGACAACCTTCTCTCCGCTTTATCATTTTCTAAATGGAAGAATTGCTCTTTACTTTGACGAAATGAAAGAAGCGATTGGCTGCTTTCGGAATTCCCTGCAGCTTGATCCGGACCAATACTACACATGGAGCTATCTTGGACTATCCTATCTTTATTCAAATGATGTTAAGAAGGCAGAATATTTCTCTTCTATTAGTATGGAACTTGCACCGAAAGAAAGATTTGTCACTCTCAATCATGCAGCTGTGTTAATTGAAAAGCAGGAGTACGCAAAGGCACGGGGGATTTATGATCACCTGATTCGGGAAATACCGAAGGATGGTCATGCGTGGTATGAACGAGCACGTCTTGATCAGAAGCTGGGGAAACTAAGAAAGGCTTTGCGCGGTTATTTAATGGCGATCAATTTAGAGGACAATATTCCGTTTGCTGTCCTTGCAGCTGCAGACCTATATGAATACGAGCTGGAGAAGCCTGAAAAAGCAGAAGGAATTTTACAATTAGGGATAAATACCGCTGTTTCTGCTCAGCTCTTGGTACGTCTCGGAGATTTCTATCGTGAACATGAGGAAATCGAAAAGTCTAGGGACTGTTATCAAAGATGTATCGATTTATTTCCAGATGAAGGTTTTTCCTATTTTGGGTTGGCAGAAATCCTAGCCAGTCAGGAAAATAAGGAAAAGGCAGTTGAATTTCTTAAGGCACATGCAGCCAGATTTGATAAGGATAGTGAATACTTGATTAATAGTGGAAGTATGCTGGCTGAATGGGCGATAAAGGAAGATAATAATCAGTTAGTAGAAGAATCATTAGAGCTTATAGAGCGTGGAATCAACCATATTCACTCCAATTTCAATGAGGCTATAGAGCATTATGTGAAAATAGCCGGAGAGACATCGTTCATTAACAGAGCAATTGATTTTCTAAAACAAAAGTTTACAAATAATTCTAAGGTGATAGAGTTCAAATGCTATGAGGGAACGTTGTTCGAGGAAAAACAGCAATTCTCTCAGGCTTTGGATTGTTATAACACTGCTATTCAGGTAAGTAAAGATTCTTTTCCTTATTATCGAATGGGGGAAGTATACTTTAAGCTTGGAATGTATGAGCTGGCAGCAAATGCGTATTTAACGAGCATAAGTATTGACCCTGCAATTGAGCCTGCCTATTTGCGGCTTGCTGAAATAGCAGCATTCAAGGAAAATCATGAAGAAGAAGCTAAACATCTACTAGATCTGCTGGAATTTGCTCCGTTAAGTGTAAATATAGAGTATTTAGTTTCTATTTTAGCTGAAGAGAAACTGAGAAACTTACTGGGAACACTTCAAGCACTGCCTAATGGAAAGAATGAAATATGGAGGCTTGATGCGGAAGCCTATGTATATGGCGCACTAGGTGATACGCAGCTTGAACAAGAGAAGGTAACTGCTGCTCTTAAGGTAAAACCAGACTTTTCGGAACTGCTTCTTCATCAGGCTAAGATTTTTATTAAAGCAAAAAAGTGGAAGAAAGCTCGGTCTATTCTTACATTGCTATTAAAAAATAGCCCCGAAAATGTGGAGATATATCGAACACTCATTATCTACAGTGCTGCTGCAAATAAATGGTCAAGGCTCCCGAATTTCTTGACAAAACTTGAGGGGAAAAGTGAGGATAAAAGCACGAGGTTTTTATTAGCTGCAGAGGCGGGGAAACAGTTCATCTTAGATATGACTTGGAGTGGAAAAGAGGAAGGGAATGCGTTTGGTCGTTTTGTCACGAAATTAAAAAACCACACCAAGCAAATTTACCTTTTCGGTTCTATCATTGAGTTGTATGAGATGGCGATTAGATTGGATAAAAATAATTTATCAGCAGTAAGTCATTTTGCTAAACTGTATGAGGAGTTTGAACTTGCTGAGGATGCCATAAAAATTTTACAAAAGGCTCTGAAGAAACAGTGGGATGAACGACTTGCCTATCAGCTAGGAATGAATTATTTGAATGAGGAAGATTATTTTTCAGCACTGCCGCTGTTTGAACGTCAATTAAACAGTGATCCCGAGGATTCCCATCTCCGCTATTTGGTTGCATTGTGTCATTGTGAAATGGGAGAAACCCGCGTAGCAGAAGAAATGATGATGAGGATTATCGAGGAAAACCCTTTTGAACAAGACGTCTATTTACGGTTAGGACGTCTGTTCAATGAACAGGGCAGACATTTAGGGGCTGAGGATGTCCTTGAAAAAGGTATGGAATACCATCCATACGATGATGATATCAAAGAAGAGCTTCTCCTAACTAAGCAGCAATTAGAAAAATCAATAGTACTAACTAACTAAACAGATACGCAATACGTGTCTGTTTTTTTCTTTATATGAATATAAGATGAAAGTATTAAAAACTCCACTCATACAATGAACTAAAAGGGGATGTGGTGTGGTGGAGGAACGTACGTATTTAATTAAACCATTACTCGATGAATCCTTGCCGATGATTGATTATGGTAAAGGGATTTATTTGTATGATAAGGAAGGAAAAAAATACCTTGATGGCGCATCAGGCGCTGTTACTGCCAACATTGGACATGGGGTCCCTGAAATTATTGAAGCAATGCAGGAACAGGCGAAAAAAGTCTCTTTCGTGTATCGCTCGCAATTTACAAGTGAAAGTGCTGAGAAACTCGCAGAGAAAATCGCAGCATTAACACCGGCTGACTTAAATTGGTGCTTCTTTGTTAATAGCGGTTCTGAAGCGGTAGAAACCGCAATGAAAATGGCCATCCAATATTGGCAGGAGAAAGGCATACAAACGAAAACGAAGGTGCTGTCAAGGTGGGTCAGCTACCATGGAATTACGTTGGGTGCGCTTTCATTGTCCGGCCACACGGGCAGGAGAGCACGATTTGTTCCGCTGCTCGAGGATTTTCCAGTCATTAATCCCCCTTATTGTTATCGTTGTCCCTACAACCTTGAATCCCCTTCCTGCGGCTATCTTTGCGCAAAGGAATTAGAACTTGTGATTAAACGAATTGGTGCCAATCATATTGCGGCCTTTATTGCAGAACCTGTCATTGGTGCAGCGGGCGGAGCAATTGCACCACCAGTGGACTATTTTAAGACCATCAAAAAAATCTGTGAAGACCATGACATCCTTTTTATTGCAGACGAGGTGATGACTGGTTTTGGGCGAACAGGATCAATGCTTGCTATGGAGCAATATGGGGTTATTCCTGATATTGTGGCTTTAGGAAAAGGAATGGGGGCAGGCTACGCCCCCATTGCGGCTGCACTTGCAAGTGAAAAGGTAATTGAGCCCATTTTAGCGGGGACAAAAGTAGTGATGAGCGGACATACCTTAAGTGCCAACCCACAATCCTGCGCAGTGTCTCTAGCGGTACTAGAATACTTGGAAAAAAATCAGATTGTCAGTGAAGTAGAGTCTAAGGGAGATTACTTAAAAAATATGCTTTTAAATTTAAAAAATCAGTATTCCTTTATCGGAGACATTCGCGGTAAAGGCTTAATGCTCGGAATCGAATTTGTCGAGGACATCAAAACTAAAGTACCTTTTCCTAGGGAGGCTCTCGTTACCCAAAAGCTAATCTCCCTTGCAAAGGAAAAAGGGCTGCTCGTTTATCCGGCAGGTTCTGGTATTGATGGTGTCAACGGTGACGCCATAATCATCTCTCCACCATTAACCATTACCAAAAATGAAATAGAAGAATTGGTTTCACTCATGGAAGCAACCTTCGATGCTTTTACTCAGCAAATGAAATCAGGTGGTGTATAAATGGAAAATCCTTTTGGAAAGATTACAACCTTAGAGAAGGTTTTGAAGCTCTTTTTTAACGAGATGACGTTAATGTTTGGTGGTTTTGGCGGTGTTGGAACTCCGCCAACTCTGATTGATGCTATCCTTGAAAAAGGGGTAGAAAAGTTGACTCTAATTGGGAATGATACAGGGTTTCCTCACATCGGCATTGGAAAATTAATTAGTCAGGAAAGGGCAATTAAGGTGATTGCTTCCCATATTGGCTCCAATCCCATTGCCGGAAAACTCATGCATGAAGGAAAACTAGAGGTGGAGTTTTCACCGCAAGGAATTTTAGCAGAAAGGATTCGTGCAGGAGGGGTCGGTCTTCCTGCGATTCTAAGTGATATTGGAATGGATAATGATCTCGTATCAAAAAACAAACCCCATTTTTTCCTCAACGGAAAAGACTACTTAATTGAGACAGCTTTAACCGCAGATGTATCAATACTATATGCAAAAAAAGCAGACCCCTATGGAAATTTAATTTACGACAAAAGTGCCAGAAATACAAATCCGCTTGTCGCAATGGCAGGGGATATCACGATTGCAGAGGTAGAGGAGATTGTTCCGCTTGGAAGTCTCAATCCTGATGAAATTATTACCCCTGGAGTTTTCGTCGATCACATTATCCCTTCGAAGGGAGTGAACTGGAAATGGGCTTGGGAATAGACTTTCGCAACACAATAGCAAGAAGAGCAGCAGAAGAAATACGGAAAGGAATGGTTGTTAACCTGGGCATTGGTATCCCCTCCCTCGTTCCCAATCATTTACCAAAGGACATGATGGTGATGTTCCATGCTGAAAATGGGATTACTGGTATGGGACCAAGCCCAGAAAAAGGAATGGAAGATGAGAATTTATGTAATGCTGGAGGTTTTCCGGTAACTTTGAACCAAGGTGGTTCTTATTGTGATAGTGCGATATCTTTTGGAATGATTCGCCGAGGCCGTGTTGATATCACGATTTTGGGTTCCCTTCAGGTTAGCCAGCAAGGAGATTTGGCTAACTGGATTGTACCAGGAAAAAAAGTTCCTGGTATGGGCGGTGCGATGGAATTAGCTCAAAAAGCAAGAAAAGTGATTGTATTAATGAATCATTGTGATAAAGCGGGAAATCCGAAAATTGTGACAACCTGCACATTACCACTGACCTCTAAAGCCTGCGTTGATATGATCATTACGGAATTAGCTGTTTTCATGGTGACTCCTGAAGGGTTATTGCTAACAGAACTTTTTCCGCCCTATGACTTACAAGAGGTCGTAAATAAAACAGAATGTGAGTTCAGAATTAGTGATGTTGTCCGCAAAATTTCCTATTAGTTTCACCCATCCTTAAAAAGAAGGAGTGAACGTGTTGACCAATTATGAAGAATCCATCAAACAATGGCTGAAGGACAATCGTGCCAGAGGGACGAGGTTCTTACAAATACTTGTCCAAGAAAATAGTACAAGGGGAAACGAAAGTAGTGCTCAGGCTGTCATTATTGAAAAATGCCGGCAGTTAGGATTGAATCTCGATATTTGGGAAATTGATAGAAATGAGCTCATCCAGCATGAGTCGTTCTGCTGTGATCGGGAAAGCTTTGAAGGAAATCCAAATGTAGTCGCAGTGTTAAAAGGAACTGGCGGCGGAAAGTCTATCATTCTTAATGGACATATCGATGTGGTTCCGGTTGGGGATGAGAAGAACTGGGAGCATGACCCGTTTAGCGGGCATATTGAATGTGGGAAGCTTTATGGACGCGGAAGTACGGATATGAAGGGCGGAACTGCTGCTTTGATTATGGCGATTGAGGCAATCATTTCCACCGGAATTAAGCTTAAAGGGGATGTTATTTTTCAAAGTGTAATAGAAGAAGAAAGCGGCGGTGCCGGTACACTGGCTGCGGTTCTAAGAGGATATCGTGCTGACGGTGCTATTATCCCGGAACCAACAGGTATGAAAATTTTTCCGAAGCAGCAAGGCTCCATGTGGTTTAGAGTGACCGTGAAGGGCAGGGCCGCACATGGCGGAACGAGATATGAAGGAGTAAGCGCCATCGAAAAGGCAGTATTGGTCATCCGGAAACTGCAGCAATTAGAAAAAAATCGAAATATTAAAATCACAGATCCGCTATTTAACAAAATTCCGATTCCAATCCCGATTAATATTGGAAAAATAAATAGTGGTGAATGGCCGTCATCTGTTCCTGATTTAGCTGTAATTGAAGGGAGAATGGGCGTATCCCCTGAAGAAACGATATCAGCGGCACAAGGGGAAATGGCTGCGGTGTTAAATGAACTCAATGAACAAGACGAGTGGTTCCAAAAGAATCCCCTTGAGATTGAATGGTTTGGGGGGAGATGGCTTCCAGGTAACCTTGAAGTCGATCATCCATTAATGAAGACACTTTCTGAGAGCTTTGTGGAAATCAAGGGAGAACAACCGGTTATTGAAGCAAGTCCTTGGGGGACGGATGGTGGAATTCTATCAAATGTTGGAAATACTCCTGTAGTTGTTTTCGGGCCGGGGATAACAGCAACGGCACATGACGCGAATGAACATATCCAGTTGGAAGATCTGTTTGCAGCAAGTAAGATTATTGCTCTAACTCTATTAAAGTGGTGTGAAATCAGTGATTAGACATCCCTCCTAAAACAGAATTAGCAAAGTTTGGTACAATATTATTAAGAATTTTTTAGCATTTGGAGGGACAATGATGAAGAAGAATTTGTGGATAGGCGGGGAATATCGAAGTGCTTCTTCCTATATGGAGTTGAAGAATCCATTTAACTTGGAAATTCTTGCTCATATTGGTATTGCCAATCAGGGGGAGGTGCTGTCAGCAATTAAGGCTGCAGAAGATGCTAAAGAAATAATGGCTGAAATGCCTGCATTTGAACGGGCAGAAATCCTTGAGAAAGTAGCACAATATCTAAAGGATGACCGAGAGGAATGTGCGAGATTAATAGCTTTGGAGGCTGCAAAACCGCTAAAGGCAGCGAAGTCAGAGGTGGAACGGACGATTATGACCTATACCTTTGCGGCACATGAAGCGAGAAGAATTCATGGCGAAACGGTCCCGATGGACGCAGCACCTGGAGGTCAGGGCAGACTTGCCTTCACAATTCGGGAACCAATAGGCGTCATTGCAGCGATTACACCATTCAATTTCCCAATGAATTTAGTTGCCCATAAAGTGGGTCCGGCCATTGCAGCTGGAAATAGTGTTGTTTTAAAACCAGCGAGTCAAACTCCTTTATCTGCATATAAGATAGCTGATTACTTTCACGCTGCAGGCTTACCGGCAGGTGCATTGAATGTAATCACGGGCAGTGGCAGTAAAATCGGAGATATACTAATGAAAGACGACCGTATCAAAATGATTACCTTTACAGGCAGTCCTGAGGTAGGCCGGTATATTCGAGAAAACTCTGGATTAAAGCGGGTAACCTTAGAATTAGGCTCAAATTCAGCATTAATAGTTGACGAAGGTGTTCAAATAGCGAATGTCATCCCTAGAATTGTGAATGGGGCCTTTGCCTATCAGGGGCAGGTTTGTATTTCCATTCAGAGAATTTATGTCCATGAAAAGGTTTTTGAAGCTTTTGTGGAGAAATTTGTTAGTGAAACCCATAAGTTAAAAGCAGGTAATCCCCTCGAGGAAGATATTGATATTTCAGCGATGATTACACGTGGTGACGTACAGCGAACGAAGGATTGGGTAGAAGAAGCGATTAAGAATGGAGCGGATTTAAAGGCTGGCGGAAACTCCGAAGAAGGGATTTTCCAGCCTACCGTTTTAGTAAATGTCGCCTCAAGCGAAAAGGTGAGTTGTGAAGAGGTATTTGCACCCGTCGTGCATATTAATAGCTTCCGTCATTTTGATGATGCAATCAATCTAGTAAACGACTCTAAATATGGGTTGCAAGCAGGAATCTTTACGAATGATATCCATAAAGCCCTTCAAGCTGCCAAAAAACTACATGTTGGCGGTGTTATGATTAACGAGATTCCAACCTTCCGTGTGGACCAAATGCCATATGGCGGGGTGAAAATGAGCGGAATGGGCCGGGAAGGCATTAAATATGCGGTTGAAGAAATGACAGAATTAAAGCTAATCAGCTTTAAAACAGAGTAGAAGAAAATGTCTGGCTGATTTCCAGTCAGACATTTTTTTCACTTACTAAATTGGGAAGGAGTCTAAAAGATGAATCAAAGTGCCTCCACTATCCAAATTGAAGAAAGTAATTTTTTTCTAGAAGTTTACCTGGATCCTTTTAATAAAAGAATTCGGATTGACGATTACCGCGGTAATACGAATTTGGTATTAGAAAAGGCAGAGCAGCTTGCCCGTCACCATCAAGCAGAAAAGTTAATTCTAAAAGCACGGTCCGAGGATTTTTTACACTTATATGAAAAAGGCTTACAGCCGGAAGCGGTGGTGGACCGCTATTTTATCGGATCTGATGCTCACTTTTTTTCAAAGTTTTATACTGTGGAGCGAAAGAAGAATGACCATTGGATTACCGAGGACGGAATGATTCACAGTATTTATCAATTGGACACCACCATTGATAAGCCCTATCCGCCAAAGGAGTATGAATTAAAAAAAGCAGATGAAACTTGTGCTGAAGAGCTGTCAGGATTATATCGCCAGGTGTTTCCAATTTACCCTACACCCTTACATGACCCTGAATATGTGAAAAAGACGATGGAGGAAGGGACCATCTATTACATTTTCTTTTATCAGGGTAAAATTGTCAGTGCTGCATCAGCTGAAGTGAATTCATTTTATAAAAATGCAGAATTAACCGATTGTGCGACCTTAACGGAGCATCGGAAATATGGGTTAATGAAAATTATCCTCCGTGAGATAGAAGGTGAACTGAAAAGGCAGGGAATATTCTGTGCCTATTCGATTGCTAGGAGTTTATCCTTTGGAATGAATGCTGTTTTGTTTCAGCTTGATTATAAGTATCGCGGCCGATTAATGAATAACTGCTATATTTACGACAAGCTTGAGAATATGAATCTGTGGGTAAAGAATCTGGCAAACTGCTAATATTTCGGCTTTAGGTGACGAATTTTCGGCACCTTTTAAAAGGGGGTGAACCAATGGTTCAATTAACTGCTTTAACGCAGGAAGTTCTTTCAGCCATCCTGAAAACCATCGATGAAGGAATCCATGTGGTTAATACAGAAGGTAAAACCATTTTTTATAATGAGGTTGCGGCAAGACATGATGGCATGAATGTGAAGGAAGTTCAGGGTAAAGACCTGCTGGATGTCTTTCCTTCCTTAACCGAGAATTCAAGTACCCTGCTCAGGGTGATTAAAACGGGCAAACCCATCTATAATCAGACACAGGTTTATGTAAACATCCATGGAGTGAGAATTGATACCATTAATACTACACTTCCTATTTTTGTTGATAAGCAAATTATTGGTGGTGTTGAGATTGCAAAGAATTTTACTCGGATGAAACAATTATCAGAAAGTCTATTAGATTTACAAAAGAGTGTGAATAAAAACAAAAAGAAAAAAACAACGAAAAACGTCAAGTATACGTTAGATGATCTAAAGACTGTTAATCCGATATTCCAGAGCCTAAAGGATGAAGCTGGAAAATTGGCAAAATCCGATTCTCCTATTCTTGTATATGGAGAAAGCGGGACAGGGAAGGAGCTATTTGTTCAAGGGATTCATCATGCTTCTCTCCGTGATGATGGTCCTTTTATTGCTCAAAACTGTGCCGCCATCCCAGAAACGCTGCTTGAAAGTATTCTTTTTGGTACGGCAAAAGGAAGCTATACTGGGGCGGTTGAGAGAAAAGGGCTTTTTGAGCTGGCAGACGGCGGTACACTATTTCTCGATGAACTTCATACCATGCCGATTGAGCTGCAGGCTAAGCTGTTAAGAGTATTAGAGGATGGGATGGTACGAAGAGTGGGCAGTGCGCAAAACATTTCAGTTGATGTTCGTGTGATTGCTGCGATGAATGTCCATCCCAATACGGCTCTTGAAAACCAAAAGCTCCGCTCTGACCTTTACTACCGTTTAAATGTTTTTACCTTTTCGCTGCTGCCAATTCGGGAACGAAAAGAGGATATCCTGTATTTAACAGATTATTTTATTCAGTTTTTTAATAAGAAATTGAATAAAAGGATTAATGGAGTAGAGAAGAAATTGGAGAGCTTCTTTATGAGTCACCTTTGGCCAGGAAACGTAAGAGAGCTAAAGCATACGATTGAGTACATGATGAACGTGTGCGAGGAGGAAGTCCTTCAAATGGCAGACCTGCCAATAATGATGAAACAGCATGCAGTAGTAAAAGAAAATGTAGAGAACAGCCTCTCTCTAAGAAAAAATGTCGAAGAAATGGAAAGACAACTAATAGATTCAGCACTGAATATGTCAGACGGCAACATCAATCAAGCGGCCAAGCTATTAGAAATACCAAGACAAACCCTCCAATACAAACTCAAAAAGATTAGAGAATAAACGCCGAAAAATCGGCGTTTTTTTTTTGCATTTTATAATAAAAGGTTAAGATGTAGAATCCTTACCCGGACTAAGCGCATTGGCATAATACTTGCATAATATTTAAGTAAAGCAAGGTAAGGAGGAATTTTAAATGAAACAGACATTATATAAGCCGGATAGGCATTGGAAAGATATAGAGCTTTGGAAAGATGTGAGTGATGAGCAATGGAATGATTGGCTATGGCAGCTAACAAATACCATTCGTACATTGGAAGATTTAAAAAAGGTGATCAACTTAACTCCAGATGAAGAAGAAGGAGTAAGAATCTCAACCAAAACGATTCCCTTAAATATTACACCCTATTATGCTTCGCTAATGAACCCTGATGACCCACGCTGCCCGATTCGGATGCAGTCCGTTCCAATTTCTAAAGAAATTCATAAAACAAAATATGACCTTGAAGATCCACTTTATGAGGATGAAGATTCACCCGTACCAGGTTTGACACACCGTTATCCAGATCGCGTTCTATTTCTTGTCACCAATCAATGTTCGATGTACTGCCGCTACTGTACGCGAAGAAGATTCTCAGGACAAATTGGAATGGGCGTACCAAAGAAGCAGCTAGATGCAGCGATTCATTATATCCGGCAAACGCCACAAGTAAGGGATGTGTTAATTTCTGGCGGTGATGGGCTGCTCATAAATGATAATATCCTTGAATATATTTTGAAAAATCTTCGTGAAATTGACCATGTGGAAATTATTCGGATTGGAACAAGGGCTCCAGTAGTATTCCCGCAAAGGATTACCGAAAACCTTTGTAACATCTTAAAAAAATACCATCCCATTTGGTTGAATACTCATTTTAATACATCCATCGAAATTACCGAAGAATCTAAAAAGGCTTGTGAGATGCTTGCTAATTCTGGTGTCCCAGTTGGGAACCAATCGGTCATCCTCGCCGGTATTAACGACAGTGTGCCGATTATGAAAAAGCTTATGCATGATCTTGTGAAAATCCGTGTTCGGCCATATTATATCTATCAATGTGATTTATCCGAAGGAATTGGTCATTTCCGGGCACCTGTTTCAAAAGGACTTGAAATAATAGAAGGACTCCGTGGACATACGAGCGGCTATGCAGTGCCAACTTTTGTGCTCGACGGTCCTGGCGGCGGCGGGAAAATTTCACTTCAGCCGAATTATTTAATCTCACAAAGTCCAGAAAAAGTTGTCCTCAGGAATTTTGAAGGAGTAATTACGTCCTATCCAGAACCAGAAGATTATCAGCCTGGAACTGCTGAGGGTTATTTTAAAGAGATTTATCCGGACATGGAGGAAAAACGCTCTAATGTTGGAATTGCAGGAATTATGAATGACCAGCATTTCAACCTTGTTCCAGAGGGCTTACAGAGATTAAATCGTCGAAAAGAATACAATCAAAATCCTACCCATACCACATTGAAGGATAAACGAGTCAAGCGTGATGAGTTGAAGGAAAAGAAATTCCAGGCACTTCAAAACAAACCAGCACCAGCTGAAAAAAATGATTCTGATGCGAACTCTGCATCGAATGAATAGAGGGATGAATATGGGATTAGTCTGTGAATGGTGCGGGAGTGCTGCTAAAAATGGTGAGAATATCGTGTATTGGGAGCTTCCTGACGGCACAAGAGCCATTCAAATTATAGAAACTCCGGCAGTGGTTTGCGATGATTGTAACATGGTCTATCAAACAGATGTAATAACAAAGGAAATTGAAGATCAATTATTCCTGATTGATACAAAGAAAATTGGAGATAGTATCAGCTATAAAGAGTTAATGTCCCTTCCGAGGCTTTTGAAGAGAAATTATTTTGATTTTTCTTCCTAAAACAAGAACCCCTATCAGACGATAGGGGTTCTTTCATTATTCAGTTTGTATAGGTTTTGCTGCGTTTTTTCTCGCTCGTAAAAACTTAACCAGGTTTAAGACAATGGTTTTCATGACTGCATAGAATGGGATTGCCAGAACCATCCCTAGGACACCAGCCAGATTTCCGGCAGCTAGTAATATAATGATGATGGTTGCTGGATGGGTGTCCAAGCTTTTTCCAAGAATGAGCGGCGATAATACATTCCCTTCCACCTGTTGCGCGATGAGAATAACTACTATGACTAACAATGCTTTCGTAGGAGAATCGAATAAAGCTACGATTACCGCAGGTGCTCCTCCAAGAATTGGACCGATATAAGGAATAATGTTAGTAAATGCTACGATTAAGGCCATGACAAGTGCAAAGGGTAAATCAATAATCAGGTAACCGATAAACGCCAGCGTGCCTACAGCCAATGCTACAGTAACTTGGCCCTGGATATAAGCAGAGAGTGTATCGCCTGTTTCTTTAAGAATGGATAAGCCTTCCTCCCTGTATGGGTTGGGAAGGAATTTTGAGATTGCTGAAGGAAACTTGTGTCCATCTTTAAACATGTAAAATAATAAAAAAGGAACCGTGACTAGAATGATAGCTATATTGGTTATCACACCAAGTATATTCGTTATGCTTCCTGTAATCGTGTTAGGCAGAGTATTTGCAAATTCGATGAGCCGTTCCTGGACAGTTTCAAGAAGATCCTTTTGCTCGTCCATTATCCATTTAAATTCAGATGATTTCATGACATTGTCAAAAAACTGCATGGTTTTGTCTGCATATACTGGAAGTTCGTTCGCAAGAGCCGTAAATTGTTTTGTAATGGCAGGAATTAAATTTCCAATTGCAAGTACACAAATGAGTATAAATACAACATAAATGATAATGATGGCTAATAATCTAGGCACTTTATGGCGCTGTAGAAAATTAACAACTGGGTTAAGTAAAAAGTAAAGAAAACCTGTAATCAGAATGGGGAAAAAGATGGTTGAAAAAAAGATTCCGATTGGTTCAAATAAGAAGGATATCTTTGTTGAAACCCAAATGATGGTTAAAATTAACAAGACCTGAATTAACCAGTATTGAAATTTTTTCTTTGCCAATGTATGTACCTCTGTTTCTATATATTTGGTAAAATTATATCAAATCTTTATCTGTTATTGTATCTTTAAGTTAAATCCATTTTTGTCGTAGGATAGAAAGAAAGGCGCTATGTATGATTAAATCCTTTTATCACTTTTTAATGAAATACCGGCACCCAGAACCAAAGGATGCCATCAGTGTTTTTGCGAATGAGGCTTTTTTAGACCATAGCTTCCCAAAAACATCGGAAGACTATCATGAGCTCAGTTCTTACCTGGAATTTAATGGTCATTATTTAGAGTCCATGACTATATTTGATGAAGCCTGGGAACTTTATGTGCTTTCGGAAAGTAATTAAATTTATGTAAATCCCTTTAAATCGTCTCTATAAAAAGAGGCGATTTTTCTTTTTCCCCATTGTGCGCGGGTACATCCATTGGTGCATATACTATTGTAATCAAAATTCACGACTCATCATTGAGAGGATGGAGGATATGAAAAGAAGGAATATACCGAAGTATAAGGTCGGTGATACGGTCGTGATAACGATGTATGGTACTGTTGGCAAAATAACTGATGTCAAGTTGATCGACGGGAATTATGTGTACGAAGTGAATAAAAGTGATGGTCTTTTTGTTGAATCAGGACTGCAGCTCCTATCAGAATATGAAGGAGATTTGGTGGAACAAGAACAAATAGATATTGAATATAAATTCTTTTTCGGAGATTTAGTTCAAGTCGCAGGATATGGCGCAGATTTGTTTAAGATTGTCGGATTTCGAACTGAAATTTGGCGCTATAAAGAAGATGCATGGGAAGATGTTATCTACGAACTTTCAAGAATTAGTGATGGGGAATGGCTGGAAGCCGGTGAAGAGGAAATGACACTCGTTGCAGACGCTGAGAGTGCGGACACGTTTATTCAAAAACTAGGACTCCTTTATTTAGTAAATAACGAAGAGAAGCAGCAGGTCGCAATTTCAAAAACACAAAAAAATATTGTGAGAAAAGCAGAACTTGAAGAAATTGAACGAAAAAAGGAAAAGAAGCTGTTAATCGATAATTTATTAGATATTTTTAATGATTACAAAATTTTATATACAATGTTCCACGACCAGGAGTATTATCAAGTTATGCGTGTCATTTTAAGGAAATTAAAGAGTATCGTAAATGATGATGGTAAAAGCCATGTCTAGCTTCTACCACCTGGAAATTGCTGCTAATAAGTAAATGACTAAAGGAATCCCACCCCATTTAATTAGAAAAAATAGGCAATCTAAAATCTTTTCAAAGGCAGTGATGATTAATCCATCCTCCTGATTCACATCATCAAGAATAGCTTCAAATTTCGCTTGTAAATATGACATACAATCACCTCATAATCGTTTTTTTTATTCATCCTATGCTTGTCCAAAGAAAAAAAGACATATTTAATCTGTTATTTTGCACTCTATGTTTAAGCTGCAGAATATTTACCGATTCTTCTAGAAGTAAATAGCATGAATGTGCAGAATTCATCATACATTCGTAAAAAGGGGGCGATGCTATGAGAGAAATTGAAGTATTTATTGATACGGAAGAGATTGCTGAATTTTTCTTTCATGAGCTGGTGAAAAGAGGATACGTTCCTACGGAAGAAGAATTGGAAGAAATCGCTGATATCACCTTCGAGTATCTCATCGAGAAAAGTATTATCGACGAAGAAGTAGAAGATGAATAGGTAAAATATCACGATACGCTATTCATCTTTTTAATAAGAAGCAGCGAAAGACGAGCATTTGAATCTGCTCGCTTTTTGTTTGTGATATTTTTTTTGCTATTTTTCATTAATTGGTGAAACTTTACTATTTCTTTACCGTATTAAGAATAGCGAAGATGAGGAGGAATGATGGATGCTTAAAAAGATTTTAAAATCAATTCTTGGAAGTAAACTTCATCATCAAAAAAAATATTCACATTCAAGTAATGCTTGGAAGAAAATGAACCACCACAAACATAAGCACCTAGGACATAAGCACTATAAGAAGAAGCATAAAAGCGGCAGTTTCTTTTCAAGCTTCTTTAGCAGTTAATTACTTATATGTTTAAAAGAATGACTTTATTTGCTGCTAACATAATGGAAAGTAGATTTCAGCAAAATGAAACGATTGCAGAAAGATACGAGATTATCAACCATTTAGGCGTTGGAAGCTATGGAAATAGTTACTTAGTATTTGATCAAGTCTCGCAGCAAAAGAAAGTATTAAAAGCATTACGCATCCATAAAAGAATCACGAAGTCAGGAAAAAGGGATTTTGAGCTTGAAAAAGACCTGCTTCGATCCTTAAATCACACTGGGTTTCCTCGTTTTTTCGAAGATGGAAATTACAAAAATATACCATTTTTTACAATGGAGTATATAGAAGGTAAGAATTTCGAACAGCTAATTTTTCAGGATGGTCAAAAATATTCAGAAATAGAAGTTTTTAGAATTGCTTATCAATTACTAGAGCACATAAATTTTTTACATGAACAGCAGCTAATTCATAGAGATATTCGAATCCCAAATGTAATTGCGAAGGGTTCTGAGATCGTGCTTATAGATTTAGGGCTGGCAAGGAAATATAATCATGAGACTGCAGCCGGTAAAAAGGGAATACGGCATTTGCGAAAAGAGGTAAATCCCCAGGCAGACTTTTATGGCCTAGGTCATTTTTTGTTGTTTTTACGTTACTCCAACTTTTCTTTTCCAAAACAATTGAAGGAAAGCAGCTGGGAAGAGGAATTGGAGATTTCATATCATGCAAAGCACATCATCAGCAGACTTTTACAAATAAAAGACTGTTATGAGTGCTGCGCACAAGTAAAGTCAGATATCCAAAATTTAATTTTAGTATAGGGAGGAAATAAGAATGTCTTTTTTTGACAAAGTATTTGCTAGTGTAGGAATTGGTTCAGCAACGGTTGACACAAAACTCGAGAGGGATGCGTATAAGCCGGGAGAGACGGTTAATGGTATCGTAGAAATCAGAGGTGGAAAGGTAGACCAGCAAGTAGATGATATCTATTTATCATTAAATACTACCTATTTAAAAGAATCAGATGATAAAAAGTATAATGTTACAGCTACAATTGATCGTTTCCGAGTTACCAGCCCATTTACAATTGGAAAAAATGAACGAAAAGAAATTCCTTTTTCCTTCCAGCTTCCACTAGATACACCGCTGTCTATCGGCAGGTCCAAGATTTGGGTAACAACTGGTTTAGATATTAAAAACGCCGTGGATCCAGGTGATAAAGACTATATTCAAGTTGTTCCTGATCAATTAATGAATGCCATCTTTAATGCAGTCGACAGCCTTGGATTCCGTTTGCGTGAAGCAGATTGTGAAGAAGCATCCTACAAAGTTCGCGGCCGCTTGCCATTTGTTCAAGAATTTGAATATGTACCAACCTCTGGACCGTTCCGTGGAAGATTAGATGAGCTGGAAGTAGTACTCAGACCATCTGGTAATGGTGTAATAGAGTTACTTTTACAGGTTGACCGTCGAGCACGCGGATTGGGTGGATTATTTGCTGAAGCAGCAGGTTTGGATGAAAGTAATGTAAGATTAACGGTAACATCCGCCGATATTCCAAACCTTCAACAGCAAATTCAAAGCGTTATTCAAAGATTTTCTTAATAATCGACAAAAAAAGACAGGTTTCTCTGGAGGATTCTCCTATATCCATCTCTAATTATTAAGTAATAAGAATTACTTTAATAGTTGGAGGGGATAAGATGATCAAGGCGATAACCAGAAGAGCAAGTATTCAATATGATGTGACAATCTTTCAAACTCCAAAGTACAGAGAATACAAAGGGTACAAACAAGTATATCGTACATTCATTCATGCAGGCAGCCATGAAAATTGTTTGGAAGAAACGTTTAGTCTCTTTAATGTGACCGATCGAATACCATCGAATTATCAGGGAAGATTTCTTTCCACTGGAGATATTATACTAATTGATGAAGGTCGTGGTGGCCAGCATTATTATCAATTGAAACCTGGCGGGTGGCAGCCTGTTAATCGAATCCAGATAAGATAAAAGAAAACCTAAGGAGAAAATTCCTTAGGTTTTCTTTTTGCTTTTATTGACCATTACTTTTTCGACCGCCTGATGCTTCATTTTCTTTTGCATGAGCATTATGCTCTGCTTCAATGGCCTCAGGTGGAATATGATTATTTTTCTTTGGACGATTTGTTTGTGCTCTATGCTTTTTTCCCATAATTTTATGAACCTCCTTTGGATAGTCTAAAAATAGCTTCCCACAAATAGAAAAATTCATGACGTTTTCAGTGAAAGGTTTTTCATTCTAAAAAGTGTTGTGATATATTGACTAGTGTGAAGTTACGAACTTCACTTTAATTGATTGGAGGATTTTTATTATGAGTGTACATATTGGTGCAAAAGAAAATGAAATTGCTGAAACGGTATTATTACCTGGTGACCCGCTAAGGGCTAAATATATTGCAGAAACCTTCTTAGAAGATGCCAAATGCTATAATGAAGTAAGAAATATGTTTGGTTATACAGGTACATATAAAGGGAAGAGAATTTCTGTTCAAGGAACAGGAATGGGTGTTCCTTCTATCTCCATTTATGTAAATGAATTAATGAACAGCTACAATGTCCAAAATTTAATCCGTGTCGGCACTTGCGGAGCTATCCAAAAGGATGTAAAAGTCCGCGATGTTATTTTGGCAATGACCAGTTCAACCGACTCTAATATGAATCGTCTTACCTTTGGAGGTGTAGATTTCGCTCCTTGTGCGAACTTTGATTTACTTAAAAAGGCATATGACGCTGGTTTAGAAAAAGGACTTAGTCTAAAAGTAGGGAATATTTTTACTGCAGACTCTTTCTATAATGACAATGCAGAACTTGAAAAATGGGCAAAGTATCAGATTCTTGCCATTGAGATGGAAACAACAGCATTATACACGTTAGCTGCTAAATTTAACCGCAGAGCATTGTCGGTACTTACAGTTAGTGATCACATTTTAACAGGTGAAGAAACAACAGCGGAAGAAAGACAATTAACATTTAATGACATGATTGTAGTTGCACTTGAAGCAGCGACAAAAGAATAGGAAAAACGACCTCTTTCATTTTTGAAAGAGGTTTTCTAATTGACCTTTTTGGTAAAAATAGATATAGTGCATAAAGGATGAAGAAAGATAGATAGGTGAGAATAATGGTATGGAAAAATCTAGTATTAATTGGATCAATGACCGTTCTTTTTAGCGGCTGCAGTCAAATCGATTCATTAATAAATAAGCTTCCCTTCACTGGGAATGAATCTAGTAAAAACCAAGAGTCGGAGCAAAATGAATCTCCAATAAATGATCCACTCAGTTTAGAATCAATTTTTTTCAATGAAATTAAAGTAGTAGATGGCAAAAGTGTCATCCAAAATTCGACGAATGTCATGGCATTGGTTAACAAGGAGTTTTACTTGCCAGAAGATTATATACCTGAAGATCTTGTCAAACCAGAAGTACAGTTCTCCTTTGGCGATGAGGATATAGAAAAAAGTTTAATGAGAAAAGAAGCTGCGGAAGCATTAGAGAAAATGTTTACTAACGCTGCTGAAAATGGAATCGAAATTTTTGCTGTATCGGGATACCGCTCATTTAGCCGGCAAAAATCGTTGTATGATGCAGAAGTAAATAGGGTAGGGAAAGAAAAGGCTGAACAGGCGGTAGCCATTCCAGGTGCGAGTGAACACCAATCGGGATTAGCCATGGATATTTCGAGTAAGTCGAATAAATTATATTTAAATACAGCCTTTGCAAATACCACTGAAGGTAAATGGCTAAAAGAAAACGCTCATCACTTTGGCTTTATTTTGAGATATCCGAAAGAGAAAATGGACATTACTAATTACATGTATGAGCCGTGGCATTTCCGTTATGTCGGTGTGAAAGCTGCAAGTACTATGTACGAGCATAACTGGACACTAGAGGAATATTTCAATGAAGTTAAGAAAATTTAGATAGCACTTCCGGCACGCCTGACAAATGGATGTGCCCTTTTTCTTTATACATAACTTTTCTTTGTTATTTTTTAATAAAAGATGTTATTCTAATCACTAAGGGCAAGTTTTACATATTATTTTTTGGACAATGAAAGTGGTGAAATCTTTGGATGAACAAAATGTTAATCAAGAAAATCTTGAACAAGAGCAGGTAACAGATAAGAAATCTGGGTATGTACACATTAAGAAATTTCATTTTATATTGATTTTGTTTTTCCTTGTATTGCTATCTACCGGTATTACGACATTTGCCTTATCGTTTGGGGATGAAAAGGTCATTACAGTTGGTACGGAAAGATCAGAATTTGATAAACTTTACACTGCCTATGATACGCTGAAGAGTGGATATTTTGAGGAGCTTGATCAGAAAAAACTGATTAATGGGGCTATTGATGGTATGGTAAAAGCTCTAGACGATCCTTATACTGACTATATGAGTGTGGAGGAAGCGGAAAAATTCCATTCCTCAATCAGTTCTTCATTCCAAGGAATTGGAGCCGAGATTCAAGAGAAAGACGGACATATTATGATTGTGTCACCTATTAAGGGCTCACCTGCTGAAAAAGCGGGTTTAAGGCCGAATGATATCATTGTGTCTGTCGACGGAAAAAGTCTACAGGGAATGACCTCGACTGAAGCCGTAACCATCATTCGCGGAAAAAAAGGGACAAAGGTAGAATTAACGATTCAACGACCGGGAACAGATGCTCCGGTTAAGGTTCCAATTATCCGAGATGATATTCCAATCGAAACCGTTTATGGTGAGATGGTTGGCGACGGTATTGCCAAAGTTCAAATTACAAGTTTTTCTACCAATACCTCAAAGGACCTTGCTGCAAAGCTAAATGAACTGCAGAAACAGGGGATGAAAGGGTTAGTCTTAGATTTGCGTCAAAATCCGGGCGGATTATTAGATGAAGCCATTAGTATTTCAAGTATGTTTGTTCCTAAAGGAAAACTAATATTAAAAGTGGAAGACCGGAATGGTAAGACCGAGGAATACCCTTCACAAAATGATGGGGACCCAGACTTCCCGTTAGTTGTATTAATTGATAAAGGCAGTGCCAGCGCCTCTGAAATTCTTGCGGGAGCAGTAAGCGAATCTGCTGGTGTTAAGCTTGTAGGTGAAAATACTTTTGGGAAAGGAACCGTTCAAACGGCCAAGGACTTCCCTGACAACTCAAACATTAAATTTACAACTGCAAAATGGCTCACGCCGAATGGTAATTGGATTCATAAAAAGGGAATTAAGCCTGATATTGAAGTGCCGCTCCCTGACTACGCAACATTACCAATCATTAATCCTGACAAAGAGCTGAAGCTTTCAAGTACATCAACTGAAGTTGAATCAGCACAGAAAATGTTAAAGGCAATTGGTTATGATCCAGGACGTGAAGACGGATTCTTCGATGAGAAAACACAAGAGGCTGTTATTAGCTTTCAAACAGCAAATAAATTGCCTGCTGATGGAATCTTAAAAGGGGATACTACCTTTAAATTAATGGAAAAGCTTAGAGAACAGATTCAAAAAAATGATACTCAGCTTCAAAAAGCAATTGAAGTGTTAAAAGTGGAAATGAAATAATGAAAAGCCTGAACCGGTTGCTGCTGGTTCAGGCTTTTTTCATGTGGAAGTATAATCTTTGCCTAATTTTCCAAAAATGGGGATAAAAAAGGAATTAGGTGAATTTAGATATGAAAAAATTAATCATTGCCGTTATTATCCTGTCCTTTTGCGGCTTCGGCCCCTTACAGTCATTTTTTCAAAGCAGCACGGAGAAGGAGGGAGAAGAAGCCAAGAGTATTCCTTTCCTAGGAAAGTTAAAGGATTCTTCGGAAAGTGAGAATAAGCAGGAAACCTTTCTCATTATCGAAAATAGGAAAGGTGCTGCTTCATCAACAACAGAACCAGGGCTGTTGTTAAAATATGATAAAGACCATAATAAAATCGAGTACGGGTCTATCATGCTTGCACTTAATGGCAAAGAAGGCGAATTGGAGCAACTGAAAAAACAGGCAGCAGAAAAATATCAAGTAGAAATTGATTATTGTTTTATCTATGATACTTCTGGTTTCGGGACATTGATTGATTTGATTGCCCCGAACGGGATAGAAATGAAGACTGGAAATGAAGGGCATTTAGATGGTGAAAGACAAATACTAAAGGGAGAGGATTTTGTCCAATACTTGGAGCAGCTAAAAATGAATCCGGGGTATGCAAAGGAATTATCTCCAATATTTATGTTGTTAAAAGAAGAAATATTGAAAGAAATATCTGCTGAGGATTTCCTCACTTTAGCACCACAAATTCTGAATGAGACCTTAAAAAATGTCAAAACTGACATAGGAAAAGGAAAGTTAATGGATTTGGGATTAACGGTAATGATGAACCCTGTCAGTTCAATTGAACAAATAGAATTAGTGGCTGCTAATAAAGATAACAAGCTTGAACATGTAAATAAAATGTTAGAAGACGAACAAGGCTTATATTAGAGTGGTGAGAAAGTGAATGAGTTCATTCGCTTTCTCATTAATTTTCAGGAAGAATATCTAATAATTGCCGAATTCTTTCTTTTTTATGTTCTATCACTTCTGCAATAAATTGACTATATTCATTGTTTTTTTGTGAGGCAAGCTCCTCAAATAATTCCTTTAATTGTTCAAGGTGTTCTTTAAGGGTATATTCATTCACGCCAGAACCCCCTGACTGTACCTTGCGTAAAATAATTTCCACGAGCCTGTCATTGGTTGCTTCGAGAGATTTTGTCCCTTGTCGAACATATATGGCACCATAACGAAGTTCATTCCTCTGAACAACTGAGGTGTAGGGCACATATTTTGGATCATATTCAATGATGAGTACCTGAAATCTTTTATTGCTTAAGGTTTGTTGGTCACTGCTAAAATAAAAATCCTCCGTCCGATATTTTAAGTATTTTGGCAGTAAATTTGCCAGTTTATTATCTATATCTGCTTTATCTAAAAAATCATCTTCGTTTAGTCCAGTTAAGGAAATTGAACCCTCATCATTTTGACTGACACCAACAATAATACAGCCGCCGCCCGAATTTGCGATTGCAAGCACGTGTTTAGCCATCTTAGAAAACTCTGTCCATTTGGTTTTAAAATCTAGAAAATCTGTTTCACCCGTATTGTGAAGGAGAAGGTCTTTTAGGGTTTCGTGTGATGGGTTCTTAACAAAGTGAAGGAGACTTTTTGGGTAGACATACTCATAAATCATGAGGAAAGATCCTTTCTGAATATTCTTTTACTACTATTATAAGCCACTTTTATCTGGTTGATAGCCCAATTTCAGCTATAATAAAAGGAAGATCAGATGAAAAAGAGGTAAGGTAAGATGAATAATACTGAGGTATATATTTTATCCGGATTTTTAGGAAGTGGAAAAACGACACTATTGAAAACATTGCTTGAAGATGAGCGAATATTAGGCCGGAAAACCGCCGTGATGATGAACGAATTAGGAAAGGTTTCAATTGATTCAGAAGTCGCTCGGGACGAAGATGTTGCCTTGAAGGAGCTCTTAGGGGGCTGTATCTGCTGTTCCATTCAGGACAAGCTTGAAGCACAGCTGCAAGGTTTATTATTGAATGAAAAACCAGAAGTTATTTATATTGAAACTACGGGTGCTGCACACCCGGTTGAAGTTCTAGATGCCATCCTTTCACCCTTATTTGCAGATCATTTTACGATAAAAGGAATTGTAACAACTGTAGATGGATTAAGATGGCGTGACAGAATGACGTTAAGTCCACAGGTTCATCAATTACTGCTCGAGCAGGTCAGACATGCAGATTTTATCCTTGTTAATAAAATGGATGAACTGTCGGAATCAGAGCAGTCAAAAATTATTTTCGAAATACAAGGAATCAATTCTCCTGCACGCTGCTTATTAACAAATTATTCTAAAGTGTCTATTGATGAACTGAGAAAACTGACACTATCATCAAATGCAAAACAATCCAGTGCTGACTTTTCGAAAAAAGCGCTTAATTTAAGTACGTTTGTCTATCAATTCCAAGAGCCAATTAACCATTCTGATTTCGAGGATTTTTTGAAGGGTTTACCTGAGAGTATATATCGTATCAAAGGCTATATTAAATTTGATTCTATATCAAAACCCTATCTCTTCCAATATTCTTATGGAATGCCTATCTATATGAAGGAAGAAATGAATTTACCTTTAAATCTCGTGTTTATCGGCGAAAATATTGATTGGTCACAGATTGAGGAAAAGCTTGGTAAACTTAAAAGAGACTTCAAAAAACAAAATAAAAATGAATGAACATTTCTTCTTCAGGTAACTCTTTTAATGTAGTTATTTTTTCATTGTAAAGGGGGATTAGATGAAGAAGAAAACAGTTTTTGTGATGGTTATTCTATTCCTCCTAAGTGGTCAAGGGATTCATGCCGCAACCAATATTAGTTACAAAATTGAAATGCTGCCATGGGAAGAAGTTAATAATGTTTTGCCGAAGTATTCAAAGTTTACGGTTCTAGATCTCGAAACAGGAAAGAAGTTTAAAGTGCAAAGACGTGCGGGCAGTCATCATGCTGACGTACAGCCATTGACACCCAAGGACACAAAAATCATGAAAAAGATTTACGGAGGAAAATGGAGCTGGAAACGGCGTTCGATTATTGTGATTCATAAAGATCAATGGATTGCCGGGTCGATGCACGGGATGCCGCACGGCGCGGGTGCCTTAATAAATAACTTTCCAGGACATTTTTGTATCCATTTTTACGGCAGTACCACTCATCGTACAAATGCAATGGACCTGTCACATAAGCTGATGATTTTAAAGGCTGCAGGGAAGCTGGAAGATTATTTAAGCAAAACAACTCCATATGAAACGGTTGAGGCGTATATTGCTGGCTTAAAGCAGCAGGATGCCTATATTTCAAAGGTAATCTCCATACAGAAGGTTAAATGGAAACCGATATTAGGCAAAATTGAAAATGTTAGAATTACACGGATGCCGATCTTACCGGCAGAAGATTTAACACGGGAAATAAGCATGGATGTTCCAATAGAAATTGATTGGTTTATTAAAAATAGAGGAAGGCAGCACTATCGTGGTGAAATCCATTTAATCAGGTTTTCAACGATGGAAGCCTGGAAAGTAGACTCTGAATTATTTTTAGAAGAAAATGACCTAAAATAAATAAAAAAACACCTTTAGCAAAAGTTAAAGGTGTTTTTCCTATTAGGCTTGTTCTCCAAATTTAATGAACGTTCTTTCGTCCTCAATTAGACCACAGGAGGCACATTGGATCCGATAATCAGGTCCGTTGTATGGAAGATGAAATGGCTCTAATTCATTTTGACTGTATTCTTTCATAACTTCACCTGATTGCGGGTCAAGCTTTACCGATTGCGAAACTTGTTGAATGATATTAAAACGACTACGATTGGTTTTGCAATTTGGACATTTATAAGGCGTAGACATATATTTCTCCTTTCACGGTGTTGTTGATATCTATTTTTTGCAATAATATTGGAAAGTATGTAACAATGCAATTGAGGGGATATGGAGGTGGGGTTATTGACGATAGGAAATATCAATTTTGATGAATTACTAGCTGAGTATCGTCAGGTTTGGAATAATCGTATGCTAGCTGCCAGTGATAGAAGCAGTGAGGAGACTTTAATAGAAGCTGTTAAAAGAGAACTGCTAGATGAGAACTCTCATCCGAGAATTCGGAAGAATAAATTTGAAAAATACTATTCCGCTATTAGCAGAATCTCACAGTCGACAATCTCAAATGAAGCTAAAGTATCACTTATCCATGTCCACAATGGTATTATGGAGAAATTGATAAAGGAGAGCTAAACCATGAAAAAATTTAAAATTCTAAGTCTATTGTTTTTGGCTTTATTGATCGTCAGTGCATGTGGTAATAAAGAAGATCAAGATCAAGCGGATACAGAGTTACCTGAGTTTGTAGAAGTAAAGTTGACTGTTACCCCGGAGCATGGACAAGCCAATGAACCGATAGTATTTGAAGCAAAGGTTACACAGGGAGAAGAGAATGTTGAAGACGCAGACGAGGTGAAATTTGAAATTTGGCGTGCAAAGGATGAAAACCATGAAAAGGTAACAGTAAAGCATGCAGAAGACGGAATCTATCGTTTAGAAAAGTCGTTTTCACAAGAAGGAACGTACTATATTATTTCACACGTAACAGCTAGAGATATGCACAATATGCCTAAGAAAGAATTTGTTATTGGAACAGCTAGTGAACCAGAGGACCCAAATGAATCGAAGGATTCAATGGATATGGAAGGGCATTAAAGAGTAAAAAGACAGCAGTGTAATTGAATTGCTGTCTTTTTTCTATATTTCTGTAACATCTATTTGCGAGTATTGAATGTCATATGATTTTATTAATTTTATTTCAAGTATTCCATCTTTGTATTTAGCAGAGGATCCCTTCTTTTTTACCATCGCTGGAAGTGTGATGGAATGTTTAGCATCTCTTTCAGGTATATGTTCCACCATCAGCTGATTTGCAGTATGATAAATCCGCAGCTCTTTAAGGAGTGATTCATCCTTAATTGGTATTCTAACGAATACAGAATCATGTGTTTCAAAGGCTGAAGAGTTTAATGGATTTCTCTGCTGATTGGGTTGGGATTGATAATGATTCACGACGTCTTGAGGATTTATGGTTCCTCCTGATTGAGATGCCATTACATTCCCCATAATGCCTTTAATAAATTGGTCGATTTCATCCGGTTTCATATGCTGAAGCTTATTCTTCATGTCTTTATTAAAAGGGAATAAATTCCACGGGAACATAATTTCCTCACCTTTTCTGCAAACTCTCTCTGGGCATTGATACCCTATACTATGCAATAGAGGTTTTAAACGTTATAAATTCCAATTAATTTTGCATATATAACCAAGCATCAATCATATAGTTAAGAAAAACATTTATGAGAGGTAATGGCTCTTGAAGAAAAAAACGGCTTTAATTACCGGAGGAGCTACTGGTCTAGGGAAAAATACTGCATGGCAGCTTGCAGAACAAGGTTATAGGCTTGCGATTAATTATCGAAACAGTAAAAAAGAAGCTTTACTTTTATCTCAAGAGCTTGAAAAAAAATTCGGAAATAAGATCATTTGCATTCAAGGTGATGTAGCAAATCAGTTGGATTGTACGCACATTGTTGAACAAGTCTTGTCGGAATTTTCCTCGATTGATGTTGTCATTCATAATGCAGGACCATATGTACGTGAGAGAAAGAAAATGACGGAGTATTCAAACAATGAATGGAATTATTTAATAAATGGGAATTTAAATGCAGTTTTTTATTTATCCAAAGAAATCATTCCGTTTATGCGAAAGCAGCACTGGGGAAGAATTATAACCATAGGCTTTGATAGAGTGGAAACGGCTCCTGGCTGGGTTTATCGATCGGCATTTAGTGCAGCAAAGACAGCACTTGCGTCACTCACTAGAACCATTGCCATTGAGGAAGCGAATTTTGGAATTACCGCTAATATGGTTTGCCCTGGGGATATCATCTCTGAGTGGAAGGAGAAAGATATTGAAGACTCCATCTTAAGTGAAAACGTTCCAGTTGGGCGAAAAGGAACAGGGGAGGATATATCAAGAGTAATTTCTTTTCTTATTGATGAGAAATCAGACTTCATTACTGGGTGTATTATTCCTGTAACCGGAGGAATGGACGTTCTCGGAAAGGCCTATTATCAAGCAAGATCGCCACAACAAACGAAAGAAACGTAATAAGTCTTTCCTTTTACAATTTTTGAACTATTCGATTTTATAGCATAAATTGTATTCCTTTTGTGGATAATAGATGTAACACATCTATGAAAGGAGCAAAATAAAATGAGTTTTAACATGAACAGAATTAATCCAAATCAAACTCAAGTATTTTTTCATGATGGTCGTTTTGAAACATTAACGAATGAGGAACTAGAAGAACTTTTGCTCCACATGGGTATTAGTGAGGTTAATTCAGGAATGGAACAAGATGTAACGGATTAATAAAAATCCTTAATAAGTACAAAAAGAAGAAGCAATCGGCCAAGGCCGGTTGCTTCTTATGCTTCTAACAAATGTGAAGGTTCTTCTTGTACTGCACCATTTCTCATGAGATAGAAGGAGTATTGGTCTTTAGGAATTTCATATAAATCATACACATCACCATCAGCATTCAACTGCTCATAAAGTGATTTTCTAGTTTCATTGGCTTTAACAACATAAGGGAGTTTTTCGGCAGCCTTAATAGACCTGATATTTACCTTACGTATCCTCATAAAGATGGTTTCTATTCCCATATTATAAAAAACTTCCTGGAAAAAAGCGTCCTTTGCAGGGCTGTTGTAGCCTTTCCCATGGTATGGCTTACCAAGCCATGTGCCTAAAAATCCAGCATTATCTTCAATATCAAATAGATTAATGGTTCCGATTGGATTACCCCATTCATCAAGAATCGTCCGTGAAATCAATTCACCGCGCTCTTCTGCTTCTATGGTTTGTTTGGTCATAAATATAAATTCTTCATAAGAATCACATTTTTGACGCACAAAAGGAAAGACATCTGGATGCGACATTAGTTCAAATAATACATGGCTGTCATGAAGATCTCGTTTCTTAAGCATTGAATTTCCCTCCATTGGGCAATCCGATCCCATGTCTAAAGAAGCGGCCCACCCTCGAAATTTTTTATTCAGATAAACTAAAAAATTTCGGGGTGGGAATCGAACCCACTAGAACCAGGTATTACTGGTGGCGCACCATTTGCCTTCCCTATATCATTTTTTTTGTTGATGAAAAATAATGTGATTTACCCCCCAGATTTTTAGGCCTTTTTCGGTGTCACTTAGAGTATCATACAAGAAAAAATAAAAAAAATAAATAGGTTTTTTGCTGTTTTTTTGAGATTATTTACTGGCAATTTTCAACAAATTTCTACTCTTCTGAGAAAACGATTTCACCGTGAATCATCGTCCATTTTGGTTTTGCTAAATAATGAAACGGATGGTGACTCCAAAGTACTAAATCAGCTTCTTTTCCCCCATCAATGCTTCCCAAATGAGCGTCTAACTTTAGGTTCCTCGCTGGTAGAATTGTGATTCCTTCAAGTGCCTTTTGCTCGGAAAGACCCTCGCGCACAGCTATGCCCGCACATATATTTAAATATTGAATCGGGGTATAAGGATGATCGGTTGTTATCGATACTTCGACACCGTTATTAGTAAGCTCTTGATAGGTTTTCCAAGTCTTGTTTTTCAGTTCAATTTTTGATCTTCTGGTTAAGGTCGGTCCGACAGAAACTTTTAAGTTGATTCCAGATAACTCACTGGCAATTAAATGTCCTTCGGTACAATGCTCAATTCTTAAATCTAGGTTGAATTCTTCAGCAAGCCGTAATGCGGTAATAATATCGTCAGCACGATGCGCATGAATTCTGACAGGTATTTCTCTTTTTAAAGCCATAACGAGTGGCGCTACTCTTAAATCCTCAGGGGTATCTGTATGGATTGCTTTAAAAAAAGCTTCCCTGAGCATTCCCATGATTCCCATTCTTGTAATCGAGTCATTATTTCCTTGACTGTGAATTCTTTTCGGATTTTCTCCCAAGGCAAGCTTTAGACCCGCAATTTCCTGAACGATCATTTTTTTTACATTTTTACCCGTTGTTTTAATAACAGATGTGGTTCCTCCAATGACATTGGCACTGCCAGGCATAACATGTGCAGTTGTGATGCCGCTTTTAACTGCATCGGTAAAGGCGGGATCTAATGGATAGACACCATCAATGGCTCTTATATGCGGTGTCATGGCTTCAGCTGTCTCGTTTGCGTCATTACCAGCCCAGCCAGTTCCTTCATCATATAGACCTAAATGTGTATGAACATCAATGAATCCTGGTAAAAGATAATGATTATTACAGTTAATAATTTTGATCGTTGAATCGGTATCGAGATTATTCCCCACCTTTATTATTTTCCCATTATCTATTAGGACATCACCATTTTGAATCGGTTGGGATGTGATCGGGTAAACCATTGCATTTTTTAAAAGTATTTTCATGATAATTAAACCTTTCTACACACTCATAATAGTATTTTTACTATTTTATCAACAGTTCTGTTGAAGTGATAGTGGAAAATAAGTGATTTTTTAAAAAATTACGAAACCTTTTCCTGGAAGCAGCGTAAGTATTAGGGAAAGATAGAAAAAATATTTCCTTTGGGGGAATCATAAAATGGTGAAAAGTGAAGAAAGAATGCTTGCGGCTATTCTCTATGTTGTTAGTCTTTTTTTCCCGATTATAGGCCCACTGGTTATCTGGTTACTAAAGAAGGATGAGTCATCATTTATCAATTATCATGGAAGAGAATATTTTAACTTTTTCATTTCTTACACGGTTTATTCAGTAATATGCGGTATCTTAGTTATCCTTTTGGTTGGTATTTTCCTATTATGGATTTTGGGGATTATGGCCTTAGTATTTACGATCATCGCTGCAGTAAAAGCTTATGAAGGAAATGAATATCGATTCCCATTAGTTTTTAGAGTAATAAAATAGACCAACTAGCCCGGCAAAAATAATTTTTGCTGGGTTTTGAACGTTTTTATAGTTCAAACGTCATATCTTTATACAAAGCAAAACAAGGGGGAATGAACATGGAATTTTTAGAAGGAATTAACTGGGGGTTAATTGCGCCATTATTTATTATCCAACTAATTTTATTAATCGTATCACTCGTAGACATATTCAGAATCGAAAAAACAAATGGTCCGAAGATTCTTTGGATATTTATTATTGTATTTGTAAATATTATTGGACCCATTCTCTATTTTGTGATTGGAAGGAGAAATGATTAATGTCTCTCATACAAATTAAAGGGCTAAAAAAGAGTTTTCAAGGTCATGAGGTAATAAAGGGTCTGGATTTTAAGCTGGAAAAGGGCAAGTGTATTGCCCTTTTAGGCCCAAATGGGGCAGGTAAAACGACAACACTGCGGATGCTTTCAGGTTTAATGAAACCGACTGCGGGGACTATTTCATTTAGTGATGCTAAAAAAGATGGGGACATTCGCCATTTAATTGGCTACCTGCCTCAGTTCCCTGTTTTTTATGACTGGATGTCTGGTTTCGAATTTCTTCAATATGTGGGAAAGCTTGGTGGACTAACAAGTAAGGAAGCAAAGGAACGTTCCTTGGAGCTGCTTGAACTAGTTGAAATCAGTGACGCGAAAAATAGAAGAGTAGGTAAATACTCTGGGGGAATGAAACAAAGGCTCGGAATCGCACAGGCAATCATTCACCGTCCGCAGTTAGTTATGCTGGATGAACCAGTTTCTGCATTAGATCCATTTGGCAGAAGAGAAGTACTCGAGCTTCTAGAGGGATTAAAAAAGGAGACAACGATACTATTCTCTACTCATATCCTGAATGATGCTGAGGAAGTATGTGATGAAATATTATTTCTACATAATGGAGAAATTGTTGAGTCCGGGACAATGGAGAACTTGCGTGAGCGGCACCAGCAGCCAAAAATCGACTTGATTTTCCAAAAGAAAACGGAGGAGATGGAGAGAGCACTTAAAAACCATCCCTCAACTCGGTCAATATTGGTGGATGGAAATCGGATTAGTGTATTTGTTACGAATCTAGAGCTTGCCAGTAAAGAATTTTTAATGATGGTTCTCGAAAAAGAATGGCAATTGGATAGATTTGAAATGAGCAGTATGACACTTGAGGACATATTTATGAAGGTGGTGGGAAAATGAGTCAATGGATGACACTTTTTCAAAAAGAGATTCTTGAAATGTGGAGGAATTTTAAATGGATTTGGGTACCCATTACCTTTTTCTTATTAGGCGTATCAGAGCCGTTAACGAGTTATTATTTACCACAAATTCTCAAATCATTTGGTGGTTTGCCAGAAGGATCGGTCTTTGAAATACCAACTCCAACAGCTGGTGCTGTATTAGCTTCAGGGCTCAGCCAATACTCTACAATTGGGGTTTTAATCATTGTTCTAGGTACTATGGGTGTGATTGCCGGTGAACGAAAAAGTGGGGTGGCAGCCATGATTTTAGTAAAACCGGTCTCCTATCTGTCTTATGTTACATCTAAATGGGCGGGCAGTCTTTTGTTAGTGTGGTTTTCGTTATTTATTGGGTATTTATCAACCTGGTATTATACAGGTCAGTTATTTGAGTGGGTAGCTTTCGAGGAATTTTTCCAATCGTTTGTTCTATATGGATTATGGTTAACTATCATATTAACTGTAACTGTATTTTTTAGTTCAGCTCTCTTGTCTCCTGGTATGGCAGGATTCATATCGCTGTCACTTGCACTGGTAGTAAGTATTATTAGCGGGGCACTTTCTCACTTACTAGAGTGGAGCCCTTCGCAATTAACTAGTTATGCAGGGGCTTTGCTAACTACTGGGGTAGTTCCCGATGATACGCTACCAGCTAGTTTAATAGGCATCCTCCTCATTGTCATCCTATTATGGTTAAGTGTGTTTCTATTTAAGAAAAAAGAGCTTGCCTCATGATTTTAGTTGAAATATAGCAATAGAAATGAAGAGGCCAGCAAATGGCTTCTTCATTTCTACTAATTTAACGAAAAAACTCCTATCATTTTTTTTGTCCACGTTTAATAGAATAAATATAAGAAGGGGCAGATAAGGAGTTTTTTCTAGATGAAAATACATGAATTTTACCGTGGCAGTGCCAATATAACCTTAAATGGAAGCATAGCAGCGCTTGTTCCTGCAATCATCATAGGAGTTGGGAATCTATATTATTTTCAAAATAAACAGATTATGTTATTAATGATACCTTTTATTATTTACAGCCTTATTAGTTTTCAAATCTATCTTTATAGGGTGAAGCAATCTGTGTCAATCGAGCGTACTATGACACAATTGCAAAGCTATTACCAAAATATTTTTGAAGCAAAACACCTGGTTGTTGTTTTCATGAACCACCAACAGCCGAGTTTACATCTCTTTTTTCCTGATGGGCATCAAGCAGGAATGATTAAGAAATATAAGCAAAAAGGTTTTCGTTTGTTTAGAAAATCGAGAATATACGCGCTTTATAATAAACAAGAACAGACTGTTGGATTTTATAAAATAAAGCAGTCAAAGAGGTTAGTCGTTGAGGTTTATGATCGAAATATGAACTTTGTAGGCTGCTATGAAAAAGAAAAAATATCTTGGTTGAAAGAGAAGAAAGAAATGATCGATGAGAGTGGTCATAACATTGGCGCTGTGGAAGGTTCGGCATATTATATGGATGAGCGAGTTTATAATCAATCAAGACTGCAGGTCTGCCGGCTGAGACGCGGGTGGATGCCAGTTGAATGGAGTGGTCGTTTTCCGGAACCAAATACTCCCGTCCTTTCGCTTTCAGATACTTTATCAGAAAAGGACAAGCTTTTGAGGATGTCCTTTTTGATTAATGAATATTTTATTGAAAGGTAAGGGAGTGTCTTTCCTGCCACATATTTGATAGAATTAAGTATCAAAATTGCGGAGGTTTTTGTTGTGCTAATTGATTTAATTAAAGGCCATGGTTCAGGGAATGATTTTCTTCTAATAGATGAAATATCCAATCCATATTCCTTTTCAGAAACTGAAAGAGCAGAGCTAGCAAGTTTATTATGTAACCGAAATTCTGATTTAGGTGCAGATGGTATTCTGTTTATTATGAAAAGTGATCTTGCTGACGGGAGAATGAGGGTGTTTAACACTGATGGTTCAGAGGCATCAATGTGTGGAAACGGTCTTCGGTTGGTTGCCAGATATGTTTGTGAAATGCAGGGGCAAAGTGAAGCGGTTATTGAAACAATGAAGGCGGATTTAAAGGTAAGTAAACAGCAAGATATCTTTCCCGCTGTGACTACCTACCAAGTAGAGATTTCACCCGTTTCATTCCTTTTAAGTGACCTGCCATTGAATCTAAATGAACCAAACCTAATAAATGAAAATATCCCTGAGCTATCACAGGAGTTGAAATTTTCTGCGCTTGCGGTGCCGAATCCACATTTAATCTCGATTGTGGAAACAGAGCAATTGAAATCCCGAGTGCAAAAAGAGATAAGTGAGAAGGTAAATAATCCAAATGAGTTGTTCCCTGACGGCGTAAACGTCAGCTTTGTTAAATCTTTGGATGAGGGAAGTATTTATGTAAATACCTTTGAGCGTGGAGTAGGCTTCACAAATGCTTGTGGAACAGCAATGTCTGCATCTTCATTAGTCACCTGTCTACAAGGGTTAAATGAAGTAGAAGATGTAATTAATGTCTATAATAATGGTGGGAAAGTGCAATGTGTAGTTCACGAAAATGATGAGGATTACTACATTGATTTGATTGGAAATGCAACTTACTTATACCAAGCACAGGTTGAAGTTGATTTGGCTCGGAAAACTTTTGAAGTAAGTTCGAAGGAAGATTTTGCTGAACAGCAAACCTACGAAAAACTACAAGCAGAAGCTCAGGCCTATTTGAACAGAGCAGGATTGTAAAATAGTTAAGGTCACATAGAAATTTTATGTGACCTTAACTATTTTTTTGGTTTATACAGGTAATCTGGAGTGACCGAAGAGATTATTGGACTTGAATTTGGGTCAATGCAGGCGGGCTGGAGTGACCGAAGAGCTTGTTGAAAATGAATTGTGGTCAATGCAGATAGTCTGGAGTGACCGAAAAGCTTGTTGAAAAGGAGTTTGGGTCAATGCAGGATTTAGGGTTGGGTTTATAGTGACCGAAACCTGATTAATAACAAGTGCGCGGTCACTATGAGTTATTTCTTAGCTTTTAATACTTCTAACACGGGTTCAAAGGCCTGAATAGATTTGGTGTGAAAGTAATTTTTAAACGGGTCGCCTTGTTTTCGAATACGATTCAGGGCATTCTCCATCGTAAAGTGGACGGGATTCAGTTTATCACACACTTCTTCCCAATAGAGTGGAGTAGCAACCCCGGCATGTTCATTGCCCCTCATGGAATATGGGGCAACTATCGTTTTTCCTTCACTATGCTGCACATAATCAACGTAAAGACGGTTTCCACGATTTTTTTTCATACGTTCGATGGTAAACGAATCAGGATCCATAGATATTAAATAATCGGCAATAAAGCTCGTGAATAGACGTGTATCTTCAAAGGAAAATACATTCTCAGGGAGCGGCAGATAGATTTGTAATCCTTTATTTCCTGATGTCTTTACAAATCCAATGAGATTTAATTGATCAAGGACCTCTTTGATTAACAAAGCGGCTTTTACTGCCAAATGAAATTCGTCCTTTGAGGGAGGATCTAAGTCAAAGACAATTTCACTAGTTCCCTTACTGTGAATGGTTTGAAAAGGGATATGGAATTCAATCGCCAGCTGATTTCCCAGCCAAATCAAAGTTTTTAAATTGTTGCAAACGATATAGTCGATTCCTTCAGCCTGATGTGTCTGCACAAAATCTGGTGCATAATCTGGACAATTCTTTTGATAAAAAGGATCACCAAACATGCCATGAGGGTAACGAATAACGGTCAAAATCCTGTTTTCTAAAAAAGGGAGCATATAAGGTGAAATTTCTCTTAAATACAGGATAAAGTCTGCCTTTTGTATATCATGATTTTTCCATAGAGGCTTATCAGGATGCGTAATATCCAAATCCTCAGGTAAGTTTTTTTGTTTAAAAATAAATTGTTCATATGTACATTCTTTCGGCTTTAAATCAAAGCGGAAGGTATGAAAATGAGGCTCGCGCAGCTGGTTATCATAAAGCTCAAGATATTTAACTTCTAGACAAATAGCCGGGTCAACATAGATAAATTGACTGTCCTCACGAACCATATTCTGCTTGATGGTACTTTGAAGTGCTGACTTTTCATCAGGCTTAAAACCAAAAAGCACATGACCAATTCCATGAATTTCCCCTTCTTTATACACTCCTATATAAAAGTATCCATTTGTTTTTTCAAAAGAAGTAATAAAGCAGGAGACGTATTTCCAATTTTTGTATTTTAACCATTGTAACGACCTTTTTCCTTCCTCCCAAAGGCTATTTTTATGTTTAGCAATTATTCCTTCCCCATCCTGTAATACAACGTTTTCCCATAACTTATTAAAATCTGTATTAGCCTCTACAAGCTGAATTAAATGTTCACTATATGGATCTGCTGCTATTGGAAGACTAAGTTGTTTGAAAAGGTTAATAAGCTCATCTTTCCGTTTGTCGAAGTGTTTCGAATGTATAGCTTTCCCTGCCCTTACAAGGATATCAAAGACCATTAATCGACAAGGCGATTTAGAAGCTTGTTCAGCAATTTTTTTAGGTGCTTTTAACCTGCCGCGAACCTGGATGGCAGCAAAGTTTGCCTTACAGGGACTTTCTAGAAATACCAGCTCACCATCAAGGCGAAGGGGAAGGTGCGGTTGAAATAACTCCTCGTGAGATTCTAGGTATTCCTTTATTTCCGGGAACTGAGCTAGCAATGGCTTATCATTTCTACTAGTTAATGTAATCCCGCTCTTATCCCAATTCAAAATAGCCCGAAACCCATCATATTTAACCTCGTACAGCCAATCAGGTTGAATGGTTAAATCAAAGGTTAGTGTTGGCAGCATCGGTTTCATTGGTGTATTTCCTTTCTTTTTCTTTATTTTGTTACAAACCATAATGAATCATCCTTTACCAATTGTTTTTAGGAATGGAGTCGGTTAATAAAAGCAAACATAATAACAAAAAGATTGGAGAATGACGCTATGCATACGATGTGGAAAGGCAGCATTAGTTTTGGGCTCGTGAATATACCCATAAAGCTTCATACGGCCACTGAGGATAAAGACATTAAACTTCGGACTCTGCATAATAAATGCAATGCTCCGATTAAATATGAAAAGATATGCACGGCATGTGAAGAGGAAGTAAAGCCAGAGGACATCGTTAAGGCATACGAATATACAAAAGGTAAATTTGTCGTTCTTGACCATGAGGACCTCGAAAAGCTTCGCAAGGAAAATGAAGAGAAGGCTGTAGAAATCATTGATTTCGTCAAAATGGAAGAAATTGACCCTATATATTTTGACCGGAGTTATTATATGTCACCAAATGAAGGTGGAGGTAAAGCCTATTCTTTGCTGCGAAAAGCTCTTCAGGAATCACATAAAGTGGGAATCGCAAAAATCATTATTCGGTCAAAAGAGCAAATGGCAGTTATTCGTGTTTATGATAATACATTAGTAATGGAAACAATCCATTTTCCAGATGAGGTTCGCCGTTCAGCTGATGTTCCCAATGTTCCACCGGACGATAAAGTAACCGATAAAGAATTAGATACAGCCATTATGCTAATTGACCAATTAACATCTGAATTTGAACCTGAAAAATATACAGATGAGTATCGAACGGCATTACTTGAATTAATTGAAGCAAAACGTACTGGACAAGAAACCGTGACACCAACAGCGAAGGAGACACCTTCAAATGTTACCGATCTAATGGCTGCTCTGCAGGCGTCTATTGATAGGACTAAACCAAGTGGTGAATCATCTGGAAGAAAAGAACCTATATTAAAAAAGGAAACAACTGTAAAGAAAGAAACAATAGCGAAAAAGGAAACGATAGCCAAAAAGCCTGCAGCACCAAGAAAAAAGGCTGCACCAAAAGTAAAAAAAGAAGCATGAGGAAGCAGCCGATTCGACGAACTCGGGTCGGTTCTTTTTGAGTACTTAGGCTTAAAGCAATTGGTACTTTCACTCTCATTTTTGGCATATTATTATGGAAGAATTAAAATTTAAAGATGTTCGGGGGAGAGGGAATGGCCTATAATGTGCTTTTGTTTGCAGACCCTGGAATTGATGATTCTTTTGCTATCATGTATGCATTATTAAATCCTGATATAAATATTGTCGGTATTGTCAGTGGATATGGAAACACACCTAAAGAGCAATCAATTGAGAATACCGCCTATTTACTCACCTTAGCTGGAAGAGAGGATATACCTATCATTGCTGGAGCAGCCGGTCCATTGTCTGGTGAACCAGTTCAGTTTTATCCTGAAATTCATGGACCGGAGGGGCTGGGTCCAATTAAACCACCTGATACTTTTAAATTTACAAAGGTTCATGACTTTAATAAAATCCTCGAAATCATTAATGAATATAAAGGTAACCTGATTATTGTCAATGTTGGCAGATTGACGGAGTTAGCGCTCATGTTTATTTTGTATGGGGATGATGCTTTAAAGGACGTAAATGCTTTTTATATTATGGGTGGAGCTTTTTTAGTTCCTGGTAATATTACGGCTGAAGCTGAAGCTAACTTTTATTCAGATCCAATTGCAGCAAGGATTGTAATGGAAAAAGCACATAACGTTTATTTATATCCCTTAAACATTACGAATAAAGCCATTATTACACCAGAAGTCATCAATTTTCTTAATGAAAACAGTCCAACCCCCTTTAGACCGTTACTAAAACCTGCCTTTGATTATTATTTTAAGGCCTACCAAAAAAATATACCAGGTATAAAAGGTGCTCCTTTGCATGATGTAGTCCCATTAATGGCATTAACAAGTCCTGAAATTGTAAAGTATATTCCGAAAAGAGTGCGAGTGGAGGAATTTGGAAATGCTAAAGGGAAAAGTATCGCTGACTTTCGTCCAAAGCCAGATAAAGAACCAGCAGAAACCTTAGATTATATAGGAATGGAAGTGGACATTCAAAAGTTTATCAGCAATTTTATGGATGCCTTCTTAGTGGGGGATATTGGAAAAAAATAATTAATTACTATTTATTTATAGTAGCTTGCTAGTATGCTATACTATTAACTTTATTGACTTTTAGAAAGATATAAGGTAGTATGAAGATACGCTTTTAAGTTCGTGTAAATATTTATTGGTTTAAGTAGTCGTAACTGCACGAAATGTGGGTGATGTCTATTACCCTGTTGTGCAGTGCGGCTTTTGATTTTTTAAATGGTTATTAACTAAAAGTGAACAAATCTTTGGGGGTACTACTCATGAATAACGGTAAAGTAAAATGGTTTAATGCAGAAAAAGGTTTTGGATTTATTGAAGCTGATGGCGGTCAAGATGTATTCGTACACTTCTCTGCAATTCAATCAGAAGGTTTCAAAACATTAGAAGAAGGTCAATCAGTTTCTTTCGAAATTGTTGAAGGCGCTCGTGGACCACAAGCTTCTAACGTAAAAGCTGTTTAATTTATTTAAAAAATAAAAAGGTGGTGCAGTGATAAGGCATCACCTTTTTATCTTTATAAAGATGTATTTTGCTTTAAATATAAGAAACGGTTCTGCAAAAAGTACAAGGGGTGATCATTTTGGCGTTTGGTAGAAGAAATGATGAAGAAGTAAAGCTTGAAGAAACTAAAATTTGGGAATGTAATTCAGAGAAGTGTAAATGCTGGATTCGTGACAATTTTAAGAGCACTGAAGTGCCCCTCTGTCCAATATGCAAAAGTGAAATGAGTCTTAATACAAAAGAATTACAAGTCATTCATAATCATAGTAAAAACTTCATGTAATTAACATAAGAAAAAGCAGGGGAATATTCCTCTGCTTTTTCTTATGAATCAAGAGTTCCATTACAATAATTAAACACTAATAATTCCTCGTCCTCTTCAAGAGCAAAATCTAAGATCTTTTCAGTTCCTCTTTCATACAGATGATAGTGTGAAATTCTTGATCCCTTCTCATCAACTACAAAAAGTACCTTAATTCCAATTCCTTTATCTGAAAAGAGTTCATCCTCTTCGTCTATCTCCAGTTCAAGAAAAAATTCATAGCGGTCGCCGCTTAATAAACCAAATGGATCTACAAGTTTTTCAACTGTATGACCAGTAATATTCAATGAAATCATCCTTTGCAAAATATTTTCCTTTTTATTATATACATATTTAGAGGAGAACTAGAAATAAATGACACCATCGGACGAAAATTGTTATCAAAATATGGATGGGTTATATGAATTAAATGTGAACGATCTGAAATTTAATATTTATTTAATAGATATCAAGTAAAATTGAGCTATAGGGAGTCCTAAAAAGAGGATCCGTGAAAATTAATACTTATATTTGTGAATCTTTTCACAATAAGGGAAAAAGGAGGGCACTTAGCAATGTCTAAAGATAGTCCTGTAAAAAAATTATTGGCTAATAAAATGCAGCGTAGGACGTTTTTGAAATGGTCGGGGGCAATTGGTGTTCCTGTAATTGCTGGAGGTGTAGGGACAAAATTATTGATTGACCAGCAAAAAAGGGAAAACGTGGCAAGTGCAAGTGATTGGGATAAGGTGGTTTCTACTTGTAGTATCAATAACTGTGGTGGCCGATGTGTCATAAAAGCATATGTAAAAGATGGAGTGGTGGTACGAGTAGCAACAGACACCCAGGAAAGCGGAGACCCTTCCATTCCTCCACTTAAAGCCTGTGTTCGTGGAAGAAACTATCGAAATTTATTGTATCATCCAGACCGCCTGAAATATCCAATGAAACGTGTCGGTAAGCGTGGCGAAGGAAAGTTCGAACGAATTTCTTGGGATGAAGCTATTGAAACGATTGCTTCCGAGATAAAACGAATTGGGGATACATATGGTCCGGAGTCTAGATATGTTAATTACGCCTCTGGACAAAGCTGGGGGCTTCACAGCGGAAGAAACGCTGCTAGAAAAGTATTAGCACTTACAGGCGGTTACTTAAATTATCGGAATGATTATAGTTCAGGGGCAGGAAATGTGGCGACCCCTTATACGTATGGTACGAACAATTCAGGGAGCAGCTTTGATTCCCTGTTACATTCAAAATACATTATCCTTTGGGGGCAAAATCCATCTGAAATGATTTTCTCGACTCCTTACAGGGAGTATCTAATGGGAGCAAAGAAAAATGGAGCAAAAATTATTCTGATAGACCCGCGATATACCGATACAGCTATTACATTTGCTGATGAGTGGATACCAATTAAGCCAACAACAGATAATGCAATGATGGACGCTATGGGATATGTCATAGTAAAGGAAAATTTACATGATCAAGCCTTTCTCGATAAGTACTGTGTCGGGTTTGATGGCGACCATATGCCAGAAGGTATAAGTAAAGAAGAGTCACTAAAAAGTTACCTTTTGGGTGAAAAGGATGGAGTAGCGAAAACACCTGAATGGGCAGAAAAAATATGTGGAGTGCCAGCTGAAAAAATACGTGAAGTTGCCAGAAATTATGCCACGATAAAACCTTCAGCTCTTATACAAGGGTGGGCAGCACAACGTCAGGCGTATGGTGAGCAATTTATGCGGGGAGGAGCTCAATTGGCCTGTTTAACAGGAAATGTTGGTAAATTGGGCGGATGGGCAGCAGGAACAGGTTACTGGAGCCGGGCGGATATTGTATATCCTTTTAAAGTGGAAAATCCAATAAAGTCTTCGATTCCTTGCTTCCTCTGGACAAAGGCAGTTGAACAAGGTACCGAGATGACTGCAGCAGACGGGCTTCAAGGAACAGATAAATTAACAACGAATATTAAATTAATTTTTAACATGGCTGGGAATATGCTCGTTAATCAGCATGCTGATATCAATAAAACAACAAGTCTTTTAGAAGATGAAAGTAAAGTGGAATTTATCTGTGTCAGTGATCTATTTATGACTCCAAGTGCCCGGTATGCAGATATTGTTTTGCCAGGAACAACCTTTTTTGAAAGATATGATATAGGGGTGCCGTGGTGCTTTGGAGATTACGTCGTTTTTGGTGATAAAACCATTGATCCTCTTTATGAATGTCGAAATGAGTATGATGTATTTACTGAGGTGGCAGATAAGTTAGGAGTAAAGGAACAATTTACTGAGGGCATGACTATTCTTGATTTAGTAAAAGAAAGTATTAAAAGAACGCGTGAAGAGCTCGATCCAAACTTTCCGACATTTGAAGAGTTCCGCGAAAAGGGTGTCCACCATTTTAAATTTGATGAACCGCTCGTTGGCTTCAAAGCACAGATTGATGATCTAGAGAATAACCCTTTTGAAACACCTTCGGGGAAAATTGAACTATTCTCTAAGACTCTTTGGGATATGAACCAGCATGAGGAGATACCAGCTATAGCTAAATATATTTCCTCATGGGAAGGCCCGGAAGATCCATTAATTGAAAAGTATCCAATACAGCTTATCAGTTGGCATTATAAGCGTAGATGTCATTCCACCTATGATAATATGCCTTGGCTTGAGGAAGCGGCAAAGCAAGAAATGTGGTTGAATCCTAAAGACGCCGAGAAGCGTGGAATTAAAGATGGTGATAAAGTTCATGTATTTAATGACCGTGGCAGCTTGATGATTGATGTCAAGGTAACGACGCGAATTACTCCTGGTGTTGCTGGTATTCCTCAAGGTGCCTGGTATACACCAGACAAAGCGGGTACGGACCAAAGGGGCTCAATAAACGTCTTAACGTCTCAGCGGCCGACACCACTAGCAAAATCAAATCCACAATTAACAAATCTTATTGAAGTGAAAAAAGCGTAAGGAGTGACTACCTTGGGTCAAATAGGGTTTTATATCAATCAAAGCATCTGTCAAGGCTGTAAAGCTTGCAGTGTGGCTTGTAAAGATAAGAATAATACGGAAGTTGGGATAAACTTCCGCAGGGTTTACACAAAAGAAGAAGGCGCTTATATACAGCAGCCTAACGGCGGAATTGTTCAAAATGTGAAGTCGTACTATTTCTCGATTGCGTGTAACCATTGTGAACAGCCAGCTTGTCTCAAAAGCTGTCCTACAGGTGCGATTGTAAAACGTGACGAGGATGGAATTGTTACAATAGATCAGGAAATTTGTGCAGGAGCACAGTTATGTGTAAGTGCTTGCCCGTATGGTGGACCACAGTATAACAAAGAAACGTTTAAATCAAACAAATGCAATTTTTGTATTGATCTCCAAGAAAAAGGAGAAGATCCTGTTTGTGTTGCGACATGTCCATTAGGAGCAATAGAATTTGGCACGATAGAAGAACTGCGAAGAAAATACGGTAAAATTAGACAAATTAAAGGGATGCCAAGTCCTTCAATTACGAAACCAAACATTGTGATTACGCCGCATCGTGACGCTAAGCTTGTATAAAGACTTTAAAAAATGAGTGGGTGAAAAGATGTCAATCCTCATAAATTGGCTAGAGAGCCTGCATCAAGAAATAATTGTAACCACTAAATGTGTTAGAGAGCGGAACAGGAAGTCAACTTGCGGTTATTGCGTGAAAAAATGTGAGCATGAAGCAATTGTAGTAAAGGAAAATCTACCCATCATTGATACAAATAAGTGCACAATGTGTGGTGAGTGTATGATTGCCTGCCCGTTGTCTGCAATAGAGGGAATTGTTACTAATCGGGTATTCGAGAAAGGCAGCCTGGTTATTGATACGAACTATGTGCCATCAACTAAGGAATTGCTCATATATAAAAAAAGAGGAATGACATCGATTCAAGCACATCAGCCATTAAACAAAGACTGGGAAACAGTGCTAAACGAGACAAATAGTCAATTACAATTGCTTAATGAAAGTCCAATTGTAGTGAACGAGAAGGTAACGGATGAAGTTCTTTCTAGAAGAGCCTTATTTGGATCACTTCAAAAAGAAGGAAAACAACTAGCAAAGAATATGACCCCAGCTTCATGGAAGATGGAGAAAGATGACTGGAAGATAACAAAGTATTATCCGGATTATCAATTTTATGGTGTCAAGTTAAACAAAGAGAAATGCACACTCTGCCAGGCTTGCTTTACCCTTTGTCCTGAAAACCTCTTTCATATTAAGGACAGTAAGCTAATGATTGAAAATGAAAAATGTGTGGGTTGCACGTCTTGTACCGATGTTTGTCCGGAAAATGCACTTGAGATTGTACCAGAAATTAAGAGGAAAAGCGAAGATCAAAAAAATATCCATCAGAAGACGTGTAAGAACTGTGAGCATACCTTTTATACATTTGATGTGGAAACTGAGAAATGTCATGTTTGTATAAATAGAGAACCTGATTGGTTAAGTCCATATTAGAATTAACCCTTTTATCACCATCATAGATTTTGTTCCATTTGGACAAATTAAATCCATCTAAACATAGGTGGTGATTATGTGACGAAACGGAATATCAAGACAAAATCTGGTCTTCAATCAGCAAAGAGTTTAACGAACTCAGAGTTTGCCAATGAAATATCTCCTCAAAACAAAAAGGCTAAGAAAGAGAAGCCTCAGACATAAAATAAAAAAATGGTAAGCGCTGGGGGAGCCCCAGCGCTATTTTAGTTTTGACTTTTCGTTCCCGGTTTTATAGCAATTAAGGCAACAAATGCCGCAATGATACTTAGTCCGCTAAGTGTAATGAATATCCAGTAAGTAGCACCTTTCATTAACAAAGCAATAATCGGAGGGCCGGCTGCTACTCCGATAAATCTCATTGAGCTGTAGATGGAGGAAATTGTACCTCGCTCTTCCTTCTCAATTCCTTCAGTAATTAAGGCATCTAAACACGGAAGTCCTCCCCCGATTCCGATCCCTGCTATTAAAAACATGCTAATCATAAACCAGAGTTTAATCGAGAACCATAGGGCCAAAATGGATAAAGCTGCTGCAATAATCCCTCCGAAGGTGATCCATTTCATGAGGACCTTATTTTTTTTGATTACCTTGCCTGCTATAAAGGATGACAAACATAGTGCCCCAAGTGGTAAGGCCAAAAATAAACCTTTCTTAATATCTTTAATACCATATTTCGTTTCAAAGATTTCAGATAGATAAAATAATATACCAAAAAGCACTAACATTAGGATTCCGCCAATAAAAAAGATAGCATATAACCATTTACCTTTCTCAGTAAAGGTTTTCTTTACATTAATAAAAAATTGTTTAAAGGGAATTGGTTTTGAAGGCTCCGGACACTTAACTAAAATCATTACCAAGATAACCGATATAGTACAAAACACTGGAAATGAAAAGAAAGGTAAAAACCAGATAAATCCTGCTAGGACAGCTCCTAAAATAGGGCTAAGAACCTTTCCAAACGTATTAGCTGTTTCAATTAGACCTAAACAGCTGCTGACATCATCATCATTTTTGAACATGTCACCAACTAAAGGAAGTACAATCGGGGCAGCACCTGCCGCTCCCACCCCTTGAAGTGCACGCCCTACTAATATTAACCAATAGGCATTGTCCAGTTTCCAAGCAGCCCATCCTGATAGTAAACCTCCAAGTCCAGCTATGATGAGACTTGGAATGATTACCTTTTTTCTGCCAATATGGTCAGATAGGTAGCCTGCGACCGGTATTAAGAAAATGGCAACAATTGAATATACTGTAATAACCATACTCGTTTGAAACGAGGATATCGATAATTTTTTTTCCATTGAGGGCAGCACAGGTATTAACATGGAATTCCCTAACGTCATTACTAACGGAATGGATGATAGTGAGAGAATTGCCCACTTTTGTTTGGAAACTTCATCTGACTTTTTCTTTTTTCCAGCTGAAGAGGATTTATTTCTCACAGCCTCTGAACTTGGGCATAATTGTTCAATATGATCCATTTTTCTTCTATCCCGCCTTCATCATGATGTGCTAATGTTAATATTGACATCTTCATTTCAAAATAACTATCAAATAGTAATCCTTTAAATGGAATAACGATATATATTCTCTAAATTGAATTTTCTAAAAATTAATGTTGACATTAGGTTTGAAAATGGTTTAATATAAAAATCAATACGAAGGGCATTGATGAAGAGTAGTAACTTTTACGGATTCTTAAGAGAGCTGATGGATGGTGTGAATCAGTGTAGACGTTTAAGTGAATGGACTTCGGAGCCTCCAAACCGAACCTCCTATAGGGTCAGTAGGCTTTGGCGAAATCCTCATCGTTAAAAGAGGCAGATATTCAAGCATGTAATGCTTTGATATCGGTAAAGTGAGCTGATTTTTGGCTAATGAAGGTGGCACCACGGGTCTTCCGTCCTTTTTGGATGGAGGGCCCTGTTTGTTTTTAATTTAAAAAATAAAATCGTTGAACAAGAGTAGTACACTTATTTAATTCTTTTTCAGAGAGTCGGGGATGGTGAGAACCCGGTAAGAATGGATTTGTGGAATGGACTTGTGAGAGGCTGCCTGAACCTAAGTAGGGCCGCACGGAGTTCCACCGTTAAAAGGATAGGGTATCGGACTTTATTGGTTCTGTATCTGAAGGAGGAAGCTGTAATTTAACAGCTTCAAAATGAGGTGGCACCACGACTTTAGAATCGTCCTCTATATGCATAAGTTTTTATTCCTTATGCATATAGAGGACGATTTTTTATTTTTTTACGAAGGGATGCAGAAAACATGAAAACAAAAAATACCTTTTTCCTTAAGGAATTAAAAGGAGATACGTTCACACCTATCTCTATTTTGCAAAGAATTAAGGGAAACAAAAAATTCTTATTAGAAAGCTCGCATAAATACCATGACTCAGGACGCTACTCTTTCATTGGAGCTGACCCGGCTTTTGAACTCATCAGCTCAAGTGACAAAAATGAAATTCATTATCGAAATGGCGATAAGAAGGTTATACAAGGTAATCCACTTGAAATAATTAAGACATTGCTGCCGGAGATTGATGAAGCACCTTTTCCGTTTATCGGCGGGGCTATGGGGTATGTCGGCTATGATATCATCCGCCAATTTGAAGTAATTGGCGAAGAGTATCCAAATGGATTGGAAATGCCTGATGTCCATTTAATGTTTTATGAAGAAGTCATTGTTTTTGATCATCTTGAAGAAAAAATAACGATTTGCGGACTTACTCTTACTGAAGATGGCGATAAAGATTTACTTGAAAAAAGGCTGGAACAAAGAATGGAAGAGCTAAAGCAGCCTGCCCTATATCAGGATGACCAACCTTTTCAATTTACAGGCTTTCAGTCGGAAACCTCAAAAGAAGATTTTATTGAAAATGTAGAAATTGCCAAAGAGCACATAATAGCAGGTGATATTTTTCAGGTGGTTCTCTCAAGACGAATGAAGTCATCTTTCCAAGGCTCACCGTTATCACTTTATCGCAAACACCGTGCCCATAACCCTACACCTTATATGTTTTATATTGATTTCGAAGCTTATACCGTAATCGGTTCTTCCCCAGAAAGCCTTATAAAGACAAGAGGGTCACAGGTGTACGCCAATCCAATCGCTGGCACAAAACGAAGAGGAAAAACAGTTGAGGAAGATCATCTGATTGAAAAAGAGTTGTTATGTGATGAAAAGGAATTGGCAGAGCATAAAATGCTCGTTGACCTTGGGAGAAATGACTTAGGCAGGGTTTGTGAATTTGGATCTGTAACGGTGGATAAGTATATGCAGGTTGAAAAGTTCCGCCATGTCATCCATCTTGTTTCAGAAGTTAGCGGAACGTTAACAGAAGAGCATAGCAATCTTGACGCATTGGCTGCCTGTCTTCCAGCAGGTACCGTCTCAGGGGCACCGAAAATAAGAGCGATGGAGATTATTAATAAATTAGAGAAATCAAAACGCGGCCTTTATTCCGGTGCTATAGGTTATTTATCCGCCAATGGGAATATAGATTTTGCCTTAGCCATTCGTACGATGATTTTGAAAGAAGGAACCGCTTATATACAGGCTGGTGCAGGAATTGTACACGACTCCAATCCAGAGTCAGAGTATGAAGAAACCATCAATAAATTAAAAGCCTTTTTGGAGGGAGAACAATGATTTTACTGATTGATAATTTTGACTCCTTTACATTCAACCTATATCAGTATCTAGGTGAATTAGGAGAAACGGTTTCGGTTATTAGAAATAATCAACTCACCGTTGAGCAAATAAGGGAAATGAATCCGAAGGCAATCATTCTGTCACCAGGCCCTGGGAAACCAGAAGAGGCAGGAATATGCATAGAGGCCATTCAAAAATTATATCAAGAATTTCCTATCCTAGGAATTTGTTTAGGACATCAAGCAATCGGTGCTGCTTTTGGCAGTGAAATTAATAGAGCAGACTTCATTAAACACGGAAAAACATCACAAATCACGCATAATGGCTTCGGAATTTTTGCCTATTTACCTTCACCATTAGAGGTAATGCGCTACCATTCCTTGGTTGTCGATAAAAATAGCCTTTCTTCCGATTTGGAGTGTGTCGCTCAATCTATGGATGACCAGGAAGTTATGGCGATAAAACATCGATATTATCCAGTATTCGGTTTGCAGTTTCATCCTGAATCAATCGGCACCCCAACTGGGAAGCAATTGCTCAAAAACTTTTTAACTCAGATAGAAGGGAAGATGAAAAATGAAGAACTTTCTACTCCAATTAGCTGACGGTGGATCCTTTACAGAGCCTCAAATGAAGGAGGCGATGGACTGCATATTAGGTGAAGAAGTTTCTGAAAGTGAAATTGCTGCCTTTTTAATGGGGTTAAAGTCAAAAGGTGAAACAGTCGAAGAAATAACTGGCATCGTCAAAGGTCTAAAGGAGAACACTCTTCCATTTCGTAAGAAGTTTCCAAATGTTCTCGATAATTGTGGTACTGGCGGGGATGGTTCTTCGAGTTTTAATATCAGCACTACTTCGGCATTTGTCATTGCAGGTGCTGGTATCCCTGTTGCCAAACATGGCAACCGAAGCATATCGAGCAAAACAGGAAGTGCGGATGTGCTTGAGTATTTAGGAATTAATTTAAATTTATCAGTAGAACGAACAGAAGAAATTCTCGATGAACTAGGTATTGCCTTCCTATTCGCACCAAATGTTCATCCCAAACTTAAGAAGGTAACAACCGTTAGAAGACAATTGAAAATCCCAACCATCTTCAATTTTATCGGACCACTTACAAATCCTATCGATTTAGACTATCAATTACTCGGTGTCTATCGCAGAGACTTACTTCCTGTATTTGCAGAAGTACTGCAAAATCTGGGTCGTAAGCGGGCAGTCGTCATCAATGGCGCAGGCTTTATGGATGAGGCTTCGCTTCAGGGGGAGAACCATCTAACACTTATAGAAGATGGGATGATTTCCAGCCAAAGCTTTGTACCGGGTGAAGTGGGACTTCCACAGTATGATAACAGTGCCATTAAGGGTGGGGATTCTAAAGAAAATGCCCTCATACTTAAAAATGTTCTTTCAGGCGAAAAGGGTGCCTGCCGAGATACAGTGCTATTAAATGCAGGAATAGGAATTTATGCAAGCGGAAGGGCAGAAAACATTGCTGATGGAATTAGCATCGCAAGGGATGTCATTGATTCAGGAGCTGCCTATGAAAAATTACAAGGTTTAATCAAAATGACGAGAAAAGGTCAAAGAGAGGCGATATAGGGTGGAAACGATATTAGATCGAATTATTGAGGAAAAACGAAAAGAGGTCCAAAGACTTCGCGAAGGAAATTTGATGAAAATGGAAGCGAAGCCTAGAAGATCCTTTATTCAAAAATTAATGGAAGCAAATGAAATTGCCATTATTTCAGAATTTAAACGAGCTTCTCCATCGAAAGGAATCATTAACAGTGGAGTTAATCCGGCTGAGCAGGCAGCAAGATATGAGCAGGCAGGAGCATCGGCTATTTCAGTGCTAACCGATTCAACCTTTTTCAAAGGCTCCTTTTCAGATTTAAGAGCCGTAAGAGCGGCGGTCAATTTGCCTATCCTCTGCAAGGACTTTATTATTGATTCTAGTCAAATTGATATGGCCGCTGAAAATGGTGCAGATATAATCCTTCTGATTGTGGCCGCATTAGAACAAGAAACCCTTGCCAAGTTGTATCAATATGCACGAAGCTTGAATTTAGAGGTGTTAGTGGAGGTTCATAATCAAGTTGAGTTAGCGAAGGCCCTTCGAATAGGAGCACAATTAATCGGAGTTAATAATCGGGATTTAAAGACCTTTACGGTTTCACTTGAAGCAACAGAATCCTTAGCAAAATCCATTAAGGATGCAGGTGCCTTTCTTATTAGTGAAAGTGGGATCCATCAGAAGGAAGATGTGGAGCGTGTACGAAACGCAGGGGCAAATGGAATTTTAGTTGGAGAAGCATTCATGAAGAGCCCTGACCTATTACAGTCCTTCAAAGATTTCAGGCTGCCACTAGCAGGTGGTTTAAAACAATGAAGGTGAAAATTTGTGGTATAACTGGCCTTACTACTGCAATTGCAGCTGTTGACTATGGTGCTGATGCCCTCGGATTTGTATTTGCAGAAAGCAAGCGCAAGATTACAGAAGTAAAGGCTAAGGAAATCATTACCCATTTACCGAGAGAGATATTAAAGGTTGGGGTGTTTGTTAATGAGGCGAAAGAAAAGATAGAGGAAGTTGCTTCAAGTGTGGGTCTCACGCATGTTCAGTTACACGGCGATGAAACTCCTGCATTTTGTGAATCCCTTTCGTATCCGGTTATAAAAGCAATTAGTATTTATGACGAAAAGAGCTTAAAGTCAATTGAAAATTATAAGTGTGAATACGTTTTGATTGACGGACCTAAAGGGCAATACAGAGGAGGAAACGGCTTATCCTTTGATTGGAACTGTATTTCAGCAGGGGATCTTAAGGATAAAAAAGTGATTCTTGCCGGTGGATTGCATGAAGAAAATGTGGAAGAGGCAATAAAGCAGATTAAACCGTACATGGTCGATGTAAGCAGTGGTGTTGAGTCTGAAGGGAAAAAGGATCTAAACAAAATCCAATCATTCATAATTAAGGCTAAAGGGAGCCAAACAGGAGGAACAGGGAATGAATTCATATACACTGCCGAATGAAAAAGGGCAATTTGGTATTTATGGCGGAAGGTTTGTACCAGAAACACTTATGAAAGCTGTTCTTGAGCTGGATGAAGCTTATAAAATCGCAAAAGAGGACCCAAGTTTCCAAGCAGAAATTGATGGATATTTATCGGAATATGTGGGGAGAGAGACGCCGCTTTATTTTGCAAAGAATCTTACAAAATATGCTGGCGGAGCTCAAATTTATCTTAAAAGGGAGGACCTGAACCATACAGGTGCCCACAAAATAAATAATGCAATCGGTCAGGCTCTGTTAGCCGTAAGAATGGGAAAAAGAAAAATCGTTGCGGAAACTGGTGCAGGACAGCATGGAGTTGCAACCGCTACAGTTTGTGCCTTATTAAATCTTGAATGCATTATTTTCATGGGAGAAGAGGACATCAAACGACAGGCATTAAATGTATTTCGTATGGAGCTGCTCGGGGCAAAGGTTGTTAGTGTTACTTCTGGCAGCTCAACCTTAAAGGATGCCGTAAATGAAGCTTTACGCTACTGGGTTGAACATGTGGAAGATACACATTATCTATTAGGTTCCGTTATGGGGCCACATCCCTTTCCAGTAATGGTTAGAGATTTTCAAAGTGTGATTGGCAAAGAAACAAAACAACAGTTCTTTGAACAGGAAGGAAAGCTTCCTGAAGCCGTTGTCGCCTGTATCGGCGGTGGCAGCAATGCCGCTGGAATGTTCTATCCCTTCATCGAAGATAAAGAAGTAAGCCTTTATGGCGTAGAAGCTGCTGGACAGGGAACTGACACCGATTTTCATGCTGCTTCCCTCACAAAAGGAAGACCAGGTGTTCTCCATGGTGCACTCATGTACTTATTGCAAGATGATGAAGGGCAAATAATCGAAGCACATTCGATTTCAGCTGGACTCGATTATCCTGGTGTAGGACCAGAACATAGCTACTTAAAAGACAGTGGAAGAGCGAATTATCAGTCGATAACGGATAAAGAAGCATTGGATGCCTTTCAGCTTTTATCAAAACTTGAAGGTATTATTCCAGCTCTTGAAAGTGCTCATGCCGTCAGTTTTGCTGTTAAACTTGCTGCCCAAATGAAGGAAACAGAGCATATAGTTATTTGTTTATCAGGTCGTGGTGATAAAGACGTAACTGCTATAAAAGAAAGGTTAGAAAGGGAGAGGGCATAATGAATAGAATTGAACAATCATTTAAGGCTTTAAATGAACAAAATCGAAAAGCTTTTATTCCTTATATTATGGCTGGCGATGGCGGTCTGAATATATTACCTGAAACTCTCACTACTTTGGAGAAATTTGGTGCGACACTCATTGAAGTAGGGGTTCCCTTTTCCGATCCTGTCGCAGATGGTCCGACCATTCAACAAGCAGGTATTAGGTCGCTTCAAAATGGAACAACATTAAGAGGAATTATTGCCGAACTTACAAAAGCCAGGGGAGTAGTTTCTATCCCTATCGTGCTTATGACGTACCTAAACCCTATCTATTCATATGGGATTTCTACATTTGCAAAAGATTTAGCGAAAGCCGGAGTAGACGGGTGTATTATTCCTGATCTTCCGATTGAGGAAGAAGATTTGCTTGCCGCTGAGCTCGAAAATGCAGGGATTGAATTAATTAGACTTGTTACGCTGACCTCGCCAAGAGAGCGAATTAAAGAAATATCGAGTAGAGGTAAAGGCTTTTTATACACAGTAACGGTAAAAGGTATAACGGGAACGAGGAATGAATTCGATCAAGAAGTGGTGGAATTTTTAAAGAGAGTAAAGGAAGTAAGTCCGATTCCTGTTGTAGCTGGGTTTGGAATATCAACCGAGAGTCAAATCAAGGAGTTAACCCCTCATTGCGACGGAGTGATTGTCGGCAGTAAGATAGTCGACTTACTCAATAAAAACGACATCAATGGGTTGGAAAGCTTTATGTCTGTTCTTAATCCTGAAAAAAACATTAGATAGAAGAAAAAAATCTACTCATTACGAGTGGATTTTTTTGTGCTAGTGTCATTTGTTACAGCACCTCTATAGAATATTTACTATAATTTTGTTATAAGATTAAGTTTGGTTAAGTTAGGGTGAGGATGTCTGATGAAGGTGAAGGAAACAATCAACACATTAATTGCAGGTATTGATAGTTTTTCAGGAAGCTCCTACAAAGTACATGTTGATTTTTTTCGGGATACATTTACTGTCTTTGAATGGAGAAACAAAGAAAATATCCTCCCATTTACCAATCTTGAGAATAAATCAATCGGAAACATAGCTGATTTTAAAAGTGAAATTTATTCAATGAAAATCTGGAAATGGGAACCCTCTTATCGAAAGGAAGAAGGAATCATTCTTGATGGGAAATATTGGACTATTAGGGTAAATACCAAACACAAAGTTTATGAGAGTGAAGGAATTGAATGTTTTCCACCTGACTGGAAACGATTTTGTCACGCCGTTGAAAAATTAACAGGAATACCCTTCCGCTAAAACTTCTACCTATCAAATTGGCAGGAATGTCTTCTTGATACCTCCGTATATCTCTTATATAATTAGTCTATACTTTTACTGAACTTCTTTGTATTTTAATCATTTATTAGGGATTTCCCTTTAATTTATTGATTTGAAACTTCCAATCTTGGAAGTTTTGTTTGTTTAAGCCTATTTTTATAAAAATTAGATAGTAAAAAAGAGGAGTTAATATAATATGAAGGAAATTACTGTTGAGGAATTACAAACGATAAAGAATCCCACCATCATTGACATTCGATCACCTATTGAGTTTAAGGATGGTTCAATTCCGGAAGCAATCAACATTCCTTTATTTACGGACAAAGAGCGAGAGGAAATTGGTACCATTTATAAACATGAAGGACAGCCTGCTGCTAAATGGAGAGCAATGGAATTTGTTTCACATAAAATCCCTAAACTTCTAAAGGAAATAAAAGAAGCCATGCAAAATGGGGACGAATTAGTTATTCATTGCTGGCGCGGGGGAATGAGAAGCAAGGCGGTCGTAACCTTTTTAGAATTTGCTGGGATTTATGCTATGCGTTTAACTGGAGGCTATAAAGCGTTCAGACAATACATTCTTAAGCAAATCCCGACGATGTTTCCAGAAAAAGCAGTTGTATTACATGGACTAACTGGAGTGGGTAAGACGGAAGTCTTGAAGACATTGAAGTCTCTTGGGTACCCAATACTAGATCTTGAAGAAATGGCTGCCCATCGAGGGTCTATTTTTGGAACAATTGGGCTTGGAGAAGGGAATAATCAAAAAATATTCGATTCCCTTTTATACAAAGGACTTCGAGAAATACAAGGTTCTGCTTATTTTGTTATGGAAGCAGAAAGCAAACGGATTGGGAAAGCTGTTCAGCCTGAAGAACTTATGGATAAGAAAATGAAAGGGATTAATATTTATATCCACACATCTTTAGAGCAAAGGGTTATACAGCTTGTAAATGAATATGTTTTGCCTTACCAAAATGAGCCTTGGTATCATGAACAAATTTCAATTGGGATTGAAAAAATCTTAAGAAGAATTAAAGACCATGATATGAAAACGGAACTGCTTCAAACTTTAGAAAATAAGGATTATCATACGATGATTCGTATTTTACTAGAACATTATTATGATCCCCGCTATGATCATGCAACTCTTGAATACAACGGGAAGTTTATAGATGTCTTTGCGGACGATGCTAACCATGCAAGTGTGATGGTAATGGCGGAAATTGACAAGCATTTTGTAAAAAACAAAGAGGTCATTGAAGGTCAGGTTTAAGCTGATTGGGAAAATTATTGTTAAAGTCATTTAATTGCAACAAATGAACGAAAATTCTAAATTATTCCACAACTATTCCCTCCTATTTCTGATTATAATATAAGTATAATCAATAATAGGAAGGAAGCTTAACGATGAGGGAATCAAAAATTTACCACCACCGCTTAGTAGACTGTCAAGAACATGTCGCTTTTACAATAGAAGATGGTATTAATGTGTTCAGTGGAAGTGCTGCTATTAAAACCTGCATAAATTGTGGACATAGTGAATTACCTAGCGAGGTTAAGGAAATAATCGACTCGTCCATAAGCGAAAAAAGAAAAACTCCTCTATTCCCAACGAAGCTGTTTGAATTAACCAAGGGTTTCTTATAACTTCAAAAGCTAAAAGGCCGGGCACTCCGGCCTTTTATATTTCACAGTAAAAAACCGCCGAACGTATGCGGCGGCTCTTAATTCAGATGGCAAAAGTTATCGATTTTTAAATGGCCTTAATCCACGACGTTGTATTTCATCTTTCAAAATCTTTATCCATTCTTTTTCTTTCCCAGACTTAACTGCATCCCGATACGAAACAACCAACTGTTCGTTACTCATAATTTTCAATTTAAGAATGCCTCCTTTGGAAAATGAATTGAATATTCAGTTTTTAATAGTGTAATCGTTTTATTCCCATTTGAGAACCCAATTCACAAATTTGTCATATTAAAAACAAATTAATATTTGATAAGACACCAATGAAATTTAGTTGCGCTACCATGTCTCATTTGATTATACTAAGGAATAGTTAGTAACGGAAAGGAACGGTGTGAGGATGATTCATTTAACATGGCGCGATCGTGAAACAGTTAAACAAGTAAAATGTATACATACGGATGCCAAAAAATATATAGTAAATAACGCATTAACTGCCGGAAATATTTATGATGTTAAAAATGAAACGGAAGAGTTTTATTATATTATTGACAATACCGGCAAAGTAGGCGGGTTTTATAAAGAATATTTCCAGAATGTAGACTGATAGGCCTCGCCTGCAGTCTATTTTTTTAACAAAGATTACAGGGGGATTAGGAGAAATGAAAATGTGGAATGAGCTTTTTGAGTTAAAAGGGGAAAAGGTTAAATTACTTCCAATCAGCCTCCATCATATTGAGGGCTTATGGGAGGCTGCTAAACCAGATGAAATTTGGACCTACATGGCAACAACGGTTAGAAATAAAGAAGAAATGAAGCAGATGATCGCTTCTGCTATCCAGAAGAGAGAAAAGGGTACCGAATACACATTTACCGTTGTTAATCAGGAAGACAAAATTATTGGAAGTACACGGTATCTTGATATTTCACCTGAACAAAAAAGTCTTGAAATTGGCTCGACTTGGTATCATCCCGATTCCTGGAGAACCAGCATAAACACTGAATGTAAATATCTGCTTCTTCAACACGCATTTGAAAGCTGGAAGGTTAGGCGTGTTCAGCTTAAAACAGATTCTCGAAACCTCCGTTCTCAAAAAGCAATCGAAAGAATTGGAGCTGTAAAAGAAGGGACCTTACGGAAGGATCGGAAAATTGCAGGTGGTTATGTACGTGATACTGTCTACTATAGCATTCTTGATGATGAGTGGGGGACAGTAAAGTTGAATTTAGAAAGGAAACTGGGCGTAAAGTAAGAAGCATTGGGATCCAATGCTTCTTTTCTTACCTATTGATTTGTACTTGCTTTCAGTTCTGTCTTTTTACTATTTTGATATATCTTTCTGCTTAACCATGTTTGCAGTATTAAAAATGTACCTCCTACCGCCCAATATAGCGGAAGTGCTGCAGGGGAACTGAAAGAGAAAATAACAATCATAAGTGGAGATAATAAACCCATGAATTTCATTTGTTGCTGCTGAGCAGCCGGCATACTAGACTGTGATACTTTAAATTGGAAATAATAGATTACACCCGCAATGAGAGTAATGGTAATATCAGGGTGTCCTAGACTAAACCATAAGAATTGATGGGTAGCAATCTCTTCAGAACCACGAATGGCATAATAAAATCCGGTTAGAATCGGCATTTGAATCAAAATAGGCAGACAACCCATATTTAACGGATTTACACCATGCTTCTGATAAAGACCCATCATTTCTTGCTGCAGCTCTTGCTTCTTTTTTGGATCCTTTTCTTCTTTCATTCTCTTCTGGATCTCTTCCATTTCTGGCTTCAAGACATCCATTTTTTCTTTCATGTCCATTTGATTTTTATATTGCTTAAGCATAAATGGCAATAATATTAGACGGATGATAAGGGTAACGAGAATAATGGATAATCCATAGTTGCCATTGAATAGCTCTGCTAAAAAGTGAATGGAAACAATAAATGGTTCTACAAAATACGTATGGAAAAATCCAGCTTCTTTTCCTTCAGCTGCAGAACAAGCTGAAAGCAAAAGTGTGGGTAAAATTAATAATAGTAATACCATAAAAGAACGTTTGTTTTTCATATTTCCTCCTAAAATTGTTTAAAATGTTTTTAGTTGAAAAAGGGAGGAGGAAATAGGTTCTTCCGTATCATTCTGTGAACATTCTTTTCTACGAATATATTTTACAATTCGAATGAGAATAATATTTCTGTCTAGAGAGCTTTTCTTTTTATATATAAACAATGGGTGATTGATTTTTGTATGTGTTGGTTCGCTTATGGATCCCATAAAGCAATATTCCACATTCCATGCCCATAGTAATTTAATAATCACACCGAAATATAGACTTAAATATAGTGCTTCCACCGCATTTGTATCTGTAAAATCAATGAGCAATTGGTACAAAAATAATCACCTCGCTTTTAATGCTGCATGAATTGAGTATAAAGGAGAAAGGGGTAAGAATCAATTTAATCAATTTATTAAAAAATGCTGCTCAACTTTAGAGCAGCATTCTACTTTAAGTTACTGTTTTTTCCACTTTGCTGTAATCATTTCATAAGCAAATTGTGCTTTTTCTTCAGTTGGTGGTTCCACATGGTGTAATGGATATTCAAGTCCCAGTGCTTCCCATTTATAAACACCGAGCTTATGGTAAGGTAGTATTTCAATCTTTTGTACATTTTCTAGTGTTCCAATAAATTCCCCTAGCTTATGAAGATCCTCTGGTTCATCGGAAACAGTAGGGACGAGGACATGGCGTACCCAAACAGGTACTTTGCGGTCAGATAAAAACTTAGCAAATTCAAGAATATGGTCATTTGCCATACCGGTTAATTGGATATGTTTTTTACGGTTAATATGTTTTAAATCTAGTAAAATTAAGTCCGTATAATTTAATAGATCTTCAAGCTGTTCAATAAACAGTTTAGAGTGTGAGAAACACCCTCCTGAAGAATCAATGGTCGTATGAATCCCTTTCTTTTTACATTCCTTAAACAATTCAGTAAGGAACGGTATTTGTAGAAGTGGTTCACCGCCGCTGACCGTGATTCCTCCGCCAGAAGATTGGATGAAGGGTAGATAAGACATGAGATCATCCATGATTTCGGAAACGGTCATCTGTTTGCCGCTGCCGATTTCCCACGTATCCGCGTTATGGCAAAACTGGCAGCGTAATAGGCAGCCTTGGGTAAATACAACATAGCGAATACCTGGTCCGTCGACTGTTCCTAATGTTTCAATTGAATGAATATTTCCGTTCATGATGAAGATCCCCCTTATTTTTAAAGCAGGAGCCCCTTAAAAAGGAGCCCCATAATCTAATTTTATAATGATTCGTGGAATGTACGGTTAATAACGTCTAACTGCTGTTCTTTTGTTAATTTGATGAAGTTAACCGCATAACCAGAAACACGAATGGTTAATTGTGGATATAATTCTGGGTGTTCCATCGCATCCATTAATGTTTCTTTATTAAATACGTTAACATTTAGATGGTGACCAGATTTAATTGCATATCCGTCTAAGATGGACACTAAGTTACGAACCTGACTTTCTTCTTCTTTGCCAAGTGCTTTAGGAACGATAGAGAAAGTATTTGAAATTCCATCCATTGCTGAGCTGTATGGTAATTTAGCAACAGAAGATAGAGATGCAAGTGTTCCTTTAGTATCACGGCCATGCATTGGGTTTGCACCTGGTGCGAATGGTTCGCCGGTACGACGGCCATCTGGTGTATTTCCAGTCTTCTTACCATAAACCACGTTTGATGTAATCGTCAAGATTGACATTGTATGAACGGAATTACGGTAGGTTTGGTGTTTACGTAACTTTTTCATAAACGTTTTTACAATTTCAACGGCAATGCTGTCTACACGGTCATCGTTGTTTCCGTATTTAGGGAAGTCGCCAGTTGTTTCGAAATCAACAGCTAGACCGTTTTCATCGCGAATAACTTTCACTTCAGCATATTTAATAGCACTTAATGAGTCAGCTACTACGCTCAATCCAGCGATTCCTGTTGCCATGGTACGTAAGATTTGAGAGTCATGTAGAGCCATTTCTATTCTTTCATAGCTGTACTTATCATGCATATAGTGAATTACATTTAAGGTATTGATATATAGACCTGCAAGCCATTCCATCATTTGATCAAACTTTTCCATCACTTCTTCGTAATTCAATACCTCAGAGGTGATTGGCTGATATTGTGGTCCCACTTGAATCTTTAATTTCTCATCCACACCTCCGTTAATGGAGTAGAGAAGTGCTTTTGCAAGGTTCGCACGAGCACCGAAGAACTGCATTTGTTTACCAATTTCCATAGCGGATACACAGCAAGCAATTCCGTAATCATCGCCGTACTCAGGACGCATAATATCATCGTTTTCATATTGGATAGAGCTAGTTTTAATGGACATTTTTGCACAATATTTTTTAAAGTTTTCAGGCAGCTGAGGTGACCATAGTACTGTTAAGTTTGGTTCTGGAGCAGGACCTAAGTTATCTAGTGTGTGTAGGAAACGGAAAGAGCTCTTTGTTACAAGTGAACGACCGTCAGATGCCATACCGCCAATTGACTCAGTTACCCAAGTTGGGTCACCACTGAATAAGTCATTATAATCAGGTGTACGTGCAAATTTAACTAAACGAAGCTTCATAACAAAATGGTCAACGATTTCTTGTGCTTCAACTTCGGTTAAAGTACCATTTTGCAGATCTCTTTCTATATAAACATCAAGGAAAGTAGATACACGTCCAAGACTCATTGCAGCACCGTTTTGCTCTTTAATAGCAGCTAAGTATCCAAAATATAACCATTGGAATGCTTCTTGTGCAGTTGTTGCTGGCTGAGAAATATCAAAGCCGTGACTGCTGGCCATTTCTTTTAATTCTTTTAATGCACGAATTTGTTCTGCAATTTCTTCACGAAGACGCATATTGTCTTCTGTCATTACCTTGCTTGTATTCTTTTGATCCATTTGTTTTTCCTTGATTAAGAAATCTACTCCGTATAGCGCTACCCTACGATAGTCACCAATAATACGTCCACGGCCGTAAGCATCAGGAAGTCCTGTAATAATTGCTGCTTTACGAGCTAACATCATTTCATCTGTATAAGCGTCGAAAACTCCTTGGTTGTGAGTTTTACGGAACTCTGTAAAGAATCTTTCGATTTCTGGATTTAGTTCGTATCCATAAGATTCTAATGCTGCTTTTGCCATCCGAATTCCACCGAAAGGCTGCATAGAGCGATTAAAGGGCTTGTCGGTTTGAACACCAACTACTTTTTCTAGTTCTTCATTTAGGTAACCTGGAGTGTGAGAAGTAATCGTAGATACTGTTTCAGTATCCATGTCTAGGACTCCGCCTTTTTCGCGTTCCTGTTTTGTTAATTCCATTACTTGCTCCCAAAGCTTGTTTGTTGCATCTGTTGCACTAGCTAGGAAGCTGTCATCACCTTCGTATTGATTATAGTTTTTAAGTATGAAATCACGTACGTTAACTTCTTTTGTCCAAGTGCCTTTAGTAAAACCATTCCATTGTTCCATGATTAGTTCACCTCGTAAGTTTGTTTACATTTAATATAACTGTGTAACAGTTATTTCTTATCTAAAGTGTAACAGATTTTTTGTGAATGAAGTCACATCGATTGTTAACATATTGTGAACCTTATTTCTTTATTGATTTATCAAGGTTTTTCACTTTCGGTATAAAGAAGAGTTATGAGCGTATATGAAAAACTGTACTATAATTATTTGAGTGAATACACTAACTGTTATATAAGAAAAAATCAATAATACCAACATGTTTATAGTGCAAACCACTGAAACAGCTGCCTATAACAATTGAAAAAAGCAGGAGAGAAATCTCCTGCTTTTAATCGACGATGATGTCTGCAATCATTGGACCATTATGATCTCTGTCTCCATGTACTTCACAAATCAAACGATACGTACCTTCTTTATCAATTTGAAGCGGTACCATTGTTTCTTCCCCTTTTTTAACGGTACCTTTAATGTCTGTACCTTCAATATAAAATGGGTGCTCCTCACCGTTAATACCACTAATGTATAGGTTTACCTTTTCACCAGCATCAACATTAATTGTTCCTGGATCCCACCGGTATACTTCTATTTCCTTTCCGTCTTTTGTAGTACTGTTATATTCTACTGTGACCATATGAATTTCTCTTACATCTTCATTTGCTGTTTGATTGAACACAGCAGTATCCCCAGCCTTTAACATAAACCAAGCAGAAATCGTTACGAGTAAGAACGCTGTTACCAAAATAAAAACAAGTGTATCTTTCTTTAATACTAAAAATTTCATTATTAACCCCCCAATAATTTGTCCTATTTCATGTTTATGCAGAGAAGGGAGGTAAACTTGTCTCTTTTTTATAATTTTTTTCTATTGCTCGTACATATACTTTAGAGAAATGATAATTTCTTTGATTTTCCAGTTGAAAAGTTTATAGTTTAAAATAGGTCTGAAAGTACAGGTGGTAAGTTATCGGTATGAAAAAAGGAAAAATATTTACAGTAGTGAAATTTCTCTTTCCATTACTCTTATTAGTGTTTGCACTACTTGAATTGAAAAAGTTTATCGGGAATTTAGACCTTGGATTACTTCAAACTGAAATTATACAACTACGGTCTGGTACTTTAATCCTTATTTTTTTTGTAATGTTTGCTGCTGTGTTACCCATGCTTCTCTATGATGTAATGCTAATGAAAATTCTAGGTGTAAAGGCAAGGAAAAAAGATGTCCTGGAACAAGCATTAATTGTGAATACCTACTCAAACTTATTTGGTTTTGGCGGTTTAATTGGGGCGATGTTAAGAACCTACTTTTATCATCAGTTTGAAAAGGATAAGCGAAGGTTAGTAGGCGGTATTGCTGCTGTTTCTTTTTTTTATATGACTGGAATGTCTTTACTTGCTATAATAGTAGCTTTGAGTTTCAGTGAACATCCCATTTTTGTGGAAACAAAATGGTTATTCTTTGCCATTCTGGGTATATCATTATACTTACCATTATTTTTTGGAATTCATATAGTTAAAAATAAAAGGGACAAGCAGTCGTTAATCACCGTTGGATCAGGAGTAAAACTTTTCTTTATTTCACTATTAGAGTGGACCTCAGTTTTTTGTGGTATTTGGTTTTTATCTTGGATTATGAATATTCCTGTTACCTTTGAACAGCTTTTTCCTGTTTATGTTGTGGCGGCTTGTGCAGGTATTATTAGTATGATACCAGGTGGACTTGGTTCATTTGATATCGTTTTTATTTGGGGAATGCAGGACTTAAATGTTCCGGAAGAAAAAGTTCTTGTTATCCTATTATTCTACCGAATTGGATATTATTTAATCCCATTTTTACTCAGTTCTCTTCTTTTTATTAAACGGTATTGGGTGAAATGGAACAAGTCATGGAGTAATATTCCTAATACAATTCTCCAAAATGTTAGTCATGTTATGGTTACAATACTCGTTTTTCTCTCAGGCTTAATCCTGCTATTATCCGCAAGTGTTCCAGGCATAATGGATAGACTTAGAATAGCTCAGGAAATTCTTTCTTTTCCAATCATTAATATTTCTCATCAGCTTTCTGTAGCTGCAGGCTTTCTCTTGCTTGGGTTATCTCGAGGGATAGAATACAGCGTAAAAAGAACTTACGATTTGACCATGCTTGTGTTAATTCTTGCTGCCAATTTTTCTATCTTTAAAGGAATTGATTATGAAGAAGCTATTTTCCTTATTACGGTTGCAATATTACTAAGGACGTCAAGAGGACAATTTTATCGGGAAAGTTATGTCCTAACGTGGGGGAAAACCACAGTTGATATCCTGATTATTACGGTTATCATTTCAATGTATTTGGTAATTGGCTATTCTAATCTGCCATCCAGTAAAATTACCATTCCGTCACAATTATTACCTTATGTCATTGAAGATTCATCGGACCTATTCAGCTCTGCGATGATCGGTTTGCTCATTGCATTACTCATCCTTTATGCAGGATACGTAATAAGCAAACCGAAAAAGTGGAAATTTGAACGTTCTATTGGTCAAGAAGAGGAGATAGTAGAACATTTAAATACCTATTATGGAAAGAGTTTGTCCCATTTACAATTACTCCATGATCAATATATATTTTGGAACAGCAAGAAGAATGTCTTAATATCTTTTCAACAGTATGCAGATAAATTAGTAATTCTTGGGGATCCGATAGGTGATAAAGACGAATTATCAAATGCGATTGAGGAGTTTCAGGAACAAGCAGACCGATATGGATATACCCCGGTCTTCTATCAAGTCAGTGATGAAATGCTTCCATATCTCCATGGAAACGGGTATACCTTTTTTAAATTAGGTGGGAGAGTATCGAAATATGCATTTGTAAGTGAAAAAATTGCAGCGCAAATTTATCTGCATGGAATCGAGCTAAATCAATTTCAGGGATTAAGAAAATTCAAAGAAAAGCATACAAACAACTGGGAGTCGAAGTACTTAGGTTATAGAAGGAAATCAACGTTTTCTTTACCATTAACAATGACCCAAATTACATTATTAATTTCAAAGCGCAAAAGGTAGGACACGGCTCGGCTATGGCTGAGCCATTTTTTATTACGATTATTTCAAAATCACTTTAATGTCTTTTCATTTAATTAACAATTGTTCTATAAATATTTACATTCAATAATAATTTGATAAAATCAGGTGGTAAATATAAAAGTAAGGATGTTGTAAATTGTCAAGGTTTGTATCATTATTAATGTTATTATTTCTTATCTTATCAAACCAAGCAAATAGCCGCGCTGCAGAAAAGACCTTAGATATTAAAAGTGAAGCTGCAGTGTTAGTAGATTCAGAAACCGGTGCCATTCTATATAATAAAAATAGTGATGAAAGATTATTCCCTGCTAGTTTGACGAAAATTGCAACAGCCATCTATGCAATTGAAAATGGGAACATTGATGATATTGTCACAGTAAGTCCTAGAGCGGTAAAGGAAGAGGGAACAAGAGTTTATTTAGTTGAAGGTGAAAGGGTACCTTTAAAAAAGCTAATCCAAGGTATGCTGATTAACTCAGGGAATGACGCTGCTGTAGCAATCGCTGAGCATATAGACGGAAGTGTAGAAAAGTTTGCAGTAAATATAAATAAGTATTTAACGAAGGAAATCGGGGTAAGTAATACTAATTTTACAAATCCAAATGGATTGTATAATGAAAATCATTATACAACAGCTAAAGATTTAGCCTTAATAACTAATTATGCAATAAAGAATCCAGTGTTCACAGAGATATTCGGAACTAAAGAGCTGCCTTGGAGTGGAGAGTCCTGGGAAACGACACTCCTGACGCACCATAGACTTTTAAAAGGTGAGATTCCTATTGAAGGAATTACTGGTGGAAAAACTGGGTTTGTAAATGAATCAAAACATACCTTAGCAACAACTGCGGAAAATGAACATATAAAGCTGACTGCCATTGTTTTAAAAGGGGATAGAAGCAAGGATACGTATCAGGATACAAAAAAACTGATTGAATATGGTTTAAACAGCTTTCAACATCGCATTATTAAACAAGACGAGTCATTTAAAATGAAAGAAAAAGAGTATTATGCTAAAAGTGATATTGTTATTACGGAGCATGTCAATGGTTCAAAAGAAAGTATTACTGAACAAGGTATACTCGAGGTAGTAAACGATGGAGAAGTCATTCAATCTATGCAACTTGAAGTAAAAGAACCTGAACGAGTAAAAGTAAAAGTAAAAGAGGAAAAGCTGTTAACTAGTGAGCAGAGCAGTATAAATATTATTTATGGAATTATCGTTTTTGCATTTGCAGGACTTTTTCTGGGCGTTAGAAAAAGATTGGTGAAAAGACAATAACGTAAAAGCCATGGAGAGATATACTCTTCATGGCTTTTTTTGAATTACATTCGAAAGTAGCAGCATGAGAAAGGAAATGAGTACCATTGATAGAACGAAGGACCAAGCTAAACGCATGTTTCCGGATTCCATCGCAACATAAATCGCTGTTGGAGCTGTTTGTGTTTTTCCCGGGATATTCCCAGCAAACATTAATGTTGCTCCAAATTCACCCAGAGCTCGTGCAAAGCTCATAATCAGACCGGAAATTATTGCGGGAAGTGTCAATGGCAGGGATACCAATAAAAACACCTTTCCTCTGCTTCCGCCATCCACTTTGGCGGCATCTTCAATATCTTTATCGACCGATTGAAAGCCTAATTTAACAGATTGGTACATAAGTGGAAATGCAACAGTGGTTGAAGCGATAATCGCAGCCCAGGGTGTAAACATGATGGAATGTTGGAAAAATCCCTCGATTAATGCACCGATTGGACTGTTTCTTCCAAAAAAGTATATCAGTAAAAATCCTATCACCGTTGGTGGTAAAACGATTGGCAGCATAAGGAAGGTTTCAAGCAGCATCTTTCCTTTAAATTTCTTGTTATATAATAGTCTCGCAAAAAAAATACCAAAAAAGCTAACAATAATGACGGAAATAAATGCAACTTCTAGAGAGAATCTAAGGGGCTGCCAAAATTCATATGCAAACATAATCATCAATCCAATACTATAAAGCCATATTTTTCAAAAATTGTTTTTGAGGTATTACTTTGTAAATAGTCGAGAAATAGCTCAGCTTCTTTTTTATGGGGTGTAGATTTTATTATGCCTGCAGGATATATAATCGAATCATGAGTCTGATCACCTGCAACTGCCACAATATTAACTTTATCTGATACTTTTACATCTGTCATATAAACAATTCCTGCGTCAACATTACCTGTTTCAACATAAGTTAGAATTTGGCGGACATCCTTTGTTTGAATGACAATGGGTTGAATTTGTTCCCAAATACCAGTATGTTTGAGTGTTTGTTTGGCATATTTACCTGCTGGAACAGACTCTGGTATACCGATTGCAATTTTTTTCACCTGATTATCCGTCAAATCAGAAAATCCATTAAGTTGTGCAGGATTTTCTTTGTTCGTGATTAATACAAGCTGGTTACCTAATAAATCAAACTGCTTTTGTGCATCGATTAAACCTTCTTGTATTAATTCGGTAAATTGGTCATGTGATGCAGATAGGAAGATATCAACAGGTGCTCCTTGGAGAATTTGTTGTTTTAAAGCTCCGGAGCCGCCTATATTGTACAAAATTTTTATGTTTTTATTTTCTTTCTCGAAATCCTCTTTTATTTCTATTAGGGATTCATTGAGACTAGCAGCGGCAGAAATCGTTATTTCCACTGGTTTTGATTGTTGTGATTCTTCGGGCGAACATGACGTTAAGCCAACTAGCAGTAGTATGACAAAAACGACAAGAAAAGGATTCTTCATGCATTATTTCCTTTCAAATTCTACAAGGTTTCTTCTAACATTATAACGAAAGAATATACTTCCTTAAAGCTTGAATAAGAAAAAAACTGCCGGGGCGGCAGTTTTAAGTATTTTCCATAATTGTCCTATGTTGTTTGAACCTATTGAAATCTGCTTTCTACCTTTTGGCAAACTTCTTCTGCGCTCATCCCATTTGCTTCAATAACCGAACCTTTTGTATAGGTATCCTGCATTCCCATAACATTTGAATCTAAACCTGTTACAACACAGCAATCGCAATTTTGTGCATCTGATTCCTGTCTGAGTTGAACTACATCATGTCCTTTTTCCCTTAATGCTTCTAGAACATCTGTTAGTGATTCTTCTACTCCAATTCTTGCCATACAAAACACCTCCTCCTGTAAATTATCATGCCAAAGTTCCCCATAATTATTCTGTATAAGTCACGATAATCTTCAAAAACTAAAAGAGGAGGTGTAACCATGGGAAAGCGAAAAAAGGATCCATCCACCATTGGCCTGGCGTCACCGCAAGTTGAAGGCCAAGGAACAACAACAACAGAAACAGGAACAAGAGAAGCTTCATCATCGCGCAGGAAAACTAAGAGGGGTTAATAAAGGGAAAAAAGCGGGCACATAGGGTGCCCGCTTTTACTTATTAATTATTGCTATACATCTCTGCCACTTGTTTTTGAACATCACTATTTTCAAGATACTCATCGTATGTCATTTGCTTATCAACTAATCCATTTGGAGTTAATTCGAAAATCCGGTTTGCAATCGTTTGGATAAACTGGTGGTCATGTGAAGAAAAGAGAAGAGACCCTTTAAAGTTTATCAAACCATTGTTTAATGCGGTAATGGATTCCAAATCAAGATGGTTTGTTGGCTCATCAAGAAGTAAAACATTTGCTCCATTTAACATCATCTTAGAGAGCATGCAACGAACTTTTTCTCCTCCAGAAAGGACGCTTGCTTTCTTAAGCACTTCTTCACCAGAAAATAGCATTCTGCCTAAAAATCCTCTTAAGAAGCTTTCGCTTTCATCTTTTGGAGAGAACTGACGAAGCCAATCAACCAGATTCAATTCGCTGTTTTCAAAAAACTCGGAGTTATCCTTAGGGAAATAGGCTTGAGAAGTGGTAATACCCCATTTAAAGGTTCCACTGTCAGCTTCCATTTCACCCATTAATATTTTGAAAAGAGTTGTTTTCGCAACTTCGTTCGGTCCAACAAGAGCAATTTTATCACCTTTGTTCATAAAAAAGCTTACGTTATTTAGTACTTTTACGCCGTCAATTGTTTTTGTTAATCCTTCAACCATTAATAAATCATTACCAATTTCTCGTTCCGGAGTAAACCCTACGAACGGATAGCGGCGGGAGGATGGTCGAATGTCGTCTAGCGTAATTTTATCTAATAACTTCTTACGAGAAGTTGCCTGCTTTGACTTAGAAGCATTCGCACTAAATCGAGCAATAAAAGCCTGTAGCTCTTTAATTTTCTCTTCCTTCTTTTTGTTGGCATCAGAAGTCAATCTTGTAGCCAATTGACTAGACTCATACCAGAAATCATAGTTACCTACATAAACTTGAATTTTACCGAAGTCTAAATCAGCGATATGAGTACAAACTTTATTTAAGAAATGACGGTCATGGGATACGACAATGACTGTATTTTCAAAGTTTATCAAGAACTCTTCTAACCATTGAATGGCCTTAATATCTAAGTGGTTCGTCGGCTCATCCAGAAGAAGTACGTCAGGTCTGCCAAAAAGTGCCTGCGCTAAAAGAACCTTTACCTTTTCAGAACCTGTTACTTCAGCCATTTTTTTATAATGTAAGTCTTCACCGATTCCAAGTCCTTTTAAAAGAATCGCTGCTTCTGGCTCTGCTTCCCAGCCATTTAGTTCTGCAAATTCACCTTCAAGCTCGGCTGCTTTCATTCCATCTTCATCTGTGAAGTTTTCCTTCATATAGATAGCGTCTTTTTCTTGCATTACTTGGTAAAGTCTTGCGTGACCCATAATTACAGTCTTTAATACTTCTTGTTCCTCGTATTCAAAGTGGTTCTGTTTTAATACAGCCATTCGTTCGTTTGGACCAAGTTGAATTGTTCCGGTTTGAGATTCGATTTCTCCGGAAAGGATTTTTAAAAATGTTGACTTTCCAGCGCCATTTGCACCAATTAAACCATAGCAATTTCCAGGCGTAAATTTAATGTTTACATCTTCAAATAACTTACGGTCACCATATCTTAAACTAACGTTACTTACAGTTATCATTTTATAATTATCCTCCAACAGCAAAATATCTACTAATTATACCATTAAATTGGATGAAGAGCGAATTCTTTGTTGAATGAGAGGATTTATTAGAAGAAATTTAAATATATTGCAGAAAATTTTTCTGATTTTTTTTCGTCGTTTTCACACTTTATTCATATTTTTGTTGTAGAATTATTGTAATGAAGTACTGAAGGAATAAAGTAGGTGAGAAGTATGTCGAAAAAGCAACTTACTGAACTCGTTAACAAGTTAAAACAGGCCGGAATAAAAGCAAGCTTAACCAAACCAAAGTCCAACTACCTATTATCTCTACAGCAAATAAAAAAGTTTCCTTCATCCGTGAATTAAATAGGTATTAAAAAGCGATTAATCCAAGGGACTAACCGCTTTTTTTATGCTCTTATTCAATTTCATCCATAATCTCTTTATAGACTTCTTGTTTATCAAAATCTTCTCCCATTGGGAACTTAGAAATGAATTTATTATTTTCATCGATTAAATAGGTAAACGATGTATGAACAAATTGACCGTTACCAGGGTCTTTATATTGAAACTGGAGTGATTCTGCCACTTCTCTAATCTTTTTTTGGTCAGCTTTGATATTTTCTTGATCGCCAGTGAGGAAAATCCAATTATCGGAATTTGGAATTTCAAAAGCATTCATGTATTGTTGTATCACTTCAGGTGTGTCCCGGTAAGGATCGATAGTAATGGTAAGAAATTCAATTTCTTTACCGAAGACATTGCTTTTTTCTAAATCACCCTGTAATTGCACCATCTTTTGTGTAGTGGTGGGGCAAATATCTGGACAATTAGTGTAAATAAATTCGACAAGTTTAAGTTTTTTATCGTCACCAAAACTATAAGATTCACCATTCTGATTAATTAAGCTAATATTAGCAGGTACTTTGGAACTTGCATCCCGAATAAGAAAAAAAGAGATTCCAGCTGTAATCAATAGAAACACTGCTAAACTACATATTAGATAGATTTTTTTCATGACTTCTCCCTCCTATCTTAAAGATAAAGAAGTTTTTTGTAAAAAGATGTGGATATTTCGTGAACAAATCATTTTGACAATTTTAATGGATTATTATATTCTTATAAATAATTAATATTTTCAAAATAAGGGAGTATGTTGTATGTTAGGTGTCGTTCTTAACTAATCCATCAATTGGATATTTTTCATTCCATTTTTGCCTTGTTCAATTTTCCGAATGAATATAGGCCTATTTGAGTACGTTTTGGAATGAAGTTAAGAACAATGGGCATGCCAAGCATACAGTTTTCTCCATGCTGCTGTGTACATTCTAAGTAGACAGTTTTTTTGTGGATAAAATTTGTATACAAAAACGAGAAAATACTCGTTTTATTTAGCGTAGCCGCAATGACATTGTTCATTGCGGCTATTTTTATTTTATTTTGGAGGGAAAAACATTGAATACACATACATTTAAGGTTTTGCAAGTACAGGAAATAAAAGAGAAAATAGCGGAATTTGCTTTAACAAATGAAGGAAAAGAAAAAATCTATCACCTTGTACCTTCTACACATTTGAAACAAATTGAAGCATGGCTGGATGAAGTTTCGGAGGGAGTCGAAATACTCAAGAAAAGCTCGAGTGTACCTGTCCATGGTTTGGGAGGTATGGAACAAATTTTATCTAAATTAAACAAAGGTACTGTACTGCGTCCCGACCAATTATCCAAGCTTTATGATTTCTTAGATTGTTGTGGAAAAATGCGCAGATTCATGAAGGACAAAGAATATTATGCACCAAGAGTAACCTCATATGTGGAAGTGATTGAGGAATTGCCGGAGCTTGCGGGTGAAATTATTCGCTGTATTCGAAATGGAAGGGTAGATGATTATGCATCAAAAGAGTTATTAAAAATAAGAAAACAGATTGCCATTCATGAAGAGCGCCTTAAAGAAAAAACGATGCAGTTGATTCGATCCAACAAATATAAAACGTACCTGCAAGAGAATGTTGTCAGTCAAAGAGATGGAAGATATGTTATTCCTATTAAGAAGGAATACCGAAATAAAATTAAAGGGGCTGTTTTAGATACCTCTGCTTCAGGTTCAACATTATTTATTGAACCTGATGAAATTGCTCTATATCAAGAACAATTAACGTGGCTGTTTGCAGATGAAGATGTCGAAGTCCAAAAGGTTTTGTCTTATTTAACGGGATTAGTAGAAGTGAAAGAGCAGCAAATTAAATTAGCTATCGAAACGATGGTCCATTATGACTTTTTGTTTGCGAAGGCGAAATATAGCCGGTCTATTAATGGTGTCAAGGTTAGGGTTAACGATGAGCAGGAACTAAAGTTAATTCAGGCAAGGCACCCTCTCCTCGGTGATAAAGCCGTTCCGTTATCATTAGAAATGAAAGATGGCCAAAGTGCACTCGTGATAACTGGTCCAAATACTGGTGGAAAAACAGTAAGTATTAAAACTGTAGGTTTGTTGACTCTCATGGTACAGTGCGGTCTTCATATCTCTGCTTCAGAAGAAAGTAATCTTAGTATCTTTCAGCGTATCCTAGTGGATATTGGTGATGGTCAAAGTATTACAGAAAATTTAAGTACGTTTAGCTCGCGGATAGTAAATATTATTGAAATCCTTAAGGATACAAATGACCAGACTTTAGTACTTCTCGATGAACTTGGATCAGGAACAGATCCAGGGGAAGGAATGGGTCTTGCGACTGCGATTTTAGAGCAGCTGTTTAATAAAGGAGCGATGCTTTTAGCTACGACCCACTATAGTGAAATAAAAGAGTTTGCTGAAGGACATCCAGGATTTATTAATGGATCAATGGAATTTGATATCGAGACTCTTAGTCCGACGTACCGTCTTAATATAGGAAGAGGAGGGGAAAGTCAGGCATTTGCGATTGCTTTAAAACTTGGGATTCATCCGAAAATTATTGAGAGAGCACATCAAGTAACATATAAAGCAATCAAAAATTATGCCAATATGGAAACTGATATCTGGAAACAGAAGGAATTAGAAAAACAGGTAATTGTAAATAAATACAAAAATAGAAAAAAGACCGTTATACCGGAGGAGAAGATTCCTGAATTCATTCAAGGGGACAATGTAAATATTTCACCAACTAATGAGCTCGGGATTGTGTATAGCGGTCCTGATCAACGAGGAAATTATGTGGTCCAGGTGAAAGGTGAAAAATTATCCGTAAACCACAAAAGAATAAAGCTTTATATCGCAGCTAAAGAACTTTATCCGGATGATTATGATTTTGATATTATCTTTCAATCAAAAGAGAATAGGAAGAAAAGTAAAATACTTTCAAAAAAGCATGATGATGAAATAATCATTGATTATACGGATATATAGAAAACAGCCTTCCTATTTGGAAGGCTGCCTATTATTTGAGTATTTTTCAGCGAGCAGCTGTTTCACTTGGTTATAACTTAAGCCTGACTGGCTATTTAATCTTTTTACCTCTTCGATATCCGTTCCGACCACAGTTACTTTTTTTCCGTTAGTTTTCATTTAAATTATTCCTTCCTTATATTGTTTAGGGTAAAAGATTGTTTTTGAGCAATGAAAAGGACATTTTTGGTACATACTATAAAAAAAGGAGGCGGTTCCCATTTTTTATGGTAAAAGGGCTAAGGATGAAGAAATTGAAGTAATTATGCTTGAAACCGAAATCTATTCTTGCATGGACAATGCCTGTATTGGCTGGATGAGAAAGGAATTTGTGACAGACGATTTGCTTTGTCCAATGTGTGGAAATGAAATGGCTACAGAAATAAGAGAGCTTCCGAAAATATAATGAAGAAAGTATTCAAAAAGACTGTCAATAAAAGACAGTCTTTTATTCTTCGCCAAAATTAAAGAAATGTCCCTCGTATGCTCTTTGAGCAGATTCAGAGGTAGGGAAAAGAGCGTCATCGTCTTCAATCACATGAAAGGTTTCGTTTAGGAATAAGGCAAGTGCATTTGGATCCTTGGGATGGGTGACTATTTCAGCAGCTCGAATATTAGCAACAGTTGGTACATGCGGATTACGATAGATTACAAACACTTCGTCTCCTGGCTTAGCACTCGCAATATCAACAATATCCATATCCATTTACCTTCCTCTTTTACAGATTTTCATTTTGTTGACGAATTTCATCACCAGCCAACATGATCGTTGCATCCTCAATATCCTTATGTTCGTCTACAGAATCACCTGGAACATATTTTTGAGAAGGATAGATTCCCCCTTGAATGGATGTTTGCTTCTTTTTGGATGAAGTAGTTTCTTTTGCCACACAAACACCTCCTTTACTAAGCTTTTGCTAACTGAAATGTGTTTATTCCTTCCTTATTTTGAATACAAAAAAACTCCCCATTCTCTGGGGAGCATGCGCATTATATTCTATTCGTTTTTATTAGCTAAACAGCGGTCGCACTCCATTAAGTAGCTTTCTGCTTGTTCCTCCATGTGCTGCCCACATTCTGGACATTCCTTTTTTGGCAGAGTGCGGAAAAATTCAACTGGACTAATTAACATTATAAATACCTCCCCTTTTTCATTACAGTTTATTAACCTTTATTTTGTTGTAGTACAGCTTATTCAAAAAAAATTGTGTTTCCTCTATTCTTCTCTTTTTGATAAACAGCGATCACATTCCATTAAGTAGCTTTCTGCTTGTTCTTCCATGTGCTGCCCGCATTCTGGACATTCCTTTTTTGGCAAAGTGCGGAAAAATTCAACTGGATTCACTAACATATTAAAAATCTCCTCCTTTTTTAATACAGTTTATTTATTATCAACCTGTTGTAGTACAGTATAATCAAAAAAATTAAATTTGTGTAGTCCTTTTTGATAAATAATTTAATTTTTTTGAAAAATGATTCATTTATCCTGTATCAATATTCTGTGTAAGTTTTGTCCAGCTATGTATGTTGTAAATAAATTATTTGGTTAATATAATGTAAATTCGACAATTTTGTGAACAAAAACACTTCCCTCCCGTATTTGTTTCCATTACAATCAGAGTAGAAAGAGAATAGCTCAAAGGGGGAATGCCGTAAATGGACACAGTTTCTAGCGAATTTCATCCATTTTTAATAGTTATTGCCATAGGGTTAACCATCATGGCTTCATATACAAGTTTAGATATGTTTACGTTAATAAAAAATTCAAAGAATAATAAAAGACTTTTATATCTTGGCGGCTCTGTATCGATGGGAGTGGGAATATGGGTCATGAATTTTGTCGGTTTAATTGCTGCTGATATAACTCGTTTTTCTAGTTACCAAATACCCTTGACAATTTTATCCATTCTAATAGGGATTGCTTTTACTGGGATGGCCTTTATACCTTTATTTGGCAAGAAAATTCGTTCCACACATTTGCTTTTTGGAAGTTTATTTTTAACAATAGCTGTTTTTGCCATTCATATAATAAGTATTTATGCGATGAATCTGACGATTGAATATAATGTTCCAATTTTTGTAGTTTCGGGACTATTAATATTTGGGTCTTTTTTATTTTCTTTATGGATTCTTTTTACTTCTAAAACCTACTCAAAAGGAAGTCAGACATGGTTAAAACCAATTAGTGCCCTCATTATTTCAAGTGCGATTGTAGAAGGGCATTTTCTTTTAAAAAGGGCCTCCACGATTATTTCAACCAATAATCCAATGGATGAAATCATTAATGAAGAGACCTTTTTAATCTATTTGGTATTATTTGTAACAGTTTTAATCATAAGCGGGTTAATTGCCTCTAGTACCTTAATTAGTAAGCAGCTAGCTGAAACAGATACGAATCTAAATGATATCAAAGCTGCTTTAGATGCTTCGACAATTGTAGCCATTACAGATCCTACAGGTACGATTGTTTATGTGAATGATAAGTTTGAGGAAATCTCAAAGTATAAAAAGGAAGAAATTATTGGAAAGAACCATCGTATGTTAAATTCAGGATATCACCCTAAAGAGTTTTTTCAGGATTTGTGGAGGACTATTCAAGAGGGGAAGACATGGAGAGGTGAGATTAGAAATAAGGCAAACGATGGTTCCTATTATTGGGTAGATACGACGATTGTCCCTTTCTTAGATAAAAAGGGGAAGCCAATTCAATATATTGCCATTCGTTCTGATATAACCAATCGAAAGAATGCGGAGCAGGCTCTTTTAGAATCGATAAAGGAAACTCAGGATATTACATTCGCGCTTGATCAATCGTCTATCATTGCCATTACAGATGAAAAGGGAAAGATTACAAGTGTAAACGATAAGTTCTGTGAAATATCGAAATATAGCCGGGAGGAATTACTTGGTGAGGATCACAGGATATTAAATTCTGGCTTCCATGAAAAAGAATTCTTCAAAGATCTCTGGAGAACCATTGGTCAAGGAGTAGTATGGAAGGGCGAACTATGTAACAGAGCAAAAGATGGTACACAATATTGGGTTGACACGACAATTGTTCCATTTTTAAATGACAAAGGAAAGCCATATCAATATGTTGCCATACGTACCGACATTTCCGATCGGAAAAGAGCTGAAGAGCATTTAAAGGAATCAATTAAGGATAATACAGACATTCGTTTTGCACTCGACCAATCGACAATTGTTGCCTTTACAGATGCGAAAGGAATTATTACAAGTGTAAATGATAAGTTCTGTGAGATTTCAAAATATAGTCGGGAAGAGATTCTTGGAAAAGACCATGTTATCTTAAACTCAGGGCATCATCCAAAATTATTCTTTAAGGATTTATGGAAAACGATTGGCGAAGGAAAGGTTTGGAAAGGTGAAATAAGAAATAAAGCAAAAGACGGCACCAACTATTGGGTAGATACAACGATTGTCCCTTTCTTAAATGAGAATGGGAAGCCGTATCAATATGTGGCGATTCGCAATGATATTACAGAGCGTAAGAAAACAGAAGAGGTAATCCATCGACAGGATAAGCTTGCAGCCGTTGGTCAATTAGCTGCGGGTGTAGCACATGAAATTCGAAATCCGCTTACATCTATGAAGGGATATGCGGAATTTCTAACATTAGATGAGCAGGATCCTGAGCGCTTGGAATTTATGAATATTATTTTAGATGAAATTGAACGTGTCAATACCATTGTGGAGGACTTCATGGTTTTGGCTAAACCCAAAATGGTGGAATTAGAAGAAAAGAACGTGGTTCCAGTGATAAAAAATGTGGTATCGCTTTTAGAATTTGAAGCAAGGAAGAAGCATGTTAAACTTACGTTTGATTGTCCGCATGCAATTATCCAAATTGATTGTGACGAAAACCGCTTAAAGCAAGTGTTTTTGAACTTTATTAAAAATGGAATAGAAGCAATGCCAAATGGCGGAGAACTGCACGTAAAAACGATGATTCATGATAACAATGTCCAAATTTCTATACAGGACACAGGAGTTGGGATACCAGAAGAAAAATTAAAACAACTCGGTGAACCATTCTATACAACAAAGAAAAATGGAAACGGACTTGGATTAATGGTCAGCTTCAAAATTATTGAAAATCACAAGGGAAAAGTTTTTGTTGAGAGCGAGCCGAATAAAGGAACAACTTTCAATATCCTCTTACCCGCAAAGCCAGCATGATGAAAACGGAAGATACCCTCTTCTGTTTTTTTGTTACCCGAAACTTTTCGAAAAATAGACAATTATTTTTTAAAAAAACAAAGCTACTTTTAGGATAAATAGATTAATATGTTTATATAAGTATAAATGTTTGAATTGGGAGGGGAAAATGTGGGGGAAGCAAATTTTGTTAAAACGATTTGCGGTTATTGCGGTACAGGCTGCGGCTTAGTGTTAGAAGTCAAAGATAATCGAATAATGAAAATACGCGGTGATAAAGATGCACCGGTTAATAAAGGTCAAACCTGTGTGAAAGGTGCCTTTGCTTATGAATACGTTCATTCGAACAATAGATTAATCAATCCTCTTATTCGAAAAGCGGGGCAATTAGTAGAAACAACATGGGATGAGGCATACAAATTTATTGCAGATAAATTATCCTCGATTAGAGATACTTGGGGACCCAATGCAATCTCGATGTTTGCCTGTGCTAGAACAACCAATGAATCTAATTATGTTACACAAAAATTTATGAGGACAGTGATTGGCAGTAATAATATAGATGGATGTAACCGAACTTGACACGCACCAAGTGTTGCCGGTCTGGCAACTGTATTTGGAAGCGGTTTCCCAACGAATACGTTAGAGGATTTTGACAGAGCAGAAGTATTGCTGCTAATGGGATCAAATACCACAGAAGCACATCCGATTATTGCAAACCGAATAAAGAAAGCTATTAAAAACGGACTTAAAGTAATCGTCATTGATCCAAGAAAGATTGACATGGTTAAATTTGCTCACCGTCATTTGCAAATCAAGGTCGGCACAGATATCGCTCTGATTAATGCCTTCCTTCGGGTTATTATAAAGGAAAATCTATACAATGAAGAGTTTATTCAGCAATTTACGATTGATTTTGAGTCATTAGCAAAGCACGTAGAAATGTACACGCCTGAATATGCAGCTTCCATTACAGGTTTGAATGCTGAGGATATTGTAACTACAGCAAGGGAATATGCTAGTTCAAGTGGTTCAATGATAGCTTATACCCTAGGAATCACAGAGCACCATTGTGGTGTTAATAATGTCTTTGATATAGCAAATCTTGCTTTATTGACAGGTAATATCGGTAAAGAGGGAACAGGCATTATGCCATTACGCGGGCAAAACAACGTCCAAGGTGCAGGCGATATGGGGTGCCTGCCAAACCAACTGGCAGGAGCGATGAGTTTAGTCCATGATGAATACCGAGCACGTTATGAGAAAGAATGGAATGTTACGCTAAATCCTCATGTGGGTGACACACAAACAAGAACCTTTGACCGCCTCGAAAATGGTGAATTAAAGGCACTTTATATCATAGGAGAGAACCCATTGCTTGCTGATGTTCATATGAACCATACAAAAAAGCTAATGGAAAAGCTAGATTTGTTAATTGTGCAGGATATATTCCTAACTGAAAGTGCAAAAATGGCAGATGTGGTCCTGCCGGCTTGTTCATGGGGAGAGGTTGACGGAACCTATACCAATACAGACCGAAGGATACAAAGAGTTCGAAAAGCGGTAGAACCAGCTATTAATGTAAAAGAAGATTGGGTAATCCTCTGTGAACTAGCGACAATAATGGGTTATCCAATGAACTATTCAAGCAGTGAAGAAATCTGGAATGAAGTGAGAAGACTCGCTTGGGAAATGTATGGTGGTATTTCTTACGAAAGACTCGAAAAAGAATATAGCATCCATTATCCATGCCCGACGGAGGATCATCCTGGCACGTTTATCATGCATGAGAGATTTCATAATCAGGAGGCTGTTGTGAAAAAATCACCATTCGTACCAGTAGATTTCACAGAGCCATTGGAACTTCCCGATCATGAGTTTCCGTTTACATTAACTACAGGCAGACGTTATGAGTCGTATAACACACATTCGCAAACACGTTACTATGCTCCAGGTGTCAAGGTAAAGCAAACGGAAGAAACGGTGGATATCCATCCCGTTGATGCACAAACTTTGGGGATTACTGACGGTGAATTCGTTCAAGTCCGTTCCCGAAGAGGTGAGTTAACGGTTAAAGCAAAAATTACAGAAATGGTTGTTCCAGGACTTGTCTTCATGAGCTTCCACTGGAGCGAAACACCAACAAATGTTTTAACCCTAAACGAATACGACCCGATATCAGGAACAGCAGAATATAAAGCATGTGCAGTAGCGATATCTCGGATATAAAAAGGAGGCACGGAATTAATTTTCCGTGCTTTTTATATGTCGAAAAGCAAAAACAAGCCGGGGATTACCCGGCTTGTTTGACCATTTGTTTAACAGTTGTTGTTTTTCTTTGATAGTAGAAATAGTTCAGTGCAAAAGCAATAACGTAAAAGCCAATGAAGACATAGAATGCTGTTACGTAAGAACCAGTTGTATCAACGGACCATCCAAAAAGCTTAGGAATTAGGAAGGAACCATAAGCAGCAAATGCTGCTGAAAACCCAATTACTGGCGCTGCTTCTTTTGGAATAAACATGGTTGGGATCATTTGGAAAGTTGACCCAGAGCCAATACCTGAAGCAAGAAATAAAACAAGGAATGAACCTAAGAAACCTGCAAACTGATTAAGATTTAAGAAATAAATAACTCCTAATGCACCGATGGCCATAATCACAAATACATAAGCTGTTACTCTAGCTCCACCGAATTTATCAGCCAGCCAGCCGCCAACAGGTCTTGCTCCAGCTGCAACTAATGCACCAAGGAAGGCAAGTGAAATATATTCAGGGAACTGTGATTTTAATAGAAGCGGGAATGCCGCTGAATATCCAATGAAAGAACCAAATGTTGCGATATAAAGTGCTGTCATAATCCAAGTGTGTTTACGTTTTACAATAACAAATTGATCTGCAACAGATTGTTTAGCACCTGGTACATTATCCATTTTAAAGTAAGCAAGTAATGTCATGATCACAATCGGAATTACCCAAATAAATGCTGCATTTTGTAACCATATTTGTTGGCCATTTGCTAATACTTGACCTTTACCAGCAAATGCGAAAGCACCAGTTGTCACGATTAAAGGTGTAACAAATTGCACAACTGAAACACCCATGTTTCCTAAACCGCCGTTAATTCCTAGAGCTGTACCTTTTTCTTTTTTCGGGAAGAAAAAGCTAATATTTGCTGAAGAGGAAGAAAAGTTACCTCCACCAAGACCACAAAGTGCTGCTAACAATAACATAATTGAAAATGGAGTGTCAGGATTTTGTACTGCGAAGCCAATACCAAGAGCGGGAATGGCTAAGACGGCAGTTGATATGACAGTCCAGTTTTTGCCGCCTATTGAACCGACTGCAAAAGTATATACAAATCGAAGAGTTGCTCCAACAAGTCCTGGGACCGCTGCTAAAGTGAATAATTGTTCATCTGTAAAATTGAAGCCAATATCATTTAGTCTTATTGCAACCACAGACCAAATTTGCCAAACAATAAATGCAAGCATTAAAGAAGGAACGGAAATCCATAGATTTCGTTGTGCGTGTTTTTTTCCTTCTGCTTTCCAAAACTTTTCATCCTCAGGATTCCAATAATTAATTCGTGCCATTTATATCTCTCCCTAAATCCACATTCATTTTTTCTACGTGGAAGTTGTTTGTGTTTTCACTATAAATCAGATAGTAACATGATTTTTGTGACGTACGTCACAAAAATAGTGAAGGAAATGTGAACTCGGGAAGAAAGACAAAAAGTTGTAATAATTTAATCGAGAAAGCTGATTTTTTGAAAAAAAATAGACCTTCCAAAGAAGGTCTTATGGCTATGATTTCTTTTCATCATCGACTTCATGAAACATGCCAACATAATTTTTTGTTTCACCACTGTCATCTCGAATTGCAGTAATCGTTAACCATTCTCGATAGATTTCTTGGTTTTTTCGTTTATTCCAAATGAACCCTTCCCAGTAGCCTGCATTTAACAAACTATCCCACATCTTTTTATAAAAGGCATTATCGTGTTCTCCAGATTGAAGGACACTCGGTGTTTTTCCAATCACTTCATCCAGTGTATATCCCGTAATCTTAGTAAAAGCAGGGTTAACACTTATAATTATTCCATTTTTATCGGTAACCGTTATTCCATCAGTAGCATGGTCGACAATTTTGGCGGAAATTTCTTGCTTTTCACGATAGTAGAGCCAGACTACTAAGATTGAAGCTGCTAATGAAAACTCAGATAGCGACATGAAGCCTATTGCATAGTGTCCAGTCCAATTAAAGAGTATGGTCAAAATAATTGGCGGGAAAAAGCCGCCAAGACCACCCATCGCTGAGACAATACCATTCACGATTCCTGCTTGTTTCGAAAAATATAAAGGTACTAATTTAAAAATAGTACCGTTCCCAAGCCCTGCACAAATAGCCACGAATAAACAGCCAAATGAATAAATAGGCAATGAAGGCGTAAAGGCCAATAGAAAACCGGCGAAAGTAAGTCCAGTAAAAACACCCATCAAAATAAAAAATGGGTTTAATTTATCCCCTAGCCATCCGCCAACTGGCCGCATAAGAGTAGCCAATGCGATAAATCCGGCGGTCCGTAAGCCAGCATCAACCTTATCTAAATCAAAATGATTGACTAAGAAAGAAGGCAAATAGATTGTGAAGGCAACAAACGATCCGAACGTGATGAAATAAAATAAACTTAAAAACCAAAGCTTTTCATTTTTATAAACTTCTTTAATTACATCTGTTAAAGAGTTGTTAACCTTTCTCTCATTTTTATCACCAAAGAGAAAATTTAAGATCGCAAAGACCAAGACAACAACAAGAAATATTTGTATCGTTGTTCTCCAGCCAAATGCATTTGCTAGAACGGGTGAAGCGAACGATGTAAGTGCTGTTCCAATATTTCCGGAACCATAAATTCCATTAATAAATCCATGTTTTTCTTTTGGGTAATATTTAGGCAGGGAGGTAACACCAATAGAAAAAACAGCTCCGCCAATACCGAGCATTAATCCACCCAAAATTAACATGAATAACGAGTTAGCAATACTTAGAATCCCAATCGGAAGCAATAAAATTATAAAACTAATGGTGAAAATGGTTCTAGCACCAAATCGATTTGTCCAAAATCCAATTGGAACTCTTAGTAAAGACCCAAGGATTACCGGTACAGCCGTTGCCAAGGATATTTGCGTTGATGACAGCTTGATATCTGCTTGAATGTAAGGCATGAGTGATGAAATAAGTACCCATACCATAAAACCGGCAACAAGGCTTGTAGTTTGAAGATATAATTGTTTTGCACCTTGAGACATTCCAATCCCCCTTCATTTCCAATATGTGTAGTATTTCCATTAAAGAGCTATACAACCAAAACTTTTGTACAAATTCACTTATTGGTAAATTTTTCTTAGTGTATTATAGAACAATTTTCTAGATATAACTGTGAGGTATAGCACAAATCTACAAGTATAGTAAGATTTTTAAGAAAATGGAAAATATCTCCTCACTCGTGTATTATCATATTAATTTAATATAAATTCAATAAAAAAAATGATGATGATGATAGGGTGGAGGAAGCTTATGAATTTTCAACAATTAGAAACATTTGATCAGCAATATGAGTTGATGAAGGAACTTTCAGAGCGATTTTTGTCAAGAGCTCATCAAGTAGATTTAGAGGGAAGTTTTCCATTTGAGAATATTCAAGATTTAAAAGATAGCGGTTATACCTCATTAACTGTTCCTAAGAAGTATGGGGGAAGAGAAATTTCCTTATATGATATGCTTCGATTTCAAGAGCAAATTGCTGAAGGGGATGGTGCAACAGCGCTATCAATCGGCTGGCATATGGGGATTATCAAAAACCTCTCAGAAAAAAATTCTTGGAATGAAAACATTTTCAAAAAAATCTGTGAAGACGTAAAAAATGGTTCATTAATCAATAGTGCTGCAACAGAGCCAAAAACAGGAAGCCCGACACGTGGAGGAAAACCTGATACCTCAGCCTGTAAAGAGGGGGATAATTGGATAATAAACGGCAGGAAAACCTTTACTACCATGGCCCCCGTATTAGATTATTTTATTGTAAGTGCAACGATAAAAAATACAAATCTAGTAGGAAACTTCCTTATCCCTAGATCTTCAAAAGGAATACTTATTGAAGAGACCTGGGATAGTATTGCATTAAGAGGAACGGGAAGTCATGATTTAGTTCTTCAGAATGTATCCGTACCTAAGGAGTTCTTTGTAGAGCAACTAGGAAATGAGGGTAAGAAACCAAATGGCTGGCTTCTTCATATACCGGCTTGTTATCTTGGGATAGCGAAAGCGGCAAAAAAATATGCGATAGAATTTGCAATAGATTATTCTCCTAATAGTGTGGAAGGTACCATCATTGACTTACCGAACGTACGGCAAAAAATTGGGGAAATGGAATTGAAGTTGATGGAGTCAGAGTATTTCTTACATTCTGTCGCAAAGCAATGGGATGATTTTGACGAGCAGGGCAGGGGGGGAATGGGGCCAATCCTGGGAGCAGCCAAATTAAATGTTACAAATAATGCCATCGCAATAGTGGATTTAGCAATGAGATTAGTTGGAGCAAGAAGCCTATCATTAAAAAATCCTTTGCAGCGATACTATCGTGATGTACGAGCGGGGCTTCACAATCCGCCAATGGATGATATGACCATCCAAATATTAGCAAATCATGCCATCAAACAATTTGATTAATTTTTACTCACCTTGAACACTTTAACTAGTAAGGGGTGAAGAAAATGCCAAGAGGAAAAGAATTAAGCCAGCTTCCTAAATCAGATACCACAATTGATGTAGGAACAAATACAAAAGATTTACTTAAAAAAGGCTTCGACCAACAAATTACACCTCAGCCTAGTAATATAGATAAGGAAAACGAAGATATGATATAGGCGTTAAACTTCCCAATAAAAACTCCTCCACCTTTATTCGAAAGGTGGAGGTATTTTTTAGTCTTCAACAAGTTCCCCTATTTCAACAATCGTTCTTTCTTCAAGAGGACCTCTTAGGTGTACAGTAGCTGTTCTTCCATCCTCGTTTAATTGGTCAATCCAGACAGAAGTTCCATTATATTTAACTTCAATATCTGCAGAAGACGATAGAATTTGTTTAACACGGTTTACATTCATATTTTCACTCCTAATAATATTGTCATTTTATTTTTACCTTCATGAGGGTTTTCATTCGTTAATTTTGTAATCGCTTTCTTCTATTATTAATAGTTCTAAAAGGATAGCTTGTTTTATATTCTGTAAAAGATAAGACTAAAATCATATTGCATGCTCTAAATTTCCGGTTTATGATTACTTAGAAAAAGATACCTAAAATATTTGAAACTTAATGGGTTTCCTTTCGTCTTATATAAAAGAAGTTTAAATCACCTTGGACTGCCAGATATTTTAATTTCGAAATTAACCGAGGAATTTGACCAAGCTTCTAGAATGTTAGATTACTAGCAAAATATAGTGAAAATTGACGAAAGAAATTGGTTATTAATGGAAGTGAATTTGTTTTTATTTTGATGGATATGTGATATAGTAATTGAGGTTCGTTTACCAAAGTTATTGGTAAGTGAGAGGAGAATTAAAAATGAAAAAGATTAGACTGCCTGAAATAAAAAATAATGGATCCATTGCTTTCTTTGCAATTGCCGTTGTTTTATTTTGGCTAAAAACATATGCAGCATATCAAGTTGAATTTACCCTTGGAATCGATAATAACCTACAAAAATTCCTCTTGTTTATTAATCCGCTAAGTTCAGCGCTATTTTTCTTTGGTTTAGCTTTACTTTTCAAAAAGCGCATGAAATTAGTCATTATTATCACAAATTTTATTTTGTCGTTCTTATTGTACGCCAATATTGCCTATTACAGATTCTTTAGCGATTTTATTACGGTTCCAGTTTTAATGTCGACCAAAACAAATGCAGGTCAACTCGGAGATAGTGCTCTTTCATTAATGTCTCCATTTGATTTCTTATACTTCTTAGACTTTTTTATTTTGATTGCATTGTCTTTTACTTTATTTAAGAAGGTTACTGTTGAAAATCGAAAGTCATTTAAAGTAGTTCTCTTGTTTGCGGTCACTGTATTTTTGTTTAATCTTGGGCTGGCAGAAAAAGATCGTCCGCAGCTATTAAGCCGTTCGTTTGATAGAAATTACTTGGTAAAATATTTAGGTGCCTATAACTTTACCATTTACGATGTTATTCAAAATATCAAATCTTCCGGCCAACGGGCACTTGCTGACAGCAGTGATATAACGGATGTGGAGAATTATCGGAAAGCTAATTTTGCAGCACCTAATCCTGAGTACTTCGGTAAAGCTAAAGGAATGAATGTAATCTATATTGCAATGGAATCACTTCAAAGCTTTGCTATCGATTATAAAATGCCAGATGGCCAGGAAGTAACACCGTTCTTAAATTCCTTAGTTCATGGGAATGAAGCATTTTATTTTGAAAACTTTTTTCATCAAACTGGTCAAGGCAAGACGTCTGACGCAGAATTCCTGATGGAAAATGGATTATACCCAATGGCTCAAGGTGCAGTTTTCGTCAATAAAGCACAAAACACCTACCATGCAATGCCAGCCATTCTAAAAGGTAATGGCTATTATTCCGCTTCGTTTCATGGGAACTATAAAACGTTCTGGAACCGAAACGTTATGTACAAAGCTTTAGGATATGATCAATTTTTTGATGCCGAATATTACAATATGACTGAAGAAAATACTAAGAATTACGGTTTAAAGGATAAGCCATTCTTTACAGAATCAATGCCTTTACTAAAGAGCTTACCGCAGCCGTTCTATACAAAATTTTTAACACTTTCTAACCATTTTCCTTTTGAAATGGACCCAGAGGATACTGAGTTTCCTGCTGGAGATACTGGGGATAAAGTGGTCGATCAATATTTTCAAGCAGCACACTATATGGATGAGGCGATTGAACAGTTCTTTAATGATCTAAAAGCTTCAGGTTTATACGATAATACAGTCATTGTAATGTACGGGGACCATTACGGTATTTCTGAAAATCACAATGAGGCAATGGCGAAGGTCCTTGGTGTTGAGGAAATTACTCCAACCCTAAATACCGGCTTGCAGCGTGTTCCTCTACTTATTCATGTTCCTGGAATGAATGGAGGGATTCAGCAGCAATATGGTGGTCAGGCTGATGTGCGTTCAACCATTCTTCACTTATTAGGTATTGATACAAAAGACTACTTGGAACTTGGATCTGATTTATTTTCAAAGGATCACCGTAATTGGGCCTTATTTAGAAATGGAGATTTCGTCTCACCTGAAATCGTTCAAGTAAAAGGGAAATGCTACAGTAACGTAACAGGGGAAATACTCGAAGGTACTGAGGCATGCAAGGAAATTGCTGATAAAGCCGCAACAGAGCTTCAAATGTCAGATGAAATCGTTTATAAAGACCTTTTACGTTTCTACCAGCCAGCTGGATATACACCAATAGATCCTAATGATTTTGAATATTTAGCTCCGAAAGTGAAAAAAGGAGTAATTGAAAGTAACGCAGTAAAAGGCACCGAAGCTACCAATGAAACTGAAAGTACGGATGGTACAGAAGGTACTGGTGAAACTCAAACTGAAACAGAAACAGAAGGTATAAATGAAACTGAATCTGCAAATGAATAACAAGTGAATAAAAAAGTAAAAGTGGAGCTTTCATTAACAATGAGAGCTCCTATTTTTATTAGTAATTATGAATAAATATGTAGCCATACAATTATGTTTATAATATAATAAATGGTAAAAAAATTGCATGATGCATGGTGTGGAGGAGATTGATATGAGAGATGTAAGGTTAATTAACATATTTGAACATCATATTGCACAAAAATACTTGAATCGATCTGGCATTGCACATGCAATTGCAGTGGCCTATCATGCCTTTCATTTAGGCAAAGAACATCAATTGGATGTTGATATTGCAGCAAAGGCGGGGCTTTTACATGATATGGGGCACTACACCTGGTATAAAAATGGGAAATGGGATTATGATTTATATAAACAAAATGACATTCATCCAATTAAAGGGGCGGAGAGAGCTCACAAATTATTAATCCGTCTTGGTGAAAATCCAGTAAAGGCAAAAAATATCGCTTTAGCAATACTGTTTCATACCGATTCATTTTTACCATCAAACGATATTGTTCGTACACCTCTTCAGCAAATTGTGAAATGGGCCGATGAGAAAGACGAAGAAGAGGGTGGAATGCATCATTATCGAAGTATCGATTACGACCGGGCAAAGCAAAGCATTATCCGTTTAGATGACTGGATAGATACAGAACTAAGAAAAATAACAGAGTTGGATTAAAAAAAGCTGTGCTTTGGGCACAGCTTGAATTAATTTTTATTAAACTTTGTGGAAGCCTTCCTCAGTTAAAAACTCTTCTGCTTCACCATAGGTATCAAAGCTTTCTTCAAGATTTAATCCATAGTAAATATTCCAGGTATCGTTCTCGTTAATTAAGATCAGATGATTTTTTTCCTCGTTCACCCAACGTTCTTCAACCTGATTACCAATAATGGCTTCTTCAGCAAATGATTTTTCAACGGGTAATAAGGATTCAATGGAATCCTGAATTAACTTTTTTAATTCATCTGCAGAATAGTCACGGATATTAACCATTCCTTTATCATCGGTTTGATAGGTATGTAGGTTTCCTGCATAAACAAATCCGTTTCCATTTGGGTGAAGATGATAGACCACATTTTTTTTATCAGATGCGCTATTTGGCAGCTGGAAATTAACGCGTTTAAGTGAAACGTCTTTTCGCTCTAGTTCTGGGAATGACTCGATTATGGCTAATTTTTCGTTAAAAGTAAGCATTGATGCCTCCAATATTATCGTAATGTAACTATCATACAGATAGTTTAACTGAAGATACAACAATTTATTTAAAAAATGCTTCAGCGCCTAAACACTGAAGCATTTTTTATTGAAGCTGCATTTTTAAAATCCGCCGCCAATGAAAGCAGACCCGACAATTATTAAAAGTATAAACAAAACAACAATTAATGCAAATGCATTGTTGCTACCACCTTGTTGACCCATTCCATCTTCACCTCCACAGTTATCACTTCAATTTATGATTTAACGGGTTAGAAAGCTTGGACGAAGTTCATGGTTGTATTATTTTATAATAAAAAACCATTGAATGGGCACTAAAGTCATGTTAACATTATGTAAATAAATAAAAACGATTTTTGGAGGAGCCTGTCACCAAGGGATAACTATGTCCCTTGGTGACTGGCTCCTTTTGTATTTCCAAAAATTGAAAGTAAAAATAATGAAATGAATCGAGAGGTGGAATGATAGTGAAGAGTTAATATTGATACCGATAATTTAGCTAATAACCAAAAGGGTTGGTATCTCAGAAATAAGGAGGTTTTGTTTTGTCTTTTCTACACTTGGCGATTGTAGCACCATTAATCCTATCAATTTTTATCCCACTATTTTACAGAACATTTCGTCAAATACATACTGGCTGGTTTGTGTTACCTTTACCGATTTTATTGTTCGGCTATTTTCTCACTTTCCTGCCGGAAACAATGAGTGGGACATCATTTATTAAAATGATTAACTGGATTCCGTCTTTAGGAATTAATTTTACAGCAAAAGTCGACGGACTTGGCCTTTTATTTTCCCTGCTTATAACAGGGATTGGGGCATTGGTTGTTCTATATTCCATCTATTACCTAGCAAAGAATAAAGAAAAGCTCAATCACTTTTATGTATATTTACTTCTCTTCATGGCTGCCATGCTGGGAGTTGTCTTATCGGATAATTTAATTGTGATGTATGCATTTTGGGAGTTAACTAGCTTTTCATCTTTTTTATTAATTGGTTACTGGTACGAACGAGATAAATCCCGCTATGGTGCACAAAAATCAATGCTTATTACAGTATTTGGCGGACTTGCCATGCTAGGGGGCATCATCCTTCTTTACATTATGACTGGAACCTTTAGCTTCACCGAAATTATGTCTCAAGCAAATGAAATTTTTAACCACTCATTATTTGTGCCTGCATTACTTTGTATTTTACTTGGTGCTTTTACAAAATCTGCACAATTTCCATTCTATATTTGGCTTCCTGATGCTATGGAAGCTCCTACGCCAGTTAGTGCTTACCTACACTCGGCGACGATGGTCAAGGCAGGAATATATTTGGCAGCACGTTTTACACCTGTGTTTGGAGAACATATTCTATGGTTCTGGCTTGTTTCAGGTGTCGGAATACTGACCATGATATGGGGTTCTGTATTTGCCGTGAAGCAAACCGATTTAAAGGCGATATTAGCCTTTTCTACAGTCAGCCAATTAGGACTTATCATGTCCTTGCTTGGTGTTGGAGCAGCGGCCCATCATTATGATTTTTTGGATGAAAACATCTTTACGGTAGCTGTAACAGCGGCTATTTTCCACTTAATCAACCATGCAACCTTTAAAGGAAGCTTGTTCATGGCAGCTGGAATCGTCGATCATGAAACAGGTACGAGGGATATACGTAAATTGGGCGGTTTAATGCACTTTATGCCAATCACGTTTACAATATCTATTATTGGTGCATTCTCAATGGCAGGACTTCCTCCCTTTAATGGTTTCTTAAGTAAAGAGATGTTCTTTACAGCAATGGTTCATGTAACCGAAATGGATATATTTAACCTTGAAACCTGGGGGATTTTATTCCCAGTGCTGGCTTGGATTGCCAGCATCTTTACCTTTATATATAGCATGATTCTTGTTTTTCAAACCTTTACAGGTAAATATCAGTCGGAAAAATTTGATAAAAAACCGCATGAAGCGCCTATTGGATTGCTGATTTCACCGATAATATTAGTTTCACTAGTGATTATTTTCGGTTTTTTCCCAAATTTATTATCTGATAGTCTAATCTCACCAGCAATGTCCTCGATTCTTCCAAGTCTTTTAGAAGCGGGGGAAGAATTTAAGGTTCATATTTCCTTCTGGCATGGTCCTACAATTGAACTGTTTATGACACTTGGTGTAATTATTTTAGGATTATTTCTATATAAAACACATTCTAGTTGGAATAAAGTCTATAAAGGTATTCCAGAGAAGCTTGCTCTTAATCGATTCTATGACTTTGTATTAGAAGGATTACAATCAGTCTCCTATAAACTGACAAATACTTATATGAATGGATCAATTAGGTCGTATCTTGTATATATATTTGCATTCTTCATAATAATTCTTGCAGCCACCCTTATAGGAAAGAATGCCTTTACGTTTAGTACAAGTAATGTATCTTCGATAGGAGTATACGAAGTAGCCCTAGCCATTCTTGTTGTTTTGGGGTCGATTTGTATTCTATTTGCTAAATCAAGAATGACTTCTATCATTCTGCTTGGTGCTGTTGGTTATACTGTTTCTCTATTTTATGTTCTATTTAGAGCTCCTGATTTAGCTTTAACTCAACTTGTTATCGAAACAATTTCTGTAGCATTATTCTTGGTTTGCTTCTATCATTTACCGAAATTAAGGAAGTTTGAGACAAGGATGAGATTTAGACTAATTAATGCTCTCATCTCAGTTGGAGTTGGTGCAATTGTAACCTTAATCGCACTTTCCGCTCATAGCAGTAAGCTATTTGACTCTATATCAAAATATTATGTGGAGAATACGTATACAGAGGCTGCCGGCAAAAACATGGTAAACGTAATTCTCGTTGATTTTCGCGGCTTTGATACTCTTTTTGAAATCACAGTATTGGCGATTGCTTCATTAGGAATCTTTGGCATGATCAAATTAAGATTGAACAGGAGGAAAGAAGGATGAGAAAAACAAACAATATCATACTTGAAACAGCCATAAAAGTTCTTCTTTTCTTTATTGTCCTGTACTCAGTCTATATTTTCACTGCAGGCCATTATTATCCCGGTGGAGGGTTTATAGGAGGTTTAATGACAGCCGGTGCGATTGTACTTCTTTTAATTACCTATGATATCAAAACAGTTGAGGAGTTATTGCCAGTAAACTACCGGATTCTCACAGCGATTGGGCTGCTATTTGCAATTAGTACAAGTGCAGGTTCTCTCCTATTTGATGTCCCGTTTTTAACTCATGCATTTGGAGATGTTCAATTACCGATTCTTGGTGAATTATCACTTCATACAGCAACACTTTTTGATTTAGGAGTTTACTTTGTTGTTGTGGGAGTTACGATGACCATTATTCAAACGATAGGGGAGGATGAATAATGGAAATATTAATGGCATTTGTAATTGGTATTCTATTTATGACCGCCACCTATTTAATGCTTTCAAAAAGTCTATTACGCATTATTGTTGGTACTGGTCTATTAAGCCATGGTGCTCATCTCCTTATTCTAACCATGGGTGGACTCAAACGAGGAGCTGCACCAATTCTAGGGGGGAATGAGGAGAGCTATACAGATCCATTGCCTCAGGCGTTAATTTTAACAGCCATTGTTATCAGCTTTGGTGTGACAGCATTTTTCTTAGTATTGGCTTATCGATCCTATCAAGAGCTGGGAACAGATAATGTAGAAGAAATGAGGGGAACAGAGAAAGATGACTAACTTAATCATTTTACCTATATTAATCCCCTTATTTACTGGGGTAATATTAATTTTTCTGAATAAAAGAATCACCGCTCAGCGAGTTGTTGGAACGATTTCTTCAATAGGTACAATTATTGCAGCTTGGTTAATTGTACAAAAGGTACGGATTGATGGGATCCAATCCCTCAATGTCAGCAGCTGGGACGCTCCATTTGGGATAACTTTAGTATCTGACATGTTTTCAGCACTCTTAGTACTCACAACAAGTATTATTTCGTTTGTTTGTTTCATTTACTCCTTTAAATCGATAGGAGAAGAACGTGAAAAATATTACTTCTATGCTGTGTTTAACTTTTTATTAGTAGGAGTAAACGGGGCGTTTACAACAGGAGATATCTTTAACCTATTTGTGTTTTTTGAGGTTATGCTTATGTCTTCCTATGTATTGTTAGTACTTGGAGGAACCAAAATCCAACTTAGAGAATCCATTAAATATTTACTTGTCAATGTCATTTCATCAGCGTTATTTGTTATTGCGGTTGCCTATTTATATTCAGTAGTCGGGACGTTAAATATGGCGCATATTTCTACTCGAATAAATGACATTAGTGTAAATGGGATGCCAGGAATATTAACGGTTATTGCTGTCTTGTTTTTAATCGTTTTTGGTTTAAAAGGGGCCATTTTCCCACTCTACTTTTGGATGCCGGGATCCTATTATGCGCCGCCAGCCCCTGTATTAGCTCTTTTCGGCGCTTTATTGACAAAAGTAGGAGTTTATTCGATTACAAGAACGTATACGCTTTTCTTTTATCATGATATGGATACTTTTGGTCTTCTTTCCATTCTAGCGATTCTGTCAATTGTGTTCGGTGTTATTGGTGCAATTGCTTACTGGGATATCAAGAACATCATTATTTATAATATCATCGTCGCTGTAGGTGTTATCCTGTATGGGATTTCCGTCTTGAACACTGCTTCCATCACAGGTGCTGTTTACTATTTGATACACGATATGCTTATAAAAGCAGCCTTATTCTTGTTAATAGGTGTTGTCATTTCGATTACGGGAACTAGTAATTTAAGAAATTTCAGCGGGCTAATTACCCGTTACCCAGGTCTTGGCTGGACTTTCTTTATTGCTGCTCTGGCTCTCGCAGGAATTCCGCCGTTGAGTGGATTTGTTGGAAAGCTCCTTATTGTGCAAGGAGGGTTTGAGGGGGAGAGCTTTATTGGCGGCTTCATTACACTGATGTCCAGTTTACTCGTTCTTTTTTCGGTTATGAAAATCTTTATTAATGGTTTTTGGGGAAAGGACCGCACATACCGCGGAGAGGAAAAAGCACCTGTAAAACAATTGCTTATTGCTCCTGTTATTTTAGTAGTGATTTCAGCTCTATACGGAATTGGTTCTGAATCCATATTGCCGTATATTACGCAGGCAGCAGATACCTTATTAGATCCTAATATCTATATCAATGCTGTCTTAAAGGAGTGAAACGTTTTGGCATTTCAAATTTTATTGAATGTGGTGTTAGCCTTTTTATGGATGTTTATTAAGGTTTCCTACGATCCCATTAGTTTTATAAAAGGCTATATTTTTGGACTCCTTATTATATTTGTGCTTAGGCGTTCCTTTAGCAGCCGGTTTTATTTATTTAGATTATGGTCCTTCATAAAGCTGATCTTTATTTTTATCAAGGAACTCATTTTGTCCAATATAGCCATTGTAAAAGTTGTTCTAAAACCTAAATTAGATATGAGACCAGCTATTTTTGCAATGGACACGGAACTAACGAGGGATTGGCAAATCACACTTCTTTCTAGTTTAATTACCTTAACTCCAGGTACATTAGTGATTGATGTTTCAGAGGATAATAAAACCCTTTTTATTCATGCGATGAATATTGGGGAAGTAGAAGATGAGATTAACAGTATTAAGAATTCCTTTGAAAAGGCTATTTTGGAGGTGAGCAGCTAATGCTTGAAATCTTTATTCGAATAGCTTTGTTACTCTGTTCTATTTCGATGCTAGGATTAATTTATCGGGTAATAAAAGGTCCCAGTACAGCAGACCGAGTGATTGCATTAGATGCGATTGGTGTGAATCTTGTTGCCATTACAGCATTGATATCAATTGTTTTAAGCTCTCATGCTTTTCTCGAAATCATCCTATTAATTGGTATTCTTGCCTTTATCGGAACTGTGGCGTTTGCTAAGTATTTGGAAAAGGGGGTTATTATCGAACGTGAGCGTAATCATTGATTTTCTCATCGGATTTTTTATCTTAGTTGGATCCCTATTTTGCCTGATAGCTACTATTGGAGTGATTAGACTCCCTGATGTTTATACGAGGAACCATGCCGCCTCAAAAGCTGCTACATTAGGGGTAATGTCTATTCTATTGGGAACTTTTCTATATTTTTATGCACTTGAAGGTCATTTTAATTCCAGGCTTATCTTAGGCATTATCTTTCTTTTTATGACTTCTCCCATTTCTGGCCATTTAATTAACAGGGCAGCCTATAATTCAGGAGTGAAACTTTGGGACAAAAGTGTAAGAGATGACCTTAAAGAATATAATAAAAAAATAATGAAGAAGTCATCTTTAGATTAATATCGAAAAAAAAGTGTTCCAAGGACTGCTTGGAACACTTTTTAACATTTTATTTAGAATCTATAATTCGAACATATTCCCTAGGCTTAAAGGGCTCAAATAATTTCCATTGGACATTAGATATCTCGGTGTTTAAATTCGTATTCATCGGAGTATTTTCATTATTCATCGGAACTACATTCAAATTATTAATTTGAGATTCCATATTATTAACATTAAATTCTCGATGATTTTGCAGTTGTGCCTGCAGTAACCAAGCTGATGAAAATAAAAGTGAAAATATTGATAAACACACTCCGATTTTTATTTTCATTTTGTACAAACACCTCCCATTAGGATTAGTTTGTACAAAATTAAACCATTATAAAAACCATCTGTGGATTTTTCTGGTTTAAGAAGCAGATTTTAGAGTTTTAGGTGTTGATTTACTTCCAACCTTTTTTAATCCAACAATAAAGCGAATGGTAAAGATGACGGCAGCAGCTATAATAAATATTCCGCAAAGAGCTCCTACTTGGTCGGAAGCAGTCCATTGTGGCAAATGCTCGGCCCATCTACGCGGTGCACTGATTTTTCCTGCATATAAGAATGAACCTGCTAAACCGGTAAAGAAAATAAAATAGGTGAAAATCGCAAATTTATCATAACTATTTTGTTTCTGAGTTCCTTCGGTTTTATTAAAATAATACATAAATCCGAAAATCATCACAACGACGCCCATCCCCATATACGTATGGAAGTGACCTGGAACCCATTTTGTGTTATGCATAACATGATTGACAACAATGGTTGAGTCAATAATCGCAGGTACTGCACCGGCAACCCAGCCAAACATCGCCAAAAACATCATGCTTGAGGCAAAATCCCATTTAATTGCAGAGCGGTAGACAATCATTAATGCACCATATGCTGTAACAACCATAACAGGAAGACCGTTTGCATATGAAAAAACTTGACCGACAATTAACATCCATTTTGGTACGGCAAAATCCATAAGCAAGTGGTGTGTATAAATCATTAAAGTAAACAGTGTAGAACAATTCCAAGCAATCAAAAATGCCTTATTTGATTTCCAAGGACGTTGGGTATAGTTCGATAGAATTTCATAAACAGCGATAACGGCCATGTAGATGGTACAGTTTGCAAAAATATGTCCAAAAGCATAGGTTAAATGCTTAGCGAGCATTGGATCAATACTGATCGCTGGATTGATAATATTTAAAATTGAAGCAACCAGAACATAAGCACCTGCAAGAATGGCAATAGAATTCGTGATGATGACCATTGTTGTAGCAACTGCAGCAGGTGGAGGACCATAGCCTTTTTTTCCTCCGAAAATATAATCCCAGCCAAGAGTCTTATGCAATCCGCCATATTCTTTTGTTAATCTAGCAGCTAAGTAGAAGTACATTACTAAATACCCAATACCTAATGCCAGCATTCCAAATAAGAATAATAACGCACCTAATTTACCATATAGATTTGCTGAATAAGCTGGAAGCGGGAATAGGAAGGTCCAGCCGTCTGAAAAGTTAAAACCAAAAATAGCGGTCAGAATCATGACAACCCCTATCAAAGACAGTATTAAATTAGTGAAAAATACTTTTGAATTTAGATAGATATGTTTTGATAGGAAGTACCACATAATGGCACTGCCTCCTAAAGCGGCAATTCCAATCATCCCTGTTCCATGTATGGTCATAATCTTATAGAAAAACTGTGGTGATATTTTTACCACATTCCCCTGATTTAATAACATCATGACTCCAAAAATCATCATTAATACAAGAACAACGGAGGTAACCATTAAGGCTAAAGCAACGCCTTTATTATTAATACTACGAGCTTCAGTGATCATGGTCATTTCCTCCTTTTGCTTTGACAATTATGTCTTTCATCATCACGTGATGTCCGACACTGCAATATTCCAAGCATAATATTTTATACGTGCCTGGTTTGTCAAACGTAATCGTGAGCGTATTCGTGTATTCCGGCATTGCCTGTGTTTGGGCAATTAATTCTAACTCCGGGTCATAAATACCGAATCCGTGAGTAACATCTTTACTTGTTACTCGAAATTGAATCTCTTCTCCAACTGTAAAGTCTTCATCACTGAACTCCCATGCGTATTGCAGCCCAGCCACCTCAACAACCTTTGCGTGCTCTTTAGCAGACGCATGTTGGTTATGGTATGGTAGCTTGCTCAGTGACATAGCTGAAGCAAACCCCATTACTGCGAGCAGCCCCAGAAAATAAAATTTACGAATTTTGTAGCCCTTTTCTTGTATCGGTCCATATTCTCTTAATCTTCTCGATTCCCCGTACACAATAGCAAATGCCAAAGCAAGAAGAAAAACGAGAAATAAGGTGACGTACCATGCAATTGATTGGTACATATATATCCCCCCCAGTTAAATTGATTAAACAAGTAGTCCCCCAACCACATGTTTAATTCCAATTAACATTTTAATCTACAATTTGTGAATAAAAAGTGAAATAAATCATACCCTTCCTAACAAATCCTTCCTGAGACTAGTTCTTTATAGCTATCTTTTTTTTAACCCCCAATAATGTCCACTAGGGTACGAATACTTTGGTAAATAAACAATGGAGGTTAGATATGAAAACAACAATGATTGATATCGATAAGTTACTAGATTCTACTGAAAATCTAACATCTGAGAAAATCACAAATAAATTAAAAAAGATTGAAATTGATAAACTATTAGCTCAAACACAAGATTGGTCAAGATAAATTGAGAAATAAAGGAAAGAAGCTCTCGGAATAACCGGGAGCTTCTTCTATTTTTGATAAAAAATCTAAATAAGTAGGTCAAAGAAATTTGTCGCTTTAAAGCGAAAAAATAATTTTGGGTAATTCTATTGCTTTTAGGGCAAAAAAATACTAGAATAACTTTTATAATATAATAAATCTTTAGAAAATTAGAAAATGAGTTTTAGGGGGATGAACAATGAAAAAGCGTGTAAAAGTAGTATCCTTCGCTTTAGCAGGGATGATGATGCTTGCTGGGTGTGGCAGTAAGGAATCAACAGGCGGAACGGAAAAAGAAGGGGAAAAAGTATTTAAAGTTGGTATTTCTCAGTATGTATCACATACATCGTTGGATGAGGCCACAGAAGGATTTAAAAAGGCATTAAAAGATAAAGGCATTAACGTAGAGTTTGACGAGCAAAATGCCCAAGGTGAAGCGGCAAATGTCCAAACCATCTCTAATAATTTTGTTGGGGATAAAGTCGATCTCATTTTTGCAAATGCAACTCCTAGTGCAACGGGTGCATTGAATGCAACAAAGGAAATTCCAATTATCTTTACATCGGTTACTGACCCAGTCGGTGCTGGATTGGTGAAGGCATTTGACCAGCCTGGTGAAAATATTACCGGTACAACAGATAATCATCCTGAAGGAACAGCAAAGACGATTAACTTCATTACCGATGAGGTAAAAGCAAAGACAATTGGTGTCATTTATAATTCAGGTGAACAAAACTCTGTTGTTCAAGTGGAAGAAGTGAAAAAACTTGCAGAAGGCAAAGGTGCTAAGCTTGTAGAGGTTTCTGTCTCTACCTCTGCTGAAGTGAAACAGGCATCTGAATCATTAGTTGGTCGTGTCGATGCTATCTATATTCCTACAGATAATACAGTTGTCTCTGCTCTTGAATCCGTTATTTCAGTTGCAAACGACAAAAAGATCCCTCTGTTCGTGGGTGAGTTAGATTCAATGAAAAAAGGGGCAGTTGCTGCGAGCGGTTTTGAATATTTCGATATTGGATATCAATCAGGTTTAATGGCTGCTGAAATTTTAAGCGGGAATAAGAAGCCTTCTGAAATTCCAGTAGAATTACCAAGCAGCTTAACGCTTGTTATTAATAAGAAAGCTGCAGAAGCACAGGGGCTTGAAGTGAAAGAGGAATGGAAAGACCTTGGAGAGTTTTACGAAGGCGAATAATAAACATAGGCAATGCTGGGAGTCAGCCGCTAAAATGGTTGACTCCTTAATGCCTGTATATGGAGTTATATAACTAAGAACAAAGACTTTAAGAAAGGATGATCTCAATGTTTACAGCCATATTTGGATCATTTGAAGCAGGTATCATCTACGCGATTATGGCACTGGGCGTCTATCTTTCCTTTCGTATCCTGGATTTTCCGGATTTAACGGTAGATGGGAGTTTTGTTACAGGAGCAGCGTTATCAGCAGTCTTAATTGCTGGTGGGGTTAACCCGTTTTTAGCCACAGTAATGGCATTATTTGCAGGATTTGCAGCAGGGTGTATGACCGGGCTGCTACACACTTTTGGAAAAATTAATAATTTGCTATCTGGTATTTTAATGATGATTGCACTTTATTCTATTAATCTTAGAATCATGGGAAGATCAAATATACCGCTATTAAATACGGAAACTTCTTTTACACAAATCGGTACCTTTTTCGATAGTCTGGGTATAGATTCTTTCTTAAACAGTCTATTAACGATGGTTGGTCTGGGAGACAGCCTTCCTGGTACATGGGGAATTTTAATTTTTATGATTATTGTTACCTTTGTAATTAAATTGTTTACAGATTTATTTTTACAAACGGAAATTGGTCTTGCTTTAAGAGCGACTGGAAACAACAAACAGATGATTCGCAGTTTCTCTGCCAATACCAATCTCCTCACCATCTTGGGGCTTGGATTATCCAATGCACTAGTAGCTTTTTCGGGTGCCCTAATCGCACAGCAAGGTGGTTTTGCGGATGTGGGTATGGGAATAGGAATGATTGTTATCGGTTTAGCCTCTGTTATTATTGGTGAAGCCTTATTTGGTACTAAGTCGATTTCAAGGGCGACTCTAGCGGTTATCGGAGGAGCCATCATCTACCGTATTGTTGTTACTCTTGCATTAAGGGTGGAATTCCTAGATCCTGGTGATATGAAGGTAATCACAGCATTAATTGTTATCATTGCCTTAACTGCACCAAAATTAATTGAACACTCTAAAGAGAAAAAGCGCAAAGCCAAGAGAAGACAAGAAAAGCTGAATATGTTACAAGCATCGGCTGAGCGAAAGGGTGAGAACCATGCTGCACTTAAATCAGATTCATAAGATTTTTAACGAAGGTACTCCTGATGAAAAAATTGCAATCGACCATGTGAATCTAACCTTGAATCCAGGCGATTTCGTTACGGTAATAGGCAGTAATGGAGCAGGGAAATCGACCTTAATGAATATTATTTCTGGAGTTTTAATTCCAGATGTCGGTGATATCTATATTGATGGTAAAAATGTAACCACGATGTCGGAATATAAACGGTCGAAAATGATCGGACGTGTTTTCCAAGACCCAATGGCAGGTACAGCTCCTAGTATGACGATTGAAGAAAACCTTGCTATGGCTTACTCTCGAAATAAAACGAGAACCTTCAATAGGGGAGTCACTAAAAAAAGGCGTGATTACTTCCGCGAGGTTCTTGAATCCTTACATCTAGGCTTAGAGAACCGGTTAAGTGCAAAGGTAGGATTGTTATCTGGCGGAGAACGGCAGGCACTATCGTTGTTAATGGCTACCTTCACAGAACCCGCCATTTTACTTCTCGACGAACATACTGCTGCGCTTGATCCATCGAGAGCCGAATTAATAACCAACCTAACACGTGAAATTGTTGGCAAGTACCAGCTTACCACCTTAATGGTTACCCACAATATGCAGCAAGCCATTGATCTCGGTAATCGGTTAATTATGATGGATAAAGGTCAAATCATCTTGGAAGTCGATGCAGAAAACAAGAAAAATTTAACGATTGAAGGATTATTAGAGGAGTTTAAAAGAATTCGCGGTGTACAAATGGCCAGCGACCGTGCGGTTTTGTCCTAACTCCATATAGAAACAGCCTTTTAAAAGGGGTTGTTTCTTTTTTTTTGTACAAAACTTTACTACTCAAAAGCGTTATTGCTTTACCGGCCGCTCTTGATGGGACGAGTTAGTATCACGTAATATATATTCTGAATATTATTAATTAAATGATAATGGGAGGAATATAAATGAAAGAAAAACGTATAAAAGCAGAAGACCTTGCTAACGACTTTTTCCCGGTTAGGGATGTCGATTATATTGAAATTTACACAAATAATGCGAAGCAAGCCTGCCACTTTTTTTGTACCGCATTTGGGTTTAAACCAGTTGCATATTCCGGCCTTGAAACGGGAAATCGTGAAACCGTTTCCTATGTGCTCCAGCAACGAAATATTCGTCTTGTTCTCACTGGTTCCTACAAGGAAGATACACGAGTTGCTCAGTTTGTAAAAAAACATGGTGACGGTGTAAAGGACGTTGCACTTTTAGTTGATGATGTTGATAAGGCTTATACCGCGGCTGTGGAGCGTGGAGGAATTGCCCTAAAACCTCCATTTGAGTTGAAGGATGAAAAGGGGACTATTAAAAAGGCCGTTCTCGGTACATATGGAGACACCATCCATACGTTAGTAGAACGAAAGAATTATCAAGGTATTTTTATGCCAGGTTTTGATCCCTATTCCGTCTATCTGCCCATCGAAGATGCCGGTTTGATTGGTATTGACCACGTGGTTGGTAACGTTGAACGGATGGAAGAATGGGTTGAATATTATGCGAAGGTAATGGGATTTGTAGAGATGAAGCATTTCACTGATAAAGATATTACCACTGAGTATTCTGCGTTAATGTCTAAGGTTATGCACAATGGCGGCAGAATTAAGTTTCCGATAAATGAACCAGCAGAAGGGAAACGTAAATCACAAATTCAGGAGTATTTAGAATTCTATAATGGTCCTGGTGTACAACATCTTGCGATCCTTACGGAGGACATTGTCTCGACTGTAGCTACTTTGAAAAAGAATGGGGTTGAGTTCTTAAATACGCCAAGTACGTATTACGAGGATTTGGGACAGCGAATTGGCAAAATTGATGAAGAAATCGAGAAGCTCCGTGAATTAAATATTTTAGTCGACCGTGATGATGAGGGCTATCTGCTGCAGATTTTCACCAAGCCGATTGTCGACAGACCTACGTTATTCGTGGAGATTATCCAGCGTAAGGGTGCACGAGGATTTGGCGAAGGGAACTTCAAAGCTTTATTTGAATCGATCGAAAGAGAACAGGCTCGGAGAGGTAATTTATAATAAATAGAAATATTTTTTAAGGGGAAAAAGGGAGAGGGTGCCTCTCCCTTAAAAGAGTTTGATAGGAAAGAGGTGCAAGAATAATGGAAGTGTCACCAGACACGCTTGAATGGAGAGACGCCTATAAGCTCCTAATTGGCTCGATACTGCCTCGTCCGATTGCCTTTGTGTCAACCATAGATGAAAACGGAAATGCCAATGCTGCCCCCTTTAGTTTCTTTACCGCCATTTGTGCTGATCCGATGCTCATCTGTTTTTCCCCGATGAGAAGGGGAAGTGATGGAGGAAAAAAAGATACCCTTTTAAATATTGAAAAAACAAAGCAATTTGTCATAAATATCGTTAGTGAGAGTATGGCGAAGCAGATGAATGATTGCGCAGTTGAATTTGCTCCTGAAGTAGATGAACTAGAGGTAACAGGTTTAACAAAAGAGCCTGGTCGAGTGGTGAGGGTACCGCGTATAAAAGAATCTCTTGTGCATTTGGAGTGCGAACTCTATCAGGTGTTGGATTTTGGTGACCAGGCTGGTGCTGGAAGTCTAGTTATTGGTAAGGTTTTAAATATTCATGTAGAGGATGATTTATTTCATAAAGGGCGAGTGGATACAGAAAAACTTCAGCCGATTGGCAGAATGGCAGGTAATACCTATACCAATCCATTAGGAAAAACGTTTGATATTATTCGGAAATAGAAATTAGGTGACTATATGAGATTCGTAACCTTTGAAAAACGTGATGGGACAGTACGGTCAGGAGTAATGTTAGAATCTGACCTAGTTGTAGATATGAGCGAAGCTACTGATGGAAGTCTGCCTGAAAAGTTGATAGATTTTCTAGAGAAAAGTGAGCACAATATGATATCTGCTGAACAACTCTTACAACTTACTAACGGAGATAAAGGGGTTTATCCCATTCATGAGGTTAGGCTGATTGCACCGCTGCCAGCACCAAGAAGCTTCCGTGACTTTTATGCTTTTGAACAGCATGTAAAATCTGCCAGGGAGAACAGAGGTCTTGATATGATTCAGGAATGGTACCAAATACCTGTTTTTTATTTTTCAAATCACCTGGCGATTAAGGGACCTGAAGACAACATCTCTAAGCCAATCGAATGCAATTGGCTTGATTATGAGCTTGAGGTTGCTTGCATCATAGGGAAAGAGGGGCGTAACATCAAGGCTGATGAAGCAGAGGATTATATTTTTGGTTATTGTATCCTTAATGATTGGAGCGCGCGGGACCTTCAAAGACAGGAAATGAAGGTAGGATTAGGCCCAGCAAAGGGAAAGGATTTTGCAACCTCAGTTGGACCCTGGATTATCACCAAGGATGAACTCGAGGGCCTGAGATCAGGTAAAGGCTTTGATATTTCCATGAAGGCTAAGGTTAATGGTGTGCTTCTTTCTGAAGGGAATATGAAGGATATTTACTATTCGTTCGGAGAAATGATTGAGAGGGCCTCTGCGGGGGTTATGCTCTACCCAGGGGAAATGCTAGGTTCTGGTACAGTTGGGTCAGGATGTATCCTTGAACTCGGTACAGAGGTACATCGCTGGCTGCAGCCAGGTGATGTGATTGAATTCGAGATTGACAAACTCGGAGTGTTAAAGAATTCAATTGTGAATGATTGAAACGAGGTGAAATTATGTTTTATCGGCAAATGGGAAGGATTCCTCATAAGCGTCATACCATGTTTAAAAAAGACGATGGAAGTCTCTACCGTGAGCAAGTAATGGGTACACGGGGCTTCTCAGGAACACAATCAATTCTTTATCACCATTACATGCCAACCGAAGTACTAAAAGCAGAACTGATTGGCAGCTATTTGCCAGATTATGAGGAGCAAAAGTCGTTAAAGCACCGCCTTTTTTTGACAAACAAGACTGTCAAAAAAGGGGATGCTCTTTCAGCGCGGGAATATATTTTAGGTAATAAAGATTTATTAATTGGCACAGCTGCTGTTAACGAGCCAATGAAAAGCTATTACCGAAATGGTGATGGAGATGAAATGTTGTTTGTACACTACGGCTCAGGCAAGCTTGAGACCATGTTTGGAACGATATCCTATCGACAGGGCGATTATCTATTAATACCAATTGGAACCGTTTATCGGATGATTCCAGATGAGCAGGAAGAAACAAAACTGTTGTTTATAGAATCCTTTAGCCAGATTACAACACCTAGAAGATATCGAAATGAATATGGACAAATGCTCGAGCACAGTCCGTTTTGCGAACGTGATTTTCGTGGGCCAGAAAAATTAGAGTCCTATGATCAAAAGGGAGAGTTTGAGGTAGTAACGAAATCGCGGGGATCGCTGCATTCTCACCTATTGGGACATCATCCTTTTGATGTCGTTGGCTGGGATGGATACCTGTACCCATGGGCATTTAATGTCGAGGATTTTGAACCTATTACGGGGAGAATTCACCAGCCGCCGCCTGTTCATCAAACCTTCGAGGGGAATAACTTTGTAGTATGTTCCTTTGTACCTAGAATGTTTGACTACCACCCTGAAGCTATCCCTGCTCCTTATTACCATAGTAATGTGAATAGTGACGAATTACTTTATTATGTAAAAGGTAATTTCATGAGCCGCAAAGGGGTACAGCTTGAGTCCATTACCCTTCACCCGAGTGGGATTCCGCATGGTCCTCATCCTGGAAAGACAGAGGCAAGTATTGGAAAAAAAGAAACACTTGAACTTGCGGTAATGATTGATACCTTTCATCCACTCAAAGTGGTTAAGAAGGCAAGTGAGATTGAAGATTCTTCTTATATGTTTTCTTGGGTGGAAAAATAAGGGATAATTTATTTTGAACAATCCAATCATAGAATATTGGGTTGTTTTTTCTTGAGGAATAATCATAAGATAAGCATTTAATTGTTAGTAAGTGATAGTATTAAATAAAGACTTAATCATTGGAGGTGAAAATCATGAACTTTGACTCTATTCTATCAAAACTAAAAAGCCATACGCCTACCATCTTAGGGAGTGAGAAATTTTCTAAATATGCGGTAATGGTTCCACTTATTAAAAAAGAGGATGGTATTCATGTCCTGTTTGAGATTCGGTCCCTACAGCTGAGAAGACAGCCTGGAGAAATTTGTTTCCCAGGAGGGAGGATTGACCCGCAGGATATAGATGAAAAAAGTGCAGCAATCCGGGAAACAATTGAGGAATTAGGTATAAGTAGTGAGAATCTATCGGAGGTATATCCACTAGACTTCATGATTTCCCCTTTTGGAATGATGATTTATCCCTTCGTAGCGATGATTACAAGCCCCGACAAAATCCAGCCAAACCCTGAAGAGGTAGGAGAGATTTTCACGGTACCGTTAACCTATTTTATTGAAAATGCCCCGGATATTTATCATATTCATTTTAAGGTAGAACCTGAGGAGAACTTTCCATTTGATTTAATTGTTGGTGGTGAAAATTATAATTGGCGGACAAGATCATTGGATGAGTACTTTTACCTTTATGAGGAGAAGGCGATTTGGGGACTTACAGCTAAAATCCTTTCACACTTTATCGAAATAATGAAACATTGAAATTATCCAGGCTAATTAAAGTGAAATTATCCCTGATAATTTCACTTTTTTTTTTATTTTGTCCTCCCCAGAAACACAAATGTCCTTTTTGGGGAGAAAAAACACTTGATTATTTTCTGAATAGCGATAAAATTAAAATTATACTTTTTTGGGATAGGTGATGTTGTGATGAAGGTTGTAAAGTTTGGAGGATCCTCTTTAGCGTCAGGAAAACAAATCGAAAAGGTTTTTCAGATTGTGATGTCCGATCATGAGCGGAAAGTAGTGGTTGTGTCTGCTCCAGGTAAGAGGTTTTCTGAGGATGAGAAGGTAACGGACTTGTTGATAGAGTGCGCTGAACAATGTCTACAAGATAATAATCCAAAGGAAAAGTTTGACGCCGTTATGTCAAGATATTCCTCCATTGCAGCAGAGTTAGCTCTCCCGAATGATGTAATTAGTGAAATACATCACGATTTATCAGAGAGACTAAATGGAGATAAAAGTAAGCCTGACCGTTATATGGATCTTGTAAAAGCGAGTGGTGAGGATAATCATGCTAAATTAGTTGCGGCTTACTTTAGGGAGCAGGGAGTAGAAGCTACTTATGTAAATCCGGGAAAAGCAGGGCTGTTTGTAAGTGACGAGCCAGGTAATGCACAGGTTTTACATGAGTCGTATGAGAATTTATTTTCACTTCGCGAAGTTCCGGGAATCATAATTTTCCCAGGCTTTTTTGGCTATAGCAAAGAAGGTGATGTATTCACCTTTTCACGGAGCGGCTCCGATATAACGGGATCCATTTTAGCAAACGGTATTAAAGCGACTTTATATGAGAATTTTACGGATGTGGATGCAGTATTTTCGGTTAATCCAAACCTAGTCCATAATCCGAAGGAGATTAAAGAGTTAACGTACCGAGAAATGCGTGAACTATCCTATGCTGGATTTACGGTTTTGCATGACGAAGCACTCGTACCAGCTTTCCGTGCAGGGATTCCAGTTCAAATTAAGAATACGAATAATCCAAGTGCACCTGGAACGAGAATTGTCTATGCGCGCGATAATACGAATGGACCTGTTGTAGGTATTGCTAGTGATAAAGGGTTCTGCAGCATTTACGTCAGCAAATACTTAATGAATAGAGAGATTGGTTTTGGACGAAGGCTTTTAAGTATTTTAGAAGAATACGGGCTTTCTTATGAACACACTCCTTCTGGGATTGATGATGTGTCAGTTATTTTAAGAGAAGCACAGCTTGATCCCGATATGGAAAATGAAATTGCCTGGAGAATTGAATCTGAGTTACACTCAGATGAAGTGAAAATTCAGCACAGCCTTTCGCTGATTATGGTCGTGGGTGAGGGAATGCGCCGGAATGTCGGTACCATGGCGCGTGCATCTAAAGCATTATCGAAGGCAGAGGTTAATATTGAAATGATTAATCAAGGCTCCTCTGAGGTAAGTATGATGTTTGGTGTAAAAGAAGTGGACGAAAAGAGAGCAGTTCAAGCGCTGTACGATGAATTTTTCGCAGCAGTACCCGTTTAATAGAAAAAGCAGTCTAAAATTTACATTTTTAGACTGCTTTTTTAAGCATTTCTGCATTAATTCAGATATCTGCAATAAGTATCTTTTCATGTTAATTGAGGAAATTCTTGTTTATTCTTTAACTTAATCTTCGTTCTAACCCCAGCCCAAAGTGCAATAATCAGCCCTCCGCCGGTATCTGAGATTAAATCGATCATGGTATCGTCATTACCTCCGCCTTGTAACGTCATATTGAAAAATTGATCAGAGCTGAATTCATAAATTTCCCATAAGACGCCGCCAAATGCAGCAAAAGATAAGGTGAAAAGGAAAATAATCCAAGGAGATATTTCCACTTCTGCATCTCGGTGAACCAATCTTTCATATAAAGCGATTCCAGAAAACGCAAGAATTGCTCCACTTAGAAAATGCATAAACGTGTCCCACCAGCCAAGACCATACCAGCCTTGAATTGATCCAAAATATTGTGAACCGACCAAGAAAAGTAAATAGGAAATGACAATAGGCAAATTAAAATGGAGTTTTGTAAATAGGGCGAGTAGAAGGGGAACTGCTCCACAAACCATCCCCCCAATGGCAATGGTTGATTTAAAGGATTCCTCTGTTGAACGAAAATGAAAAAATAAATATGCCATAAAAGCTACATAGAGAAGACTGAGCAAAAGGACAAGCTTTCGATTCATTATTTTCACCTCAGATAGAATACGGATTACTATGATTATGCCCGCTACAACTCAATCTCACCCAAAGATTTCAAAAACTAAAGTAAATATTCATCATACGACCTATATGTATGATCTTAAAAGTTGAAAAGTCTCAGGAAACTGGAGACTTTTTTCTTGTTTACGGTTGACTGAAAATTATATATTTTCAAATAAATTGATTGACTACTATTCCAACTGTTATTACAATGTATATATAACAAAACTTGTTTTTGTATATAAAACATTAAAGGGGAGTGATAGTGAAATACCTCTAGTTTTTTTGCTTTTCATGTTTATATGAAATTGGAACAAATGGGATGGAATTAGTAGGGGGATATCAAGGGTTTTAACAATTCGAGAATGAATGGGAGTTGTTCTTTGTGAAAAAGTACTTATTATTTTTCGGTCTAATCACACTAGCCTTCATGCTTGCAGCGTGTTCCGGGGAAAAGTCTTCTGGGGACGCAGAAAAGAAAGACGGTGAAGTTGTAGAAATTAACTTTGGCGGCGGCTTTGCAACGGAAGAACCAATTTGGCTATTTGAAGCAGATCCTTCATTGGCTAAAAATCTTGGGAAAACATATAAACTTAATCTCTCTCAATTTAGAGCGAATGCAGATAGATTAAATGCTTATCAAGCAGATCAAATTGATGGGGGAACATTAGGACAAGGGGCGGCAATTCTATCGAGCTCTCAAGGGATTAAGATGAAAGTGGTAGCTGTTGTATCAAAAGATACACCTGATATAGGTTTCAACTCTGCATTCATGACATTAAAAGATTCGGAAATTAATGACATTAAGGACCTTAAAGGGAAAACAATCGGGCTTTCTGATTTTAAATCTCCAACCGATATGTGGGTTCGAAGTGCCTTGAGATCTGCTGGTTTAGATCCGGATAAAGATGTGAAATATGCAATAACTCCGATTCCAGCCATGACTGAAGCAGTCAAATCTAAAAAAATTGATTTAGGGATGTTTCCACAGCCATTTGGTGCTGCAGCGGAAGAAAGTGGAGAGTTTAAAACCATTTTTACCTCGAAAACTGGAGTTCCATTTGACGAAGACTTCCTAGTAATGTTTATGCACCCCGACTTTATCAAGGAAAATAAACAAGCAGTAAAAGATTTCTTAACTGACTACGCAAATATCGTAAAGTATTACCATGAAAACGGTAAAGAAGCGAGACAGAAGATAGTTGATAACACGAAAAAGGTCCAAGCTGACCCTAATATTTATGTGAACATGACCGATAATAACCGTTCTGCTTATATTAATAGGGATGGTTGGGAGAAAGTTCAGGAACTTATGCTAAAAGATAAATGGATTGATAAAAAGATTGACCTCGATGATTTAATTGATACATCTTTATTGCCATCTGAATAAGTAGTGCGGGGACATTTGTCCTCGCATTTATAAATAGGAGGAGAACAAATGACCAAAAAGAACGCGGCAATGGAAATTGAGAATTTGAGAAAGGTTTATTCCACTAAAAAAGAAGAAACAATTGCAATAAAAGATGTAAGTTTAACAATCCCTGAAGGTAAATTTGTTAGTATCGTTGGGCCGAGCGGCTGCGGAAAAAGCACATTTCTGCACATCGTCGGGGGATTTATTGAAAAGTCGTCCGGTAAAGTGAAAGTAAGAGGAAAAGAAGTTCAAAAGCCTGGCCCAGACAGGGGAATGATGTTTCAGGAATCTGCCCTGTTTCCATGGTTGAATGTATTTGATAATGTTGCTTGGGGATTAGATATTCAAGGGATGCCGAAGAAGGAGAAAAACGAGATTGTTGAAAGGTATTTGAAATTGGTGCGCCTATGGGATTTTCGAAATCAATTACCTTCGCAGCTATCAGGTGGGATGAGACAGAGAATTTCGCTTGCCCGCATACTAGCTTTCGATCCTGAAGTTTTGTTGATGGATGAACCTTTTGGTGCATTGGATGCACAAACAAGAGAGGAAATGCAGGTTGAATTGCTACGAATTTGGAGTGAATCGAAGAAAAGTGTTTTATTTGTTACCCATGATATCGAAGAGGCCGTATTCTTAAGTGATACCGTTGTTGTTTTTTCCGGCAGACCAGCTGTTATTTCAGAGATTATTGATATTAAGTTTCCGCGACCTAGAGATTTAAATCTCTATAAATCTCCTGAATTCAGAGATTATCGTAATCAAATTTGGGATCTGCTTCATCAAGAGCATCATAAACCAGTACAAATTGTATCGGAGGTAGTCAATGGATAATAAACTTCTCCGAATGATTGCTGTTATTGAGCTATTGGTTATATTTTTAATATGGGAACTCCTAGCTGTCTTTCAATGGTTCCCAACCTACTTATCCAGCCCTTTAGCCATTATTAAATCAATGGGTGAGCTTTGGGTGGATGGAGATTTATTAAATCATGTTGGTTCTAGTCTTTTTAGATCACTAATGGGCTTTTTGTTAGTTGTTATCGTGGGTGTTACTCTAGGAATCTTAGCAGGGTACTATCGAAGAGTGGGAACATTTTTTGATCCAATTGTTAACACCTTAAACCCAATACCAAAGATTGCATTACTCCCGATCTTAATGGTTTGGTTTGGAATATCAGATACAACTCGGATATTAATTATCTTTTTAACTGCGTTCTTTCCATGCTTTGTTGCAACAAGGGACGGAGTAAAATCAATCAAGCAAGTCTATCTTTGGTCAGGACAAAATATGGGAGCAAGTACTTTGCAATTATTAAGAAAAATTGTATTTCCTGTTACACTTCCAAAGATATTTGATGGATTAAGAGTTTCATTAGGATTGACCTTTGTCATGATGTTTTCATCAGAGATTATTGGCGCTGCAAACGGTTTTGGATTAGGTTTCTTGATTCTTAATGCTGATCTAGGTGGAAGAACAGACTATATGTTTGCTGGTGTAGCATTTATCGGATTACTGGGATTTATCTTTGATAAACTGTTACTTACCATTCGAGGCAAAGTATTATGGTGGGATGTAAATAAAGCATAATCTCAAGTTGATTATGAGAGGAACTTACAAGGGACTTGAAGAGGTGAAAGGATGATAAAAAAGTTTTGGAATAAAATATTAGACTATCAATCTATTTTTATTTTATTGATTGTATGGGAAGTTATCGCTGCACTTGGTATTATGCCAGAAAGGCTATTCCCATCCATGTTTGTTGTGATAGGGGTGGCGTACGATCTTGCCTTGTCACCACTGCTTTGGGATAACTTATCGGTAACGATGGTGCGTGTATTAAGTGGATTTACGATTGCAGCTGTGATTGGTGTCCCGCTGGGAATTATGATGAGCCGATTTAATGTAATGAATAAATTGATGCAGCCGATGCTTTCAATTGGCTATCCCATCCCTAGGGTTGCGTTATACCCCATTCTAGTTTTTATGCTTGGTATTGGTTCAGGTTCAAAGATTTTCTTAATCGTTTTGGAATGCTTATTTCCTATTATTATTAATACTTACTATGGTGCACTAAGGGTAAACCATATCTATGTATGGGCTTCACAGAATATGGGAGCCAATCATTTTAACATGTTTTGGAAGGTATTGCTGCCTGCAACAGCGCCATCTATCTTTACGGGCTTGAGAATTGCACTTCCTCTTGCACTCATTATTTCAATATTGACAGAAATGATTAGTTCAACAGAAGGAATGGGATATTTACTAAGTTTTATGTCTTCATCACTCGTTCAAGAAAATGTATTAGCATCCGTAATGCTGATAGCTATAGTAGGTTATTTAATGAGTGTTATTCTCGATGTAATACAGAAAAAGTTTATCTTTTGGCATTAACAAATTTTTATAAGAAGGAGGGGATATCGATATTCATTGCTCCTGTTGATGGAAATGAATATCGATATCCCCTGCTAAAAACTTAATTATGTTGGTGATAACCTGAATAGGAAGAAAGTTGGTCTGCCTGTTTTAGTAATGCTGGAATAACCGTTTCCGTAATAAAATCATCTTTACAGACGGCCACAGGTGCTACAACATTGATTGCAGCAATAATATGACCCTGTTTATTTACTATGGGAGCAGCAACAGAAAATATTCCGTTTTCAAATTCTTCATCGCTTGTAGAATATCCCTTTTCCTTAATTTCTGTTAATTCTTTTTCTAATGCTAGTAGTTCTGTTTTTGTCTTACCGGTATACGACTTTAATTCATTCCCGTTTAGCATGGCGGTTAATTTTTCTTCTTTCTGAAATGCAAGCAATACCTTGCCTAAAGCCGTAGCATGTGCAGGAAGTCTTGAGCCAACGGTAACATTGACAGTTGATACACCTTTTCCAGGAACCCTTGCGACATAAGCCACTTCATTACCCTCTAGTATTCCGAGATGTGTTGATAACCCCGTTTCGTCTCTGAGTTCTTCTAAGTAAGGTCGTGCTAAGTCTAACAAAGGCATTGTATTCAAATAGGTAAACCCTAGTTCAAGGACTTTAGGCGTCAGTTCATATCTTTTTGTTAGTTCATCCTGCCTAATATAACCTAAGGATTGAAGCGTGAACAAGATTCGGTAAGGAGTAGTACGGCTAACATTAAGCTTATTAGCTATTTCGGATAATGAAAGTGTAGGCATATCACCATTAAACATCTTTAATATTTCTAAACCTCGAACAAGAGAATTGGATAAGTATCGATCATTTTTATCTTCAGACATATATATCACTCCTAGTAAGACGGTAGTTGCTTCAAATAGATTCGCTGTTACATTACAAGATTCGTTAATATTATACAACATTTTCCTGTCCCGCGTCTTTTAACTATTATAAAAATATCGATTAATCCGAAAATTCCGTTGACTATTTGAAAAAATGTTATATTATGTAAAAGTAAAACGGTGTTTTGCCAAAAAAACAAAAAAGTATATAGGAGGTAGAAAAATGCCGTATTTACCCGTAGAGGATTTATCCATTCATTATGAGAAGGAAGGGAATGGAAACCCAATAATCATACTCCATGGAATGGGAAACAATTCTCAATCTTGGAAAAAACAATTAGCAGGATTAAGTGAAAAAAATACGGTTATCGCATGGGATGCACCTGGATATGGAAAAAGTTCAGACCCAAAAGAGGAATTCAAGGAGTTTCGTCAGTTTGCAGATATTTTAAAAGGTTTTATTGAAGCCCTAAACTATAAATCTGTAACTCTCTTAGGACATTCGATGGGTTCTGCGATTGCACTTGATTTTTGTTATCGATTTCCTGAAATGGTGGAGACTTTAATCATCTCAGATGCTACAAGGGGATCCGCATCGTTAAGTATGGAAGAAAATCAAAAGAAACTAGCAGCACGCCTTAATAATATTAATACATTAGATCCAAAGGAAATTGCAGCAAAAAGAGTGAAGGAGCTTCTATCCCCCAATCCTGACCCGGAAGTTAAAAAGGAAGCGGAAAGGATTATGTCACAGGTAAGACCAATGGGGTACCGCTCCGTTGCATATTCTTTATTTCATTTAAACCAAATGAACATATTATCCTCTATTACGACTCGGACACTCGTCATTTGTGGAGAACTCGATAAGGTAACACCGGTAAGTGAGTCAGAGATTTTCCACAATCAGTTAAAAAATTCAGAGTTCGTAATCATTCCGGGTACAGGACATTTATGTTATCAGGAAGATCCGAACAGCTTTAATAAAATTGTATTGGACTTTCTTAAATAAATCACAGTATATTGACCGCTCGAGGGAGGTGTTTGATTGATGACAAAGGATGAAAAAGAACGATATAATGCCAATGCATTAGTAAGAGGATTAGAAATATTAAAGTTGTTTGGTGAGGAACGGCAGACATTATCCTTGGTAGAAATTGCAAAAGAACTAAAGGTAAGTCGCACAGTCCCTTATAGGTTATTATTTACTCTTCAATCACTTGGATACCTAGCTCAAGATGAAGCTACCAAGCGATACAGTTTAACACCTAAAGTTTTAGAAATTGGATTTTCATACTTAAGCAGTTTAAAGCTTCCAGAAATTGCGCAGCCATATATTGAAACCTTAAGAGATGAAACAGGAGCATCCTGTCATCTTTCGATATTGGATGGACATGAAGTTGTTTATGTAGGGAGCGCCCCTGTTAGAGGTATTTCAGCCATTAATGTTAATATTGGACTTAGACTCCCGGCTCATGCAACAGCAAATGGAAAGGTCCAGCTTGCCTATCAATCGAAGGAGCAACTAAATATGGTTTTATATGGCTCAAACCTAAAACCATATACAGATAGGACTCAAACAGATTTACTAGATTTACAGGAAGAATTAGAAGGAATCCGTAATAAAGGATATGCGATTACCAAAGGAGAATTAACGTTAGGAATTCAATCAGTGGCAGCACCGATTTTCGATCGCACTGGAAAAGTTTTGGCAGCTGTTAATGTAGTAGCTACTGAAACAACCTTCCATAATGAATTTATTGAGAAGGTAGCACTGCCTCGAGCATTAGAAACATCAGCTAAATTATCCAGCTATATGGGCTATCAATTGAAAAACTAGATAGATAGAAAAGGCTTGCAAACGCAAGTTTTTTTTTGTGATTAATAATTGATTTAGTTTTGTATGTAAAACATTATTTTGGTGATGAAACATTTTTCGAAATATGTATTGACATAATATTCTTATAAATTTAAAATTAAATTAAGGAAAAACGTTGTTTCCTATATAAAACATAATTTATTTGAGGGGGAATTATATGTTGATGGGGAACAAAAGGTGGCTTTATATTGCAGTCCCAATCTTTTTCTTTTGGTTTTTTGGACAAATTGATAAGTTAGGCATTTCAATTATCCAAACAGATCCGGGCTTCCTGGAAGACCTTGGTATGACAGGGGCAGATAAGAACGCAAAGATTGGCTTCATCACTTTCATCTTTACAGTGTCCTATGCTTTTTCTAATCTATTTTGGGGTTTTATTATTGATAGACTAGGAGCTAGAAAAACAGCTATCATGGGCCTCTGTATTTGGACAATCACGATGATATTTGGGGGGCTGGCAACTTCCTATGAGATGTTTCTTGTAAGCCGAGTAATCCTAGGATTTGGTGAAGGGATGATGATTCCTGTATGTGGGAAATTTATATCCAATTGGTTTAACCATCGCGAACTTGGAAGAGCACAATCTTCGTGGCTGGCTGGAAACTACTTTGGACCTGCCTGCGGAGCGGTTATATTAAGCTTAGTAATCGCTACTTTTCATTGGGAAACTGCATTTTTCTTTTTAGCTGGATTAAACCTTTTTATTGTCATTCCGATGTTTGTATTTCTAACCAGAGATACTCCTGAAGAACATCACCGTATTGATCAAAAGGAATTAGCGTTTATTCGCACTCCCGATCCAAATGAAAAAATAAAGCCAAAGCAAAATTTTACGCAAGATTATCGTTATTGGATTGTTTGGTTTGGAATGCTTATGTCTTCATTTTTATTTTTTGGAATCAGTATTTGGCTCCCTACCTACTTAGTTGAAGCAAAAAACTTCTCAAGAGAGGCCATGACGGGTATCACATCATTATCTTGGCTGTTTGCACTAGGCTTCGTACTAGCTTGCGGATATTTAGCGGACAAAACGAAGCGTCCTAGCCTACTCGCTACTATATTATTCAGTTTGACTGCAATTTTTCTAGCGTTAGCCATAATTGCTCCACATCCTGTTATTGCAGGAATTTGTATGGGACTTGCAATGGGAACGCAGGGCGGGGTTTTCCATTTAAGTAATTTATTTATTGTTAAATATTCTACACCAGAAACGGCAGGTCGTGCTGCTGGCTTGATGGGGTTTACTAACATTTTAGGTGGTTTTTCAAGCTATATTATGGGTTGGCTTCGTGATCTTTCAGGTGGTGACTTTGGACCATCGATTGTGATGTTAATCGTGGCAGCAGGATTAGGTTTTGCAGCGTATCTCTTTACATTGAAAAAAGAAGCGGTCGATGTCCGCAGCCATAAAGTGAATTCTAATAGAGTTATAATTTAAGAAATGGTTACTAATATAAAACAGTGTTTTGAATTTTCTCAATATTTTTAATTGACAATTAAAGTATTGGGATTTAAAATTGGTTTATAAGGAAAACAATGTTTTGTATTTAAAACAAAATAAAAAATTTAAATTTATAGGAGAGTGTTTTTGATGGCAGAAGAAAAGTTTAATGTGGCAGAGTTTGAAAAGAAATATGTGGCTAGATTACAAGATCGTAGTTTAGATTGGAACGTTTTAAAATTTCAAGAAGAAATTGATCCAAAATACAAAAGAGCTCAAATGAGATATATCGGCCGTGGCGCTACAGCTAATAATGATTCAAATGTTATTGCAGCTGAACATTTCACATTAAGCACAATGGTTCTCCCAGCAGGATGTATTGGTCCCCTGCATTTACATGATGATGTTGAAGAAGTTTTCTTTATTCTTAAGGGCAGTGTGAAAGCGCTTATACAAGAGGTAGGAAAAGATGAAGTGCACGAAATTCGCTTAAATGAAAGGGATTGCATTAGCTCACCTCCAGGAGTATACCGCGGCATTCACAACGATGGTGATGAAGAAGCATTAATGCTTGTAATGCTCGGAGCAGTAAAACCAAACCTGCCAACTTATGTAGAAGGCAGTGCACTTGAAGAGCTTCGTATCCAACGTGCAAAAGAAAGAGAAGCAATTATCAACGGAAATAAATAAAAAGCATTTTATAAAAAATCTTCTTTGATGGGGATGGTCCTCTAACTTTCGCTGGGATCATCCCTATTAAATTAAAGTTGTAGTTTTAGAAGCATTAATGGAGGTGTAAATATGGTTGGTATTACCCACTTAAGACATATTGGTTTACTTACCCCAGTCCTACAAGAACAAGCTGATTTTTATGAGAAAATTTGGGGATTAGATAAAGTAGCGCAAGACGAAAAAACCGTCTATTTTCGTGGTGCTGGCCCTGAAAATCACATTTTAAGCTTACATGAAGGTGAAAAGAGAGGACTGCACCATATCGCTTTTGGAATGGTCGATAAAAATGCCGTTGATAGAGCAGCAGATTTCCTTGCTTCCAAAGGAGTAAAAATAATAACTGATCCTGGTTATCTAGATGAAGAAGGAAAAGGTTATGGACTGCGGTTTGTTGATCCTGAAAACCGCTGTATTGAATTATCAGCATGGGTTGAGATGCATACCACCATATGGAACAAAAAAAATGTTGACCCCGTTAAACTGAACCATGTCGTAATGAATACAGCAGACCTTGATATGATTACCGATTTTTATACAAATATTATCGGCTTTAAAGTTACCGATTGGAGCGAGCATCAGATGTCTTTCCTTCGCTGTAACCGGAAACACCATTCACTTGCATTTAATCAAGATAAACATGCTTCAGTAAACCATATCGCCTATGAAGTAGATACAGTTGATGAAGTTATGCGTGGAATTGCCAATGTGAGGAAGGCTGGGTATCAAGAGATTTGGGGACCAGGACGTCATGGCCCTGGTAATAATATTTTTTGTTACTTCCAGGATCCCGCAAAGTTTGTCATGGAATATACCTGTTATTTGGAGACGATTGAGGATGAAAGTGAATGGAGAGCTCGGGTTTGGAAGCGTGTCCCTCATTTGATGGACCAATGGGGAATTGCTGGACCTCCAAAACCAGAAACCCGCGCAGCGATGGGTGGAGAACCAGATCCAGGATGGGTAGACGTGAAAGCACTGCTCTAAAGGTTAGATAATAAGGGGTGTCGAAATGGACTTAGGTTTAAAAGGAAAAGTGGCTGTTATTATGGGAGGAACATCAGGTGTCGGTTTAAAAACAGCTGAGATGTTCCTCCAAGAAGGTGCCAATGTAGCAATTTGCGGCAGAAATAATGAGCGGAAAGAAAAAGCTTTAGATTACCTATTACAGTTCGGGTCCGCTGACTCTATTTATGGGGCAACCTGTGATGTAACGAATAAAGATGATGTTAATGCATTTATTAATGGTACTGCTGCTAATTTTGATGGTATTGATATCTTGGTGAATGCAGCAGGGCAAAGTGTAATGGGATATTTTTTTGACGTCAGTGACGAACAGTGGATGGAACAAATTCAATTAAAATACTTCGCCATCATTTATGCAGTTAAGGCAGTCCATCCATATCTTGTCAAGCGTGGCGGTGGAAGAATTATTAATATCAACGCTACACTAGCGAAAGAGCCTGAAAGACATATGATTGCGACAGCTGCAACAAGAGCTGGATTATTGAATTTAAGTAAAACTCTTTCTCAGGAGCTTGCACCAGATAATATTCTAGTAAACTCAGTCAGCTTAGGTTTAATACGAACGGATCAATGGGAGCGAAGAAGAATGAAAAATGCTTCTGATATAGATCCAGAAGAATATTATGCTGATTTAGCAAAGAAGCGAAATATTCCATTAGGTCGGGTAGGAGAAGCAGAAGAGGTTGCAAGTGTCATTCTTTTTTTAGCCTCAAAGCAGGCGAGTTATGTATCAGGTTCAACAATTGAAACGGCAGGAGCGCTCGGTAAAGCGCTTTAATATGATTAAAGGCAGGAGTAAATCATGAGTCCACAAGTTCAAATGGAATATACAACGGCAGATGCTGTTGTTCAAGAATTAGTCCGAGCAGGTGTAACTACAGCTTTCGGAATTGTCAGCATCCATAACATGCCGATCTATGATGCAATTCTTCGTGAAGGAAGCATTCACCTCGTTTGTTCTCGCGGTGAAAGCGGAGCAGTTAATATGGCTGACGGTTATGCCCGTGCAACTGGTAAATTAGGTGTCGTCATTACTAGTACGGGGACTGGAGCTGGAAATGCTGCAGGTTCACTTATTGAAGCTTGGGCAGCAGGCGTGCCTGTTCTGCATTTAACTGGTGAAGTGGCTTCTCCATACTTAGGTACAGGAAGAGGATATATTCACGAGTGTAAGGATCAGTTGTCGATGATGGAAGGAGCCTGTAAAAAGGCACTTCGTTTAAGAAAACCGGAGCAAACAGCTGCTGTAGTTAGACAAGCGATTCAAGATGCATTAGCTGCTCCGTCTGGACCAGTATCGCTTGAAATTCCCATCGATTTTCAATCTGCAATTATTCCAAATCATACTCTTGAAGAAGTCAGATTCGCAGCAACAACGAGCCATATAGCATTAGATTTACCCAAAGAAATCGTAGCCAAAATCAGTAATGCCTGCCGTCCTGTTATTTGGGCAGGCGGAGGAGTGATTTCCGCAGGTGCATCGAATGAAGTGAAGCAATTAGCAGAAATAATTGGTGCAGCTGTTATTACAAGTCAATCAGGTAAAGGAAGTATACCAGAAGATCATCCTCAGTGTATCGGTCACTTTGCTGCTTATGAGTTAACGAAAAAGTTATTAAAGGATTCTGATTTATTGATTAGTATTGGTGTAAGATTTAGAGGAAATGAAACGGCGAACTGGAAAGTATCTGTTCCGAAAGAACATATTGCCATAGATGCAGATTGGCAGGCTATTAATAGAAACTACGAAGCTACCAATGGGCTAGTAGGGGATGCCAAGCAAATCCTTAATACAATCATTCAAGACTTATCCCAAATAGAAATAAATCCTGACCCTGCATATCTAGATGAAGTACAGACGGTTCGTCAAGAATTGCGGGCAGCATTACGAGCAACTCTTGGTCCATATGAACAAATTCTAGATGGCATGCGAAAAGTATTGCCGCGAGATTCTATATTAGTACGCGATGTAACCGTCCAAGCAAATGTGTGGGGAAGTCGATTATTTGAAATCTATGAACCTCGTACTTCTATTCATGCCTCTGGTGGAGGAATTGGCCAGGGATTACCTACAGCCATTGGCGCACAAATGGCATTCAAAGACCGTCAAGTGGTGTTGATGGCTGGTGATGGCGGATTTATGGTGAATGTAGGAGAAATGGCAACTGCTGCTCAAGAAAATTTACCATTAATCGTGGTATTGTTCGATGATGCTGGCTATGGGGTACTCCGTAATATTCAAGATGCTGCCTACGGACGGCAAGTAGCAGTCGATCTCTTAAGTCCTGATTTTGTACTATTAGGACAATCTATGGGATTTGAATCTACTAGAATCGGCTCACCTGATGAATTTGCTTCAGCACTTGAAAAAGCAGTTGATACTAAAAAGCCAACCATTATTGTGGTTGATATGGAAGCTGTTGGACCAATGGCTAAGCCATTTGGAGGACCTCCAGGCGCAGCAGATGCATTCAAACCAAGAAAGCTTTAAGGGGGGAAAAGAATGATCTCAACATATCCATTTGTTTCAGGTAAGTACTTGATTGGCGGTAATTGGTATGAAACAGAAAAAAAAGCTAATGTCATCAATCCAGCAAATATAGATGAAGTTGTCGGGGAAGTAGCTTTATGTTCCAAAGCAGATGTCGATCATGCGATTGCAACTGCCGAAAAGGCATACGAGACCTGGTCGCGAAGTGATATTGAGGAACGAGCAAGCAGCATGCATTTGGCAGCGGAGGAAATAAAAGCAATCGTTGAAGAAAATGTAACCTTACTAGTACGAGAGAATGGAAAAGTACTAGTGGAAGCAAAGAAAGATTTGCTGCGCTGTGTAGATATTATGCACCAAGCAGCAGATGAATTGCTTGAATGGTGGAAGCCTGAAAGTTTGCCAGGCAATCAAAAGGTGCAAATTCGAAAACGTGCACGTGGTGTCGCTGCCATTATTTCACCTTGGAACTCGCCGATGATATTAACTTTTAAGCGAGTGATACCAGCTGTTTTGACAGGAAACACTGTAGTGGTTAAGCCAGCTACAAATTGTCCTCTGACAATTATGTCATTTTTAAAGGTGCTGGCTTCCTATTTCCCGGCAGGAGTTGTTAATGTCGTAACAGGTTCGGGTGGTGTGATTGGTGAGGCACTTTGTTCTGATCCAAGAGTAAAGACGATTGCTTTCGTGGGCAGTACCGAAACAGGAAAAGATATCATGCGTGCAGCTTCAGGTACGGTAAAGAACCTCTATATGGAACTTGGTGGAAATGATGCAGCCATTATTCTTGAAGATGCCAATCTTGATGAAGACAGTATTAAGCGCCTTCGATTTGGTGTACTTCGTGCTGCAGGCCAAGTATGCTCAGCTATAAAAAGGATCTATGTACATGAGTCAAGATATGAGGAAATCATAGAAAAGCTTAAAAAGGAATTTCAAAGAATCAGGGTTGGCAACGGAATTCAGCCTGATGTTGAGATGGGACCTTTAAATAATAAATCGCAATATGACTATGTTAAAGGATTAATTGAACGTGCAGCTGATTTGGGTGCAACTATCATTTCAGCTGGAATTCAGATAGACCCTGAATCATGGGATCAAGGTTACTTTATTTTACCAACGATTATTACAGGTGCAGATCAAAATAGTGAAATTGTTCGTGCAGAACAATTTGGTCCTGTCATTCCAATTTTGCCTTTTACAACAGTAGAAGAAGCCGTTAAGCTCGCAAATGACAGTGAATTCGGCTTAAGAGCGTCAGTTTGGACTGAGGATTCGGAACTGGCAATCCAATTAGCAGACCAATTAGAAGCAGGAGCTGTTTTTCATAATAACCATACCGTTTTCCAAGACCTCCATCTTGATTTCCCAGGTCTAAAAGAAAGTGGACTATCTCGTGAAATAAGACACTGTGGGTTAGAGTATTTTGCAGATTCCTACGGGTTAGCCAATTGATAAGGAGGAATGTCAGATGAATATCGGCCTAATCGGCGGTGGAAGCATTGGCAGATTCCTACTACAAAGCATTAATACTAATAAATTCTTGGTAAATTCTAAAATTGTTGGCATTTATACCCGCAATCCAAGTTCGGCTCAGCAGCTAGCATCTGAATTTGATACTGAAGTTTTTGAAGATATTCAATCACTATTACAGTCGAATATAGATTTAGTTATCGAAGCTGCTACTGTCGAAGTGGTAAAAGAGTATGCTGCTCAGGTTCTAAGCTGTGGTAAGGATTTAGTACTTAGCAGTGTTGGTGCTCTCAGTGATCTGAATTTTATTCAAACGCTTGAAGAAATCTGCAATGAGAATGGCAAAAAGATATACCTCCCCTCCGGTGCAATTGGAGGACTAGATGTCTTAAAAGCAGCGAAATCCAATGGCGAACTGTACAGTGTTTCGATTATTACAAGAAAGCCGCCCCAGGCTTTACCGGGTGCACCATTGGATATAGAAAAGATTCTTTTTGAGGGTTCTGCTCGTGATGCCATTGAGTTGTTCCCAAAAAACATCAATGTTTCAATCATTTTGTCACTTGCAGGATTAGGGCCAAATAAAACCCGAGTAAAAATCATTTCTGATCCTAGTATTAAGAATAATAGTCATAGTATCGAAGCAACAGGATCATTTGGCAGATTATCTCTAAAGGTAGAAAATGATCCTATGCCGAACAATCCAAAAACGAGTTATTTGGCTGCTCTTAGTGTATTGTCATCATTAAAAAATAAAGATGCTGTTATCCAAGTTGGCTAAATTATTTATTGGAAAAATACTTAATAATAACATACAGGGGTAAACGTTATTAATTGCTTTTTCCCCTGAATGAATGGCAACGTAAAAATATATTTAGGGGGAAAAGGCAATGTACAAAACGAACATAAATTTAGAAGAGATGTCTCAAAAAGAAGCCATTGAATACTTAAATGAAAGCGTTAAACCTGAAAATGGAGCCATTCCTGCCTATCTTCTAGGTGACCCAACGATATATGATTTAGAGCACAAAAAAATATTTTTAAAAACTTGGGTATTCATTGGACATGAATCGGAAATTCCGAACAAAAATGACTTTATCATAAGGGATGTATCTGGCTATTCCGTCATTATTTCTCGAGGTGCTGATAATCAAATCCGCGGCCTGTACAATATGTGTACACACCGGGGGATGAAGCTTTGTCGCGCAGATGCTGGCAATAAGTCATTATTTACTTGTCCTTATCATGGCTTTAATTTTAAAAACAATGGAGATTGTGTGGGTGTTCCGCTCCAAAAGGACATTTACGTGGATAGCTTAGATAAATCCCAGCTGGGTCTACACAAAATTAGAGTGGAGTCATACAAAGGGTTATTGTTTGGGACTTGGAATGATGAAGCAGAGTCTTTAGAGGCTTTTTTAGGAGATTTTAAATGGTATATTGATATATTTGCAGGAAGAGCAGAAATGGAAGTAATGGGACCGCCGCAACGATTCGTTATTCATTCTAATTGGAAAATCGGAGCAGATAACTTCGTAGGTGATTCCTATCATACGATGGTTACTCACGGTTCTATTGCCAAATTAGGAATGGTTCCAAGTGCGACTTATTCGAAAAAAGGTTATCAAATCCACACCACTAATGGGCATGGCTTAAACCTTGGTACACCGAATCCAGACTTTGCCTTCCCTGAAGAACTAAAGGATGAGTACAAAGCAAATCTAACAGAAGAACAATACGAGGTTCTATCTAATCTAAAGAATATGATTGGAAACATCTTTCCTAACCTATCGTTTTTAATTTCTCATACAAAAATTAAAGGCCAGTTAATCTCTAATACCTCAATGCGAATTTGGAGACCAATATCTGTGGACAAAATGGAAGTAATTACATGGTTTTTAGTTGAGAAAAATGCTCCAGAGGATTGGAAGAGACGCTCACGAGAATCATTTATTCTAACATTTAGCCCTTCAGGTATTTTTGAACAGGATGACACAGAAGTATTCACAGACATTACAGCTGCTGCCTCTGGTACGATGCCATTAGTAAAACAGCTGACATTTAATTACACGATGGGCTTGCACCGTAAACCAGTAACAGAATTCGTTGGCCCAGGTGTCGTTTATGATGATAAATTTACTGAAGCCAATCAAAGAAATTTTTATCGTTACTGGCTTGACTTAATGACGAAGTGAGATTGCTCTCACACTTTTCATGACCTTTATCAAAAAAATATTAAAGGATTGAGGGAGAAGTTATGACAATTGAGAGGATGCTAGCGACCTATGAATTTGAACAATGGCTTTATCGGGAAGCTAAACTGTTAGATGATATCGATTTTGATGGGTGGTTTAGCTTAATGCACCCAATATTAAAATATCAAATGCCGGTTCGTGTTAACAAAGAGGGTATAGAACGTCCAGATTATGCCTTGGATATGTTTGCATTTGATGATGACATTGAATTATTGAAAATTCGTGTGGATCGTCTAAAAACGGATTATGCATGGGCTGAAATTCCTCCTTCTCGGACTAGAAGATTAGTGAACAATGTGCGGCTGATAGATTATGTACCAAATGAAAAAGCAGTAGTAAACAGCTATTTGATGATTTACCGGAGCCGCAGCACCGATATTCATCACGATTTAATTTCTGGTGAACGACAAGATGAATTTATTTATGAAAATGGTGAATGGAAACTATCGAAACGCTTTTTCATTGTCGATCAAACGACGATTAATACACGAAATCTAGCTATCTTTGTGTAATGGCTTTAGCAGCAGGAAGGAGCAGTATTATATGGCTCAGTTAAGTGGTAAATCAGTTTATTTGACCGGTGGTGCCTCTGGTATCGGAAAGGCTGTAACAGAAGCCTTTGTGAAAGAAGGGGCAGTGCTTACCGTTCTCGATAAATCATTAGAGGGGCTGAATCAACTAAAGCAGCAGTTTGGTGATTCTGTGCAATGTATTGAGGGAGATGTTACGAATTATCAAGCACACGCTGATGCAGTTCGAATGGCCGTGGAAGCATTTGGGAAGTTAGATGTTTTTGTTGCGAATGCTGGTGTTTTTGATGGGTTTGCTAAATTCCAAACTGTTACTCCCGAAGCAATGTCAAATGCATATGACTTCCTGTTTGACATCAATGTAAAAGGATATTTCAATGGGGCAAAAGCGTCAGTGGAGGAATTGAAGAAAACAGGCGGTAATATGATTTTCACTGTGTCAGGTGCGGGGTTCTATCCTGATGGAGGAGGAGTATGGTACACCGCCAGCAAACACGCACAAATTGGATTAATGCGCCAGCTTGCGTTTGAGCTTGCTCCTGATATAAGAGTGAATGCTGTTGCTCCGGGAGGAACGTTGACAGCACTAAATGTCATTTCTCCGCTGCAGTCATTTGTAAAAATGGTAGATAACGAGACAAAAGAAAAAAGTATTAAATCACGAAACCCGCTTCGGATTGCAATGTCATCTGAAGATCATGTAGGAGCTTACTTGCTGCTTGCTTCCGATAACGCAAGGGCGATTACTGGAGAAGTTATCTCGAGTGATGGTGGATTATCTGTCCGTGGACTAGGTTGAAAAAAAGAATTAGAGGTGATCATTTTGACTGAATCTTTAACAGAAAAAAAGCCTTTGGCAGGTAATAATGAAATCAATCAACTTGCTTTTGTTGTTCGCGATATTGAGAAGCCGTCAGAATTGTTTGCTAAACTTCTAGGAATTCCAAAACCTGCATGGTTCCTAACAGGTGATAGTGCGGTTTCCAAAATGGTTTTTCGCGGCAAGCCAACGAATTCTCGAAGTAAATTAGTATTTATGAATACACCAACCGTACAGTTTGAACTAATCGAACCAAATGAAGAACCAGGTACAATGCGTGAATTTTTAGATACAGTTGGAGAAGGAATCCATCATATTGCCTTTGATGTGGATTCTATTAAGGAAAAGCTTCCGGTTTTTGAAGAAAGTGGATATCCATTACTCCAAAGTGGTGAATTTACTTCAAGTGACGGCAGGTATGTATATGTGGATACCTTGAATGACCATAAAACACTGGTAGAACTCCTTGAAAGTGCTGAACCACGGGATACAGAGCCAAGTAAAGAATCCTATGAACCTTTGCTTGGGACAAATCAGGTTGAGCAACTAGCGATTGTTGTAAAAGATCTCGATGCAGCAGCCGAGGCATACTGTAAACTACTAGGTGTTGAAAAACCACAAGTTATTCAATCCGGACAAAGCGAGCTTACCCAGGTTGTTTTTGAAGGAGAGCCAACCGAAGGTGATTCTAGATATATGTTTATTAACACTCCTCTGCTTCAAATTGAATTAATTGAGCCAGGTCTTTCTCCAAGCACTTGGAAACAACACCTTGAAACACATGGAGAAGGTGTTCATCATATTTCGTTTGTAATAAAAAACATGGATGAAAAAATTAAGCTTCTAGAGGATATGGGGTATCCCGTCATTCAAACCGGGAATTTCTACAATGGAAAAGGCAGATATGCATATATGGAAACCACCTCGGACTTTAAAGTAATCATTGAATTACTAGAAAGATTTGATTCGTAAAAAAAGTGCTAGACACCTCGGGTGCCTGGCACTTTTTTTGAAGTATAATCTATCTGTTCGCATCGACAATTTTTTTAGAGTATAGTGGAATAATAAAGTAAAATTGACTCAGTTTCGTGGAGGAATATATGCAAAGGGCACAAATACCAACTTATGAACGGATTGCAATCGACTTAGCGAATCGAATTTACGATGGTAAATTCAAAGTGGGAGAAAGGATTCACGGAAGATCAACATTGGCAAGTGAGTATAAAGTTTCTCCTGAAACAGTAAGAAGGGCGATAAAGATATTAGAAGATGTGGAGATTGTTCAATCAACAAAGGGCAGCGGGATTGTTATTTCTTCTCGTGAGAATGCCTATAAATATATTCATCGCTTTTCGAATTTGGCAAGCATCAAAGACCTTGAGAAAGAAATTAATACCCTAATTTCCGAGCGAGATAAATTAGATGAGCAGCTTTTTGATACAGTAAGGAAAATCATGGATTATTCGACAAAACTTCGACATACCAATCCATTAGCACCAATTGAAGTAGAGGTAGTTCCTGGTTGTGTACATATCGGAAAGACGATTTCAGAAGTGAAATTTTGGCAAAACACAGGTGGAACCGTGATAGGGATGAAGAGAAAGGGAGAATTGATTATCTCTCCAGGACCTTACGCATTGATTCTTGAAGGGGACGTTCTTCTCATTATTGGGGATGATGATACTTATGAGAGAGTTGTCCATTTTATGGAGGATTAAAAAAAAGCCGGCAGCGCCGGCTTCGATTATTTTATTAAACCTTCCTCTTTTAAAAACTCTCTTGCTACTTTTGCTGGTGATTCCTTCAGGCTGTCAACTTTGTAATTAAGCTTTCGCATTTTATCATCTGTCAGTATACCAGCAAGTGAATTTAGTACTTCTTTTAGTTCGGGGTGCTCTTTTAATGTCTCTTCTTTGACAATGGGAACAGCATAATAAGGAGGGAAGAAGTTTTTATCATCCTCTAATACCTTTAATCCAAATTCTTCAATTAATCCATCAGTAGAAAAGGCATCGATGACATCACTCTTATGATTATCAAGCGCAGTATAGCGCAATCCACCGTCTATCGCTTTTACATCTTTAAACTTCAAATTATAGGTCTTAGAAAGACCAATTAATCCATCCTCCCGATTTGGAAATTCAATGGTAGGACCCATAATCATGCCTTCACTTACTTTAGCAAGATCGGAGATGGTGTTTAAATTATATTGTTCAGCCGTATCTTGACGTACTGCTAATGCATAGGTGTTATTGAATCCAAGAGGTTTTAACATGTCGATACCAAACTTCTCCTTGAATTCTTTTTTTACATAGTCATAAACCTTGTCAGGATCACTTTGTGGGCTTTGATTGAGAATATTTACAAGTCCGGTCCCTGTATATTCTACAAACATATCTACATCACCATTTTTGATAGCACTAAAAGCTACCTGTGAGCCGCCGAGATTCATTTTTCTTTCTACCTCAAGATCTGTCTTACCTTCAATTAAATCAGCCAACATATTCCCAAGAATCAATTGTTCAGTGTAATTCTTAGAGCCTACGACAACTTTATCTGCGGCATTTGCCTTTGAATAAACGGTAAAGGCACCTGCAGCAACTATGAATATACTAGCAAATGCGATTACGATACGCTTTACTTTGCTGCTCGTTTTAGATGCGGATTTTCGTTTATTTGTGTAGGAAAATGACGTTTCAAGTTTACCAACAACAAAGTCGATTAAAAGGGCAAGGATACAGGCTGGAATTGCACCTGCAAGAATCATGTAATTATCAACGGTCTGTACACCAGAGAATACGAGATAACCTAGGCCTCCTGCACCCACGAATGCTGCGATGGTCATCAATCCGACTGCTGTTACGGCAGAAATTCTGATACCCGCCATAATCATCGGAAAAGCTAACGGCAGCTGAACCTTTTTCATTGTTTGACTCTTGGTCAGACCGATACCTTTGGCGGCTTCCAGAATGTCAGGATCTATATTCGTTAATCCTGTATAGGTGTTCTTTACGATTGGAAGAAGTGAATATAGGACAACCATTACTATGGCAGGTGCACTGCCAATACCAATAAAGGGAATTAAGAATCCAAGTAAGGCCAAACTTGGTATTGCCTGGATGACGTTCGTTGTTCCAATTATCGGCTTTGACAGCTTTGGCTGCCGTGAGATCAAAATGCCTAACGGAATCCCGATAATTACCGCAACGAGGACGGAAATAATACTTAAATAAATATGTTGGCCTAGTAAATCAATAATCTGTTCGTAGTTTCCACTTAAATAGTTATAAAAGTCACTCATTAAAAGGCCACCTCCAAATCAATTAGTTGACTGCTTAAAGCCGATAAAATACTGCTTCTGGTTATAAGTCCAGTTAATTGCTTCGAATGATTAATAACAGGCACATAGCCAATTTTATGTTCATTCATCGTTGCTAAAATGGAAATTAAGTTACTATCCTCAGATACAGCTAGTACATTTTTCTCCATAACACTATCAATCTCAGAATTTCGGTTTAGTAGTTGAATTCCTTTTAAAGTCACCAATCCTATTAAAATATTATTTTTGTCGGTTACCATTAAGCTGTCGACCTTGTTGGATTTCATTATCTCAATAGCCTGTAAAACGGTTCGCTTAGTAGTAATCTTTACAGGGTTAGGAATCATAATATCTTCAGCCATTAATAATTCAGGGTTATTCCAAACTCTTCTCTTTCCTATAAATCCTTCGACAAATTCATTGGCTGGGTTCTTGAGAATATTTTCAGGGGTGTCGAACTGGAGAATATCGCCGTCTTTTAATATACAAATCTTGTCGGCTATTTTTATGGCTTCGTCCATATCATGGGTGACAAAAATGATGGTTTTGTTGAGTTCCTTTTGCATTTGAACGAGTTCATCCTGCAGCGAGTTTCTTGTTACGGGATCCAAGGCACTAAAGGGCTCATCCATTAAAATAATATCTGAATCCGTTGAAAAGGCTCTTGCTACCCCAACTCTTTGCTGCTGTCCGCCACTTAATTCCTTTGGAAATCGGTCTAAGAATTCACTATGATTTAATCCAACTACATGGAGAAGTTCCTCCGTTTTCTCAGCAATTCTATTAGGGTCTTCACCTTTTAGTTTTGGGATTAATTCCAAATTCTCTCTAATCGACATGTGGGGGAAGAGACCTGTATTTTGGATGACATAGCCAATATTTCTCCTTAACTCGATGGCATTCATGTTGGAAATATCCTTACCGTTCACAAAAATCTTACCTGCAGATGGCTGAATTAATTTATTAATCATCTTTAGTAATGTCGTTTTCCCACAGCCGCTGGGTCCAATAAAAACAACGAGTTGACCAGCTTCAATATCAACAGAGAAAGGCTTAATAATCGTTTTATTTCTATATTTCTTTACAATATCTTTAAACTCTATCAAATTCATTCCTCCTAAAAAATAATAACGGTTGTGAATATCAACAACTTAATCATAACGCATAGGTTGTTGGTTTGTCGAATCAAGCTCTATTTTGTCGGTCGCCTTTTTGCTAGATAATAGAACGTAAAATTTTCAGAATATAAAGAAAAATGTTAAGATGGAAATAAAAAAGGAAGCTTAGTGAAAAGAGGGGGAAAGTAAATTGGAATATATAAAAGAAAAGCTTAGTATTAAATTTTTCCTCTTCCTTGGGTTGGCATTTGTTTTAATACACATTCCGATAATAGGTGATTATTTTAGAATTATTAATACGGTGATCCATGAATCTGGTCACGCATTTATTGCTCTATTTGGGGGTAATGTTGAATCCATTTCATTGTTTATGAATGGAGATGGAGTTACACACGGCACACAATCAATTTGGATTATTGACTTTATCACTTGTGCAGCAGGTTATTTGATTTCATCGTTGATGGCATATGTATCATTTTGGTTAATTAAAAAGAAAAAACATACACTTTTTATCGATATGCTTTTAGGTTTGATTGTAATCAATTTTATCTTATGGGTCCGTAATTTCTATGGTTTATTCTGGCTTGCATCCTTTGGTACTTTATTTCTAGCCTTGCTTATTAAAGGAAGTCAAAAGGTAATTCAAAACCTTGTATTGTTAATTTCCTGTGTCATTTTAGTAGAATCAGTAAGTACCGCATATGATATTTTCATCATTAGTTTAATTCAGCCGCATGCAGCTGGGGACGCAACAAACTTATCTCAATTAACAGCATTTATACCAGCTCAAGGATGGGGGATATTCTTCTTTGCTCAGTCACTTTTTTTCATCTTTCTTGGATTCAAGAGAGGATTGTTCAGTATTGGTGCGGTAGATGTACAGCCGAAATATCAGTTAGAAGGAACAAAAGATTATTATTAAAAAAGCTCACCATAATGGCGAGCTCCTTCTATATTAATAGTAATAAGGGAATGGGAAGAAAAATGGGAATACAAAGACATTGTATGGAAAGCGGCGTCTTCTAAAACGGCGGAACCTGCGTCTTCCGTAACCACCGTACCCGCCATATCTCATGTCATCGGAGTCATCATCGACATCCTCAGGAACGAGCATTGTTACTCCTTCATCATCCATGTCTTGGAGTATACCATTCATTTGAGTGCCATCGTTCATTTGACCAACCACATGATAATTCATATAACGCTGGCATGTATTCATGATATTTCGATAATCGTTATATTCTTGACCCTGATAGCCTGGATTGCCAATAGGTCCATAGTGAAAATTATTCATTATATTCGCCTCCTCGCCCACATATTATTCAGGGCAAAGGAATTAGTGACGGATAAAAATCTGAATCCTTAGGGTGTATTAATATTTTTATAAAAGCAACATAGGATAGATTAATGTGGTTTTTCAACCGTTAGAGGAGGGGATACATTGGATATTCTTGAAGTTATTAAAAGCCGGCGAAATATCAAAAAATTTAAATCCGATTCTGTTCAGCTTGATTTGATATACTCATGGTTAGAGGCAGCGAAAATGGCTCCTAATCACAGAATGACAGAACCCTGGGAGGTATATTTTATCGGTCCTGATACGAGGGCAAAACTTAAACATAAGACGGATTTTGGAAATGCGCCTATACTTATTGCAGTAGTATCTAAACATGGTGCCTCGGCGGTTGAGAAAGAGGAAAACGCCTTGGCAACAGCTTGCTTTGTTCAAAACTTTAATTTAGCGGCATGGTCCGAAGGTGTAGGTACTTTCTGGTCATCTATCGGAATTACTGCAAAAAACCAGGAAATATTAGAAGTTCCTGAAAATTATGACCTAGTTGGTGTATTGGGAATTGGTTATCCTGAAATTATTCCAGAAGCTAAACCAAGAACATCCATCATGAATAAAATAAAAAATTTACCTTAATGAGAAGAGACAACCTCAAAAATGTGGTTGTCTCTTTTTATTTAGCTAATTTATTGTTGAATAGCGTTTTGATATTCTGTGGTTAGATTATCCATGATTTGCTGGACAGGGAGGATTTCCTTGATTTCATCTACCCGTGCACCAGCAAAGACAAGTCCATTTTCCACATCTCCGCCAACAGATACGAGTAAGGAATCGAGTGTACAGAAACGATAAGAGCAATTTTTTAAACAATCATGGCATTTGGCAATTTTTAATTTGTCTGGGCCACTGATTAATTTAGAAAAGTTATTAGAAATTACTCTCCCGTGTAAGCCGACAGTTGTTTTGACTAACAAAGTATCCTCTTTACGAGCATCAACATATTTCTGTTTAAATGCAAGCGGAGCGTCACATTCTTCACTTGCTACAAATCGTGTGCCCATCTGAACCCCAGAAGCCCCCATTGAAAGTGCTTTGGCGATATCTTCACCAGTCATGATACCACCAGCAGCAAGAACAGGAATCGATACAGCTTCGACTACTTCTGGAAGTATGTCAAACATCGGTCTGTCAGTTCCAAGATGTCCGCCAGCCTCAAAGCCTTCAACCACTACCGCTGCAGCACCGAGTCTTTCTGAAATTCTTGCTAATTTGGCTGAAGAAACAATCGAAATAACGGGTATGCCAGCCTGTCTGCCCCAAGCATACATATCTCTTGAAATTCCTGCCCCTGAAATAATAAAATCAACTTTTTCTTCTAGAGCGGCTTTCATTTTTTCTGCAAAATCATTCATTGCAAACAGGACATTTACGCCAATATAACCTGCGTCTTTTACAAGACTTTTTGCTTTTCTAATATGATCACGCATTTCATCCGTAGTAATACCAGTACCTGAGATAATTCCAACTCCTCCAGCATTTGCAACCGCAGAAGCCAGTTTACTTAATGAAATACCAACACCCATTCCTCCTTGAAAAACCGGAACCTTTGGCATGATATGTGCAATTTTTAATTGTGGAAAGTTCAATTTATAACCCCGTTTCATTGTTTAAGAATATAAAACTTACCCTGTATACTATCATGAATCTTTTTTTGTGTATGTGATTTTTATCATCAGGTCCTAAAAGTTGGTTGTAGAATTTATTACCAATAAATAGTTAATTAAGCATAGGACATTTCGATTATTATTTTGAAATTGTAAATTCACTGACATAGAAAGTAATTTATATTCAATCCTTCTGTAATATTACTGAGGTAAAATAGTGTAAATACAATCTGAGAATTTTATTACAATACCTTTTTGTTTTGGAGGGATAGGATGGCTTCGACTACAAGTAGAAGTAAGTATTTTGATAATGCAAAATTTATTTTAATTTTTCTTGTTGTTTTCGGACATATGATTAGCCCTTATAAGGATCAAGATAAGGTTTTATTTACTTTATATACCGTGATTTTTCTATTTCATATGCCAGCATTTATTTTGATTTCCGGATATTTTGCCAAAGGTTTTAAAAATAAAGGGTACTTGCTTAAATCTGTTCAAAAGATCTTGATTCCCTATTTTATTTTTCAGATTATCTATTCTGTGGTTTATTTTTTAGTCGGGAAGGAAAAAACGCTTGAATTTAATCTGTTCCAGCCTCATTGGTCATTGTGGTTTTTACTAAGTTTATTTTTCTGGAATTTACTGCTGTATGTATTTGCGAAATTAAAATGGGTGGGTTTGCTCATCTCGGTTTTATTAGGAATTGCAATTGGTTATTTTGAGGATGCAGGAAGTTTTATGAGTATATCTCGGACGTTTGTTTTCTTTCCATACTTTCTGTTAGGTTTCTTATTAAACGGGGACCATTTAAAACGAATCATTGGGGCAAAGTATGCTGTTCCAGCGGGAGTTATCATTATCATTTTTACGTTTTTATATTTTGGATCAAGTTTTCCTGAAAATGCTGTTCCATGGCTGTTAGGGGACACCTCTTATGAAAACATGGGAGGAATGCAGCTTACGGACGGACTGCTGCGTGCTTGGCAATATGTTTTAACTTTAATTGTAGTTTTTGGCTTCTTGCCATTAATCCCATCGAATCAGTACCGAATAACGAAAATAGGTGAAAGAACACTATATGTTTACTTGTTCCATGGGTTTATCATTAAGTCCATTCAATCTATTTTACCGGATGCCATTTCAGAAAATTATTTATTTTTAATTGTCTTTTCCTTTATGGTTTGTATTGTACTTGGCAGTTATATGATTAAAAAATATACACAGCCCCTTGTTGAATTAAAAATATAAGAGCGGAATGTGTTCTGAACACATTCCGCTCTTTTTTTGTCTAGCATAAGCCCCTATGCAAGGCGCTTATGTTTTTCTAGTTACCCTAAAAACCCAAATAACGAACTAACCAAATTCTTCTTTTTTCTATTTAGCTTTCCATGTTCTAATACTAGAGGTTTTTCAGGGAGGGTGGTTTTCATAATCTCAAAAAGCTGTGATTGTAGGGATTCCACTTTTTTTGTTAAGTCTATGACTTGACTCTGTAATTCTTCTATTTCCCTGCGGTGCTGCAGGAGCTGATAGGAGGCGACAGAATCTGCTTTTGAGTTTACCTTTGCTTCTAATTCGTTAACAATGGTATACAATCTTTCCAGTTCTGCGTTTGGCTCAGGAGCTGCTTTAACAGTTCCTTTCCTAGTTTTCTTTTCCTGAACAGGTGCAATTTCTTGAAGTAAGGTCCCATTTTGAATTTGTGTTTGAATGTTTCTTAGAAGATCAATATCCTCGTTATTAAAATGATAATGTCCCCGTTCATTACGCTCCATTGGCAGTTCAAGCTGTTTTACCCATCGTTGAATGGTACTTGCTGATACCCCTAATAATTTTGCTACTTCACTAGTGTTCATAATGATCCCCTCCACTTGAAAAATTTGACCATAGCAGCAAGTGTCGTGACGATTTTACTCCCAGAACTTCCACCATTTCTTTTCCCGTGCAGCGGCTACATCACGAAAACTTGTTAATAAATCCTGAAAAGCAGCTTCTCTTTGCGTGATTTCATTTCGGAATTGGTCACGTTCTTTCCCGCGATCTTCACGGTCCTTTTCGATAACTTCCGATAAACTCATGATTTCTGTATTTGTAATATCTACGTAGTGAGCAAGTTCCTCCGTAGATTCAGACAATTGCTTTGATAACGTATAAATCTCTTCAGAAGTTTCGTGTGAGGCATTGACAATACTTTTTGATAAATAATGAAGTCTTTCTGTCGTCTGTTCTGCTGATTTTTCAATGTGTTCCGAAAGTCCCTCAATTTCTGCTTTTGTCGAAGCTGACGATTTATAGATGGAATCAGAAATGGACTTCACTGTATAGAATGTACCTTTAGAGATTTCCTTTTTTACTTCTTCTACTACCTCTTTACGGAGAACACTTCGAATTTCATCTTTTACCTCACTTAAGAAGGTTTGCTTATAAGTATCCATGGCATCGAAAAATTGATCGGCATTCTTAATAGCATTTTCCTCATTCGTTATTTCGGGCATGGTTTCTGAAACAATTGGCAAAGAGGAGGAAGGGGGTTCAGAAATCTCGTTTTCTACTGGTTCATCCTTCGTTTGTAAGTTTTGTAGGATCATCTCTGTGCTTAATTTGTTTTCGTACATTTGTTTAATATCCAAGAGTAAATCTAATTCTACCTCCGAATATATTCTAGCGCCTTGTCTGGTCCTGGGTATATCAAGATATTCCTCAAGTTCCTTTTCCCATTTTTTTAATGTAGCTGGCTTAACATTTATTTTTTTGGAAACTTCCTTTAACGTGAAAGTTCTCATAATATTCAAATCCCTTCTATCCAATTTACGGTAAAACATCTATGGATAGTAATTTCTATAAGGTGCACCCCATTTTCCTGCAGGGTGACAAAAGCTATCAAAACAAGACGGATAACACGAAATACCAACAAATTCATGCAAAAAAAGCTGTGCATATGCACAGCTTTCGCTTACTCGATAATCCCTAATGCTTTTAATCCATTATAGATACCTGATTCTGTTACGGAAGTGGTTCTATGTTTAGCATATTGAAAGAGGTCCGGATGGCCATTTCCCATTGCAAATCCTTCACCAACACTCAGAAGCATTTCTTTGTCATTCATTCCATCACCGAATGCAATAGCATTTTCCTTCTTAAATCCAAGGTGCTTCAGGACATATTGAACACCAATGCCTTTATTGACTTGATCTCTAATCACGTCATAACAATGAAGCATACCTTCAAGATTTACTTGTGATAAGTGGATTTGATCTTCATGTTTATATAATGCAGTATCCTTTGTTTTTAAATTGATCAAGGTCATTCCGAGAACTTCATAATCGTTTGATGGTGAATAGGAGTCATTTTTATGTAAGTGAAACTTTTCTATAAATTCTTTTACACCATCTGCTTCTATATCAGAAAATATATTTTGGTCTTTCGTATACAAAACAAGTTCATGTTGATTTTTTTTCGCAATATCAATAAATTGTTTGACACTTTCCTTGTTCATTGGCTCTTGAAATAGGTCTTTACCTTGATAAATGGCAAATGCACCGTTATACCCAATGAGGGAATGGACATTTAACTCTTTCGCAAGTTCCCTGATTTCATGTAAAGGTCTGCCAGTGGCTAAAAAAACCTCAATTCCTTTTTCTTGAACCTGACGAATTGCATTGATCGCAGTATCCTCGATGGTATCATCCGGCTTAATGATGGTTCCATCAATATCTAAAAATAAAACCTTATAATCAGACATTAAACCTCTCCTTAAATTAGGTATATTCTTTCAGTTTATCATGTTTATTTAAGAGATAAAACATACGGACTGAGGAATACTAGGTAAAACTGGCTTGGAAAAAAAGGGAGGCTTTACTGCATGTTAAAACTAGTAGTTCTTCTTCTTCTTCTCATTTGCTTGCCTGACCAAGTTTTTTCACAGCAAAAGGTACCTATCTTAGTTTATCATTCCATTGATAATTATTCCGGTCTAGGGTCCAAAGAGTTATTTGTAACTCCCGAGAATTTCGAAAAGCAAATGATCTATTTGAAAAATCAGGGATATACGTTAGTAACATTCGAACAGTGGAATCAACTTGGTAAAATAAAGAAACCTATTTTTCTAACCTTTGATGATGGGTATAAAAATAATCGTAACGCTTTTGAGATTCTCCAGAGGTTAAAGGATGAAACTTTTAAGCCAAAAGCAACTTTTTTTGTAATATCGGATTTTGTCGGTAATGTAAATCGGTTAAATATTTCAGAATTAAGAATGATGTCGGACTCTGGTGTTATTTCTGTTCAGTCGCATACAGCTACACATCCAGATTTGACAAAGTCAGAAAATCTCCACTATGAATTAAAAGGATCGAAGGAGAAAATAGAAAAGATAACAGGGAAACCTGTCATTGCCCTAGCCTATCCATATGGAAGTTATAATGAACGTACAGCTTCAGAAACGAAAAAGTTTTATTCATTTGGATTGACGACAACACCAGAAATTTATTCGAAAAAGGATATCAAAAACGAGGATTTTTACCTGCCGCGACTGTATGTTAAGTATTCAACCAATTTAAAAGAATTCGCAAAATTAATTACAAAATAAAAAAGGGACAAAGTTGTCAAATATCGATGAAACATGAGCAAACACTAGAGAAATCATTGTTTTTATTTAAAATTGGAGATTAGGCAGTTAATTTAGGCGAATATCACTCTTTACAAGTAATCAGGTTGAGGATAAAATTATCGTCATAATCAATATTAAATTAAATATTTCGGCCAAAACCCATCAAAATGGGTACGGAGGAACCAATTTATTGGGGCTAATTCTACTATTGTAGAAGGGATGAGAATTTCTTTCGCCATCCTACCCGTCAGCTAACTTCGTCGGCTAAAGCGAAGGAGGTCATGGACCGCCAAGTACAGGGGCTTTTTTGTTTTGATTAACACTTTAAGCAGCTTGATTTACTGTTGGTCTTTTATTATGCCTATTTTAGGGAACAGGTGAAGAAAATGACATTAAAAGATTATTTAACAAAGCTAAAGATAGGTTTGCCAAAAACAATGGTCCATTTGGATAAGAAGGTATACGAAGCCGGAAGTGTTATTAACGGTACCATTGAGATAACAGGCGGCCTGTTAAAAAATAAAATAAAAAGATATGATATCGATCTAGTAGGGATTGATTCCCAGGCATTTGTAGAAGAAATAGTAAATAGTCATTCCGTTTTCTGTTCTTTTGAGTGTAGTCCAAACCAGACTGGAAAAATTTCGTTCTTAATCAATGTTCCTGACGATATTAAAAAAAATCAAGAAACTTTTAACTATTCTTTAATCATTAATATTGATTTAGGAAATGCAAACAATATTACGCAAAATGTCCCAATTATGATAGATGCCGTTTCTTAGTATGTATCTATTAAACTAGTTATTTAATGTAAATCGGAACATTATCCTATTTATTGATATAGCATTGTAAACTACTAGAAATTAGGCTGTAAACAATCACCGTTATAATGAAGGTAACATTAGACTTTATTAGGCGGGTGCAATGATGGAAGACACAATGGTTAAATCCTATTTACAGAAATCACTAGAAGAGTGGAAGGATGATATTTCATCAGTCCTTATCGAAATTGATAAAGAATATGAAGAAGTGGCACAAGAGTTAAAGGTATATTCTTACAAATACGGGATTACCAAGCAAGTCATTCAATCAACGGTGAACGAAGAAATTATTGAAAGTATACGACAGAGGTATCATAAACCGTTTGAGGAAAGTTATAACCAATTAAAAGAGTATATAAAAGACCTAGAAGAGAAGCAGCGAGTTTTTCACATGTTTGTTCAAAAAATTGATGAAGTGAATCGTAAGGAATCTGCAAAGAATCCTATTTAATTATAAAGGATAACAGTCTGGTCCAAATGGATCAGGCTTTTTTTGTCGGCAAGTGAAAAAGCTTTGCATATAGTAATTAACACAGATTCTCACAGAGAGGTGTTGAAGCATGATTACTGCAAGGATCGGAAGTAAGTGGTATACACTGCCGGACAATCTTGAGGAATATTTTCAAAAATTTCGGTCTCAGGTTATCGGCAATCATCAGGAATTTGACTCGCCGTACGGAAGAAAACCTATAATATATGCTGATTGGACGGCAAGCGGAAGATTATTTCGACCAATTGAACAAAAGGTTTCAGAGGTATTGGGTCCTTTTATGGCCAATACTCATACGGAATCAAATATTACGAGTTTAATGATGACGGGTATCTATAATCAATCAAAAAAAATCATCAAGGAACATGTAAATGCCAATGATTTCGACGCTGTCATTCTTGATGGATTTGGAATGACATCTGTAATGAACAAATTACAGAGAATAATGGGGGTTCGAGTCCCGGAACAATGGAAAGACAGTATTAAGCTTTCAGAGAAGGATAGGCCAGTTGTTTTCCTCACACATATGGAGCACCATTCTAACCAAACTTCATGGCTTGAGACATTAGCGGATGTTGAGATTATTAGACCTGACTCAGAAGGTCTAGTAGATGTTAATCATTTGGAACAACTTTTGTTACAGTACCGTGACCGAGCGGTTAAGATTGGCTCATTTACAGCATGCTCGAACGTAACGGGAATCCAGACTCCTTATCATAGGATGGCCAAAATCATGCATAAGCACGGAGGTCTTTGCTTTGTGGATTTTGCTGCCTCAGCTCCCTATGTGAAGATGAATATGCACCCAGATGACCCTATGGAAAAACTCGATGCCATTTTCTTTTCTCCGCATAAATTTTTAGGTGGACCCGGTACGAGCGGTGTCTTAATTTTTGATAAAAGAATTTATACAAATAAGGTGCCAGATCATCCAGGAGGGGGGACGGTGACATGGACAAATCCATGGGGTGGACACCAATACATTAACGAAATTGAGCATCGTGAGGATGGAGGAACACCAGGGATCCTTCAGGCAATCCGTACAGCGTTATGTATCAGATTAAAGGAACAAATGGGAATAGAACAAATTTTAGCGAGAGAAAAAGAACAGCTCGAGCTGCTTTTATCTGGATTAGGGAATATTCCTAATCTGCATGTATTAGAGAGTCATCAACGCAATCGAATCGGAATTGTTTCATTTACTATTACGGATATTCATTACAATCTTATTGTACGTTTACTAAATGATCGATATGGATTTCAGGTTCGCGGTGGCTGCTCGTGTGCAGGAACATATGGTCATTATTTATTGGAAATTGACAAACATAAATCGAAGCAAATCGCTGAACAAATTGATCAGGGAGATCTATCTACTAAACCAGGGTGGGTCCGGTTTTCACTGCATCCAATTATGACCAATGCGGAAATTTTATTGTTTGTTGAGGCCATGAAAGAGATAACTAGGAACATTGCTGATTGGAAAAAGGATTATATGTATGACCCAGTCAGTAATGATTATTTCTATAATCAACACATCCGAAAGGATATGGCACCTTTTTTTGATCTAACTTGATATCTTTTATGGTAGGCAACGGTTCAGATATTCCAACATATGTTATAAGAAAAAAAGGTGGGATATCATGATTCATATTGTGAAGCGGGGCGATACCCTTTATCAAATTTCTTTGGATTATCGGGTAAGCCTCGCTAGTCTTTATGCAGCAAATCCCGGGGTCAACTACCAGCAATTATATGTAGGACAAAAAATTCAAATCCCTGGTCTGCCAGACCCCAATACAATTCCCTTTTCGATTCAAATTTCGATTGGAAAAAGAAGACTTTCATTATACCGGAGTGGCAAGCTGGAGAAAATCTATCCGATTGCCGTTGGAAAAATGCTGAGTGCTACCCCAACAGGTGATTTTGTAATTGTTAACCGACAAATGAATCCGGGTGGACCATATGGTGTTTTATGGCTTTCATTATCCAAACAAGGCTATGGTATTCACGGCACCAATAATCCGAGTTCGATAGGTAAAGCTGTATCAGCAGGTTGTGTTAGAATGCATAACCGGGATGTTCTTCAGCTTGCCGAAAAGGTTCCCAACGGCACAAGAGTAATCATCCGGCCTTGATAATCGCTACATTTATTTTATCAAGTATTATGAAAGGTTTCATGAGTGACCACTTATATAAAATCAATAAAAAATCTCACCTCCATAAAAGGGGAGGTGAGATTTTTTGGTTATTTGTAGATAACAATCGAACCAACTGATTTGTCTTTTGCTTGTCCATTTACACGAACCTTAAGTCCGAAGTTACCAATATTACGGCCAGCATCTGGCATGAATGTATTCATAAATGAGTTGGTGTCATTAAATAGAGAAACCGCTGGTTGACTTGGTCCAAACAATGTTTGAAGACCAGGATAGTCAAGATTTAATCCAGATGTAGGATTTAAACCAAAAGCTGCATCTGCGATGTGGTAACGAGTAGATGCTTGGGCTGGTGCTGAACCGTTGTCAAAGCTCCATAGTAAGTCTGTATTTGTATGAGCATCTACAACGCCTACAAAGCCTTCCCCAGGGTGAATACCTGTCCAGTTGTCAGTAAAAGTTGGGTCCACATACCAGACAACAAGACCGCCATCATAGCTCATTAATGATTGTCCACGTTTGATATTGGCTAGACCTTGGTCAACCCCTGCATGGTTACGCCATTCTAATAGGTAGTAGTGATCAGAGTACTTATTTCCGTCTGATTTTTCAAAACCATTTAAAGTAAATGCTGATGTTGTTTCTGCACCATCAGTCACAACAGAAGTGCCATCTGCTGTAACATTAATGTTATCTACGTAGAAACCCTTTTCCGAAGTTCCCCAATCAGTAATATAACGGAAGCGAAGTTGTACATTTTTACCTGCATAACCAGACAAATCAAATGCTTGTTTCGTCCAGCCATTACTATCACCTGTAAAACCAGGCAGGGCAGGAGCGATTGTTGGATATGCTTCAGGCACTGCACTTGAAACCGTGTTGCTATTGCTTAGAGATTTCCAAGTTGTACCGCTATCCTCAGAGACTTGTACAAAAGCAAAATCCCAATCCTGTTCTATTTGATACCATGCATCAAATTCTAAAGTTGCAGAGGTCTTTCCTGTTAAGTCCACAGTTGTAACCATGTTTGTATCTATTTCATCTTGCTGTCCGCCCCAGTACTCGAAGGAGCCAGTGGCAGGAGTATTAATATTTGTAGCCTTTTGCGGCAAGTTTACTTTTGCAGCAATTGCGTTTTTGCCATTTGGAGAGTTTGCTTGATCAAGTAATACTTGTGTTCCTTTTGTAGATACTTCATTCCAGTCTAATTCAACAGTATCATTTGTCCAGTTTCCACCTAGGTAGGATTGGAAATATGATTTTGCTAATGGGAGAATCCAGTTGGCTCGGTACCGCCAATTTTACCTGCCCATGAACCACCTGCCATAATCGACCAGTACGCTACTGCTTCACCAGTACCAGAATAAATTGTGTCATATTCATCTGGGTAGCCTAAATCATGACCATACTCATGTGCGAACACTCCAGTTGCACCGTCTTCAGGCATCATTGTGTAATCGTAAAAACCTGGTAAACCTTTACCTAATCCATCAGTGTCAATAAATTTCGCTGAACGATGTGACCAGATGGCATCATTTCCTAATGAACCTCCACCAGCTTCTTGACCAACACCAGAGTGGATAATCATTAAGTGGTCGACTAAACCATCAGGCTCTTTAATATTTCCATCTCCATCTAAATCGTGAACATCCTCATTGTCATATTGATCTACTGGAACCCCAGCAGCTAATGCAGCTTTATAAGCATCAATTACTAACTGCTTAGATCCACCTGGAGTAACATTATCATGACCACCCGTAGCTTTATCTCCGCCATAATAAGCGGCAGTTCCTGGAACCTTTAACCAGCCAAATGCCTTACCATCAACTGAGTAAGTTCCGCCTGACTGCTCTTCATAAAATTGTTTCATGGAAACAAAATCTTCACCTTTCGGACCTTCTACACCATTTTCCCCAAAAATCATATCTTCAAAGTGTTCTAATGGATAATCTGAATAATAGTTATCCGTTTCATTAGGCTTAATGTTATTATGGGCAAAGTCAGAGTATTCGACAGCTAGGACAAGTACTTTGTCTTCTCTTTTTTCACCATTGTAAGCGGTTTCTTTTACGGGATCGGGATTCCCTTTTAAGTGTCCGTTTTTATTTCCATCTCCATTTAATAAACCATTGTTAAACTCTTTAAACTTACTTTGCTTTTCTGCTTCAGCAGCTTTTACTTTTGCTGCCAATGGGTCTGATTCCTTAACTTTTGATTGCTTCCCTTTTAACTCAAGGTAGTTCTTTAGGAAATTTTGCTTTACTTCTTCTGAAGCATTTTTTGAGAGGAGCCCTTGTTTAATAAAAGATTCTATTAATCTCTCTTCATTCACAATCGCTAGGTCAAGTGAGCTGTTTGAAGAAAAAGAAGAGGCTTCCGCTTTATGTATGAGTCCCACATCCTTAGATGAAGCATCAATACTCGGGAATCCTGCAAATAAAGTACCTGCAAGCATAACTGAAGAAAGGCTGGTTTTTATAAACTTATTCAAATTCATTCCCCATTTCAATTGTAGTACGGTCGTATTAATATAATATTTCGAAAATTAGGACAAAACAATAGGAATATTTACCCGAATTATTAGCACTGTTCATCAGAAAGTAGGTCTAATATCATGGTGTTTCGACAAAAAACTTGACTCTTTTGTAGTAATCTATCAAATTATAGAGAAAAATAAATGTGTTATGAAAATAATAATAAAGCATTTACATTTGAAATTAGATGTGCTTTTGTTAATAAGTATTTGAGTACAAAGGTGGAGTAATAACGGGACTAAAATTAAAATAAGGAACGAATTTAATAATTTTTTCTCAAGGAAGAAGACCATTCAATAAAATCTTTTTCATTATATGAAAATATCAAGGTGCATTTACAATTATTTCAATATATTAAAAATTAACTGCTTACAATCCCAAAAAATGCCACAATCGACTAAAAAGTAGAAATACTTCAACAGGTTAATGGGTAAAGCTTTTGCATCTTGAACAGGATTTTTTGAACCAGAAATGGAATTGTAAACAAAATGTTGGAATGAAACGGGTTGTAATTCAAATACTACCATTAATACTGCTTAATGAAATGGGATATGTGTATGAAGAATTCAAAACGAAATAAAACACCCTTTATTATCTTGTTCCTTATCCATACAACTCTTCTTGGGGTTTCTTTTTATAAATCTAAAAATAAAAAGCATTTATTTACTCTCTTAATGTCAAATATCGGTTTTGCCTATTTACTGGAGTTTTTTGTATTTAATCTTTTTAAAGCTTATAAATATAAACCAAAAGTGATGAAATATGACTTTTTTGATAATATTTTTGGTGCTATATTATCACAAGCCATTTTTGTCCCATTTACGGCCCTATTCTTAACTGCTTCGAAATTAGGATGGGTATGGAAATTACTTGGCGGCATATATTTTACACTGGTGGAACTCTTATTTTTAAGGTTAAAAGTATATAAACATTATTGGTGGAAAACCGGATACACCTTAATTTTGATTCCTATCTACTTTAACATCAGTGATTTGTGGAATTTATTTTTAAGAAAGAAAAATCCGGTCATTCGCTTTATTTCGCTATTCTTAATGATTATGGTAACAGAAGCAAATTTGTTATTTCTCTTTGCGTCAACCCGTAAGATTCGTTTCGGGTTTGGAAAATATCATACATGGACAGAGCATTTTATTATCGTCCCTTTATATGCAATTTCCCTAGCTCTATTTTCAACCATGTCCTTCTTGAAAGAGAATAATTGGAGTGCGAAACTAAGGGTTATGGTCATGAGCGTTGGTTTAGATATGTTTTTTAAAAAATTTAAACTCTCAAAGGAAAAATTTCATGGTGTAGACTATTTTTCTATACGTATTTTAGTGATATTGCTTTATGGGCAATTTAGAGATTGGGTTTATGGAGAAAGAAAAACGGTTGAAGTTGAAAGGGTAAGTGAAATAGTAAGTAATCGAGAGTAGACATAAAAAAAACGCCTTCAGGGCGCGGGATATCTATTGAAATCAATAAGTAATCATGATAATATTAATTTTGGTCTTGAAATATAATTATATAGATAATAAAAATTCCCTAATAGTATATTACCACATCAAGAGATTGGTTGTCAAATATATAAGGGAAGAAAATTTGTCTGGAGAGTGGTCAAATGAGTGAAACCCTAAATAGGGACTTACAATTGGAGCAGGAACGAGTAAGTACAGTTATTAAGGAAATTGATAAGAAAAAGCAAAAACTCCAGCAAAATACTGGAGGTGTTGGTGCGGATGTACTCGAGCTTCGAAAGACTTTTTGGGAAGATGTAACGGTCAACATGGATGAGCCAGATGATGTGATCGAAACGGCAGCCAGCATAAAACAACAGGCAGAACTGCTATCAGAGCGGGAACGGACGTTTAAACAAATGGATAAACAGCTCCGTATCCTGGAACGCTTAAGTTATTCCCCTTATTTTGGACGGATTGATTTTTTGGAAACGGGGGAGAACAACGTTGACCATGTATATCTCGGAATTGCTTCTCTTATGGATGAGAATGATGAGAATTTTTTAATTTATGATTGGCGTGCCCCTATTTCCAGCCTTTATTATGATTTTGCCCCGGGCCCAGCTTCTTATCATACGATGGACGGTAAGATCGAAGGGGAGATGAAATTAAAAAGACAATATATGATTCGAGCTGCCAATATAAAAGCCATGTTTGATACAGGAGTAACCATTGGAGATGAAATGCTTCAAGAGGTTCTTGGAAATAACGCTAATGCACAAATGAAAAGTATTGTAGCTACTATTCAACGAGAGCAAAATTTAATTATTCGGAATGAAAGAAGCAAACTCCTCATTGTTCAAGGGGTAGCAGGCAGTGGTAAAACATCTGCTGCTCTTCAACGTGTTGCTTATTTGCTCTACCGGTATCGTGAAACGTTGAAGTCTGAGAATATCATGCTGTTCTCACCGAATCCATTGTTTAACTCTTACGTTTCGACAGTACTCCCTGAATTAGGGGAAGAGAACATGGAGCAGGCTACCTTTATGGAATATTTAAATAATCGAATCGGGAATCAATTCGAAGTCGAGGACCCTTTTGACCAGATGGAATTTTTACTTAACAACAAGGAAGGGAATTCTGATTATCACGCAAGGGTTAAAGGGATTCGGTATAAATCAAGCTTAGCGTTTAAACAAATTATTGATCAATATGTAATTGATTTATCTAGAGAAGGTTTGCTTTTTAAGGACTTAATTTTCCGAGGCGAGATTGTTATTTCCAAGGAAGCGATCTATGATTACTTTTATTCGTTAGATAGTAGTTTTACCATCCCTAATCGACTGGAGATGGTAAAGGATTGGCTATTAAGAGAGTTAAAGAGAAGAGTCAAGCAGGAACGTTCAAAAAGCTGGGTCGAGGAAGAAATTCAATTTCTTGAAAAAGAGGACTATCTAGAGGTATACCAGGAACTGCAGGAGAAAGAACGTTTTACCGATAAGAGTTTTGATGATTTTGAACTGGAACAAAAGTTTCTTGCTGAAAAGGTCGTGAAGCAAAAATTTAGATCGTTATTTGCTCGAGTGAAAAGGTTGAATTTTATCGATATACAGGGATTGTATAGTCAGTTATTTAAAAGGGGGGCTGATAATAAAGAAGTCCTTCTTGATGACTGGACACAGATATGTTTGCAGACGGTTGACCAATTAACAAATTTTAAAATTGCCTATGAGGATGCAACTCCTTTTGTCTACTTACAGGATTTACTGAAAGGCAGGAAATCAACAACTGGGATACGTCATATTTTTATTGACGAAGCACAGGATTATTCACCATTTCAGTTTGCGTTAATAGAAAGGCTTTTTCCTTATAGTAAAATGACACTACTTGGCGACTTCAATCAAGCTATCTTCTCAGGTGCGACAGGGTCACCTACGGTTATATCGGATTATGAAGAAGAGGGCGAAGACGTTGAGAAGATTATTTTGACAAAAACCTATCGTTCCACTAAGGAAATTGTAGAGTTCACCAGTTCCTTGATTGAAGGTGGAGAAAGTATCGAACCCTTTAATCGACATGGTAAAAAGCCAACAATAAAAAAAACTGAGCCACGCTTACTAAATGGTTTAATTCGCGATAAAATAAATGAGTTTTTTAAAGAAGGGCATAGGACAATAGCGGTTATTTGCAGGACGGCTGCAGAGAGTAAAAGAGTATATAATGCACTTAAGAATGAGGTTCCACTACATTTAATTGAGAAGGCTACCATCGCTTATGAAAAAGGCATCTTAGTAATACCTTCGTATTTAGCGAAAGGAATCGAATTTGACGCCGTAATTCTATATGACAGTTCTCAATATAGAAATGAAAGTGAACGAAAATTATTTTATACCGTCAGTACCCGTGCGATGCACAGGCTTCATATGTTCATAACAAATGATCTGAGCCCATTAATGAAGGATGTAGCGGAAACATTATACACGGTAGAATAAAGAACAAAAAAACAGCGTCCAAGATTAGGACGCTGTTTTAGTTATCCTGCCATTGCTTTTGAACCTGTTCATAGGCAAGACGGTAAATTTCTTCTTCAGAAGTGTTTGGGTTGGCTAAAACATTTGTTAAATAGCTTTTTCCTTCAAATGTTACTTTTACATTTACTTGGAGCATAATATCACCTTTCTCATTTAAATTTGTATTCCGTTTGAGGTCATTAGTATAATAGTTTTATCGCTTAGAATAGGAGGGCAATCATGTCAGTGCACTTTGAAGAGATAACAAAAGAAACGCTATATGTCGCGCTTGAAATCATAAATTCAAATTCAGAATATAATATTGTTGAAAATGGGCGTGCCCAAAGGGAACTTCCAGAAATGGAAGAAGAGTTTTTGAACCCTGCCACGTCTAGTGTTTTTATTAAACTGGATGATACTTATATAGGGGTTATGGATTACTTAATGGAAAATCCAAAGGATCAATGCCCATGGCTGGGACTTCTAGTAATTCATGGTGATTATCAAGGATTTGGATTTGGTACACAGGCATATGCTCTTTATGAAAATGATATGCGTAAAAGAGGTTTAGTCCGGACTCGAATTGGAGTCATTAGAGAAAATGTAAAGTCGAAACAGTTTTGGGAATCATTAGGGTTTCTTTATATTAAAACAGCTTTAAGTGAAAATGGCAAGGAAATTTTCGTTTATGAAAAAAACTTCCCGAAGGAAGCCTAGACCTCAAGTAACAAAAATTCCTCGGCAAATCTTTGAACCTTCATTTTGTCGAGATGATTTTTTTTTAATGTAGATTCTGCGATTACCAAATGGGCTTGGATGGAAGCCATTTTTTTTAATTCTCTAATGGATACATCGCCATTCAGTAATTGAATGGCTTTTTCTCGGATGTCTTGACTCTTAGAAGAATGATACAGGAGAAAAGCAATACAAGTAACTTTATCCACAATCAGCACTCCTTATAACAAGAATCGAACATTTCTTAATATATTCGACTGTTGTTCTTAAAAATCCTGCAAATATTCTGAAAAAATAGTTGAGAAATTGTAGGAAAATTTGTTGAATATTGCTTATTTGTTGTGAGTTTTATATAATATTGAAGGGATTAAAGATACAAGATTCTATGGAAAATAACCTTACGTCCCATTGGCGTGAGGATTTTTATTTTTACATAAAAGTTGGAGGTTGCATTTAAATGAAACAAGCCCTAGTTAAGGATTTGTACAGAAATACTGAAAGTTACATAGAACAAAAGATTCAATTATCAGGCTGGATTCGCACAATTCGCGATTCAAAAACCTTTGGTTTCATTGAATTGAATGATGGCAGCTTCTTTAAAGGTGTTCAAATCGTATTTGACGAACAATTGGAGAATTTCAAAGAAATCGCTAAATTGCCAATTAGTTCATCTATTAAAGTCGAGGGAGATTTCGTCCATACACCACAAGCTAAACAGCCGTTTGAAATCAAAGCGACAAATATTTCTATCGAAGGACTTTCAAATAGCGATTATCCTTTACAAAAGAAAAAACATTCCTTTGAATACCTAAGAACCATTTCACATTTAAGGCCCCGCACCAATACTTTTTCAGCTGTATTTCGTGTTAGGTCGTTAGCTTCATATGCCATTCACAAGTTCTTCCAAGAAAAAGGATTTGTGTATGTGCATTCACCAATCATCACAGGAAGTGATACAGAGGGTGCAGGTGAAATGTTCCGAGTTACTACTCTAGACATCGATAACCCTCCTAAAAATGAAGAGGGTAAAACTGATTTATCAAAGGATTTCTTTAATAAAGAAACAAACCTAACTGTAAGCGGCCAATTATCTGCAGAGGCTTTTGCCTTGGCATTCCGCAATGTATATACATTTGGTCCCACCTTTAGAGCGGAGAACTCCAATACGGCAAGGCACGCAGCTGAATTCTGGATGATTGAACCGGAATTGGCTTTTGGAGAGCTTCCAGATATCATGGACCTTGCTGAAGAAATGGTTAAATACGTAATCGGCTATGTCCTTGAACAAGCACCGGAGGAAATGAACTTCTTTAACAGCTTTATTGAAAAAGGCTTATTAGATCGTCTTAACAATGCTCATACTTCAAGTTTTGGACGTGTGACTTATACGGAAGCAATTAATATTTTAATGGAGTCAGGCGAAACTTTTGCCTATCCAGTTGAATGGGGACTCGACTTGCAAACAGAGCATGAGCGCTATTTATGCGAAAAAGTCTTCAAAAAACCGGTTTTTGTTACGGATTATCCGAAGGAAATCAAAGCGTTCTATATGAGATTGAATGAAGATAATAAGACAGTCGCGGCAACTGATTTACTTGTACCAGGAATTGGGGAATTAATCGGAGGCAGCCAGCGTGAAGAGCGCGAGGATATTCTTGCAGGAAAAATTAATGACCTTGGTATGAGTGAAGAAGATTATTGGTGGTACCTAGAATTAAGGAAATATGGAGGTACAAAACACTCAGGCTACGGTCTAGGCTTTGAACGCTTAATTATGTACCTTACTGGTATGTCAAATATTAGAGACGTCATCCCGTTCCCAAGAACAACAGGAAATGCGGAATTTTAAAAATAGCAATAAAAGAAGACCAATCCTATGGATTTGGTCTTTTTTCAATTATTGAGTTTGAAATTCTTCTTCAAAAAAAAATGTGCCGGGATGCTCCTTAACAATGTAAGAATATCTTTTCATGTTTTTTACATATTGCCATTTTACAATGGTAACTTCCTCGCCAGTGTCCTTTAGTTTCACAGTTTGCCCGCTATTGAATCTGTTATTTGAGTTTCTCAAATCAACACCCCTTTTTTCATCAAATTTAATTATATCATACTTTTTATTTCATCGCCTGTTACTGTCTAATGAAGCTTTTTAAGTGATTTTAACCTGTTGGAAATAGTGGCTGAGGTGTGATTCCTTTCATTTAAATTTTCATTGTGTTACACTATTTAAAAAGTGAGGTGTCATTTTGTCAACTTATAAAGCGAAAAAGAGTAACCTCAAAGCCCTATTATCAAAAAACAGTATGAATCTTGAAGGTTTGGAAAAGAACACACACATTCCTTTAGAACAGCTTAACGGCTATATGTCAAAGAAAGTGATGAATTTAAGTACTGCCATGACGATTTCTAAAGAATTAAATTGCAAAATTGAAGATTTATATGACTGGGAATTAGAAAAGAAAGCGTAAGTTCTTATTTGTGTCACTAGGGGAATTCTCCTAGTGACATTTTTAATAACTTGACCATTCTATAAGGTGTTTATTCAATTTAAAATTGGAAGTATTGGACGAGAACTTGCTTAATTTTTCTTTCTCTGGTATGATTATGTAGAATTATTTTTGTTCGGTAGTAAAGGGAAGAATAAGTAACAGCTTTTCGCCTGGATCTTTAAAGAGCAAGAATAGTAATACAATGTGTGGATTACACACTAGGAGGCAACAAATATGGAAAACGGTAAAGTAAAATGGTTTAATGCAGAAAAAGGTTTCGGATTCATCGAGCGCGAAGGTGGAGAAGATGTATTCGTTCACTTTTCAGCAATCCAAGGCGAAGGCTTTAAAACTCTAGAAGAAGGTCAATCAGTAACTTTTGATGTTGAAAAAGGCGCTCGTGGACCTCAAGCAGCTAACGTAAACAAAGCTTAATCACATAGCATGTGAAAAAACAGACCTAGATGGTCTGTTTTTTTCTGCCTAGTTATTAATATATTTTTCAAATACAAAGCCAAAGTCTTTTACGCTATATTGCTTTTTGCTTTCCTCTAGCCATTGGAATGCAGCTTGATTTAGCATTTTGAATTGGACGACTAAGTTGTTATCTGTACTATTAACACGTCCTAATGTAGTTGAGGCAATATCAAGGCTTTCCTTGGCAAAACGAAGAGAAATCTCATTATCATGAGTCAGTTCTGATATCTTTATGAGCGCCTTGTATAAGTCTTTGACTTCTTCAATGTGTTTTTTATGAATATCAATCGAAAATGGCTGTGAGCCGATTTTAAATTTAATTTCGATATCCAGGTCGACAGTGCCAGCTGTCTCAAGCTTCACATCGGATATTTTATTTGTAGCGTAACTATAACGATGAAGCATCCTTTTTTTACTCGTAGCACTAGTCCCATCAAGATGAATAAGGGCATTATTGGTGAAGCAATATTCATCCGATTTAGATTTGATTAAGAAGTAAATCCTTTCGTTATCCTCGTGCATAACATAATCATCGGAATCAACCTTATCATAATTTTCTGGTTTAATGACAGAACCAACATCACTTAAACCTAATATATCCGCTGCTACTTTTCCAAACATACTATCAACCTCACTTACCCAAATTTTAGTTGCCATTCAACTTATACGTTTAGGTTCTCAAGAAGTTTCGTGTTTTTTGAACGACAAAACAATTTATGCACCATTTTTTTGTCTTATGCTCTCTTTTGAAAGTACAAATAATTCAGTATTTGGTATAATAAAAAATGCATCCATTGGAGTGAACATTTTCATTGGAAGGAAATGAATTTTAAAGGGGAATATAGGTAATGCGACCGATTTTACTAGGCATTTTAGCTGCCTTCTTTTTTGCCTTTACGTTTATTATTAACCGTTCAATGGAGTTAGATGGAGGGAGCTGGATATGGAGTGCTTCACTTCGATATTTCTTTATGATTCCTCCGCTATTGCTTCTTGTATATGGGAGAAAAAATCTAAAGCCATTATTAGTGGAGATGAAAAATAATCCCCGTGCCTGGCTCTTATGGAGTTTTGTAGGCTTTGGTCTATTTTATGGACCAATTTGTTTTTCCGCTGCCTATGCACCTGGCTGGTTAATCGCTTCTACATGGCAAATAACCATTATCTCTGGATCGTTATTAGCCCCGCTTTTTTTTGAAACGGTTATGACAAAAAAGGGCCCAATCCAGGTAAAAGGCAGAATACCTTTCAAAGGCATGGCTATGTCATTCATTATCTTGCTCGGTATTATATTAATGCAATTGGAACAAGCAAGTTCTCTTAAGCCAATCGAAGTTTTATTAGGAGTGTTACCTGTCATTATCGCGTCATTTGCTTACCCTTTAGGTAATAGAAAAATGATGGATGTGTGTGAGGGAAGACTCGATGTTTTTCAACGCGTATTAGGTATGACACTTGCCAGCATGCCGTTATGGATTATACTTGCAATTTATGGATTGTTTACGGTTGGTCCGCCAAGTATTGGTCAATCGGTCCAATCGGGGCTCGTAGCGATTACCTCCGGTGTAATTGCAACCATTTTATTCTTCCGGGCAACGGATCTCGTAAGAGGGAATATGCAGAAACTAGGAAATGTGGAAGCTACACAATCGATGGAGGTTTTATTTGCCTTAATCGGAGAGTTAATTTTATTGAAAGCGGCATTTCCATCCGTGATCTCCTGGACAGGAATGATACTGGTGATGGCGGGAATGATGCTTCACAGCTATGTGTCTCACAAAGGCAATATCCCTGATGGGAAAAAAGTGAGTGCATAATCGATTAGAGCCTAATCAGTTCGGTTGATTAGGCTCTAAGCAGTTATTAACTAGTAAGATAGGGTGTTAGTTTATCAATTGTATCCTGTACGAGTTTTGCATTTTTCTTATACATAGCTTTTGATGCCTCGTCTTCTGTTCCAAGAGAAAATATTTCTAAATCAGCCTGTACTTTTTTTAGTGTTGCCATTAGAAGAGGTCTTTGAGTAGGAGATGGGGTTTGCATTTTGTCGTCATAGATATCTACTGTTAATTCTCCGTATGAATCCACTTGCCCGATAAATACATTGTCGAGCGTAAGTTCGAGTTTTTCTAATTCTGTGCTTAGCCATCCTCTACTCTTCCCAGCAGACCTCAATGCTTCATCCAAAATACTACCGTCCATAATCACTGTTTGTGGTTCTTTTTCATTGGGCATCGTCATATTCAAATCTTTAGGAGTTAATGGGCGATTCTCTTTTTTTAATAAAGTACTTAAATTACCTCTAGGTTCGAGGACAGCAAATTCAACATCAGCCACCCGAAAGATATCTTTTTGACGAAGCAATGCAGATAATTCATCTATAGTATATTTTTCCTTTTTTAAATTTTCTTCTAATACCTTCCCATCCTTGATAAAGACAGTTCCTCTTCCTTCAACGATGTCTCGGAAAGATTTACTTTTTAATGCTAAAATATCGGCCAAAAGAGTAACAAGACCGAAAATAAGGACTGCAAGTATTCCATGGTAAATATTTTTTTCGAGACCGGTAATTGCTTCTCCGGCTATACTTCCAATCGTTATCCCTGAAACATACTCAAAGAAAGAAAGCTCAGAAATTTGTTTTTTTCCAAGTATTTTTGTTATAAAAAATAATAGTGCTAAGAAGACAAAGGAACGCATGAAGATATCAATCCAGCCCGGCATTTTCAGTCACCTCAATAGTATTAACCTTTGTATTGTGGTTCAAGTCGTTCTAGTTCCAAAACACGTGTTTGTAAATCTTTTTTTACAGAAGCTATTGTTATCATGGTGTCATGGAAGACTTCTTGAGCATTTTTATCATTAGAATTTAAGGCAAGGGATGATAATTGTGCTTCAATTCCTTTCATATTCGCTAGACATTGTTTAACACTGGAAGCGATGGTCATGATTATACTTCCTTTCTAATCGGTTAACGAAAAGAGTTGGCAGGGATGCCAACCCTTTTCGTTTTTATTGGTTATATTGAGGCTCTTCAGCTAAAATTTCTTGAAGCCGTGGTTCGAGACTATCTAGGACGGTTTGAGTTTGCTGCGCTGCATCTTGATAGAGTTTTTTTGCGTTTTGATTATCCGTTGCCAAAGCAAAGGTTTCAAAGCTGGCTTGAGCACTTTTTAATCCTGCTAATGCTTGTTTAACTTGGGTGCCGACTGTCATGGTGTAAGGCCCTCTTTCCTTTTCAAAAATATATTACAAGCAGTAGTATGTGGATTTGCTTAGAATTTATGTGATGTAAAAAATATTACGATTTTTAATAAATAAGACTTTCCATTTCTAGTGGATGGAGAGCATGTGTTTTATCTACAAAGATAAATCCATCGTAGCGGCTGCTCATGACTGAAGGCACATAGTTTCCATATTGCTCATGTTCAGGTCGATAAACAACACCGATAGCACGGTGACCAATCTTTTTACTGAATTCTTCCCGATTTTTATCGTTAAATAGGAGGTATTGGTTATATGCACCAGCTTTATGCATAAGGTTTTCCCAGCTCCCAATTTGAGCAGAGGGGATATTTGTAACACGAAAATCTACTCCCCATTCCGTTGAAGCGATTACTGTACCGCTGTTAGTCCCAAAGCCAACTATGTATACATCTTCAGGGGAATTCTGTTCCCGTATCAACTGACCGACATTTACCATACCTGCATCTTTCATATCGGTTGCCCGAGCATCACCAACATGCGTATTATGTTCCCAGATGATTACTTTTGCTTCGTCACCATAATACTTCATAACCGCATTCAAAGATTCGACCATATGTATGTCTCTCACGTTCCAAGACTTCGAATCACTGGTAACCATCGTCCGGTAATACTCTTCAGCATTAACCGTAACTAGTGCATTAACCTCCATATTTAAGCTGCTTTCTTCATCATCATCATATTTCCATTTGTTCTTTTGAATAGTAGTAAGAAGCGAAAGGGCTTCCTTCATGCAGTCCTCTGATAAGTAACCTGCAGATACGGCATAGGATTCATTATTACGATTAAATGGTTCAAAGCAGTTAAACACATTTCTAGCTTGTTTAAGTCCTGTGTTACCGGTGCGTTCTAAGTATTTTATAATTTCGTCCATACTCTCCCAGAGACTATATACATCCAATCCGTAAAAACCAACTTTGTTTTTTCGCTTTGCTTGTTGATTAAAGCTTTTTAACCACTCCATTAATTCAATGATTTCTTGATTAGCCCACATCCACGTTGGCCAACGATTAAAACTCTCAAGTGCCTCTCTAACATCACTCTTGGGTGAACCGATGTCTTTTATATAGCGATTAATGCTTTGGCAGGAAGGCCAGTCTCCTTCTACAGCGATGACAGAGAAACCTTTTTCTTGGATTAATCTTTTAGTAAGCTCAGCGCGGAGCGTATAAAACTCTGACGTTCCATGAGATGATTCGCCGAGAAGGACATACTTGGCGTCACCGATAGCTGCTAACAGAGGATTAAGATCATTAATGGAGTCGAAGGGTTTAGCATATTTTTTTATGGATTCGAACATTAGAAGACATCCTTTCATAAATAGTGATAGTGCTAATCTTCCCTAAAGGCATCCTCAAATAACAAAAAAACTCCCAAATAAATTAGGGAGTTTTGAAATACCATTAACGGTACATCGTCCATTTACCAATGTCATTAAATCCAAGTCGTTTATAGATACGTCCAGCTTCAGGATTATCATAGAACAGGCAAAGTATTTTGCCTTCGTCCAATATATCTTTAAAAAGCTTCTGCATAATGCCTGTGGCGAACCCTTTACGGCGATATTCTTTTCTTGTACATACACCAACAATCATCGCAGACATTGAATTTTCTGCTGTAGTAGATACACAAGATGTCATTTGTCCATTTTCTTCTGTGTAATAAGTTCTCGCCATATTTGATTCCATAGATGTTCGTAACATTTCAGCAGCATTATGACTGAGATGGAATTCATCAATTGTTTTACGAAGAGATAGGATTTGGTCAATTTCATTTATACTCGCCTTTTTTATGTACACATTTGTTTCACCGAGATATTCAGTACTCTTACATTCGGCAAAGAAGGTTTCTTGTTTCTTTCCAAGTTGAAGGACATTATAGGATTCAAATTTCTCGACAATATCAGTTTTCCCGGATAAGAGAACTGGCTGAGAGTGAGAAATAATAATCGAGACAAACTCAGCAACATTAAATTCTCCTTTGGCATAAGGGATAAATGATTGATAGTATCTGAGAAGAACGGCGATGATTTCTCCTTGTTGATTGAATTCTGCCCAGATTTCTTGGAAATCTGATTCGTATCCAAAAACCTCTATGTCACCAATGATAAATAAATTAATAGACGGTTCTTCACTTAAGAAAGAAATTACTTGGTCATGATCATTTTTGGTTAATTTCCTAATGATAAAAATCGCCTCCTTGGATGCTAATATTTTATCCAAAAAGTGGGTAATGTTCAATAATAATAATCTAATAGTTTGGCTTAATATGGGTATTTTTAATAGTCTGGTAATTTAGAAAAGTTCACCAATTCGTCACAACACTGTGTTTTAGGAGGGCATTAGAAGTGATATACTAAAAGTGTAAAGAAGATATAAAAAGTTAACTTCTTAGGAGACTCAACCATCCGTGTTCGTTCCGTTTGTGAACGAGTAGTAAAGGTTTTCCCTTGCAATGTTTGGTAGGTGGAGCGATGTAAATAGAATTGGAAAGGTGCAAGACTAACTAAACTTCTTTTTAGTGAAAGAGGAAATCGTCTTTTCAAATGTAGGTACACAAGTTATTGTAATTTGGGAGTAAAGAAAAGTTATCTACCTATGTAAACGGTACGTAGATAAAAATCTCAAACCAAAAAAGATCTTTCTTAAAATTATGATGGAAGCTTCCTTCGCGAAGAAACCTAAAGTAATGAAGTATAGAAAGAATCTAAAAAACAATAACTAAAACAAATAGGAGCTGTCAACTGTTTGGTCCTTATATTTGATAAAGAAGCTCACCTAAAAGGTAAGGAGTAGTAAGGAGATAATGATATTTAATAAATGAAGAATCTTTATTTATATTATTATCTAAACCTTCAACCAAATCAAATCTTACATTGCCAAGAAACTAAACCAAATAAAAGGATAATGAGTCAATCGGTAGTACCGGTAAATTTGTTTCTTTTAAGGAATTTGAATTCCATTAAATCCCATGTGAATTAATTCCTTCAACGGAACAACACCCATCGGCTAATTCTCCAATCTTCCATTAGATCGTAAAATGACTAAAAGGAAGAGTAAAGAACACTTTGGCTGATGTCATGGTTGGGTCCCCTAAGAGGTTAATATTCCCAAGTAGCTGTCTCAATGGAGGTGGCTTCTTTATTTTGTGCTTTTAATAAAAAATAACCTTAGAATTTTACCTAGAAAATTGGGAAATAAAGTGTATAAAAATTCAAAAAACTATCAGTTTACTGATATAATGGAATTATAAGTCTATACGAAAGGGGCAGGATAATGACAGGAATTCCAAATGTAAATCTTAACGAACAACAGAAAGTACTTATGGAGAAAGTTCAACACAAAGGATTAACCACCAGAAAAATCATTCAAAGAATTATGCTCATTACAATCGGGGCAGCTTTAATGGCCGTCGGATTGGAAATTTTTCTCGTTCCCAATCATGTTATTGATGGAGGCATCGTAGGCATTTCGATTATGCTTTCTTATCTGACTGGTTGGAAACTCGGTATTTTTATCTTTATTCTTAACATCCCTTTTTTCTTTATCGGTTATAAACAAATTGGAAAAACCTTCGCATTATCCACTCTTTATGGAATTATCATTCTTTCTATCGGCACCACATTACTTCATCCAGTTCCTGCCTTTACCCAGGATATCTTACTTGCAACCGTTTTTGGGGGAATCGTCCTCGGGATTGGAGTAGGGATGGTCATCCGCTATGGAGGTTCCTTGGATGGTACTGAGATTCTCGCCATTCTATTTAATAAAAAACTTCCATTTTCTGTTGGTGAAATTATCATGTTTTTTAATTTATTTATTCTGGGAAGCGCTGGCTTTGTCTTTTCGTGGGATCGGGCTATGTATTCTCTAATAGCCTATTTTGTTGCCTATAAAACCATCGATATTACCATTACCGGCTTAGATGAATCCAAATCGGTTTGGATTATTAGTGACAATTCAAAAGAAATTGGTGAGGCCATTATGAATCGCCTTGGTCGTGGCGTGACCTATATTAATGGAGAGGGTGCCTACTCAGGAGATCACAAGAAGGTAATTTTCTGTGTCATTAACCGACTTGAGGAAGCAAAGTTGAAGGAAATTGTTACTGAAAGTGATGAAAACGCATTCCTCGCCGTAGCTGATATCGCTGAAGTGCGCGGAGGCAGGTTTAAGAAACGAAATATTCACTAGAAAATGTGTCTTGGTTTGACGTAATCCCAGATGGGTAGAATCTTATAAAAACTCACTTCTTGTCGCTTAATGACAAAAAATGCCCACTAAAAATCGTCTTTTGTCGTTGTATGCGCTTACCTAGGAAATAATTAATAGTTATTTTGGTTTATTTCCCAAAGGAGAGATGTTAGTTTCATAACTAACATCTCTTTTTATGTAGCCAAAGTCTAAAATAGCAGTTCGAATACTTCGTTTAATTCATGAGCCCTTTTTTCATCTTGCTCTTCCTTTGCATAATTAATTTCTTGAGGAAGCATTTCATTTAAAAAGTCAATCTCCTTCTGGCTTAACTGTTTCACAAAATCTCCTTCAGAAGTAAATTTTCCTTCAGTTAATTTGCGATATAATTGTTTCCCTTCAGAATGTTGATCACTGTAATTTGATAAGATTTCACGTAAATAGCCCAATGTTTTATCCATTTAAGTCAACCATCCTTTCACTTTTTATCTTTTGACGAAAAGGGATTTATAATACCTTTCCTTAATTAGATTCACATTATAATAAATGGTACAGACTATAGAAGAACCGTATTCAATGGAAGGATTGGTCTAAAAAGGGGGGACCTGCTTGTTAAACCATTTGGTTAAAGCAATACCAAATTTATTTACTATTGGGAACTTATTATCTGGTGTCTTTTCGATTACCTTTAATTTGAATGGATATTTACAAATGGCAGCAATGTTTATTTTCTTATCGGCAATATTTGATTTTTTTGATGGACGCTTAGCAAGAAGATTGAAGTTGAATAGTGAATTTGGAGTTGAACTTGATTCATTAGCCGATATTGTTAGTCTTGGAGTGGCACCAGCGCTATTATTTTACTCATTAGAACCATCATCAATTTTCACGACAATTGCATTTATGCTATTTCCAACGATGGGCGCATTACGCTTAGCAAAATTTAATGTAAAGCCAACCAGAGGCTACTTTATGGGTCTGCCAATTACGGCTGCTGGGCTGTTAATGGCTTGCATGGGAATATTTCTATACAGTAGTGCATTCATAACCATTTTACTATCCATTCTTATGGTGAGCCCTATAAGAATAAAGAAGCTATAACAACATTTTGCTAACCAAAATATATTCTGTAAACAAATAACATTTCACCAGTAGTTTTCCAATCATATTCTAACCTTAAATGTAAAGATTAAGCTAATGGAAGGGTCATTTTACTTTCCATTCTCACGTAAGATAAAGGAGTGCTTTGGATGAGAAATATGATAAAGCCGTTTTTCAATATGTTTGGTAAGAAACGAAAGAGCAGGGGGGCCATGTGGGCATCTCTGCTTGGAGTCGGAATAAGTGCTGCCGTTTTTGGATTAACAAGAGGAAAACGAAATAATATTGCAGTGCCTCTTCAAAATGTAGTCCAAAGCTTTACGCCCAAAACTAACTTCAATAATATGAGTAACACTGCGCTAGCTGAATTCTCAGAAGAGTTATTAGCTAGTGCACTAAGAAATGATAAAAATCGATAAAAAAAGTCCGCATTCAATGCGGGCTTTTTCAAAGTGTCGGGAAGGGAACTTTCTTGGGCTTATATTCAATGACCTCAGAGGAATAAAGCTTAATGACTAAAAGTTTCCCAATTGTTCTAGCTTGGATTAAAATGGGTTGATTGTACATATTCTTAAATTCAAAATCAGGACCGTACCAGCTGACGGTTGCATCCCGTCCTGGTGGAATATAGGGGACTTGTCTGCTGTGAGAAAAACGCTGAACGATTTTCAGTCCTGCGCTATCGACTGCATTAAATAATGTGGAAGATACCTGACATATTCCTCCGCCGATGTCTTCGGCATATTCACCTTTCACAATCACTTTAGCCTTTTCATACCCCTTCTCAGTTGTCCGTTTGCCTACTACAGAATTAAATGAAAATGTGTCACCAGGAAACACAACATGATTATTAATGGCTTCGACTGCCAATTGAATATTGGTTGACCGCTTTTTATTCCTGGGATTAAAAGAAGTAATGTACCGGCCAATTCGAATACTGCGAATATCTGAAAGTAATTCACTATCCACCTTTGGATAAACAGGATACATAGGTATTTCTAATGTTGATTTGTTCTGTTCGAAAAAAAAGGAATAGAAGCTTTCTGTAAAAGCTTGTCGATTGATGCTTAGACCAGCCTGCTCAGGAATAATATTTTCATGCTGATCCAGCCTTGCATCTTTGGGTATCACTGACAACTGCTTTTCTAATTGATTTAACAGTTTATTATATTTTTTCGTATCCAAAATAAAGAAACTTGGATCCCCTATAGCGTAATCTTCTCTATTAATAGTAGAAATTGGTTTTCCATCTTTAGTTATGTCCACACCAGCTTGAGGTGTTACCTGCTGAATTATAAATAAAAAGGTAAATAACCATGTAACACTCATATAGCACAAACCTCCCTCATGTTAATGTGAGGCAAAGTTTGTATTTTTATGTAAGAAACTAACCTGAATCATTTTGGAAAGGGATACTAAAAATAAGTGTTATTCTTTTTTTAGATTTGATTGAAAAAAGTGTAGAATAATAGTATATAATCAAGTAATAACACGAATTTCGCAAAGTGCTAGCAGTTTGCTATATAAATGATAGGAGTGTCTCCATTGGCTGAAAACGGAAGAATACAATTAAATGTAAGGATTTCAAAAGAAACCTCTGACAAACTTGACGAAATTGTTGAATACTATCAAGAAAACCTTAAATTAGGCAGAGTATATAAAGGTGATGTACTAACTGATATCATAGAAAAATCATATGAATTAATGAAAAAACAAAAAATGGGTATAAAGAGATATTAAATAATTATTTTGTTAGAATATTTAGAAATAAATTTGAATATTTAATGTTTGGAGGTATAATAGTAATTGTGGCATACCAACTGGTTAGTATGTATGAAAGGGTGAAGTGAATGGAATTTTTATATTCTGCTAAAGTGAAAGAGTTACAGACAAAGCTGACAAACTTCATGGAAGAACACGTATATCCTAATGAAAAAGTGTATGAGCAGCAAATAAACGAGCAGGAAAATCGCTGGAGTGCTGTCCCTCAGGTAATGGAGGACTTAAAGGAAAAAGCAAAGGCTGCTGGTCTCTGGAACCTATTTCTCCCAGAAAGTGAATATGGAGCAGGTTTAACGAATTTAGAATATGCTCCGCTTTGCGAGATTATGGGGCGCTCAATGATTGGTCCTGAAGTGTTTAACTGCAGTGCACCGGATACTGGGAATATGGAAGTAATTGTTCGCTATGGTAAAGTGGAACACAAGGAAAAGTGGCTTAAACCATTACTAGCAGGGGAAATTCGTTCTTGCTTTTCCATGACTGAACCGGCGGTAGCTTCTTCTGATGCAACTAATATTGAAGCAAGCATAGTAAGAGATGGTGATGAGTATATCATTAACGGACGTAAATGGTGGTCATCTGGCGCAGGCGATCCTAGATGTAAGATAGCGATTGTCATGGGAAAAACAGACTTTAATGCCAACCGTCATGAACAGCAGTCGATGATTCTCGTTCCTCTTGATACACCAGGAGTGACAATTGAAAGGATGCTGCCTGTTTTCGGTTACGATCATGCCCCGCATGGACACGCTGAAATTTCTTATAAAAATGTTAGAGTTCCGGCAGAAAATATTCTTTGGGGAGAAGGAAAAGGTTTTGCGATAGCCCAGGGAAGATTAGGACCAGGAAGAATTCATCACTGTATGAGATTGATTGGTGCAGCAGAGCGTGCTCTTGAACTTTTATGTAAGCGTGTTCAAGATCGTGAAGCCTTTGGAAGACCGCTTTCAAGCCAAGGGGTTATTAAGGAATGGATTGCAGATTCAAGGATCGAAATTGAACAAGCCAGGTTATTGACTCTAAAGGCAGCTTATATGATGGATACTGTTGGAAACAAAGAGGCGAAAACAGAGATTGCTATGATTAAAGTAGTGGCACCTAACATGGCTTTACGTGTTATTGACAGAGCGATACAAGCATTTGGCGGAGCAGGAGTTTCTGATGATTTTCCGCTTGCAGCGATGTGGGCAAATTCGAGAACATTACGACTTGCAGACGGACCAGATGAGGTACACCGCGCTCAGATAGCAAAGCTTGAATTAAGAAAATATCAATAATAAAAAGTTCGATATGCAAATGAAGGTATCTCAAGACAGCTGTCGAAAGAAATGGTAGTAAAGATAGAGAGATTAGAAGAAAGGCAGTGAAGTACCTTGAAATTGAATGGAAAAATTGCCATTGTAACCGGCGGGGGTTCCGGGATTGGTCGCTCTACTGCGATTCGTTTTGCGAAAGAAGGGGCAAAGGTGGCTGTTGCTGACCTGGATTCCCTAAGCAGTGAAGAAACCGTCAGTCTGATTCGAGAATCTGGTGGTGAGGCTATTTTTATCAAAACAGATGTGAAATACTCCAACCAGGTAAAGGATCTTATTAACACCACAACAACTACTTTTGGCGGCCTGCATATATTAGTCAACAATGCAGGAGTTGGTCATTCAGAGGTTAGAAGTGTAGATCTCCAAGAAGAAGAGTGGGATCATGTGATTGATATCAATTTAAAAGGTGTATTCCTAGGAATTAAATATGCTATTCCTGAAATGAAAAAATCAGGCGGCGGTGCGATTATTAATACTTCTAGTTTACTAGGATTAAAGGGTAAAAAATATCAAGCTGCTTATAATGCCTCAAAAGCAGGTGTAGTAATTCTAACACAAAATGCTGCACTTGAGTATGGCAAGTACAATATCCGTGTGAATGCCATTGCTCCTGGGGTTATTGATACGAAAATCATCGATGTCTGGAAGCAGGATGAGAGAAGATGGCCATTTATATCAAAGGCTAATGCTCTTGGTAGAATTGGATCTCCAGATGAAGTAGCAAATGCTATTTTCTTCTTAGCTTCAGACGAAGCATCGTTTATTACAGGTGCAACTCTATCCGTTGATGGGGGAGGACTTACTTTTTAACCTAAATTGATAATTTTGGAGGGAAACGAATGGCTGAAAAGAAAATAGGAATGGCACAATACCCAGACACGATTTCATCAACAATCTCAAATCCTGAAAAAAATCTAGTAGAAATACTTCAAGAGACAACCGCAAAATATCCTACAAATAATGCACTATCCTTCTTTGGAAGAAAAATTACCTATCTGCAATTACTAGGACTTTCTCAAGGCTTTACCTCTGCTCTTCAGCAAAATCAAGTTCAAAAGGGAGACCGTGTGGCACTTATGCTTCCGAACTGCCCACAATATGTCATTTCTTATTATGGCACGTTAGGTGCAGGGGCAATTGTGACTCAAGTAAATCCTATGAGTGTCGAGCGAGAGCTTGAATATATCCTGAATGACTCTGGAGCTGAAACCATTGTAGTCATGGATGCGTTTTATCCTAGAGTAAAAAGTGTTCAGCCACGAACCAGTTTGAAGAATATCATTGTCGTCAGCCTGCAGCCATCAGGAAGAGATTTCACTATAGATCGCAGCTTTGAACAATTCTTAGCAACTGGCAATGGACAGGTAACTCCTGTAAATATTGAATTGGAGCATGATATTGCTGTTCTTCAATATACAGGCGGCACAACAGGAAGGTCTAAGGGAGCGATGTTAACACACCGAAATATCGTGGCAAACGTCCTACAATCCTATGAATTCTTCAAGCACGAATTTGAACTTGGAAAAGAACGCTGTTTAACGGTTATACCGCTCTTCCATGTCTTTGGTATGACTGCTTGTATGAACCTAACTATTTTTACTGGCGGGGAATCGATTATGCTTCCACGTTTTGATTTAGAGGAAGTGTTAAATACAATCAAAAATGAACAACCTACCACTTTCCCAGGGGTTCCAACCATGTATGTGGCCATTACTAATCATCCACGTGCTGAGGAGTACGGTTTGAATTGTATAAAAACCTGCAATAGCGGCAGTGCACCTATGCCGGTAGAACTTCTCCGTGAATTTGAAAGAAAAACAGGGGCAAAGATTTTGGAAGGTTATGGACTATCCGAAGCGTCTCCAACCACACATTGCAACCCACCATTTGCAGCCCGTAAGCCAGGAAGTGTAGGCATTGGGATGCCATCTACGGAATACAAGATTGTAGATGTGGGCAGTGGGTTAGAAGAAGTTTCAGTTGGGGAATTAGGTGAAGTGATTATTAAAGGACCGCAAATTATGAAAGGTTACTGGAATATGCCGGAAGAAACAGCCAATACATTAAGAGATGGCTGGCTCTATACGGGGGATATAGCCAAAGTGGATGAAGATGGTTATCTATATATCGTTGACCGTAAAAAGGATTTAATTATTGCAAGCGGTTTCAATATTTATCCTCGAGATATTGAAGAAGTGCTTTATGAGCACCCAGCAGTTCAAGAAGCCGTTGTGATTGGAGTTCCTGATGTATATCGTGGAGAAGATGTAAAGGCTTTTGTCGTTTTAAAGGCTGGCCAAACACTTACAGAAGAGGAAGTTATTCAATATTGTAAGCAAAATATGGCAGCTTATAAGGTTCCGAGAAGTGTTGAATTCCGTGAGCAATTGCCAAAAACACAAGTCGGTAAAATTCTCCGTCGAGCCTTACGAGAGGAATCAGTTACAAACTAAAAAGACTAACAATTTTCTGCAGATTGTCCGATAGGAAGCGAAAAAGAATATGATATAATTTCACTAGACCTATTACAGATTGCGAGGACATAAGCGGTGAAAGATAAATTAACAGAGCACAGTATCCGGTTGTTTGAGAAAAAGGGCTTTAAGGAAACGTCCATACAGGACATCGTGGATTCTATAGGTGTAACAAAAGGGACCTTTTATTATTATTTTTCTAGTAAAGAAGAACTCTTAATGGACATTAATCTTGGATACATTAATTACTTACTAGAAAAACAAAAAGAAATTTTAGCGGATACCAGTAGCTGTAAAGAGAAGCTGTTCGAGATTGTTTACTTGCTTATAGGTAATATTAAAACACAAGGATATGCTGCTAAAATCTTCTTTAGAGAAATGAAAAATTTAAATGAAGAAAGACTTGCCTTAATAGTGCCTAAACGGGATGAATTCCGTTTGAATGTTGAGAGAATACTGAACGATGGAATTGAAAAGGGTGAGTTCCGAGCAGACTTAAATGCTCATATCGTTACCTTTGGAATTCTAGGTGCTTCCAATTGGAGTTATCAATGGTTTAATCCAAATGGAGTTTCTACTGATCGCGAAGTAGCAGAGATTTTTGTTGAAATGATATTAGAGGGAATTCAAGCAAATTAATAAAAATATATGGAGGGTTTTGTTAACAGCTAAACTCTCCTTTCGTTATTGCCTACTATCCGGTCAGAATGTGCAGAAGAGACTGAATTTTTTAATAAAAGGAGGGTTTCTATGCCTCACCAAATGAGTAAAGATACAATTCCAGTCCGAAAAGGGGAGGAATTAGATTTAGCTGTGTTGGAACAATTTTTACGCAGTAATATTGAAAACCTGCCAAATAGCCCCCTTGAACTTCTGCAATTTTCTGCAGGTCATTCAAATTTAACGTATCAAATAAAAATAGGGGAATGGGAAGCTGTTTTGCGACGTCCGCCATTAGGACCTGTTGCACCTAAAGCACATGATATGGAAAGAGAATTTAAAATTATCTCTGAGCTTCATCCAGTTTTTTCAGTCACCCCGAAACCAATTCTGTTTTCCAAGCAGGAGGAGATTGTTGGAAGTCCATTTTTTATCATGGAACGGAAAAACGGTTTGGTCATTGACACTTCCTTTCCAGAGGAAATAATGATAACGAAAGAGCTTTGTCTACAATTGTCAGAGGTAATGGTAAATAAATTAGTGGAGCTTCACGGGATTAATTATAAAGAGACTGGACTAGGAGCGATTAGTAAGCCAGAGGGATTCATAGAAAGACAGGTTCATAGCTGGTTAGGTCGCTATGAAAGAGCGAAAACGGATGAAATTGCTGCGGTTGAATCCTTGAAAAATTGGCTGTCCGGTAATATTCCGGTTCAACATACAGCTGCCGTCATTCACTATGACTTTAAATTTAATAATGCGATGTTTAATGAAAGCTTATCGGAAATGGTGGGGCTATTTGATTGGGAAATGACAACAGTAGGTGATCCGCTTGCAGATCTTGGAGTGGCCATGAGTTATTGGAATCAAGCTGATGATCCAGAGGATTTAAAAAAGGGGCTAGGAAAAGCGCCTGTAACCGTAAGTGATGGATTCTTTACGAGAAAGCAATTTATTGAGCTTTATGCGAAGAAAAGCGGCCGGGACGTAACCAATATGAACTTTTATTTAACCTTTGCCTACTTTAAACTGGCTGTCATTTGTCAACAGATTTACTATCGATATATAAAAGGTCAAACCCATGATCTTCGGTTTGCTCATTTCAATGATAAAGCAAAAATGCTAATAGAGCATGCCGCTAGGGTTGCTGCTGGAGAGTTGTAGGAGGTAAGGAAACGAGATTTACTGGCGGATAGCGGGAATTACTTGCGGATAACGAGATTTATTGGCGGATAACAGGATTTACTGGCGGAAAGCGAGATTTACTGGCGGAAAGCAGGATTTACTGGCGGATAACGGAATTTACTTGCGGATAGAAAATAGATAAGGGAGGAAGATTTTATTGAAAAATAATGATTTATTAATTGAAAAGCTAGGTCCAGTTTTGTCTTTAACATTGAACCGCCCAGAAAGTTTGAATGCATTTAGCCCGGATATGATACTAGGATTGAAAGCCGCACTTCAGGAAGCAAAGAATGATCTTGATGTACAGGTAATTGTTTTGTTCGGGGCTGGCCGCTCCTTTAGTGCTGGCGGTGATGTAAAAACAATGGGGCAGGCAGATGGGAATCAAACCTATGAACATATAGGTAAACTAAATGAGCTCATTCTATTGATGAAGGATTTAGAAAAACCGATTATCGCTTCTGTGCACGGCTTCGCGGCAGGTGCTGGTTTCAATTTAGCGTTAGCGTGTGACATGATTGTTGCGGCTGAGGATAGTAAATTTGCCCTTAGCTTCTCGAAGGTTGGTCTCGTTTCTGATGGTGGGGGATCTTATTTCCTTCCGAAACTAATCGGACCACACTTAGCCAAGCAGTTCTTCTTCAGTGCAGAACCGATCCCTGCAAAGCGTCTCTACCAATTAGGCGTGATTAATGCTTTGTTCTCATTAGAGAGACTACAAGAAGAAACAACGAAAATAGCACTTAATTTAGCACAGGGTCCTGGAAAAGCATTTGGTAAACAAAAGAAATTAATTGACCATTCCTTAAACGCAACACTCGAAGAAATCCTAGAAGAGGAGCGGCTTACTCAAGTATTAATGGTTCAAACAGAGGATCACAAGGAAGGCGTCGCTGCCTTTAAGGAAAAAAGAAATCCAGTATATAAAGGCAGGTAGAAAGGGAGTTTTTACATGAAAGCAATTCAATTAGAAAAATTTGGCGGACCAGAAGTATTAGAGATTGTTGAGATTGATAGACCCGTTCCAACAGGGCGTGAGGTACTAATTGAAATAAAGGCAATAGGCGTTAATTATGCAGATACAGCGAGAAGAGAGGGACAATATGTCGTTAAAACCCCTCTCCCATTTATTCCAGGAGCAGAAATTGCTGGAGTGGTTACAGCTGTTGGTGAAAAGGTGGAGAGTGTTAAGCCGGGGATGAGGGTCGTAACGTTAATCGAATCAGGAGGATATTCAGAATTTGCGCTTGCTGATGAGCGCTCATTGATTCCGATTCCTGAGCAGTTAGACTTTCAGAATGCAGCAGCTTTACCGCTCCAAGGGTTAAGTGCCTATCATGTGTTAAAAACGATGGGACGTTTGGAGAAAGGGGAAACTGTTCTCGTTCACGCTGCCGCTGGTGGTGTTGGAACTCTTTCTGTACAATTAGCTAAGCTGTTTGGTGCAGGGAAAATCATTGCAACCGCTAGCTCTCCTGAAAAATTAGAACTAGCCCGCAAAATGGGTGCAGATGTCCTGATTAACTACAGTGAATCAAACTGGGTAGAACAGGTTCTTGAAGCAACTGGCGGCAAAGGAGTAGATGTTGCACTTGAGATGGTAGGCGGAGAGGTTTTCAATAACACATTAAAATGTCTAGCTACCTTTGGACGTCTTGTTGTATTTGGTGCAGCAAGCGGAGAGCAGAGCAGAATGTATCCGTCTTCCCTGATGGCTCGAAATCAGTCTGTTATCGGCTTTTTCCTGCCGCAGATAATGAGAAAACCTGAGTTGCTTCAGTCTAGTTTAGTAGAATTACTAACCTATCTTGGGGAAGGAAAACTGAAGCTTACAATTGGCGGTGTGTTCCCGTTAGAGGAAGCAGCAAATGTACATGTGTTATTACAATCAAGAAAAACGACAGGTAAGTTAATATTAGAACCATAAATCTTTCACAAGTAAGTGTTTGAGGTCTGGAGATTTCCGGGCCTCTTTTTTCGTGGGTATATTAACAAACTATGAACAAATTATTAAATAGCAGGGAAGTTTTTGCGATATAGTTGATATGAGATAAAAATCATATAAACTGAAGAAAAGAAGAGATTTTGCTGGGAGTTGACGGATATTGAAAATACTCGTAATTGAAGATAATACAAGTGTGTGTTCGATGATAGAAATGTTTTTTGCAAAGGAAGGACTTGAAGGTACCTTTGTCAATGATGGTCTTGAAGGATACAACACGTTCAAAACAGGAACATGGGATGCTTTGATTGTCGATTGGATGCTGCCTGGCATGGATGGAGTAACCATTTGCCGGAAAATTAGAGAGGAAAAATATACGGTGCCCATTATTATGTTGACTGCGAAGGATACAGAGTCTGATCAAGTGCTCGGTCTTGAAATGGGAGCAGATGACTATGTAACCAAGCCTTTTAGCCCACTTACTCTAATGGCAAGAATTAAGGCGGTTACACGCAGATATCAAACGCAAGTGACGTCTCAAACAGAGGATTTCCTACAGACAGAACATTTTAAAATAAGCAAAAATACCCGTGAAGTGCTTGTTGATGGGGTGCCAATTACAAATCTTACGCCAAAAGAGTTTGATCTCTTATATTATATGGTGGAACATCCGCGGCAGGTTTTTTCAAGAGAACAACTGCTTGAACGGGTTTGGGGATATCAATTTTACGGTGATGAACGGACGGTAGATGTTCATATTAAACGACTGCGAAAAAAAGTTGAAACTGCATCCCAGCCATTCTTCCACACTGTATGGGGAGTAGGTTATAAGTTTGATGAGTCGATTCAAACAGATAAGAATTAAATATTTTTCTCAACAGTTTATCAGCCACATTAGTATCATTATTGTCGCATTTCTTGTCTTAAGTCTTTTGTTTGCTCATTATGTTGGAAATTTGGTTTATGAGGAAAAAGCGGATGAATTAATCTCTTATGGAGAAGCCATCATTTCTGATATTGAACGGAATCCGATTGCTATGGATCAAATTATCACTCAATATAGTAATTCTTTACGTTCAAGAAAGATTAGCTTTAGCATGTTTGACCAAGAAGCAAATCTTTATGCTGTCGGACGTAGTGGACCTGCAATTGAGTTGAAACCTTCAGAGTGGGAAAAAATTACAAATGGTAAAACCATTATTGTCCAAAGTGATTATAAACGATTTGATCAAGACGGTGTGACATTTGTTGTTTTACCCTATATTGATAATCGTGACAGGTTTGTGGGTGGGATATTGTTAACCTCACCAATCAGTGGGTCCAGTGCTATGATTCGCCAGGTGAATCAATTTTTACTTTATACAATCCTAATTGCGTTAGGGGTTTCGTTTTTACTCAGCTGGCTGCTATCAAAAATCCATGTGAATCGGATAAAACGGCTCCGTGAAGCAACATCGCTTGTCTCAGCTGGGGATTATCATGTCCATGTACCATCCTCTAATTTTGATGAAATTGGTGAATTAGCGAATGATTTCAACCACATGGTAAAAAAATTAAACTATTCTATGGAGGAAATTGATGCACTGGAGAATCGCAGACGTCAATTCATGGCGGATGTTTCTCATGAAATGAGGACACCGTTAACCACCATAAGCGGGGTTATTGAGGGCTTGAAAAATGACATGATTCCTGAAGAGGATCGAGAACGTGGGATCAATTTAGTGAGTCAGGAAGCAAAACGGCTTATGCGTCTTGTTAATGAAAACCTTGATTATGAAAAAATCCGCTCCAATCAAATTCAGTTATTTAGGGAAGACATTCAGCTATTAGAACTATTAGAAATTATCCAAGAGCAATTATTCGTACAGGCTGAAGAGAAAAATGTAGAAATTATTGTTGAGGCCGACGAAGAGGTGATGGTCAATGCTGACTATGATCGACTTGTCCAAATTTTAATTAATATAACCAAAAATAGCATCCAATTTACCTCCGATGGAACAATTTGGCTTAGAGCTAGAAAAGATATTCTAGGAACGATTATTGAAGTTGAGGATACAGGTATTGGTATTGATCCGAGTGAAGTCGAAAACATTTGGAGACGTTTTTATAAAGCAGATATTTCTAGAACAAGTAATCCATATGGGGCATTTGGTCTAGGTCTATCGATTGTAAAGCAACTGGTACTTCTTCATAATGGAGAGATTGATGTGCAAAGCGAAAAAGGTAAAGGTACAAAATTTACCATAACCTTCAAACAGTAAGCAGCAGGGAGATTCCTGCTGTTTTTATTTTTCTAAATATCCGACTTTTTTCTTAATAATTTCCAAATCCCGTTATAGTTTGTTAACAATTTTTTCATAATTATGGGCTAAATTATAAGTAAGATAATAAATTACACAAAATTTAGTATAAAGGAGAAGATAGAATATGAATTACAAAGATGAATTCGAAAGTGAGAATGAAAATAATCTACAAAATACATCAGACCAAATTCCAGATATTTATGATAGAAAGCCAGAAGAAAAAGAACTAGAGACACAATCATTACTTATAGCGAACGAGCCAGCAGGGAAAACGGAGGAATTGGAAGTAGAGAAAAATGAAGAAGAAATAGGGACTGAACAACCTGTGAACCGTGTGGAGTTTAAAAACAGTACAAAGAAAAAAGGAAAAAAGGTAAAAGGTTTTGCCTCAATGGTAGCAGCAGGTGTGGTGGGATCTGTGTTGACATTGACCGTTCTCCCATACACCAATTACTTGGATAATTTCCAACAAGCAGATGAAAAACAACCCCTTGGTATTACTCAGCAAAACGCAAATTCTGACGTAAATACCGTAACAGCACAGCCAACTTCTGCAAAGTCTTCCTCTTCAATTGCAGATACTGTTGAGCAGCTGTCAAAAACGATAGTTGGAATTGTCAATTACCAACAGCGTCAAAGCCTAGGATTTAATGGAAGCAGTTCCTCTCAAAATGTTGAGAGTGGTACAGGCTCAGGGGTTATTTTTCAAAAGAATAATGATACTGCCTACATTGTAACCAATAACCATGTGGTGGAGGGGGCTACTAAACTAGAAGTATCTCTATATAACGGAGAAAAAGTAAGTGCTGAAATTGTTGGAACAGATGCCTTAACGGATTTAGCTGTTTTGAAAATCGATAGCAAATACGTTGAAGCCATTGCGAAGTTTGGTGATTCTTCCACTTTAAGGCCAGGTGACCAGGTTTATGCAATCGGAAACCCGCTTGGACTTGATTTTGCTAGAACGGTAACGGAAGGAATTGTTAGTGCAATCAATAGAAGTATTGCGGTTTCTACCTCTGCAGGAAATTGGGAAACAAATGTCATCCAAACAGATGCAGCGATTAATCCCGGAAATAGTGGTGGTGCGTTAATAAACCCGGAAGGATTAGTGATTGGAATCAACAGTTTGAAAATTTCTGAAAGCGGCGTCGAAGGGTTGGGCTTTGCAATACCAAGTAATGACCTTCTTCCAATTGTGAATGAATTAATTGACAACGGAAAGGTGGAGAGACCATATCTTGGTGTAGGACTTGCTGATTTAACAGAAGTGCCACAATTATATTGGGAGAACCTTCCTGAAAGTGTCAAGGAAGGAGTTATGATTACAGCGGTTGAACCAAACTCTGCAGCAGCCAATGGTGGTATAAAAGCACAGGATGTAATTGTTAGCATGAATGGTACAAAAATTGCCAACTCTTCAGAATTAAGAAAATTTTTGTATTCCGATGTGAAAATTGGCGATGAGATTAAATTTGAAGTATATCGTGACGGAAAGCTTACCACTGTAAACGTTAAGCTAGCGAAATAATCTAAGGGAGCAAACAATAGAATGGTTTTTATTAAGCAAAATAAAAAATTAGTTTTCGTTATAGGAGTACTTATTCTCGCAATAGGTGTTTTTCTAAGCTTTGCGCTATCAAAGGATAAAGCTATTGCAAAAATAAATGGTGATTCCATCAGTAAGGATGAATTGTACGATGTGATGGTGGAGCAATACGGAGCAGCTACAGTGGAACAATTAATAGCTGATAAAATTGTTGCCTCAGAAGCTAAAAAACAAAAAGTAACAATTTCAGATGAAGAATTGAATAAAGAAGTGGACAAATTAAAGGAGTCTTATGGCGGCGAGGAAGTTTTTAATCAGGTATTGGCTTCGAATAATACCACAGTCGACGTACTAAAAGAGGATCTTAAAAACTATTTCACCATGCGTAAATTAATAGAACCACAAATTGAAATTACGGATGAAGAGTTAAAGACTTATTTTGATGCAAATAAAGATTCTCTTGGTGAAGCAGAACAAGTAAAAGCAAGCCATATTCTAGTTGAAGATGAAGCAACTGCTAAAGAAATTAAACAAAAGCTTGCAGATGGAGCTGATTTTGCAGAGTTAGCAAAGGAATATTCTACAGATGAAGGTTCCAAGGAAAATGGCGGAGAGCTTGGATTTTTCCCTAGAGGTACAATGGTAACAGAATTTGAAGATGTAGCTTTTTCACTTCCAATAAATGAAATTAGCGAGACAGTAAAATCTGATTATGGGTATCATATAATTAAGGTTGAAGAGAAAAAGGAAGCAAAAGAGGCAAATTTTGATGATAGTAAGGCTGCAATAAAAGAAACATTGATAGATCAAAAAATGGAAACAGAATACTCTACTTGGCTTGAAGAAAAGAAAAAAGATTATGATATTGAGAATAGCCTTGAAAGTGTTGTCGGATAACTCTTCATTAAGAGGTGATAATGATGAATCAGGTCGGAAGATATGCAGCTGGTGAAGAAGTAGATGGCCTCGAACTGATGAAAATGGTCATGGAACTACCTGAAAAAGACAAAATGCTCATGTGGTCTCAAGGGTATATCGAACTCGTAGTTGAAAAAATGCCGGAATACGCTCGTGATATTTTGGACAATCGAAAGAAAAAATGGGAGGATACGAAGGCATTTTATCTGGATCAGATTGAAGAAATACTTAATGATGAGGAATTTAAAAAAGAGGCAAAGGGCGAACGGAAGGAGTTTGCCCTTTTTGTCATGGAGCGCTATCGAGAGCTCCAGTCCCTATTGTTTGCTGCTTATGATGGAAAAATAACCGAAGAAGATGTAAGGAAATTTGTCTATAGGAGAAAATTTGGCGGAAGGAAAAAGTATCTTCATTAGTTAAAACCTTTCTAATTGTCGGAATAAATAGGCTTGCAATGATGGCTAGAAATATTTACAATAGAATTAACTTATGATGAAACGGAGGTGTAAAGAGATGGTTCGTTCTATTTTTGTACGTGTACAGTGGCTTGAAGCGCTATATTTGTGCCGTGCAATTTTTCATGAAGTAGTTTTCAAAGGGGGTAGTCTGTCCTTTTTTCAAAATTACAAAATGAATATAGAACGATAAACACATCTCTTTACCCATTATTAAAATAAGTGAAAAGAGGGTGCCTTTTAAGCACTCTTTTTTCATGCCAATTTTTCGGTGCGGGTATCTATGGATGCCTGCATTTTTTTATGTAAAGAGAGTGTTCAATAAAAGGAGAATGAACATGATCGTATGCAGTGTTAATCATATAGCAAAATCATTTGGCGGAAATATTATTTTTGAAGATTTATCCTTTGAAGTCCACGAAGGTAATCGAGTGGGCTTGGTTGGACGAAACGGCAGCGGGAAAACCACATTGTTAAAGATGCTTGCTAATCAAGAATCAGTTGATGGTGGAGCGATTCATTGGAAAAAGGGTTTGAAAATCGGCTACCTCGCCCAAATTCCTGATTATAAGGACTTAACCGTGAAAGAAGTATTAAAAACTGCATTTGTGCAATTAGTAGAAACAGAAACAAAACTTCAGCAATTAGAGTTTGAAATGGGGCAAGAGCTGACTCCTGTCCATTTACAAAGGCTTATGGATCATTACGGAAAGCTCCAGGATGATTTCATTCTAAACGGCGGCTATGAAATGGATGCACAAATGGACATGGTTTCCCATGGGTTAAATATTATTGAGCTTTTAGCTAAACCTTTTTCACTCTTAAGCGGCGGTGAAAAGACGAAGGTTGGACTCGCGTTAAGTTTATTAAAGAAACCTGAGCTGCTGTTATTAGATGAACCGACAAACCATTTAGACTTAATGGCAATTGAGTGGCTTGGGACATTCCTTAAGGAATATTTAGGGACAATTATCCTCATTTCTCATGACCGCTACTTTTTAGATGAGGTCGTAACCAAAGTTCTCGACATGGAGGATGGCGAAATTGTGCTTTACCATACAAACTTTAGCGGGTTTGTAAAAGAGAAGGAAGAGCGAATGCTAAGGGAGTTCCAGGAATATCAGGAGCAGCAGCGAAAAATCAAAAAAATGAAGGAGGCAATTAAGCGTCTTCGTGAATGGGCAAATCGTGCCAATCCACCTAGCGCAGCACTTCATAAACGGGCTACGAATATGCAGAGGGCACTGGATCGGATCGAGAAACTTGACCGTCCGAAGCTTGATGTGAAGAAAATGGCGATTGATTTTGAAGCCAATGACCGGAGCGGAAAGGATGTTATCCAATTAGAGGGTGTCTCAAAAAGCTTTGGCAGCCGGACTTTGTTTGAGAAAGTAAATATGCTTGTTCAGTACAAGGATCGGACCGCGATTGTTGGTGAAAACGGAACAGGGAAATCGACGCTGTTAAAGATGATTCTAGGTGAATGTGAAAGTGACATGGGAATTGTTAAGATTGGTAGTAATGTGAAAATCGGCTATTTATCACAGCATGTCTTCCATACCATTGGAGAGGAACGGGTAATTGATGTATTTCGGTCTGAAGTAACCGTTAATGAGGGGGAAGCAAGACATATTCTAGCGCGATTTTTATTTTACGGACCAGCGGTATTTCGAAAGGTCAATCAATTGAGCGGCGGCGAAAGAATGCGATTGCGCCTTGCTCAGCTGATGTATCAGGATATTAATCTTCTCGTGCTGGATGAACCGACTAACCACTTGGATATTGATTCGTGTGAGGTTTTAGAAGAGGCATTAGAACAATTTAACGGCACCATTTTGGCAGTATCTCATGACCGTTATTTTCTCAATAAATTGTTTACTAAAATTTATTGGCTTCAGGACGGAACTGTTTATTTCTTTGACGGAAACTATGACTGGGCAAAAGGAAAGCTAAATGCAGGAAAGGTTTCACAGCCAACACCACCTAAAAAAATAACACCAATAAAGAATGAAAAGCCTTTTAAAGCAACGGCAGTCACCAACAAAGCTGTAGAGATTGAACAAAAGCTTGAGGAGTTAGAAGGCCTCATTTACACATTGAAGCAGAGGATGGAATCAGGGATAGATTTGGAAATGCTTCAAAAACAATACACCGAATTAGAGCAGCTGGAAATAGAAAGGGAACATTTATATAAACAACTGGATGATGTCGTTTAAGTTCACAGTGAATCCTCAAGAGAAGTTCTCTCTTGGGGAATATTTTGTTAGCGTTTATAATGGAAATGAAAGCAAAAGAGGAGGAATAAAATGGTTTATCTAGCGGATGAGTCTCGTTATGGAACAATGAAATACAATAGAAGCGGTCGATCTGGCTTACAATTGCCAGCAATATCATTAGGGCTATGGCATAATTTTGGCGGAGTGGATACATATGAGAATGGCGCTTCAATGCTTAGAAGAGCATTTGATTTAGGAATTACTCACTTTGACCTTGCAAACAATTATGGGCCGCCGCCTGGGTCCGCAGAAGAAATGTTTGGCAAAATGATAAAAAGTGATTTTGCACCTTACCGAGATGAGATGATTATTTCCACGAAGGCTGGTTATACAATGTGGCCAGGACCGTACGGGGACTGGGGTTCAAGAAAATACCTTATTTCTAGTCTAGATCAAAGTTTAAATCGAATGGGACTAGACTATGTTGATATATTTTATTCTCATCGTCCAGACCCTAATACTCCACTTGAAGAAACGATGGGCGCACTAGATTCAATTGTCCGCCAAGGTAAAGCATTGTATGTTGGTATTTCAAACTATAGTGCGGAGCAAACACAGGAAGCGGTAAAAATCTTAAATAGATTAGGAACTCCACTTGTTATCCATCAACCAAGCTATTCAATGTTAAATCGCTGGATAGAAAATGGATTGCAGGATGTACTACAAGAAAATGGAGTAGGCTCGATTGCATTTTGTCCGCTGGCGCAGGGCTTGTTAACGAATAAATATATAAATGGAATCCCAACTGATTCCCGAGCGGCAAAAACACAAAGCTTTTTAAGTAAAGATCAAGTGACAGAAGATATAGTAAATGTTGTGAAAAAGCTGAATGAGGTTGCGGTTGACCGCGGACAAAACCTAGCACAGATGGCTCTTGCGTGGGTTCTTAGGGAAGGCAGGGTAACATCCGCTTTAATCGGTGCCAGCAGGGTAAGTCAGATAGAAGAGAATGTAGCTGCTTTGAAAAACCTTTCCTTCTCTGATGAAGAATTGAATAGGATTGAGGATATCTTAAAAAGTTAAATCTGCGAATTTCTTTCCCTGCAATCAGCCTCATGTTGGACGATTCAAACTGCATTGTTTCTATCAGCCAACAGGTGAAGAATGCGAGAATATTTATAACACCTATTAATTCGAATGGAGCCGTATTTCTCGGCTCTAATTTTTTTGCTTTTCGAAAGATACAGCAATCATTATAATTAGATTTATTAAAATGTTAAGGTTGGTCCGTCCAAAATGAAAAGATTTTCTTTGAAACAATTAATTCTTCTCCTTACCGTTACACTTACAGGTGTAATATGGTCCGTTATATTTCATCGGCCTCTAGTAATTGGGTTTCTTCCAGGTTTTCTTATTCTAGTCTATCTTTCAAAACAGAATAAGCAGGGTGTTAAACAAATTCTCCTGATAAGTATCAGAGGGGTTTATAAGACTAGGATTGTAATATTAATTCTATTCCTAGTTAGTTTTTTACTCCCGTCCTGGTATCTTTCAGGAACGATAGATCAAATGGTCAAAATCGCTCTAAATTTTATTAATCCGCATTATTTTTATGTTTTAACATTTGTCGCTGCGTTGGTTTTTTCTATGCTACTTGGAACAACGGTTGGAACACTTAGTGCGATTGGTATTCCTATATTGGGGACAGCTGTAGTTTTAAATCTGCAGGCTGAGATTGTAGCAGGAGCATTGGTTTCTGGGGCGTTTGTCGGTGATCGAACCTCTCCATTTTCGAGTGCTCATCAGCTGCTAGCACATACAATTGAATTACCAGTAAAAAAACAATGGAATGCGATGTTATTTACTACATTCATCGCTGTGGCAGTGTCTTTTCTTTTTTACGGAAGTTTCGATTTCTTTTCTGAAGTAAAAGTACATCATTTAGAGCCATTACGATGGAGTGAACTATCGTTGTTAAAGTTTCTACCACCCATCATTTTACTACTCTTAGTTCTGTTTCGAGTTAGTATTATTTATGCCTTTCTAACAAGTATCATTTCTGCAGCTATCATTTCGTTGATTGAAGGTGTTGCTCTAGTAGAAATAGCTCTCGCTTTTTGGAATGGAATTGAAGGTGTAGGCGGGGGCTTTCTTCATATGTACGAACTATTGCTTTTTCTTGCCTTAGCGGGTGCCTATAATGGTCTATTGGAGGAACTGAACGTCATTCAGCCATATCTTGATAAATGGCTGCAACGTTCAACTTCTTTAACAGGAGACACGTTTAAAACCTTGCTAGCCACTCTGTTAATCAGTTTTATTGCCGCCAATCAAACGCTGCCAATTATCCTGACGGGAAGGTCCTTTTTACCTCATTGGTCAAGTAAATATGGGAAAGAGGAATTGGCAAGAGTGATGGGTGATACCACCATGCTTTTTCCGGGGATGGTGCCTTGGAGTGTATTGGCAATTATGTGCAGTACCATAGTCGGAATCCCGATCTTGGAGTATTTGCCCTATGCATTATTTTTATGGATTTTACCTTTTTTAACGCTAGCGGTTTCCTTGTTCAAACATGTCCGAAAATCAAAACGTATAGCAACTGCTTAAAGTAATGTGCCTTTTTGTTAAGAATGAACTCCCTTGTAGCCACATATAAGTGGTTATATAGATCTTTGGACAAGGGATGGGGATCATGCTTAAAAAATTGGCGGTTATCGGATTTGGAAGTACGATGATTGGGGTTGGGGTGAACGGATTTATTTTACCCTTCCATCTTATTAATGGCGGAATGTTTGGGATTAGTATTTTATTTAACTATCTATGGCATTTTAGTATTGGGTTGACGTTTATTTTTTTGAATATTCCTGTTTACTTACTAGCGTATAAGTCTGATATAAACTACTTTACTTACGGATTAATCGGGGCTTTTTTCTCAGGCTTCATGATTGAAATCTTAATGCCTTTAAAAAATGTATTTCATTTACCCATTATCAGTTCTGTGATTATTGGTGGTACTATCGTTGGAATTGGGGTAGGGACGATGTTAAGGAATCAGATAAGTCCAGGCGGAATGGATTTACTGGCTCTACTGATTGCAAAATGGACAAAGGTTAACGTAGGGATCATTGCTTATGCAATTGATACTGTGATTATTATCTCGAGTCTGTTGCTGCTTCGGGAGCCTAGATTACTATATTCGTTATTAATTGTTTCGATTGTTGGATTACTAGCGACAGCCATCACCTCGGTCGGACATTATGAAAAATGAAGAGGTTTTAGTAAAATAGGGTCATTAATATTGAATAGAGGTTACTATGTTGAAGTTAGTAAATGATCATATAAAAGAGAATTTAAAGATTCTATTCGTGGGATTTAATCCGAGTATTCGTTCAAGTGAAACGGGGCATCATTTTGCCAATCCCAATAATCGGTTTTGGCGCATTTTACATGATGCAGGTTTGACTCCTCGGAAATTCGAGGCTGCTGAAGATGCTAGGCTATTAGATTTAGGGATGGGGATTACCAATATTGTAGCTAGACCTACGAAAGCTGCAGATGAGATTACAAAGGAAGAATATAAAGAGGGCAAAGAAATACTTAGGAATAAAATTGAGCTGCTAAAGCCGAGGGTAGTCTGTTTCGTTGGTAAGGGAGTTTATCAGGAATACAGCGGTATGAAAAATGTTCCGTGGGGGAGGCAGGAGAAAGCAGTCGTCCCCGGAACAATTGATTTTGTCGCACCATCATCCAGCGGCTTAGTAAGAATGAAAGTGGAAGAAATCGTAGAAATCTATATCGGACTAAAGGAAATAATAGAGTAATTTTAAAAAATTTATATATATTTCGATTTATCAGCGTTAAATCAAATATTTCAGCGATGAACAAAAACTCGACGGACCATACGAGTCCCGTCGAGTTATTTTTCGAACTTTTTACGATAATGTGCCAAGGCAAGCAAAGGAAAAATATAGCGGTAGCTGTGATAATGTAAATAAAAAGCCCCGGCCATTCCTTGTCCTTTTGGATACGCAGTAGTCCAATCTTCTTTGTCTAGGTTCTTCATCAAATAAGAAATACCTTTGCGGATTTCAGCAGTGGGTTTTTCTGAAACGCTTATTAATGTGTCTAGTGCCCAGGAGGTATGAGTTAAGGTGCTGGTTCCAAGTGGTTTATAGGATTGGTTACCGTCACTATAACAGGATTCACCCCAGCCGCCATCAGCGTTCTGAATACGATGCAGCCATTGTATTGCTTTTTGAATCGAAGCATCACGAGCAGGAACCCCAACACCTGCTAAACCAGTTACCGCGCCCCAGGTACCGTAAATATAACAAATACCCCATCTTCCATACCAAGAACCATCCCATTCTTGATGATCTAGCAGCCATTTAACTCCCTTTTTAATACTTTGATGGTCTCTTGATAAATTGGTATAGTTACCAAAAAACTCTAGAGTACGGCCTGTTATATCTGGGCATGATGGATCAGTTAGGATAAACTGAGCCTTCTCAATAGGTAGAAATTCAAAAATCTTGGTATCGGTATTTTTCTCAAAAGCAGCCCAGCCACCGTCGTCGTTTTGCATGGAAAGTAACCAGTTAATCCCCCGATTCCACGTATCGGAAGAATTTATTCTAGAAATTGACCTCAAAGATGCAGTTGTATCATCGACATCTGGATTGATCGTATTAATATCTGAAAAGCCCCACCCTCCTGGCAAACTGTTAGGATTATGAATCACCCAATCTCCGAATTTGTCGTGCTGCCGTGATAGTAAATATTGATTAGCTTTCAAAACCATTGAATCCTCTGGTGAAATTCCTGCTTCTTGCAGTGCGTAGCCAATTAACGAGGTATTCCACACATTTGCCGTCGTGTATTGCATATGCGGAAGTCCGTTAATGGTCGTTCTCATTGCTTTTATACCATCAATAGCCGCTGTAATAACAGGGGCGTTTTTCTTATATCCAGATGCGAGGAGGGCGAAAATCATTAAGAAGGTGGAGCTGTAGTAGCTGTAAAACGTCCCATCTGTTTCTATGTGGTCGAGCATATATTTTTTAGCCCGCTGCAGTGCCAGCTTATGAAGCTGTGGGGGCAACCCTATTAAATCCTTAACCCCTTTTTCAATAAAAGAGAAAAGGGAACGCATTTCCTCCGAACGAACCCAGGTATCAGAATTATCCCGGCCTACACGGATATCGGAAAGGTCAGGACTCTTTTTCGTTGTTGTCGTAAATTTCTTATCAGTGAGAATAAGCAAGGGGGTCAGATTTGCCCTGCCGTAAAGAGAAAAGGAATAGAAATTGATTGGAAAATTGAGTGGTAAAAGGATTATCTCTATCGGAAGGGGGGAGAAGGATGGCCATTTCATTTGCCCTGTTATGGATAACATCACTTTTGTAAACATACTAACTTCATCCAAACCGCCCTTGGATAAAATAAATTTTTTTGCAGCACTAAGCCGTTTATCCTGCTTTTCAAAGTATCCAGAATATAGGAGTGCATAATAGGATTCTACGGTGGCAGTGAGATTACCAGACACTTCATCATAAAAAAGCTTCCATGCACCATTCTTTTCTTGACTCTGTAATATCCTCTCAGCCAGCCCTTTAATTAATTCTTCATCATTTATTTCCATTGTCCGTAATAAAATGATCATATAGGCATCTGTCGATAATCCAGTTTCAAATGGATAATTCCAGGAGCCATCGGGAGACTGATCCCTTCTAAGCATTTCAACAAGCCAGTCAATGCCTTTACTTGTATTGATCATCGCTAACCGTTCATCCTCTCCCAATTGAATATTCTCATCTATACATATTCAGTAAGTAGACAGAGAATTCTCGAGGGAGGTTATGATTATTTTTTTTATCAGAAGCAGAGAAAAAACTCCGATTGAAACCATTAAGGACGAATTAAAGGTAAAAATGAAAAAGGGTACAGTAATTGACTCCAATACATTAACAAAAGAGGAACAATGCCTTTTAGAAAAAATCAGAAAGTACACAAGTGAACTGAACCTGAATAATGTGACAAGGACTAAGGCCTATTTTGATGTTTATCAAAAACATCCCGAAATCCATTGGGCATTTTTAGGACATATGGTATCTAGAAATGGCGGCTGGAACATGACCGATTTAAAGGGTGATTTCCTCACACGCCTGCTTACGAATAAAGAAAGGAATGACTTTTTCACCTTTTTGGAACGCGGAAATTGGCTGATTTTTCAAGACGCTTATCCACAATTTTTACTATACAGTGAAAGCATAAAAAGAAAGAAACCTTTATTTTATTTGTTGTCTTATTTGAACATATCTACCTTTATGGAGACGATTTGGAATCACTTTTGGAGGGTACCTGACACCTATATTCTCACAATGGCTCTTATCATTAATGAACAAAATTATTTGGAAAAAAGGGTGATCCAAAACCCCATCTACCAGAAGGCTGTACTAACAACGATGGAGTTTAAGCTTCAGGATGTGCTCTCATTTAATCATATTTTGTTTCCCTATCGAAAAAAGAGCCTTGCCGGGCAAACACTCCATCAGTTTCAATCCTTACATGAGCGTATTCTTTTAGGAAAAAGATTATATAATGTACTTTTTCAGAAAAAGGAATTATTTGTACAATGGGCAAAAGTACACCGCCATACAGGGTCTAGAAAAGATTATTGGCCGCATATTTTTAATAATGTTAATGAGGGAATTCCTGGAATTCCCTATCAGCTTCGCTTAAATGCCTGCAAGCTTAGATGGGGAGCAAGAAAAATATATAGTCCAAATTTAACGAATGCGTGGAAAAATGTTCTTCACCAAGATGCGGAAAAGGGAGATTGGTTTAATGATTGGCAGATAGCTGACTATCTCTCGGAGCTTAATGAAACACAAATTAATGGGGAGATTGAATATGAATACTGTAAAACGCTTGAAAGGCTTGAACTTGCCGCCTTGGCAAAAAAAGTCATTACCATTTTTAATTAAAGAATATGGCCCTGTAGTCATATTGGCAATTTTGCTGGGTACTTCCTTAGATCTTTACTTTGTTGGCAAGAAAATGTACATGTTCCCAATTCGGCCATTTCCTGAGGTGTTGTCGTTTAATGTTGCCTTCACCTTTGTAGGACTGCCAATTCTTGTTCTGATTTACTTAATGATGATGAAAAAGGTTACTAAATGGGGGAAGGTTGGAATTATTTTATTTCTAAGCTTACTGATGCCGATATTTGAAAGGTTTTCTGAACTTTTTGGTCTGTTCGAGCATTCTGTTGAGTGGAAGCATATCTATAGCTTTTATGGCTATCTGGTTTTCTTTTCATTTATTTTTTTGTTTTATCAATTAACAAATAAAGAACATTAAAAAAGCCAAGACCTTAGGTCTTGGCTTCTTGTAATGCCGCTACCAACGACACTACGTACCCCTTCCGTCCGTACAGTGGTTAAGTGTCCCGCAACAAGCGAATGTTCGGAAGGGGTACTGTTATAATACCACAATATTGAGGATTTAATCCATGAAACTTTCTTTTCTGTTAGGAAAAGTGTATGATAAAAATGATTTTTTACATAAAGGAGATGTTCATAGTGACTAAAAAAGGACACATTCAAATGCAAAACGGAGAAAAAATTGAATTCGAATTATATCCAAACGAAGCACCTGGTACTGTTGCAAACTTTGAAAAGTTAGCAAAAGAAGGTTTTTACAATGGGTTGAATTTTCACCGCGTTATACCTGGATTTGTAAGCCAAGGTGGTTGCCCAACTGGAACTGGAACAGGTGGCCCTGGTTACACAATTAAATGTGAAACACAAGGAAATCCACACACACACGTACCAGGTTCTCTTTCTATGGCGCATGCTGGTAAAGATACAGGCGGAAGCCAATTCTTTATCGTTCATGAGTCACAGCCGCATTTAAATGGTGTTCACACTGTTTTCGGTAAAGTAACTTCTGGACTTGAAGCGGCAAAAGCAATGCGTAATGGTGATGTTATGGAAAAAGTGGAAGTATACGACGAAGAATAGAATGTACGAAACGGAGCCGAGCAATTGGGCTCTTTTTTCGTATATTCAAAACGCAAGAATGAATCCAATCTCTCAGGGCAAATTAACTTAAAAACATCAATATGGGGGTTTTTATGAAAAGATTTGCACTGTTTATTATCCCTTTTCTGTTGCTATCCTTACTTAGTCCAGCATCAGCTGAAAAAAATGACCAAAGGCAGTTTAAGGCAGCGATTGTAATTGATGATTTTGGCGGCGGTATAGGTGGAGTGAGAGATTTTCTTGAAGGAGACATCCCCATCACAGCCGCAGTAATGCCTTTTACAGAGCATTCAGCGAAACATGCAAAATGGGCTCATAAAAACGGCTTTGAGGTCATCGTTCACTTACCGATGCAGCCAAAAAGAGGAAAGCGTTCGTGGCTCGGTCCGAAACCCATTACGGTAGATCTTTCACCGAAAGAAGTGAAGCAAAGGGTGGAGGATGCATTAAAGTCCGTTCCCTATGCAGTTGGGCTGAACAACCATATGGGTTCACTAGCTGTTGAGGATGAGGAAATCGTAAGAGCGATCGTAGAAGTTGCAAAGGAAAAGAAGTTGTATATTATCGACAGTGGTACAAGCTCTAAATCAAAGTTTCCAAAGGTTACAGAGGAAATGAATGTGCCACTTTTAAAAAGAGATGTCTTCCTAGATGATATATCCTCCTTAAGCCATGTGAGAAAACAGATGAAAAGATTGGCTAAAATAACTGAATTTACTGGAAGTGGAATTGCCATTGGACATGTTGGGGTAACAGGAAAGGTATGTTCAGTAGGTATTTATCAATCAATGGAAGAATTTAAACAACGTAACATCGAAATTGTGCCTGCCTCTCAGTTATTTTCCACACAATTAACAAAACAATATTTAATACCATAAAACAAGGCAACTGCGGGTTGCCTTGTTTTATGTTAAAATACGTGACAGACAAAACTAATAGAAAAAAGGCTGTAAGGGAGAAGAAATTCACTATGAAACTAGTATCTTGGAACGTCAATGGGCTTCGAGCCTGTGTAAATAAAGGCTTTTTAGATTATTTTAATAATGTTAATGCAGATATTTTTTGTGTCCAGGAGACAAAATTACAAGAAGGTCAAATTACTCTTGAACTAGAGGGGTATCATCAATATTGGAATTACGCAGTTAAAAAGGGATATTCAGGAACGGCGGTTTTTACAAAGAAAGAACCAATTTCAGTCACTTATGGTTTAGGAAATGAAGATTCACAGGATGAAGGTCGAATTCTTACATTAGAGTTTGAGGATTTTTATCTTGTAAATGTTTATACACCGAACTCTCAAAGAGATTTAGCTAGACTAGGCTTTCGATTAGATTGGGAAGACAGAATCATCAAACATTTAAAAGATTTAGACCAGGTTAAGCCTGTAGTTTTATGTGGAGATCTAAACGTGGCTCATAAGGAAATTGACTTGAGAAATCCAAAATCTAATTTAGGTAATTCTGGTTTTACAGTGGAGGAACGCGGAAAAATGACTTCCCTGCTGGAGTCAGGATTTGTAGATAGCTACCGCCATTTTTATCCGGAAAAAGAAGGCGCTTATTCGTGGTGGAGTTACATGGCCAAGGTTCGTGAGCGGAATATTGGCTGGCGGATTGATTATTTTATTGTCTCCGAAAAACTTCGTGACTCTTTAATTTCTGCAGATATTCATTGTGAAATAATGGGCAGTGATCATTGCCCTGTTGTTCTAGAATGTGAATTGTAAAGTCTTATAAGTTTTTCTTATGATGAATCATAAAAACCTTGTAATTTTAATTATCGATTGATTAGAATAAATTAGAATTAAGAGGTGATTCAGTATGGATATTAAAAAAGACGTTCAGCAGCAATTTGGGAAAAATGCAAACTCTTACGTTTCCAGTCCCATTCATAAGGATGGAAAAGACTTAGCAAAAATGGTGGAAATGGCCAAACTAAATGGTCAGGAAGTTCTGCTTGATATTGCAACTGGCGGCGGACATACAGCCAATGCATTTGCACCATTGGTTAAAAAGGTAACAGCAGTCGATCTTACTGCAGAAATGCTGGCAGCGGCTGAGAATTTCATTAAAGATAATGGGCATCAAAATGTTGAATTTATCCAAGGTGATGCCGAGCAACTGCCATTTACGGATGAATCATTTGATATTGTTACCTGTAGAATTGCGCCACATCATTTCCCTCATGTGGATTCATTCATAAAGGAAGTACATCGAGTATTAAAGCCGAAAGGACAATTCTTACTTGATGATAATGTAGTTCCAGAGAATAAAGAATACGATCAATTCTATAATTCGATTGAAAAGTTACGGGATTATAGCCATTATCGTGCTTGGAAAAAATCCGAATGGATCCAAAAGCTTGAGGAAAGTGGTTTGGAAATATTTGAATGGCACCGATTTGAGAAGACTTTTCGTTTTGAACCATGGTGTGCGAACATGAAGCTGCCGGAACCTGAAAAGAGTCATTTAACGCAATTGATTCTTAAATCATCAAAAGAAATCAAACATAAATTTAGAATTCTGATTGAGGATGATAAAGTTGATTCTTTTGTTGGAGAAGCCATTGTTTTAAAGGCGATAAAAAGGTAAGTAAAAACCCATAGTATAAAAGAGGATGATCTCTTTTATACTATGGGTTTTTAAAATTCAAAAGGACTGTGCAGGTTATTAAGTGCTGTTCCAAAAACATCAAATTCAGGTGATTTTTCACCGTTACTTGAGTTTTCATCCTGGTTTTCCTGATTTGTAAGAATTTTGTCAGCATCTTTTTTCTGGATATAACTCAAGGTACATCATCTCCTTTTTTTGGGAATGAATCATATTGTATTTTTTCCCATTAAAAAGGTTCTAAACCATTTTATTTTTTATTTGGTACAAATTCTTTGAAGGATTTACTGCTGGGATTGGCTAATTTATTAGTATTTTTCACTTCTAAAAAAATCATTAAAAATTAGTGTTGATTTTTGTCGTAATTCGTTGTAAGATTATCAATGTCGCCGCTACGACGTGGCGAAATTAGCAACTTAGTTTTCTATTTTAGTTTTAAATACATGCGGGTGTGGCGGAATTGGCAGACGCACCAGACTTAGGATCTGGCGCCGCAAGGCGTGGGGGTTCGACTCCCTTCAC